>JALHNQ010000030.1 GCA_022843405.1 Methylocystis sp. | reverse complement strand
ACGCTCTCTTCGCGCTTGTCTTCGCGCGCTTCCTCGGCGAACGCCGGCGCGGCGCCGAGGCATAGGCACAGCAAAACGACGCGCGTCGCCCTCATGCCGCGCCAGACGGCGGTTGTCGTTGCCGCCCGACGCGCAAACGGGCGGCGGGATGTCTGCGCGCGAGCGCGACTTGCGCCAGCGGCGCGATGAAGCTTGAAGCTTCGCTATCCTCGGCGATGGCGAAGCGGCACATCAGCCCGCGGTCCTCGCCGGCGTCGAATATGTCGAGCACGATAAGCCGCGGCGCGGCGCGTCCAATGAGGCCGCGCGCCCGCAGAAAGGCGAGGAGCGCCGGCCTTGGATGCGCCGACAGCGGCAGCGCGCGGCGCAGATTTTGGACAAGACTTCCCCTCTTTGCGCAATCGAAATCCATTTGTCGCTCCATCGCAATAGACAACATATTCGCAGCAAAATCGTGAAGCCTTCACGCCGCCGGCGCCGGCCGCGCAACCCTGCGCCGCACATGCGCCAAACGCGCCGAACGCTTCTTCCACCAGATGTAAACGCCCGTCCCCGAGAGCATCACGATCACGAGCCCGAGAACGCAGACGAACATGCGGTAGGGAAGGCCGAAGAGATTGGCCATGTGCAGTTCGACAAGCCAGGTGGTCAGCGTCGTTCCGCTGCGCTGGCCTGTCGGCAGGCTAAGGGTCTTCAGTTCGCCCGAGCGCGAGTCGAAGAGGATCGAGGTCGACCCCGCCTTGTCGCCGATGTCGCGCGACGAGCGCACCCGATATTCGTAAAGTCCCTTGTCGCGCAGATGATAGAGCGCCAGCGGCCGTTCGATCGCAAAGCCATGCCGGCGCGCCTCTTCGGCCATCAGCCGTTCGCCCGTCGCCTGCGCCGCTTCCCATTCCATCGGCGCGCGCGCATCACTCCGCGGCGTTCCCGCCTGCGCCCAGACCGGCGTCTCGAAATCGAGAACAAGCTGCGTCGCCCGCGTATAGAAATTCGGCAGCGTGAAAAACACGCTCGACCAGGCGTAGACGAGCAGCATCGCCCACAGCCACAGGCCACTCGCGCGATGCAGATCGAAGTTGACGCGATAGAAGGAGCTCTTGAGCTTGATGAGCCACGACGGCCTCCAGCGCGCGAAGAAGCCTCTACGCGAGCGCTCGCCGCCCGCCGGCAGCGTCAGATAGAAGCCGACGAAACAATCGAGCGTCCAAGTGAGCGCGACGAAGCCCAAAATCCAGTCGCCGATCCCGCCCATCGCGAGATACATGTGAAGGCCGTAGACGAAGGGCATGATGTCGTTCTTGCGTCTAGGCAATCCATGCCAGGTGACGCGGCCGAGTTCATGGCCGTCGATCGGATCGAGATGGATGAACTCGAAATCGAGAGGCGCCGCGCCGTCATGCGCCTCCATTCCGATCGAGACAGAGCCGGGATGGCCGAGATAGACGGTCGTCGCGCGCGCCTGCGGAACGAGGGACTCTGCACGGCGCGCCAGCGTCGCCGCGCCGAGCTCTATCCCGGCGCGCGGGCCGGGATAGAGTTCCGGCGTAAGCCAGTGGTTCAACTCGCCCCAGAAGGCGAGCAGGCTCCCGGTCAACCCGACAAGGATGAGAAAGCCCGCCATCGCTAGCCCCGCCCAGCGATGCAACCAGACGAAAAGCGCGCGCGACATCGCTAGAACTCCACTCGGATCTGTCCTGTCGCGGTAAACGGATTTGCGGGAATCGCATTCAGCGGTGGAACATTGTAGTTGAAGAAATCGTCCACGCCGGTGAAGTACTGGGCGTTATTGATGTTCTTGAGATTGAGCTGCGCCGTCACCTTATAGCCTTCGACCAGCGTCGCGTAGCTCGCGAAGGCGTCGAGACGCGCCCAGCCGGGCAAAAGGAAAGTGTTTTGGATATCGCCCCATGCACGCGTCGAGGCCGTTACGCCGCCGCCGACACGTAATCCGAGGCCGTTGTCGCCAAAAGCGTAGGTCAGAAAGATTTTGCCCGAATGACGCGGAACATTGTCGAGGTGGTTGCCGAGAAGGCCGCCGCCTTCTCCGAAGATCGTGGCATCGAAAAAGCCAAAAGGGTTTAAACGATTCACCGGATTGTCGGCGATAACCTTCGCGTCGATGAGCGCGTAGTTGCCCACGATGGTCATGCGATCGGTAACGCGGCCGATTACGTCGACCTCGATTCCGCGGCTTCGCTGCAATCCGGCAAGTTTCTGCGCGATCGGGTCCAATGACGCGAAATCCCGTGTCGGAACCCCGGATTTGGTGATTTGGAAGAAGGCGAGCGTGGCGCTCAGACCCGGCAGAGGCTCGGCTTTCAAGCCGACTTCCCATTGCAGGCCGCGCTGCGGCCCCAACGGTTGTCTGTCGGCAGTAAAGCCGTTGTTCTGACCAAAAGATCTAGAGTAGCTGCCGTAAACGCTAACCTCGGGAAGGATATCATAGACGACGCCGGCGCGCGGACTCCAAGCCGTATCGATGGCTGTCGGCGACCTAAGTCGACTGGCTATCGCCAAGTCCTTGCTCGCATCGTAAACGCCGCCGCCATTCTCAAAGCTCGAAGAAGTTCCTATCGTTTGGTCCGCTACGTCGTAACGGACGCCGACGAGCAAATGCAGGCGGTCAAACCACGTTACGTAATCCTGGATGTAAAGCCCTTTTTGTCTGGCGAGAACAGACGAGTGAAATTTGCCTCCCGATCCAATTTGTGAATCGAAATAAGCAAAGGAGGGAACCGTCCCATAGATCGGATAAAAAATGTCTATCGGATACAGAGCGGCACCATTGGCGAAGTAATAGTCGTAATAGGTGTTCAAATAATCGAGTCCCATCAGAAATGTGTGTTTGCCGCCGAGCGCCTCAAATTTTCCTTCTAGGTCAATATTCGTGGAGAATGTTCGGGCGGAGGCGAACTGATATTGGCCGATGCGTTGCAGCGTGCGGCCATCCGTATCGACGCACATTGGCGTGACGCAGAGCGGCGTAATGTTTGGCTTATCGAAAATGGGAGCGACGGCATAAAGAAAGCGGTTGGTGACCTTCCAATCCTCATTGAGATTCTGACGGAATTTATAGTTGACCAGATAGCTCTCAATGCGGTCGCGCGGATCATTGGCCTCCTGGAACGAGCGGCTCAACGGGACCGGCGCGGACCTCGGTCCGATTGTCGGGATACCGACGTCGCTTTGCGCCTTCTGACCTGAATATTGTCCTTCGAGGGTGAGTTCTGTCCAAGCGCTCGGACGGTAGCTTACCACCGGCGCGACGAGCACGCGCTCTCCGCCCCCTGAATATCCGCGAAATGAGCCATTGTTCTGATAGGCGCCTGAGAGACGGTAGGCGAGCCCTGGAACTTCAGCGACGGGAGAGGTGAAATCCCACTGCGTGCGATACCAGCTGAACGATCCGAACTGTTGATCGACAACGTAGCGGGCGCGATCGAGCGGCTGCTTGGTCACCAGATTGATCAATCCGCCGGGCTCGGCCCGTCCGTAAAGTATCGACGCTGGCCCCTTAAGCACCTCAATGCGCTCCAGATTAGCGGTGTCGAGGATGCCGGGGGTGACATTGCCGAACGACAGATTGTTGCGATAGATGTTGAGGCTTTGAAAGCCGCGAATCTTGAAGTTGTAACCTTCCACCTCGTTGTTGTTGGACCGCACGCCAGGCACATTCTCTAGCGCTTCCTGGACCGTTGTATTGTTTTGGTCGATCATCACTTGCTTGGGGACGACGTTCACCGACACCGGAGTTTCCTTGATTGGAATGTCGGTCTTGGTGCCGGTGGTGGCGTCATTCACCACATAGCCTTCGGCCGGCGTCTTCGGCTCGCTAGGAAAATTTGACGACGGTCCCGAATCGGATGTGGCGGGCTCTCCCGTTGGCGATCCCGAATTGGATGCGACCGGCTGTCCCGTCGGCGGTCCCGCTATGCGCGTCGCTGGCGCGCGCTGCCGCCCGCCGATGCTGATCGTGGGCAACGCTTGCTGAGCGCGGGCGCATTCCGAGGCGAAAGCGAGCAACAGAGCGCCGGCGGAAACGCCGCGCAGAAAAGTAGACGAGTTCATGTTAACCTCCGGAGCGACTGTCACGGCGCTCGAGCGGACGAGGAAGAGCAGGTTGAACCTAGGGGCGTGCGATCCGCGAATCAGGCCGACGGAGGCGCCCGCGAGGACCAGGCGCTCGCCCAGCCGGTAAGCGTGAGGCGGCTAGGCGCGGGAGCGCGCGGCTTAACTGCGTCAGCCGCCAATCGGCTCCAGAACGCTAGGTTAGATGCGGTTCCCGCGAGACCAAGCGACGGGCGTCCGTCGCAACTCGCCAGGCAACACAGCCCAGCCGGAGAGCACTTATGCGACCGACCGTCGCCCGCCGGCGAGCGCGAGTCTTCTTGCGCGCAATCTACGGCGACCGCCGCGACAACTCCCTCTTGAGCAGCGCTTCGCGCCGCGGGCGAGGCCAGGGCAAGACCCTGAAGCGCCATAACAAATGCGACAAAGCCGAACAGAACCGCGCGAACGCGTCCGAGGCGCTTCCTCGCGCCCTGATTCGCTTTCGTCGCATGGGTTCCGATTTGCCGCATCATCGCTGTCTTTGCCTAGTCGAGAAAACATAGCCAAAGCGCGCCTGAGGCGCCTGACAGGAATCTGACGTGGATAGATTTGGTATGAAATCCAAGACACTGTGTCTTTCAGGCAACAATCCGCCCCTTACTCGCACCGGTCTTGCGCATTCGGCGACTGAAATCGATAATCAGCAACACAGAACGGGAGCGGCGGCCACATGCGCGTATTACTTATTGAAGACGAGCTAGATGCAGCGCGTCTAACAGCGTCGTTGATCTCTCAGGCCGGATTCGACGTGGATCAAGCCCACTGCCTAGGCGCAGCGCGAGATGCAGTAACGAGATCAAATTATGACCTCTTGCTTCTCGATCGTCGTCTGCCTGATGGCGACGGTCTTTCGCTGATGTCGCTGGCGCGGGAGCTGCGGCCCGGCATTCGCGTCATGATGCTGACCGCGATGGACGACACGGGAGATAAAGTGTCGAGCTTTGATCTGGGAGCAGACGACTATGTGACGAAGCCATTTCAGGGAGAGGAGTTGGTTGCAAGAATACGCGCCTGCGTTCGGCGTCCGGGAAGCGGCGCGCTGAAGCCGATTGCGGTCGGCGCGCTAACTTTTGATCTGGCGACGCGCGATGTCCGAATTGCGGGCAAGCCGGTCGTTTTGCATCGGCGTGAACTGGTCTTGCTCGAATCTCTTTTGCGACGAGTCAATCGCGTGGTCTCGCGCGAGACGCTTCTCGACGAGGCGTTTTCGCCGCACGACGACGTTCAGGACAATACGCTCGACATGGCCGTGTCGCGTTTGCGGCGACGGTTCATTGCATTGGACGCCGGCGTCGCCATTCACACTGTTCGCGGCGTCGGTTATATGGCGACGGAGTTGCTTGATTGAGACGGCACTCGCTCGTATTGCGCATTGTCGGCTGTCTATTCCTTGCACAAATTATCGCCTTTCCGATCGCTTGGGTGGTAACGATCGGCATCGGCCTTATGGGAGTAGAAATTTTCGCAACATCGCTCGATGAGGTGTCAGCGATTCGCGCAAAAAAGCAGGTCATCGCCTCGTTGGCGATGAATGAAGATAAAATGCTGGAGATCAGGCCGACGCCAGACCTGCTAGAAGATCTCAAGCGCGCGCCTGCTATGAAGTTCGCGGCGTTCCATAGGCTGAGCCGTGAGCCAATCGCCGGCTCCTCGCCAGAGCTCATCGCGATGCTGAGGCCTCTCATCGAGATCAGCCCGACCCATGTGCATTTCGTTCTCCCTGGCGATCCAAGCGCTATTCGTGCGGGCCTTATGGAACCAGAATGGACTCCCTTCGGGCGCCTTCACATCGCCGTCTACGGACAGAAATTTCGTTGGGGCGACATTGTCGACGCCGCCATTGAGGAAACGCGCTGGTTGACCGCCTATTTGATCATGGCGATCGTGATGTCGGCGGGGGCCGCGTGGTTCGCCGTGCGATGGGGACTGAGGCCGCTCAAACGCGTGGCGGAACAGGCGTCTCACATCGACATGAACTGTCTGCATCAGCGGCTCGACGCAAACGACGTTTCGAGCGAAGTGGGACCTCTTGTCGACGCGGTCAACGACGCTTTGGCGCGGCTCGACGCCGGCGTCGCCCGGCAACGGCGTTTTACGGCAAATGCCGCGCATGAACTCCGCACGCCCATTAATGTGCTCGGCGTGCGGCTTGATGCGCCTGAGGAGCCGACCTTTAAGAATGATCTAAAACGCGATCATCGGCGAATACGCAACATCGTCGAGCAGCTGCTAGCTTCCGCGCGGCTCGATCAACAATCGACAAAGCTTGATCACACGATCGACCTCGTCGCGTTGACGAGAACGATCATTGCGGACGCAGCGCTTCTGGCGCTGAAGGCGCGGCGCCAGATCGTTCTCGACGCGCCCAGCGCGCCTGTTCTTATACAGGGCAATCGGCCGGCGCTTGAGTCCGTCATCTCGAACGTTATCGACAACGCTCTTCGCGCCGAGCCGGAGGGCGGCATGGTTCACGTTCGCGTCGCCGAGAACGCAACCATCGAAGTAATCGATCACGGTGGCGGCGTGGAAGAGACGGACCGCGATCTGATCTTCGAACCTTTCTGGCGCAAGAATGATTCTATTCCAGGCACGGGCCTGGGATTGGCCATTGCCAAGGAGCTAATTGACGCGCACGGCGGCCGCATATGGGTCGAGGAAACGCCTGGAGGCGGCGCGACTTTCAAGCTGTGGTTTCCTGCGGCGACATCGGAGACGCACGCCAATCTGAACAACGCGCATTCCGCTTCGCGCACGAACGCGCTATCGTAGGCGGCGATTTACTTCTCCGGTTTTATGTAGCCGATGTTATTTCGGTCGCGATGGCATGGACGCCATCGCCGGTTGAGCAATCGTCAAGAGCCTAAACAAGAGAAAGCGCGCCCAGATCGCGCATGAAAAAACGCGGCTCCGAATGCCTGCGTTTCCGATCTCCGGGATAAACGAACATACGCGCCGTCCGAGGGGCGCGATTGACCGACGCCGGATTATGGCGCGCCGATCAGGACGAGAGAATTCTCGCATTGATTGTCGCGCCGCAGCGAATTCGTCGCCTCGACGCCTGCCCTGGTATTGGGAGCATCCATAGCTTTCGCTTCGCGTCGAAAGCTTGGCTGCCACTGGGTTCGGCAGCGGACTCTTTCATCACGCCGCTCCACCCGCGTAGCTTGCACGGAAGATCGACGACCGCTGCACCGGAACATCCCTTCTTGTTGGGCATTGCCGAGGCTATGGTTACGCTCCGAATTCGCCATTGCAGCTTACTGGAGCACATAGGCTTTTTTCTTGCCTGTTCCGAGATCGAGCGACTTTAATTCACTCAGAAATATACGGCCTGTCACGCCGGAGCTCGCGGGTTCGAGCCCCGCTCTCTCGCCATTCAATCAAATATTTGCCGCATTATCGCCGATCGCGCTTACGGCTTACGCGCCCGACTCGGGGCGCCGCGAAATCCTCGCCAGTCAATGGTGATGATGTTCGTTGCCTCCGCCGCTTGGCGCGAGCGGCGTCGAATCTCTCGACTCTGGGCTTTTGACCGGCTCCGCTTCAATATCATGCGCGACCGTGCCGGGCGGATAATCATAAGAGCCCGGGTCGCGATAATCGTTTTCCGCGAGTTGTTCGCGGATTTTAACGAGGCTGAACATGCCCCCCATCTCGGCGGGCCCGAAAGCGCCCTCGCCCGTCATCATCGGCAGTGTGTTGGGGGGAAGCGGCATGTTCATCGCGCTCATGTCGGCCATGCCGGTTGCGCCCATCGGCATATAGCCCGGCGCCAATTTGCGGATCGCCTTCGCCAGGCGCGGATCGGTCTTGGCGCCGATAAAATTCCGGACGTCATGTCCCATGGGGTTCATCGTGTGATGCGACTTATGGCAGTGGATCGGCCAATCGCCGGGATAGGCGGCGTCAAATTCGATCGTCCGCGTGACGCCGACCGCAACGTCCGTCGTCGACTCCGGCCAGCGAGCCGTCTCCGGAATCCAGCCGGCGTCCGTGCCTGTCACCGAGAAATGATGGCCGTGAAGGTGAATCGGATGATTGGTCATCGTCAGATTGGCCATGCGAATGCGGACCCGGTCGCCGATACGCGCCACGATCGGATCGATGCCGGGAAATACCCTGCTGTTCCAGGCCCAGATGTTGAAGTCAGTCATCTCCGATATCTTGGGAAGGTATGTTCCGGGATCGAAGCGATAGGCGCTCATGACGAATGCGTAGTCGCGATCGGCATGGCGTTCATGCTGGTCGCGAGGATGTGAGATGAACATTCCCATCATGCCCATCGCCATCTGAACCATTTCGTCGGAATGCGGATGGTACATGAATGTCCCGCTTTCCTTGAGCTGGAATTCATAAACGAATGTCCGGCCTGGCGGGATATGAGGCTGGGTGACGCCGCCCACGCCATCCATGCCCGCAGGCAGCAAAACGCCATGCCAATGCACCGAGGTGTGTTCCGGCAAACTGTTTGTAACAAAAATACGCACCTTGTCGCCTTCGACCGCTTCGATCGTCGGACCGGGCGATTGGCCGTTATACCCCCAGAGCCGGGCCTTCATCCCAGGCGCTACTTCGCGTTCGACGGGCTCGGCGACAAGGTGAAACTCCTTCCAGTCGCCATTTGTCCGAAACGGCAGGGACCATCCGTTGAGCGTGACGACCGGTCGATAGTGCGGTCCGCTAGTCGGATGCTGCGGCGGTTGGGTCGTCGCGGTCGTCATGCGAACCGCTTCAGGAACCGACGCGGCCTGGACGCGTCCGCTGATGAGGCTGACGCTTGCTGCGGCGAGCGACGACGTTAGAAAATTGCGTCGCGATATGAGCGTCTGTCCCGATCGATGATGCGTGATCATGGCCGTTCGACTCCCAGTTCGGCTGCGCGCTCTCCCGCCATGCCGCCGATCGCCTCGCCGGGTCCGGAAATTGCCGCCCGCAGGTCCGTCTCGGCGAGCCAAAAATCGCGCTTTGCTTCGATCGCGGCGGCCTGCAGCAATACGCGTTTGCGCGAGTTCTCCAGCAGAGAGAAGGCGTCGACCAACATGCCATTGTAGCGGCGTAGCATCTCGTCAGAGACGATGGTCTGCAGCGCCAGAATCTCGCCTTTACGGAATCGCGCGATGTCGTGGGCATAGCGGTAAGTCCGATACGCCTGGCGCGCCTGCGAGCGGACGTCCACGGCCTTCTGGGTCAATCTATTGACAGCGGCAAGCCAGCTTTGCTCAGCTTCCCTAACCCGCGTTTCGCCGAAGTCGAAGATCGGTATTTCGATCGCCGCAGCGCCGCCGAAGAATCGGAAACGCGTATTTTCCGTCAAACCGCTTTCAGGATTAAGCAGACTCTCGGTCTTGACCTTACGTCCGCCCGACAACTCAAAGAGATTGACGAAACGGGTCGCCTCGACGAGGCCGAGCGTCTTGGCAAGAGCGCCCAATTCCGCTTCCGCGATTCTCAGCTCAATACGGCGACTAACGGTTTCCTGTTCCAGACGCGGCAGGCTGCGTGGCCGTGATGGCGGCGAGGAAAGCGCGTTGGGCAAGACGAAGTCGACGTCGGCGCCCCAGAGTCCAAGAACTCTGGTCAAGCGCTCGCGTTCGTTGCTGGCCTGCAACCGCGCGCTCGCCAGTTGGGTCGCTGCTTCCGCCGAGGAGAGCTGATCTCTGGCTTGATCGAGGCGGCTCGCCGCGCCAGTCTCGCCTAACCGCCGTGCGAGCGCGGCGACGGCTTGGGTCGATTGGTTGATCTCGCTCATCGAGCCGGCGATCTCGCGCGCGCCGACCGCGCGGATATAAGCCCGGCGCGCCTCATAGCCGAGGCGCAGCGTTTCGCCGGCAGCCTCGAATTGCGCCGCGCGGAACCTATCGTCAGCGATTTCGGCGCGCACAGGCAAGGTGGCGAGCGCCAAAATATTCGCAACGATCGCGCCTTCGACTTCCGAGCCCAAAGGGCCGGCAAGACGCGAAAAGGCAAACGTCGGATTGGGCGGTAATTTCTCCCGCGCCATGATCGCTTCGGCGACGCCAAGACGATTATAGGCGGACTGCAGTCCTCGATTATTGAGCAGCGCGATCTCGACGGCGGCGTCGATCGTCAAGGGATGCTTGCGCAACTGTTCGGTGCGAGACCTCGCCCAACCGAAGTCTTCATCCTTTCTCAGCGCGACAGCATCCATCCCAAACTCGTGGCGAGCCGCTTGCGCGGCGACGGTCGCGCCGCCATCGGGCGAAAAGGTCGCGCATGACGACGCCAGCACGCTCAACCCGACGGCCGCCGCGAGGCGCAGATGCGCCGGCGAAAGCGCCTGCATCATCGACCTTGTCCTGCGCCGTGGGGAATTGTCGGCGCCGTATCGAACCAACGCGTAGAAGGTTCGACCGGTCGCCGCGTGACATAGGACTGCGGAAACGAACGCGCCTTCACTCTCGGCGCTGCGGCAGCAGGGTCGACCGCGTCAGGCCCGACGCCAGGCGAAAGTCGCGGCGCGCAGGCGCCCAGCAACGCAAGCGCGACCCATGGCGCTATTCCGGCCGCTCGCAACCGCCCAGAAATGGCGGCGCGCGTGAACAAATCGGTAAACATGATCAACCCTCATCGCGAGGCGGCATTACGCATCACCCGACTGTTCGTCGGGCCATGCGAGCTCTCAAGACGCGATAAGAGATTGCGGAGGTCGCGGTAGGCGCGATGGAAACAGACCGAACAAATTGGATGAACGGGCTTGGAACGGGATTTCGACGGCAATCTGCTGCGGTGCGATCGTATGCGCGCCGCCTACGATCGCCGAGCAAAACTGGCAACCAGAATCAAAATGACCTACAGCGCCGCTGTCGTCGCTTGTCGTTGCATCCTTGTCGGAGCGATTATCGGCGGCGATATCGGCAAGACTGCCTAATCCTGCGACGGCCGCGCCATAGCCGTGACAGGGGCTTCGCGCCGGTGCATTCGCCCCGCTGACGGAAACGCCCGCGGTCATGAGCATATAAAGGCAAGCAAGCGCTACCGCGACAAGGGAACGCAAACGGCGCATGTGTCGACTCGGCATGGCGGTTCAATCGTTCCTATCGGCAGGTCGTCCCCTCGTGGAGCGCGCCATTGTAATTTTTGGATTGTGTTGGAAGAGTGGCCCTTCAGCGCTCTACTGTCGCGCTGGAGGTTGTGGGTTGGCGCCCCTCTCGCTCGTCAATCCTGTGACGCCCGCGAGGAAATTCGCCGAGAAGCTTGGCGCGCAACCGCGAGACCATCCTGATTGGGCTAGCGAAGGTCGATTTCGCTTTCGACGATGTGGTTGAGCGGCGTGCCTTCCGCGGTCAGCGCCATGCGCAGCTTCAAGCGGCCGCCCTCGACCTTATGCTCACGAACGATGCGCTCGATCTCGCGCTGCGAGGTGACGCCCACCTCCTTGAGAAATTTGCGCACGGCCATGTTGAAAGAATCTTCGTCCATCGTCAGACTCCTTGCTCGCACCTAAGTAGCGCATTTTCAATTGGCGTCATCGAGGCGCTTCGATCAGCGCGGTCCAGACATCGTTCGGTGTCCAAATACGTTCAAGATCAGCGCGCGCCATCGCGTCATCGACGCCGAGCGCGTCGCGGCGATAGCGGTAGAGCAGCGCCGACACGCGATAATTCGAGATGCAATGGATATGAGTCGCAGCGTCTCCAGTTTCCGTCATCGCGGCGCGAAACGCTTGATAATCGGCCTCGGTCGGATGCTGAAAGTCGATCGGAATATGGAGATAGGTCATGCCAAGCGCGCCGACCGTCGCGGCTTCGTTCGGCAACGCCTTTTCATGGCTGGAGAGACCGAGATTGATCACATAGCGCACGCCGAGCGCGGCGATTTCCGCAAGCTCGCTTTCGCTTGGCTGGCCGGACGTCGTGAGGCGAGAGTCGATCCTCAGCCAATGATCGATATGCGTCGGATCGTCCGGCATGGGGTTCACGTGAATAGCCGCCGCCTACCCCGCCTTCGCCACTTCGCGCTGCGCGAAGCCGAGGCGGATGTTCAATTCGTGCAGCAACTGTTCCGCCGCCACCGGAATATTGGTGCCGGGCGGAAAGATCGCCGCCGCGCCGGAATCATACAGGGCCTGGAAATCGTCAGGCGGAATGACGCCGCCGACGACCATCATGATGTCGCCGCGGCCTGCGCGCTTCAAGGCGTCGCGCAGTTCCGGCGTCAGAGTCAGATGGCCGGCGGTCATCGTCGAAACGCCGACGATATGAACGTCGGCTTCCTTCGCCTTCTGCGCCACTTCGTCCGGCGTCGCGAACAAATCGCCGATGACGACGTCGAAGCCCATGTCGGCGAAGGCGGAGGCGATCACCTTCTGGCCGCGGTCGTGGCCGTCCTGGCCCATTTTGGCGACGAGAATCCGCGGCTGGCGGCCGGTGTTATCCTTGAAGTCGCGCGTCATGCCGATCACGCGGCCGACCTGAACGCTCTCCTTGCCGGCTTCCTTCGCATAGACGCCCGAGATGACATTGGCCTTCGGCTGATGGCGCGAGAACACTTTTTCGAGCGCAAAGGAGATTTCGCCGACGCTCGCTTTCGCCCGCGCCGCCTTGACCGCAAGGTCGAGGAGATTTGCGCCCGACGTGGCGCCTTCGGTGAGAGCGTTCAGCGCTGCTTGCGCCTTCGCTTCGTCGCGCTCGGCGCGCAGACGCGAGAGCTTGTCGAGTTGCGCGGCGCGCACGGCGGCGTTGTCGACCTTGAGCACATTGGGCTTGGCGTCATTCACCGGCTGATATTTATTCACGCCGACGACGATTTGCGTTCCGGCGTCGATGCGCGCCTGGGTCTTCGCGGCAGCCTCTTCGATGCGCTGCTTGGGCACGCCAGCGGCGATCGCCTTGGCCATGCCGCCGAGCGTCTCGATCTCCTCGATATGCGCCCAAGCCTTTTTGGCGAGTTCCGCGGTCAGGCGCTCGACATAATAGGAGCCGCCCCAGGGATCGATGATGCGCGTCGTGCCGCTCTCTTGCTGCAACACGATCTGGGTGTTGCGGGCGATGCGCGCCGAGAAATCGGTCGGCAGCGCAAGCGCCTCGTCGAGCGCATTGGTGTGCAGCGACTGCGTATGGCCTTGCGTCGCCGCCATCGCCTCGACGCAGGTGCGGATGGCGTTGACGTAAACATCCTGCGCGGTGAGCGACCAGCCGGAAGTTTGACAATGGGTGCGCAGGGTCAGGCTCTTTTCCGATTTCGCGCCGAGATCCTTCATAAGCCGCGCCCAGAGCAGGCGCGCGGCGCGCAGCTTGGCGACCTCCATGAAGAAATTCATGCCGATGGCGAAGAAGAAGGAAAGCCGCGGCGCGAATGCGTCGATGTCGAGGCCGGCGGCGACGCCGGCGCGCACATATTCGACACCGTCGGCGAGCGTATAGCCCAATTCGAGATCGGCCGAGGCGCCCGCCTCCTGCATATGATAGCCGGAAATCGAAATCGAATTGAACTTCGGCATATGTTTGGAGGCATAGGCGAAAATATCCGACACGATGCGCATCGACGGCTCGGGCGGATAGATATAGGTGTTACGCACCATGAATTCTTTTAAGATGTCGTTCTGGATCGTGCCGGTGAGCTTTTCCGCCGCCACGCCCTGCTCTTCCGCCGCGACGATGAAGAGCGCGAGCACGGGCAGCACCGCGCCGTTCATCGTCATCGACACGGACATCTGATCGAGAGGAATGCCGTCGAAGAGCGTGCGCATGTCATAGATCGAGTCGATCGCGACGCCCGCCATGCCGACGTCGCCCATCACCCGCGGATGATCGGAATCATAGCCGCGATGGGTGGCGAGATCGAAAGCGACCGAGAGGCCCTTCTGGCCGGCGGCGAGATTGCGCCGGTAGAAGGCGTTCGACTCCTCGGCGGTGGAGAAGCCGGCATATTGGCGGATCGTCCAGGGCTGGGCGACATACATCGTCGGATAGGGTCCGCGCACGTAAGGCGCGACGCCGGGAAAGCCGTCGACGAAGGCGAGGCCCTCGATATCCGCCGGCCCGTAGGCGTTCTTCACTTCAATTCCTTCCGGCGTCAGCCAGCGGCGGGCTTCCGCCTCCTGCTCGGGCGCGACGGGCGCGAAGGGAATCTTCGTGAAATCCGGGATTGCGGACATTTTTTCCTCTAATGTTACTGACCATGGTCATAAACTAGAGGCGGCAGGGGCGCAAAGTTGCGCTAGAATTTCTGTATGAGCCCTTCGAACTCGGGTTAAGTTCAGCTCACTTTCAGCCGTCATGCCCGGCCTTGTGCCGGGCATCCACGCCCGGACATCGCGAGACGCATCGCGCGAACACGGTGTGTTCGGCTCATGTTCTCACATTTGCATCATGTCGTCGCGTGGATGGCCGCGACAAGCGCGGCCATGACGCGGTGAGATGACGCGTTGTTAACCAGCCCTGCTGCTCGCTCGCCGCCCCTTGCCTCGATCACGCCGACCGGGTCACAATCGTCATCTCGCCCTCGTCCCAGATCAACCCAGGAAATCGACATGCGCCTTTCCTTAAGCCTGCTTCTGATCGCCCTCTGCTCCTTCGCCGCGCCGGCGCTGGCCCTGCCCGGAAACCAGATTCCCGACGAGGTGAAGGAAAAATGCAAGGCGGACTATGCAAAGCTGTGCAGCGGCGTGATGCCGGGCGGCGGGCGCATCCTCGCCTGTTTTCAGGCGCATAAGGAAGAAGTCTCGCCGGACTGCCGCGACGCGCTCGCCAAGGTCAAGAATTGACGGGGAGGATCGCCCGCGCGCTCAGCCGTCCATTCCGTCCGACGTTTTGGAGGGAAATCGCGCCGAGGCGTAGCGGATCGTCAGGACGGCCAGCGCGAGAACGAGCGTCGCGCCGGCGAGGATCAATATGCCGACGTCGGGAACCGACTCCGTCTGCACATAGCCGATCATATGGCGGGTGAGCGCGGTGATGCCGACATAGAGGAGAAAGCGCACCGGCATGTGGTTGGTGCGGAAATAGATGCCGACCATCGAGCCGATTTCGAGATAGATGAAGAGCAGCAACAGATCTTCGATCGTCGCGTGCCCCTTCGTCGCCATTTCAAGAAACGCCTTCGTCGCCGCCCAGACCGTCGCGGCGCCAATGGCGAACAGTCCGAGCAGGTGAAAGACCTCGGTGAACAGGTAGCCGATCGGATCGATCAGATCCAGCATTCGACGCACCGCCGGGTGTTCCTTCCTGTCCAGGTCTTTCATCGATTGCCTACAAGCTTTGTGCGGCGACCAAGCATATCGTAAGGGGTCGCATAAACGTCGCGCATGGCGACGCCGAAGGCAAATGACTTTGTCGCCAAAGCTCCCTTGCGCTATTCGCCAAGCCGGCGGGACGATTCTGCTCCGCGCCAGTCGCGCGCCTTCGGCCCGACGCGATCTCGCTTGGACGCCCGGCGAATGGCGCCGCCCGCAACGCTACTTCTGGATGGAGCGGAGATAGGCGAGAAGCGCGTCGATCTGCGCTGGGTTCAGGCGGAATTGCGGCATCTCCAACCCCTCATGGCCGACGACGATGCCCTCGGCGAGCGCCTCTTCGAGATTGCTCAGCGGATATTTGCGCGCGAGAAGCCGAAACGGCGGCGACTTGGGATTGGCGCTCTCGCCCTTGGCGCCGACCGCGTGGCAGCGGCCGCAATTTTGCTGCGCGATCGCCCGCCCGCGCTTCGACAATTGCGCATCGACGGTCGGTTTCGCCGAGGCGACGCCGGCGGCGAGAAGGAGGCACGGCGCAGCCGCCAGAAGCGCGAATCGGAGCATGAGCGAATCTAGCCCCTGCCGCACCCCATGTCGCCGCGCTTTATTGGCGCACCACAAGCACCGAACATTTGGCGTGGCGCACGATCGTCTTGGCGTTGGAGCCCAACAGATAGGTCGCCATCGTCGGACGATGCGAACCGACCACGATAAGGTCCGCGCCCCACTCCTCGGATTCGGCGAGCACTTCAGGATACACCGCGCCAAAGCGCACGATGGAGGATACGCGCTCCGCCGGATAGGCGATTTTGCCGCGCAGGACCGCCAAGTCCTTTTCGGTCGCCTCGCGCATTTCCTCGTCGAAATTCGGCGGGATATAGTCGATGAAGGCCACCGGAACGAGCGGCTGGACATTGATGAGCCGAAGCTGCGCGTCCGGCTCGACTTTTGCGAGCGCCACCGCCGCCTCAAGGGCAGGCTGCGTCACGTCGGCCTCGCTGATATCCACCGCCACCAGAATTTTCTTATACATCCCCGCCTCCCGATGCGCGCGGCGTCAGATCACCCTGCATTTGGACGGGTACGCCCAAAGGCAGCCGACGTGATCGATTCCAAAACTTAGAGCGCGCTTTACGCGCTCTAACGCCGACTCAATTCCTTCATAGCGCGGCTGGCGCCGCCGAGCCACAGCGACCCATCGTCGCGAGAATTCGACCATATGTGTCCAAACCCGCGCGCATGATCGGGAAATTGTGTCTTAATAGGATCGGGGACGTTCAACTCGTCATTGCGCGAAGCGCGGCCGCGGGCCATCCGGCGATCGCCGCGCGCCTCGACAGTGACGGAGGCGACCTTTTGCTCTGCGAGCGACAAAGGCCGACGAGCAGAAGCCAGGCAGGCCCCTGTCTCGTTGGCGGGCGCTTCTTAAGGCGGGAGCTGGTGCTGCAAGAGAGGATTGAACTCTCGACCTCTCCCTTACCAAGGGAGTGCTCTACCACTGAGCTACTGCAGCGCTTGATCGCCCGAAACCCCAAAAAACCGCGTCGGCGCGTTCGGCGACTGTGTGCCACAGGGGCGCGCAAGCCGCAAGCGCGCGGCCCTAAAACGATGCGCCTCTGCAGGCCGGAGTCGACGCTTCGAACGATCAGGTTGTATTGCAGTTATATACAACTTAAGGTAGAGTTATGCCTCGTTCAGTTGCTGGCGGCCCCTCACCTCCGGGTCGTCCGAACGGCGCGACGTCGCATCGCGGCGGAGGATCGATTGGTCGACAATTATCTTTCCGACGAACTTTGGCGGGCCGTGGCCCCTGTCCTTCCCGGAAAAGCCGGCGATCCCGGCTGCAGCGGGCGCGACAATCGGCTTTTTCTCGAAGCAGTGTTCTGGATTCTTCGCACTGGCTCGGGCTGGCGCAATCTGCCGCCGCGGTTCGGCAAATGGTACACGGCCTACACCCGCTATCATCGCTGGGAGAGGAAAGGCGTCTGGCCGCGCGTCGTCGTCGCGCTGCGCCAAAGCGGCGCAAGCGATTTCCAATATGATGAGTTTGGCGTGCGCTTCGCGTCACGCGACGCGGCCGGCCCGCGCGAACATTCGCGAAACGCCGGCGAGGCGCGCGAAAGCGCGACGCGCGGCGCAGCCGTCTTCCCGCTGAGTGGCGCTACTGCGACTGCGATTGGGACTGGCTGAAGACGGGCGCCTGCGCGACGCAAATCTTGACGTCCATGGTTTCGCCCGCGCCGCCGGACTGCGCGCCGCGGATCGGCGCGGCGCCGAGATAGTCGAGCGCCACCGCCACGCGCACATGATTCTCGTGCGGCGAAACGCCATGCGTCGGATCGAATCCGACCCAGCCGAGGTCCTCGACATAGGCCTCGGCCCACGCATGGCCGGCGACCTGATCCTCGGCGTCACTGCGCAGGAAATAGCCGCTGACATAGCGCGCCGGCGCGCCGATCTCGCGCGCGCTGGCGATGAAGAGATGCGCGAAGTCCTGACAGACGCCCTGTCGATGCTCGAAACATTCCGCCGCGGTCGTCGTCGCATGCGTGACGTCGGCGTCGAACGTCAAAGATTCATGGAGCGCGCCAAGCAGCGTATGCAGCTTGGCGAGCGCGCCGCTTTCCTTTGACGTGGCCTCGCGCGCAAAAGCGCTGATCGCCGCGTTCGGCGCCGTCAGCGGCGTCTCGCGCATGTAAAGGATCGGCGGAAAGCGCTCGACCGCGCCCGACACGACTCCGGCCATGTCGAAGGTCGTGACCTCCCCCTCGACCACCGTCGAGATCGACTCGATCGGCCCATCCACCGAGAAGCGGTGTAGCGTATTGCCGAAGGCGTCTTCCGACTGAACCAGTCGGCAATCGCGATCGACGTCGATGCGCCAGCCGACGACATGCTGCCCGTCGTGGTTGCGCGGCGTCAGGCGCAGGTGCTGCACCGCCATGCGCGGCGCCTCCGCATAGCGATAGGTGGTTTCGTGGCGTATGCGAATGCGCATCAGATATCGCTCAAAAGAGGTACTGCTCGGAAATCAGCGCGCCCAGCCGATTGTTCTCGGCGATGAAGGACTGCACGAATTCATGCAGCCCGCCCTGGAAAACGCTCTCCATGGTGAGTTTCTCGAGCCGGCCATAGACGCCACGGGCGTGGCGCTGCGATGCGCCCTGGCGCCCGTGCGCGCGCGCAAGATTGTCGAGATTGCGCACGATCGACTCATAGCAGGAAATCAGCGAGCGCGGCATTTCCGGCCGCAGGATCAGGAGATCGGCGACGAGCCAGGGCTTCATGCTGGTGCGATAAACCCAGTGATAGGCGGTATGCGCGGATACGGCGCGCAGAATCGCCGACCATTGGAAATAGTCGAGCGATCCGCCGACGACCTCCTTTTCGGGCAGCAGCACATGGTATTTCACGTCAAGCAGACGCGCCGTGTTGTCGGCGCGCTCGATGAACAGGCCGACGCGCGAAAACCAATAAGCGTCATTGCGCAGCATCGTGCGATAGGCGCCGCCGTCATAGGTCAGCGAGGTCTGCTTGATGAGTTCGAGAAAGCGGGCAAGCTCCTGGGCGCAAGGAACGCCGCCGCGCGATTCGAGCGCGCGCATTTCAAGATAGGCGTCATTGATCGATTCCCACATTTCGATGGTCAGCGCCGTGCGCACGGCGCGGGCGTTGGCGCGCGCCTGCTCGAGGCAATTGCGGATCGATCCGGGATTCTCGGGCGCAAAAGTGAGAAAGCCGACGACATTGCCTTCGTCGACCGGACGTCCGGAGTTTTCAAACGCCAGCGCCGCGCCCGAGGACAGCAAGACGCTTTCCCACTCGGTTTCGTCGCCGCCATAGGCCTTTGGCAGCGCGGCGAGGCGGCGCGACGCCTGAATGGCGCGCGCCAAAAAATCGGCGCGCTCCATGTAGCGGGCAAGCCAATAGAGATTGTCGGCGGTGCGTGACAGCATCAGCTCGTCCGGTTACGATTCGCTTCGGCGATCATCTGCATTCATTGCGAAGCATTGCGAGCGTTCTATCACGCTTGGCCTGCCGCCTCCTCGTCGACCCAGGCGTCGTCGATCACCCAAGTGTCCTTGGTGCCGCCGCCCTGGCTGGAATTCACCACCAACGATTTCTCGGTCATCGCGACCCGGGTCAGACCGCCAGGCACGACCCGCGCGCCGTTTGCGCCCTGAAGGACGAACGGCCGCAGATCGACGTGGCGAGGCGCCACGCCGCTCGCCAAAGCGATGGGACATGTCGAGAGCGCCAATGTCGGCTGAGCGATGAAATTTTGCGGTTGCGCCTTAAGCTTGGCGCGAAATTCCTCGATCTGCGCCCGGGTCGCATGCGGACCGACGAGCATGCCATAGCCGCCCGAGCCGTTCACTTCCTTGACCACAAGCTCGTCGAGGCGATCGAGCACGTAAGCGAGCGCGTCCGCTTCGCGGCAGCGAAAGGTCGGCACATTTTGCAGGAGAGGCGCTTCTCCAAGGTAAAACCGAATGATCTCAGGCATGTAGGTATACATCGCCTTGTCGTCGGCGGCGCCGGCGCCGACTGCATTCGCGAGCGTCACATTGCCTGCATGATAGGCGCCCATCAGGCCCGCGACGCCCAGCGCCGAATCCGGTCGGAAGCACAGCGGATCGAGGAAATCGTCGTCGATGCGCCGATAGATGACATCGACGCGGCGCGGACCTTCGGTCGTGCGCATAAAGACGACATCGTCGCGAACGAAGAGATCGCGTCCCTCGACAAGCTCGACGCCGAGCTTGTCGGCGAGAAACGAATGTTCGTAGAAGGCCGAATTATACTGGCCGGGCGTCATCAGGACGATCGTCGGATCGCCGTTGGCGCGGGGCGGCGCGACCGAGCGCAAGGTCGCGAGCAGCTCATCGGGATAGTTTTCGATCGGCGCGACCCGATGCAGCGCAAAAAGCTCGGGGAAAAGCCGCATCATGACTTCGCGATTCTCGAGCATGTACGAGACGCCCGAAGGCGTCCGGGCATTGTCCTCGAGAACGAAGAAGCCCTGATCGTCGGTGCGCACAATGTCGACGCCGGCGATATGGACGAAAATGTCGTAGGGCACGCGTCTGCCCGCCATATCCGGGCAGTAGGCGGGGTTGCGGTAGACGAGATCCGCTGGAACGATTCCGGCCTTCAGGATGTCGCCCGCGCTGTAAATATCGGCCAGGAAGGCGTTGAGCGCCGCGACGCGCTGGATCAAGCCCTTTTCGAGCGTCGTCCATTCGCCGCGGGAGAGGATCCTCGGCAAAATGTCAAAGGGAATGAGTCGTTCCGTGGCCTCCTGTGCGCCATAGACCGCGAAAGTGATGCCGATGCGCCGAAACAAAAGCTCCGCCTGCTCGCGTCGAGACGCCAGGAGTTCGGGCGGCGTTGCGGCCAGCCACTGCGAAAGCTTCCGATAAGGGGCGCGGGTGCAGCCGTCCGCTCCTGCCAGTTCGTCGAACTGCGTTAGGCGTGAGTCCATCGTAAGAACTCCCTTTCGGCGGCGGCATCCCGCATTTTCCTCGGCTGCCGGCCTTTTTTGCAGTTTGAAGCAAGGACTGCGCCAGCTGCGCTGCGAAAATCCGTCACAGAGTTTTACTATTGCCCAGCGATGATTCGCGCCCGACGCAGGACGTGTTCTGGCGCGGCTTCGTCGCTTGTCCAACGGAAACGCCGCCGGCAAGGTTTTGAGAAGGCGCATGCATAGGCCGCGATCCTGCCCGCATTCGAGCGGCGTCGCTACCCGCCCTCGGGCGCGGGCGATCGCCTTTGCGCGCGCTTGTTACGCCGTCTTTGCTTGCTTCGCCTTCTGCGCGCTGGGTTCGACCGCGCGTGGCGAGGATGCGCCGCCGCCGGTCTTCAATTGGGGCGGCATGTATATCGGCGCAAGTCTGGGCGGCGGCTTTCCGCTCCATGCGGGCGAGCGGCTCCAGGCGACGAGCGGCTTCGGTTCGTCGATCTTCGATCTCTATCCTCCGAGCGTCACGCGTCCAGGCGTCGCCGTCGGCGCGCAGGCCGGATTTAATTGGCAGAGCGGCTCCTGGGTTTGGGGTTTAGAGACCGAATTGAGCCTTCTCGACGGCAGGCGCGGGCCGACTGGCGCATATCTGGCGTCGCCCGCCTATCCGCCGCCGCCGGTCTTCACGCTTATGTCGAATTCGAGCGCCAATTTCTTCGCGAGCATCCGTGGGCGCGTCGGCTATGCGTGGGACCGCTCGCTCGTTTATTTGACGGGCGGCGTCGCCGCGGGCGGCGCGAGAGGCACGGCGACCTTGACGCTCGGCGCCGGCGGACCGGATGCGATTTTTGACGCGCCCTGGTCGCAATCCTCGCGGATGAAATATGCGATCGGCGCGGGCTTCGAATACGCCTTCGCCGATAATTGGTCGGCGCGCGCGGAATATTTGTTTCTCAACCAATCGCTCAATACCCAGGTCTTCGACAATGGCGCGGATTATATCTTTGTGTCGCGCGTCCGAAACGAAAATCATCTTATCCGGTTCGGCCTGAATTATCACTTCGGCGAAGACAATCGAATTCCGGGCGCGATCGAATACGGTAAGCCGCAGCACAGCCACAACGGCGGCAACGGCCAAAATGCAAACGGCGTTGCGCGGAACAGCGACGCGCCGGAGCAATATAGCGTCCATGCGCAGACGACTATCGTTGGGCAAGCCTATCCGCGATTTCGCGCGCTCTACGACGGCCCCAACAGCTTTCCGTCCGGCGGCAAGGCGAACGTCGGCTCGACGTCCAATCTCTTCCTTGGACTGCGCCTGTGGGAGGGCGGCGAGGCCTATCTCAATCCGGAGATCGATCAGGGCTACGGCTTGGCGAATTCTGTGGGCGCCGCGGCCTATGTGAACAGCGCGGTCGCAAAGGTTGGACGCACCGCGCCCTACATGCGTTTCCAACGCTACTTTCTGCGTCAGATCATCGGATTGAACGCGGGCGGCCCAAAAGAAAGAGATCCGGACGAAGGTTCGCACAGCGAAGTGCTCGAATCGACGCAAAACCAGATTTCGGGCAAGGTGGACAAGGATCGCATCGTCATCACGCTTGGAAAATTCGCGGTCGGCGACGTTTTCGACGACAATATCTACGCGCATGATCCGACGACCGGCTTCCTCAATTTCGCGTTCAACACGATGGGCGCCTTCGACTATGCGGCCGACGCCTGGGGCTACACATATGGGCTCGCCGCAGAGTGGAAACAGGACTGGTGGACGGTGCGCGGCGGCGTGTTTCAGCTCCCTACGATCCCGAACGGCATGGAAATCGAACCCCAAATATTTCGACAATTCATGGGCGTCGTCGAACTTGAGGCGCGCTATGATCTCTTCAATCAGCCGGGCGCCATCAAATTCCTCGCCTTTGGCGATAATGGTTACATAAGCAAGATGGACGATGTCATCCGTTACGCCTATCTCGCCAACGATTTTCCGCCTCAGGTCGACACCGCTCGGGGGCGTGCGGTCAAGACCGGCGGGGGGATCAACGTCAAGCAGCAGCTCATGCCGCATCTGGGCTTCTTCTTACGCGCCAGCATGGCCGACGGCCGCTATGAAACGGTCGCCTATACGGACGTCGACCGGCAGCTCTCAATGGGCGTCGTCGCCGGCGGGACTTTGTGGGGACGCGACGACGACGAGATCGGCCTCGCCGGCGCCTTGGGCGGCCTGCATGGCGATCGCGTGCGTTATTTCGGACTGGGTGGAAAGAGCGTCTATATCGGCGACGGGGCGCTTTCCTACGGAGGCGAAAAGAATATGGAAGCCTATTACAAAATCGGCTTCGGCAAGAACATCGACGCGACCCTCGACTATCAACTCCTCGTCAATCCGGCGCATAACATCGCGCGCGGACCGATTAATGTCTTCGCCCTGCGTTTGCGCGGCGCTTTTTAAGCAGGCTTTGCCCCTTGTCATTCCCGACCGGCCGAAGGCCTGATCGGGAATAGCTGCAACAAACATCATGGAGTTGCTCTGGCTCCCGATTGCTCGCTTCGCGACCGTCGGGAATGATATTGACTCCTTCACTTGAGATAGTGCGGCAGCTTCTGCTCGAAATCCGGAAAATAACCAGAGATGACGCTGACGTCGAAGCGCGCGAGAATGCTCTCCTTCGCTTCGCGGTCGAGCAGAAAGCGGAAGGCCGCGTCGATGAGTCTTTCCGCTCCGGCGCCGGCGCCGAGCCGTTCGAAATCCTTTTGCGAAAGCGTGACGCGATGCCGGGTTTCGCCTGACCCCTCCCGAACCTTCACCTCGAAGACGAGCGGATCGCCATCATCGATCATTCGCGCCTCAATGGCGGTCACAGCAGCGTCTCAATGTCCTTGGCGATTTGCTCGGGCGTATCCGTCGATGCGTAGCGCTTCACGACATGCCCCTCGCGGTCGACGAGGAATTTTGTGAAATTCCATTTGATCGCTTCGGATCCGAGAATTCCCGGCGCATCGCGCTTGAGCAGGCGATAGAGCGGATGTGCGTTCTCGCCATTGACGTCGATCTTGGCGAACATGGGGAACGTCACGTCGTAATTCGCCGAACAGAAGGACGCGATCTCCTTTTCCGAGCCCGGCTCCTGCGCGCCGAACTGATTGCAGGGGAAACCCAACACCACGAGTCCCCGATCGGCAAATTTGCGGTAGAGCGCTTCGAGTCCGGCGTATTGCGGCGTGAAGCCGCAACGGCTGGCGACATTGACGATCAGCACGGCTTTGCCGGCGTAATCGCCGATTTTCTTCATCGCGCCGTCGATCGTCGTCGCTTCGATGTCGTACAGAGTCATGAACCCTCGCATGAGAAGGAGCCGCGCCAGCGCTCCGGCTAGATCACGCTGCATTTGGGCGGAATCGCCCAAATGCAGATAAATTGATCGATTCCGAAAGTGTAGCGCGCGTTCTACGCGAAAAACCGGTTCCCACTTTTTCGCGAGCCGCGCTCTAGGCGACCAGCGTTCCGGAAGACTCCGAGTCGCTTTCGGATTCCTCCTCCAGCCCATATTCCTTCATCTTGCGATAGAGAGTCGAGCGGCCGATCCCGAGCCGCCGCGCGATTTCCGACATCTGGCCGCGGTAATGCGCCAAGGCGAAGCGGATCGTCGCGGCCTCGATGTCTTCGAGCCTGCGCATTTCGCCGTTCGCCGCCATCAGAGGCAAGGCGTTCGGATCGCGGATTTCGACTCGGACGATCTCGCGTTCGCGCGGCGCCGTCGCGACCGCTCCCGGCGCCGGCGCCGGCGGCACGCGGACCTCATAGCCTTCGACATGGGCGGCGATCTGCGGAAATTCGGCGATCGTCAGTTCGTCGCCGTCGGCGAGCACGACGGCGCGAAACACGGCGTTCTCCAGCTGGCGGACGTTGCCGGGCCAGTCGTAGCTTGCGAGCAGCGACAGCGCTTCCGAGGTGAGGCCGCGGATGTTGCGGCCTTCTTCGGCGGCGAAGCGCGCCGCAAAGCGCCGGGCGAGATCGGCGATGTCCTCGCGGCGCCCGCGCAGCGGCGGAATGCCGATCGGAAAGACATTGAGCCGATAGAAAAGGTCCTCGCGAAACAGGCCGCGCTTGACGAGATCGATGAGATTTTGATTGGTCGCCGAGATCAATCGAATATCGACCCGGATCGAACGCTTCGCGCCGACGGGATCGATTTCGCCCTCCTGCAGGGCGCGCAGCAGCTTGACCTGAATGTCGAGCGGCAATTCGCCGATCTCGTCGAGAAACAGCGTGCCGCCGTTCGCCTCAACGAATTTGCCGGTGTGCTTCTCGGTGGCGCCGGTGAAGGCGCCCCTCTCATGGCCGAAAAGAATCGATTCGACGAGGTTGGCCGGCAGCGCGCCGCAGTTGACGGTAATGAACGGCTTGCCTTTGCGATCCGACGCGCCCTGGATGGCGCGCGCGACGATTTCCTTGCCGACGCCGGATTCGCCTTCGAGAAGCACGGGAATGGAGGAATGCGCGGCGCGCTGGCCGAGCCGGATGACGCGCGCCATTTCGTCGCTGCGCGAAACGAGGTCCTTGAAGGTGAGCGCGCCCTGCGCCCGGCGGCTGATGCGGCGCACTTCGTCGGCGAGCGCGTCGGCGGAGAGCGCGTTCTTGATCGAAATCTGCAGGCGTTCGGCGCCGACCGGCTTGACCACGAAGTCATGGGCGCCGGCGCGCATCGCGGAGATGACCGCCTCGATCGACCCATGCGCCGTCTGCACGATCACCGGCGTCGCGAGCTTCATGTCGCGCATCCGAGTGAGCACGCCCATGCCGTCGAGATCGGGCATCACGAGGTCCAAAATCAACAGCGCGATCGGCTTGGCACCGTGCTGGGTCAGCCGCGAGATCGCCTGTTCGCCGCTTTCGACGGTCTCGGCCTCGTAACCAAATCGCCGCGTCATGGCTTCAAGAAGACGGCGCTGGACGGGATCGTCGTCGGCAATGAGAATCGTTGACGTCATTTCGTCCCTTGCGTTCCGGGGCAGATCGAGCGGCGAAGCTCGCCGCGTCAGGCTTGGCGCCTCCCCGAACCGTCTCGGCGGCTCATCAATCCTTGCCAAGCATAGTAAAGGCGGGGTTAACCGCGCCAGGATGTAACTTTGTAGCGCCTTCCGGCCTGCCGTCCAAGCCCGAACGGACGATCTTCGCGATCTGGCGACAAATCCGTGCAAGTCGCAGAGAAATCTGCGCTATGGCGATGCCGGCCGGCGCGCTAAAAGCCCGCGGCGGAGGGAAGCTTGATGGATTCGCGCAAAATCGCCGGCAGGCTCGTCATTGCGACGCATAATCCGGGAAAGCTCTGGGAACTCAGGCAATTGCTCGAGCCGCATGGCGTCGAGGCGGTCTCGGCCGGCGAACTCGGCCTCGAGGAGCCGGAGGAGACCGAAGCGAGTTTCGCCGGCAATGCGCTGCTCAAGGCCCGCGCCGCCGCCATGGCCTCCGGGCTCCCGGCTTTCGCCGATGATTCTGGGCTTTGCGTCGAGGCGCTCGACGGCGCGCCCGGCGTCTATTCGGCGCGCTGGGCCGGCGAAGCGCGCGATTTCAAGGCCGCCTGCGCGCGGGTCGAGCGCGAGCTTCATGCGCGCGGCGCCAAGGCCCCCTATCGCGCCCATTTTGCCTGCGCGCTCGCCGTCGTCTGGCCCGACGGCGATGTCGAGCAGTTCGAGGGAAGGGTCGACGGCGTACTCGTATTCCCGCCCAAGGGCGATAAGGGCTTCGGCTATGATCCGATTTTCAGGCCCGACGGGCTCGACAAGACTTTCGGCGAGATGATGTCGGCGGAAAAACACGCGCTGCCCGGCGACGGCTCGCAGGCGCTGTCGCATCGGGCGCGGGCCTTCCAGGCGCTGGCGCGGGCGTGTCTCGACTGAGACATCCTAGCTCGGGCACTTGGCGTAACGCCGCGCTCCAACTACCTTCTCAAAAAAAACCGCCACCGCGGAAACATGAGGAACGCCCCATGACCAAGCACGAGACTTTCGCCGCGCTCACGCCGCCGTTCAAGCCGCGCTACGGCAATTTCATCAATGGCGCATGGGCGGACGCCAAATCCGGCCGGGTCTTCGACAATATCTCGCCGATCACCGGAGCGAAGGTCTGCGAGATCGCGCGTTCCGACAAGGACGATGTCGAAGCCGCGCTCGACGCCGCCCACACCGCCAAAGACGCCTGGGGCAAGACGAGCCCCACGGAACGCGCCGATATCCTCAACCGCATCGCCGATGTGATGGCGGCCAATCTCGCTCTCCTCGCCGCCGCCGAAACCTGGGACAATGGCAAGCCGATCCGCGAGTCGACCGCCGCCGACATTCCGCTCGCCATCGATCACTTCCGCTATTTCGCCGCCGCCATACGCGCGCAGGAAGGCGGCATTTCCGAAATCGACCACGACACCATCGCCTATCATTTTCGTGAGCCGCTCGGCGTCGTCGGCCAGATCATCCCCTGGAACTTCCCGATTCTGATGGCCGTTTGGAAGCTTGCGCCGGCGCTCGCCGCCGGCAATTGCGTCGTCATCAAGCCGGCCGAACAGACGCCCGCGAGCATTCTCGTCTGGGCGGAGCTAGTCGGCGATCTCCTGCCCAAGGGCGTGCTCAACATCGTCAACGGCTTCGGGCTGGAGGCCGGCAAGCCGCTCGCCTCATCAAGCCGCATCGCCAAGATCGCCTTCACCGGCGAGACGACGACCGGCCGGCTGATCATGCAATACGCCAGTCAGAACCTCATTCCGGTCACGCTGGAACTTGGCGGCAAATCGCCCAACATTTTCTTCGAGGACGTAGCGCGCGCGGACGACGACTTTCTCGACAAGGCGGTCGAGGGCTTCGTCATGTTCGCGCTCAATCAGGGCGAGGTCTGCACCTGTCCGAGCCGCGCGCTCATTCATGAGAAGATATACGACCGCTTCATGGAACGCGCGTTGAAACGCGTCGCCGAGATCAAGCAGGGCAATCCGCTTGATCCCGAAACCATGATCGGCGCGCAGGCGTCCTCAGAGCAACTCGAAAAAATCCTGAGCTACATCGACATCGGCAAGCAGGAGGGCGCCAAGGTGCTCGCCGGCGGCGAACGCAACAATCTCGCGGGCGAGCTCGCCGGCGGCTTCTACGTCAAGCCGACGGTGCTCGAGGGCCATAATCGGATGCGCGTGTTCCAGGAGGAGATTTTCGGTCCCGTGGTGTCGGTGACGACTTTCAAGGACGACGAGGAGGCGCTCGCCATCGCCAATGACACGCTCTACGGCCTTGGCGCCGGCGTATGGAGTCGCGACGCCAACCGCTGCTACCGCTTCGGCCGCGCCATCCAGGCGGGGCGCGTCTGGGTGAACTGCTATCACGCCTATCCCGCCCATGCGGCGTTCGGCGGTTACAAACAGTCGGGCGTCGGCCGCGAGAATCACAAGATGATGCTCGATCACTATCAGCAGACCAAGAACATGCTGGTGAGCTACAGCGAGAAGAAGCTGGGGTTCTTCTGAGCCCCGTCTTCGCGGGACAACGCGGCTGTCATTCCCGGCAGGCCGAAGGCCTGACCGGGAATCCAGAGGCAGCATAGCGAACGGCTGGTCTTGCCCTGGATTCCCGATCGCGCGCATGGCGCGCGTCGGGAATGACAGACGAGGGAGTTTGCGTATTGAAGGAAGACTCTCCTGCAAGAGTCCTCGCCACGCCTGCGGCGCTCGATCTGATCGCGCGGCTGCGCCGCGAACATGGCGACCTGCTCTTTCATCAATCTGGCGGCTGCTGCGACGGCTCGGCGCCGATGTGCTATCCGCAAGGGGAATTCCTCGTCGGCGACAGCGACGTTCTGCTCGGCGAGATCGGCGGCGCGCCTTTCTACATCGGGGCGGCGCAATTCGAATATTGGAAGCACACGCAGCTCATCATTGACGTGGTGCCGGGGCAAGGCGGGATGTTTTCGCTCGACAATGGCGCCGGCCTGCGATTCCTGACGCGCTCGCGGCTCTTCTCCGACGCCGAACTGGCGAACCTGGCCTCTTCGGAATCGGCGACCGCCTGCCGGGGACTTTGAGGTTGACACTGGCCGGCGGTGGCCGCTATGCCCGGCGACCGGCCGCGCTTGACGCGGTCGCCGTCTCCTTGGCGAGACGATGGGGGAATGTCCCGAGCGGCAAAGGGGGCGGACTGTAAATCCGCTGGCTAAGCCTTCGTAGGTTCGAGTCCTACTTCCCCCACCATCCTTGCAGCATGGAATCTCTCCGGCCGCTTCAATCAGCGAAGGACGCGCAGGCGCGCCCGCAAGGCGTCGTAGAGAGGCGCATCGCGCATCAGCGTAGGAATGAGCATGGCGGTGAAAGAGGCCGCCAGCATCGGCAATAGCAGGAGCGCGCTGCCTGTCATTTCCGTCGCCAGCACGAGCCCGGTCAGCGGCGCCCGCACGACGCCCGTGAAGAACGCAGCCATCCCCACGACTGCGAAGGCTTGCGGCTGAATGGGAAGGTCCGGGAACGCCAATCCGCAACCGGCACCAAAGAGGAGCCCCAATTGCGCGCCCAGCGTCAGCAGCGGCGCGAAAAGACCGCCCGGCGTTCCCGCCGCATAGGACAATGCGCCGAACCAAAACCTCAGTTGAAAGAGGAACGGCAGGACGAAAAGGCCTGGTGAGCCGAGCAGCGCATTCTGGGTGAGATTGTCGCCGCCGCCAACGCATTCGGGGCCGAACCAGGCGAGAACGCCCGCCGCCGCGCCGATGGCGCCGGCGCATGTCTCCGCCGGCACGCCGCGCACGAGATCGACCGCAGCCAGCGTCGCGAGCACCGCCTTATTGTAGGCGACCGCAACCGCGCCGCAGACCACGCCAAGGACGAAGAACAGCGGGCCGATCGCGGGCGCCAGATAGGCGAGCGCCGGCAGTTGAAAATCCGGCGCGTCGCCAAGAATAAGATGGGCGACGGCGATCGCCGTCGAGGACGCCGCCAGCGCCGCGATCGCGATCCTGTGCTCGAATTTTTGAACGAGTTCTTCGAGGACGAAAACCGCGCCGGCCATCGGCGCATTGAAGGCGGTGGCGAGGCCCGCGCCCGCGCCCGCCGCCAAAAGAACGCGGCAATCCGCCCAGTCGCGGCGGAAGGCGCCGCCGAAGAGCTGACCGACCACCGCGCCCATCTGCACGCTCGGGCCTTCCCGGCCGAGCGCAAGGCCCGATCCGATTGCGAGGATGCCGCCAATGAATTTCACGGGCAGAAGGACAAAAGGCGCCGGCGCCGCCTGTCCGTGCAAGACCGCCTCGACATGCGGAATCCCGCTTCCCGACGCATGGGGCGAAAACCGCCGCACCAGCCAGGCGGCGACGACGGCGGCCGACGCGCAGGCGCCGACGAGCGCCAGGAAGCCGACGGCTGAGTGGCCGTGCGCCCAATCGATAACGGCTGCGCGAAAAACGTCGGCCCGCTGCAACGCAAGCCGGAAAAGCGCACAGACCAGACCCGCGACGGCGCCGACCAGCAGCGCCAGCGTCGCGAGAACGGTCAGATTGCCCTCTGAAGACGTCAAGGCCGTCGAGCGGGCCTCATGGAGGTCGCGATCAAGCATTGTCGCAGCGGCTCGGTCTGGGGGGCGCGGGCGCCACGGCGAAGCCATAGCACAATTGCGGTCGGGAGCGCGCCCCTGCGCCGTCTGCGCGCCGAGAGCGGGCCAATGCTCGCGCTCGCGCTGTCTTGTCCGGCGCGACCGCGTTTGGCATGTTGCGCGCCAACGAACGAAGGGAGCGCGCATGACCGGGGTTTTCAGGACAATCGCCGCCGTAATCTTGTTTTGCGTCGGTCTCGCGGCCCCGGCCTTGGCGCATACCCCGGATATTTCAACGGGTAAGATCGTTCCCAAGGAAAATCGCGTCTTCATCGTCGACGTCGGCTTTCTCGCCACCGACCTGGAGCGCATGTTCCAGGACACGATGAGCGAACGCGCCGGCCTCGATCTCGCGGCGCCCGGCGCCCTCGAAGCTGAAATCGGCAAGTTCGTCGAAAAGCGGGTCGCGATGCGCGATGCGACCGGCCGCGCCTGCGTCGCCAATATCGTCAATTCCGGCGAAGACCCAGAGCATCAGGACAGCGCCCTCATCGTCATGCGCTTCGACTGCGGCGGGACCGACGGCGCGCTGTTCTATGACGCGACGAAGCTCCTCGCCGCGCAAGGCGCAAAGGGAAAGCATCTGGTCACGCTCGAGGGAAGCGAAAACGCCGGCCAGACCATGCTCTACCCGGACGATCCGCCGCTCGATCTGTCAAAGCCGATGGAAACCACCGCTCAGCTGATGTGGAAGTTTCTGAAAGCCGGCGTCGAACATATCGTCACCGGCTATGATCATTTGTGCTTCCTGTTCGCCCTCATTCTGTGGGCCAATCGCATCTGGCCGGTCGTCAAGATCGTCACCGCCTTCACCATTTCGCATTCGGTCACGCTGTCGCTCGCGGCGCTCAATATCTTCACGCTGCCTTCGACATTGGTCGAGTCGCTCATCGCCGCTTCGATCGTCTTCGTCGCCGTTGAAAACTTCTTCTCGCGCGACGTCGACAATCGCTGGCGGAACACTTTCTTCTTCGGCTTCATCCACGGCTTCGGCTTCGCCTCGGCGCTCACCGAGATGGGCGTGCCGCAAGGCGGCGTCGTGCCTGCGCTCGCCGCCTTCAACATCGGCGTCGAGCTTGGCCAGATCGCCATCGTCTTCGCGGTGATGCCGATCCTGTTCTTCGTCGACAAGCAGACAGGCGGCAAGCGCAACGAAAAACTCGTCTATGCGCTTTCGGCCCTGATTGCGGTTGCGGGAATCTACTGGTTCCTGGAGCGAATCGGGGTTCTGCCGGGATAAGGCGACCGCGCGCATTAATCGCGGCGCACCCGGAGCGCGCCGCCTATCCGCTCACCCGCACATATTCCCCAGGCGCGTCGCAGATGATTTCGAGCTTGCCGCCACCAGGCTGGCGCGCGGGCACTTTCCCGGGCGCCTGCGCCGTCACCCAGGACAACCAGTAAGGCCACCAGGAGCCCGTGGTCTCCTTCGCCTTCTCGATCCAATCCTCAAGGACGCCCTTCGCGGGTCCTCCCGTCCAATATTGATATTTGTTCCTGGAAGGCGGGTTGATGATTCCCGCAATATGGCCCGAACCGGCCAATACGAAGGTCACCTCGCCGCCGAAAAACTTCGCGCCGCGAAATACGGATTGCGCCGGCGCAATATGATCTTCCTTCGGCGCGACCTCAAAGACCGGGATTTTGACCTGCCGCAGATTGAGCCGCACGCCGTCGATGACCATCTCGCCGCGCGCCAGGCGATTTTCGAGATAGCAGCCGCGAAGATAGAAGGAGTGATTGGCCCGCGGAATGCGCGTCGAGTCGGAATTCCAATAGAGAAGATCGAAGGCCGCCGGCTCGACGCCCTTCATGTAATTGTTGACGACATAATTCCAGATCAGTTCGTTCGGCCGCAGCATGTTGAAGGCGTTGGCCATCTTGACGCCTTCGAGATAGCCGGTGCGCGCCATGGTTTCGTCGAGCGCCGCAAGCCGCGCCTCGTCGACGAAAATCTGCAGATCGCCAGCGTCGGAAAAATCGACCTGCGTCGCAAAGAAGGTCACGCTATCGATGCGATCGTCGCCGGTCGCGGCCATATAGGCAAGGGTCAGCGCGAGCAGCGTGCCCCCGACGCAATAGCCGGCCGCCGTGACCTTGCGTTCGCCGGTCGCCTTCTCGATCACGTCGAGCGCGGTCAGCACGCCTTCGTGCATATAGGCTTCAAAGCCTTTTTCGGCCTTGGTCTCGTCGGGATTGACCCATGAAATGATGAAGACAGTGAACCCCTGCTCCACCGCCCAGCGCACGAAGCTCTTTTCGGGGTTGAGATCGAGCACGTAGAATTTGTTGATCCAGGGCGGCGTGATGAGCAGCGGCCGCGCATAGACTTCCGCCGTCGTCGGCTCATATTGGATGAGCTCCATCACGTCATTGCGCCAGACTACCTTGCCGGGCGTATTCGCCAGATCCACGCCGAGTTCGAATCGCCGCGCCGCGCTTTGACGAATCTTCAGCACGCCGCCGCCCGCGGAAATGTCTTCCGCAAGCATCTTCAGGCCGCGAACGAGATTCTCGCCCTTGGCGTCGATTGTCGCGCGCAACAGTTCGGGGTTGGTCGCCACGAAATTCGATGGCGAAACCGCGCTTGAGATCAGCCGCGCGTAAAAGGCGGCTCGCGCCTTTGTTTGCGGGTCGAGGCCTTCGGCCTTTTCCACCATGTCGCCGGCCCAGCGCGACGCGAGCAGATAGGATTGCCGCAGCCAGTCGAAGAATGGATTCGCGTTCCATTCCGGCGCGGCGAATCGCTTGTCGGTGAGATCGGACGGGACGATCGGCGCGACATCCTCCCCGCCGTAGCGGCGCAGCGTCTGCCGCCAGATTTCGCTCAACCCGCCGTAAAGATCGGCCTGGGCCGCCGCGGCGCGCTCGGGCTTCGACAGCCACCATTCGGCGACGGCGCCGAGCGTCTTGGTGGCGTCGGCGACGCTCGCGGCGAGTTCGCTGCGCGCCTCGTCAGGATTGGCGCCGCCGATCGCGGCGGCAATCGCCTTGCGCCCCTGGTCGACGAGCTGCGCCATGTTTTCGGCGATGGTCTCGAAGTCGAGACGGCCGAACGCTTCCACATTGGCGAGCAATGGCGCGCCAGCGCCGCCATCCGCCTTCGCGCGACCGGCCGCTGGCGCGGGAACGCTTACGACGGCCGCCGGCTCCACTGCAGGCTTTTTCTTGGCCTTGCGGGGCGGTGTCTTCTTTGGCGGCCCAGCCTTTGCGCGCGCAGTATCCTTTTCCCCTGGACCGCGCCCCGTTTGGCTAGCCGCGGGGTCCTGGTCCTCACTCGCGCTCATGCCTTAACCGCCTGTCCAAATGAAGGGCCGCCGCGCCGCTTCGCCACGTCCTACTCGTCTAACAATTGCTCGTCGATCGGAAAAGCTCTGCCAGCCAGGTCGGCAGAAGCTGCATCTGGGACATAAGCTCTAAATATAACAATGCAATATCCATTCGGGCCGCAACCCTCTTGCGAAGCGCCTAGGCGAAATGGTCGCAGCCAGCCGAGCAAGGGCCAGAAAAGCGCTATGCGGCTCCGGCGCTATCCAAGACGTTGAGGTTCGACGACAACGGCAGACCATGCGCGGCGGCGACAGGCGCGGAAAATATCCGCCCGGCGGAAATTTCCAGTCCCGCCCGCAGATGCGGATCGTCCTCCAACGCGCGGCGCCAGCCCTTGTCAGCGAGCGCCAGCACGAAGGGCAGCGTGGCGTTGTTGAGCGCGAAAGTCGACGTGCGCGGCGTGATTCCGGGCATGTTGGTGACGCAGTAATGCACGACGCCATCGATCACATAGACCGGGTCGGAATGGCTGGTCGGGCGCGACGTCTCGCAGCAGCCGCCCTGGTCGATCGCGACATCGACGATCACGGCGCCGCGCTTCATCGTCGCCAGCATGTCCCGCGTGATCAGGATCGGCGCCTTGGCGCCCGGCGCGAGCGCCGCGCAAATGACGAGATCGGCGCGCTTCACCGATTCGGCGATCGCGGCGCGGGTGGAATAGATGGTGCGCGCCGCGAAACCGAAACGCGTTTCGAGACGCCGCAGCGCGTCGGGGTTGCGGTCGGCGACAAGCACGCTCGCGCCCATGCCGAGCGCAATCGCCGTCGCCTGCGCGCCGACGCTGCCGGCGCCGAGAACGAGAACGTCAGCTGGCGGCACGCCCGGCGCGCCCGCGAGCAGAACGCCGCGGCCGCCCGCCTGCTTTTCCAGAAAATGCGCGCCGATCTGCGGGGCCAGCCGGCCGGCGATTTCCGACATCGGCGCGAGCAGCGGCAATCCGCCGCCCGGCGCCGTGACCGTCTCATAGGCGATGCAATGGGCGCCGCTCGCCATGAGTTCGCGCGTGAGTTCCGCGTCCGCGGCGAGATGGAAATAGGTGAAGAGCACATGGTCCGGCCGCAAGTAGGCGATCTCGCGCCGCTGCGGCTCCTTCACCTTGACGATCAACTGCGCTGCGGCGAAGAGCGCTTCAGGACCATCGACGAGCTTCGCGCCCGCAGCGGCGTAGTCTGCGTCAGATATATCCGCGCCCTCGCCTGCGCCGCGCTCGATGAAGACTTCATGTCCCGCATGGGCAAGCTCGGCGACCGAGGACGGCGTCAGGCCGACCCGATATTCGTTGTCCTTGGTTTCTTTCGGCGCGCCGACACGCATTTCCGGCTCCAAATTACGGCGTCGACTCGGGTAAACATCTCGCCTGTGGGGAATATATGCAGAGAGCGACCTTTCACAACAAGGGCGAAGGTCAAGTGAGGTTCAAAACGGCGGAGAGGAAGAAATGCCGACCATCAATACGGACAAAGTCTGTTTCGTCGTCGTCAAAGCCCGCGAACTTGAAAGCGAAGACGAGGGCATTGAAGCGGACGCCTCGAACGCCACTGACGACGGGTTCGTCAGCGTATTGACGGAGGACGCGTTCCCCACCATTCGCGACGAGGTTTCCTCCTTCATCGAGGCCATGGACGTTGACGAGCAGATCGAACTCGTCGCGCTGATGTGGGTAGGACGGGGCGACTTCGCCGCCGACGAATGGGGCGAAGCTCTCGCGCAAGCGCGCGCCCGGCACGAAGGCGCGACATCGGCCTATCTGCTCGGCGTGCCGCTGCTCGCCTCGTTTCTTGAAGGCGGCCTCGCGGAATTCGGCGAGAGCTGCGAGCTTTTTGCCGCCGACCGGCAGTGATCGCGCCGCGACATCGAGAACGCCGGCAAAAGCTCGATCCCAGAGCGAAAGTGACCATATTTACGTCATGCGGCGAAGCATTGAGGAGATCCCCTATGAATCGCAGAATTTTTGCAACCGCTTTGGCTCTATCCCTCGCGGCCTTTTTCGCCCCTCGGTTGGCCTATGCGGAAGATCATCTGGGTGAAGCCATCACCCACACCAAACAGGCGATCAGCGAAGGCAAGCAGGGAAAGGCCGAGGCGCTGACGATGCATGCGGAAGAAGGCTTGAAGCACGCCAAGGCGTCCGAAGCCGAGAAGCCGAACGAGCATACCAAACAGGGCGTTTCGCATCTTGAAATGGCCATCGACCACGGCAAGCAGAAGCATGCCGACGTCGCGACGAAACACGCCGAAGAGGCGCTGACGCATCTCGAGGCCGCCAAGAAATAGGCCGCCAAGAAATAGGCCGCCTGACAAAACGAGAGAGCGGCCACTGGCCGCTCTTTTTTGCGTCTGCATGACGCCCCGGCGGCCATGACAGCGACGCCCGGATCGCCTATGGACGTCGTGGCGGACACGCCCGCCGACGGGCCATTTTGAATGAAGCTTTCCTCCTCGCTGCTGCGCGCCAAATCCATCGAATCATTGCAAGCTGAAGCCGACCGACCGGGCGGATTCCGTCGCGTGCTCGGCGTCTGGCAGCTCACCGGCATCGGCCTTGGCGGGCTTATTGGCGTCGGCATTTTCGTGCTGACCGGCGTGGTGGCGGCGACCCAGGCCGGGCCTGGCGTCGCCCTCTCCTTTCTGATCGCCGGCGTCGCGAGCGCCGCGGCGGCGCTCTCCTATGCCGAATTCGCCGGCATGATTCCCGTCGCCGGCAGCGCCTATACATATGCCTATGCGGTGCTGGGCGAACTCGCCGCCTGGATCATCGGCTGGGATCTTCTCCTCGAATATGCGCTCGTCGTCGCCGTCGTGGCGATCGGCTGGTCGGCCTATTTGCAGGCGCTGCTCGCGCAATTCGGCCTCGCCCTTCCGGACTGGGCGAGCGGCGCGCCGGGAACCGGCGCCGGCCGCGCCGTCGATCTTTTCGCCGCGCTCGGCGCGCTTGGCGTCGCCTTCCTGTTGACGCTGCGCGTGGAGCTTGGCGCGCGCTTCAACACCGCAATGGTGGTCGTCAAGATTGCCGCGGCGCTCTTGGTGATCGTGGCGGGACTCCCCTATGTGCGCGTCGAGAATTGGACGCCCTTCATGCCCTTCGGCTTTTCCGGCGTGGCGCAGGGCGCCGCGGTCGTGTTCTTCGCCGTGTTCGGCTACGACACGTTGACGACCGCCGCCGAAGAAGCCCGCGCGCCGCAGCGCGACGTGCCGCGCGCCGTTCTCCTGTCGCTCGTCGTGGCGCTGACGCTCTATATCGCCATGTCGCTCGTGCTCACCGGAATCGTGCGCTACGACACGCTCGACAATCCGGCGCCGGTCGCGACCGCTTTCGCGTCGCTCGGCCTGCCCTGGATCGCTTTCGTCGTGTCGCTTGCCGCAGTCGCGGGAATCGCCAGCGTGATGCTCGCCTTTTTGCTCGCCTGCGCCCGCATCTGGTTCGCCATGAGCCGCGACGGCCTGCTCCCGGCCTGGTTCGCCAAGCTTCACCCGCGCTTTCAGACGCCCTATCGGCCGACGCTGATCGCCGGCGCGCTGACCGCGCTCGTCGCCGCGCTCTACCCGATCAAGGAAGTGGCGGAGCTGGTGAACATCGGCACGCTCTCCGCCTTCGTCGTCATCTGTTCGGCGATCATCGTGCTGCGCCGCACGCAGCCCGACGTGCCGCGCAGCTTTCGCGCGCCTTTCGTCCCCTTCACGCCGCTTGTCGGCGTCGGCTTCTCGATCTGGCTGTTGTCGCGCCTGCCGGCGGTGGCCTGGGAGCGCTTCGCGATCTGGATGGCGATCGGGCTCGCCATCTATTTTCTCTACAGCCGCCGTCACAGCCGACTGACGGGGGAACGCTGAGGATGAGGGCGTCAGCGGGCCCGATCAGCGAACCGCTTCAGCGCGTTGCGCCCTCAATGATGCGGATAGAGCCGGTGATGCGGCGGGTGATAGGGATTGAGATGCCCGCGGTGGTGGAACGGGCAAGGGTAACGCCAATGCCGGATGGCGCGCGTGTGGTGCGTGGGCGTGGTGGTTACAAAGCATCCGCCGCGGTGATGCCCGGGAGCCGCGCCGTGCCAACCAGGTTCATGCATAAGCGCGACCTGCCGCGCCACGGCTGGCGACGGCGCCATCATATTGGCAAGCCCGCAAGTGGCGGCGACGACTGCATAAATGACGATGCCCTTGGATTTTTTCTCGGTCTTGGCCTTGGACATACGACTCTCCGGTCCACGATCTGCGCACGAGCAGACGCGCGCGCCAATTCGCCAGATAGATCGCCGAAGAAACAAAGCTAGAAGCCGCCGGAGCGAAAGGGGAGGGGCGACGCAAGCGCGCTTCCTCACCATGCACGAGTCACGTTCAATTGGCCGCCGTCGCCAGCTCCGCCGCTCTGTCTCCTGATCGAATCGAGCCCTCGATCGTCGCCGGCAGGCCCGTATTGGTCCAGTCGCCGGCAAGCCACAGATTGTCCCAGCGCGTCTTCGCATCGGGCCGGCGCTTCTCCTGCGCCGGCGTCGCGGCGAAGGTGGCGCGCTTCTCCTTGACGATCTGCCAGGGCGGCGGCGCCGCCGGCAGGCCCGTCGCGGCTGAGACTTCCGCCCAGATTTTTTCCGCAAGCGCGTCGCGCGACTCGTCGATCAGCCGGTCGGCGCCGCTGATCGTCACCGAGAGCCGATCGTCGAAGGCGAAGAGCCATTCGGTGAGCGTGCCGATCATGCCGAGAAGCAAGGGTTGGCCCGGCGGCGGCGCGATCTTGAAATGCGCGTTGAGGATCGCGCGAAAATCATCGGGCGCGACGAGGCCGGGGAGAAGCTCCTGCGCGATCCACGGCGGCGTCGCGAGGACCACCGCGTCGCCTTTTTCCAGCATCACTTCCGCGTCGCCAAAACGCAGCGCAGCGACGCGCGACTCCTCGAAAGCGATGTCGCGCAGGCGCGCCCCAAAACGCGGCTCGACGCCTTTGGCGCGAAGCGTGCGCAGCGCCGGCTCGATGAAGGCGTCGCCGAGTCCGCCTTTGGCGACCATGGGGCGGCAGGCGTCGCCGCCCGCCGCGAGCGTCTCGCGCAGCACGGCGCCCGCGAGCGTGGCGGACGCCTCTTCAGGCTCGGTGTTCAGCGCCGAGAGCAGAACCGGGCGCCAAAGCTTCTCCCACAACGGTCCGTGGCAACGCATGGTGTCGCCGATGGTCGCGCCGTCCTTCGCGAAGAGAAGCTTTCCGGCGCCGAGATAATCGAGCGGCCCCGTGCCGGGAACGCGCCGGTCGGCGACAAACACCCACCAGGGAATGCGCGAGGCGTTGGGGCGCAGCGTCCAGCGCTCGGCCGTGCGCGCGTCGAGAAAATCGAAGGCGCATTCGTCGGGACCAACAAGCGCATCGCTCGCGCCGATGCGCTGGGCGTAATCCCGCGCCGCCGTGTTGCCGGAGAGCAGCAGATGATTGCCGTTGTCGATCGTCAGGCCGAGCGACGCGTCGAAATAGGAACGGCAGCGTCCGCCGGCCATGCGCGCGGCTTCGTAAAGCGCGACGCGCCTTCCGGCCTCGGCAAGACGCAGCGCGCAGGCGAGCCCCGCGAGGCCCGCGCCGACGACGTGAACCGTTTCGCTCACGTGAAGGCGTGTCGCAGGAAGGCGCTGACGAGCTTGAGACGGGACGCCCGCACCGGCGCGCGTGGCGCCGAAAAGCCACGCGCGGCGAGACTGTCGAGGATCGAACGATAGCCGGCGGCCATGAGATAGGGCGCTTTCACCGCACGCTTGGGCAAGCCCGCCATGACCAGATCCGCCTGGTCATAATGTTCGCGGGCGCGGCTGAGGACCGGCGCGCACACCTCTTCGAGCGAAGGATGCGACAGCACGGCGTGCGGCGCCAGGCTCGCCACGCCGGCGGACTCAATCGCCTCTCGCGGCAAATAGAGCCGCCCCCGCGCGGCGTCCTCGTCGAGGTCGCGCAAGATGTTGGTGAGCTGCAACGCGCGGCCGAGGTGGTAGGCGAGCAGCTTCGGACCCGTCGGCAAATCGCATTCGGCGCCCGGCTCATCCTCCGCGAGACCGAACGCGCGCACGGAGAGCCGTCCCACGGCGCTCGCGACGCGGTCGCAATAGAGCTCGAGCGTTTCCCAGTCCGGCGCGCAAATATCCTCCTCGACGTCCATGGCCATGCCCTCGATCACCGACTCGAAATCAGCGCGCTCGAGCCGGAAACGGCGGACGGGTTCGGAGAGAAAGCTCACGCGCGCGCGGATGCGGCCGGCGTATAGCTCATCGAGGTCGGCGCGCCACTGGTCGAGCGCGGCGCGGCGGGCGGCGCGGTCGCCCTCGTCGTCGGCGATGTCGTCAACGGCGCGGCAGAACGCGTAAATGGCGAACATCGCGTCGCGCCGCGGCGGTTCGAGGATGCGCATCGCGAGATAGAAGGAGC
>JALHNQ010000029.1 GCA_022843405.1 Methylocystis sp. | reverse complement strand
TGTCCCGCGTGATCAGGATCGGCGCCTTGGCGCCCGGCGCGAGCGCGGCGCAGATGACGAGATCGGCGCGCTTAACCGATTCAGCGATCGCCGCGCGAGTCGAATAGATGGTGCGGGCCGTGAAACCGAATCGCGTTTCAAGCCGGCGAAGCGCGTCGGGGTTGCGGTCGGCGACCAGCACGCTCGCGCCCATGCCGAGCGCGATCGCCGTCGCCTGCACGCCGACGCTGCCAGCGCCAAGCACCAGAACGTCGGCAGGCGGCGCGCCCGGCGCGCCGGCGAGCAGCACGCCGCGGCCGCCGGCCTGCTTTTCGAGAAAATGCGCGCCGACTTGCGTCGCGAGACGCCCCGCGATTTCCGACATCGGCGCCAGCAGCGGCAGCCCGCCGCCCGGCGCAGTGACCGTCTCATAGGCGATGCAATGCGCGCCGCTCGCCATCAATTCGCGCGTGAGTTCGGCGTCCGCGGCAAGATGAAAATAGGCGAAGACCGCATGGTCGGGACGCAGATAGGCGATTTCGCGCCGCTGCGGCTCCTTCACCTTCACGATCAATTGCGCCGCGGCGAACAGCGCTTCCGGACCGTCGACGAGCTTCGCGCCCGCGGCGGCGTAATCTAAGTCAGACAGTCCCGCGCCTTCGCCGGCGCCGCCTTCGATGAAGACGTCATGTCCCGCATGGACGAGTTCGGCGACGGAAGAGGGCGTCAGACCCACGCGATATTCGTTGTCTTTGGTTTCTTTCGGCGCGCCGACACGCATTTCCGGCTCCAAAATAGCGGCGTCGACCTGGGTATAAATCTCGCCGTGGAGGAATATATGCAAATGGGCGTCTGTCGCGGCAAGGGCGAAGCTCAAGCGACTTTTTTTGAGAACGGGAGCGCAATACATGCCGACCATCAATACCGACAAAGTCTGTTTCGTCGTCGTCAAGGCGCGCGAGCTTGAAAGCGAAGACGAGGGCGTCGAAGCTGACGCTTCCAACGCGACCGACGACCGTTTCGTCAGCGTGTTGACCGAGGAGGCGTTCGCCACGACTCGAAATGAGATTTCTTCCTTTATCGACTCCATGGACATCGACGAGCAGATCGAGCTCGTCGCGCTGATGTGGGTTGGGCGCGGCGACTTCGCCGCCGACGAATGGCGCGAAGCCGTGGCGCAAGCGCGGGCGCGGCATCAGGGCTCGACATCGGCCTATCTGCTCGGCGTGCCGCTTCTCGCCTCATTCCTTGAAGGGGGGCTCGCCGAATTTGGCGAGAGCTGCGAGCTTTACGCCGCCGATCGGCAGTGAGCGCATCGCGAAACCTAGGGTTGAGCGGCGCCTTTCCGCGCCTCGATTCCGGAAGAACCCTCGATACGACGGCGAAACCGACCATATTTACGGTCATGCGGCGAATGTTGAGGAGACGTCCATGAATCGCAGAATCTTTGCAACGGCGCTGGCTCTATCCATCGCGGCCTTTTTCGCGCCAGGGCTGGCCTATGCCGAAGATCATCTGGCTGAGGCCATCACCCATACCAAGCAGGCGATCGGCGAAGGTAAGGCTGGAAAGGCCGACGCGGTGACGATGCATGCGGAAGAAGCGCTGAAGCACGCCAAGGCGGCTGAGGCAGAGAAGGCGAATGAACACACCAAACAGGGCATAGCGCATCTCGAAATGGCGATTGATCACGGCAAGCAGAAGCATGCCGACATCGCGACCAAACATGCCGAAGAAGCGTTGACCCATCTCGAGGCCGCGAAGAAATAGCCGCGCCGGTTAGACAGGAGAAGAGAGCGGCCTTTCCGAGGCCGCTCTTTTTTACGCCCGATTTTGAGCCTTGCCGGGGCGCCGAGCGGGCAATGACAGCGCCTTCCCGCTTGGTTCGCCAGGCTCCATCCGCGCTTTTCGACGCCCTATCGGCCGACGCTGATCGCCGGCGCGCTGACCGCGCTCGTCGCCGCGCTCTATCCGATCAAGGAAGTGGCGGAGCTTGTGAATATCGGCACGCTTTCCGCCTTCGTCGTCATCTGTTCGGCGATCACCATGCTGCGCCGCACGCGGCCCGATGCGCGGCGCAGCTTTCGCGCGCCCTTCGTTCCCTTCACGCCGCTTGTCGGCGTCGGCTTCTCATTGTGGCTTCTGTCGCGCCTGCCGGCCGTCGCCTGGGAGCGCTTCGCGATCTGGATGGCGATCGGCCTCGCCGTCTATTTCTTCTATGGGCGAAAGAAGAGTCTTCTCGCGCGCCAAAATCCCCCAATTGTTCATCGCGACTAACGAGACCTGCGCAAACTTTGTAATCCTTAGCGGAATTATGCCCTTACCCGAAGGTTTGAGTCGGCCTCCATGCCAGCGTCGCGCCGACTACCCGTTAGGCCATCTAGACAGTTTGCATTGTTTCATATTGTCTATTGCTTGCTAACGCGGCCGAGCTGCGGAAGCCGACGGCGCGCTTGGGGTCAGCGACCTTGCGCGATCACTGCAAATTGGAACTGCTCGGGGAACTTGTTGGATCTTGCGTGAAAAGCAACTCGGCGAAGGCTCATGCAAAGCAAGGCGAAATATCCGCAACCGAAGCAGCGCTCGGCTATTTTGGAGAGCACACGAAACCTTAAAATGGCGCGCTCGGCGCATCGTTACGTGCGCGGGTCCACCGTAAAATTCTATGAATGGCTCGACCAAATCAAGGCGGGCGCGATTCCGGAAGGACCATCGATTTGGATTTGCGGCGATTGTCATGTTGGAAATCTCGGCCCGGTCGCGAACTACCGTGGCGACGTTGAAATTCAGATCAGAGATCTCGATCAGACGGTAATCGGCAACCCGGCGCACGATCTCTTGCGCCTCGCTCTTTCTCTCGCTTCCGCGGCTCGCGGCTCCGACCTGCCCGGCGTGACGACCGCGCTCATGTTGGAAGCCATGATGGAGGGCTATGAGAAGTCCTTCGCGCCTGATTTCGACGTGGAAAGCGACCTCCATGCGCCCGACACGGTCCGGCTTATCATTCGCCAGTCGTCCGGTGCGACATGGAAAACATTGGCGAATGAACGCATCAATGGCCCAAAGCCGCAAATCCCCTTAGGCCGGCGCTTCTGGCCCATCTCCAAGCATGAAAATGACCAACTCACACAACTTGCCCAGAGCGACGAAATCAGGCGCCTGGCGACCATGCTTGGATCGCGCGATGACGATGCGGCCGTCAAGCTTCAGGACGCTGCATATTGGATGAAAGGCTGTAGCTCGCTTGGCCTGCTGAGATATGCAGCCTTACTGTCTGTGGGCAATCGTCGATCGGACAAACAATATTGCCTGATGGATTTCAAAGAGGCGAAGACTGCCGCCGCGCCACGCGCAAAGGGCGCCAAAATGCCGCTCGACCAAGCGGAGCGTATGGTGGAAGGCGCGCGATATCTTTCGCCTTATCTGGGCAAACGCGCCCGTGCGACAAGCCTGCTGGGCAAGCCGGTTTTTGTCAGAGAGCTTCTTCCTCAAGATCTCAAGGTCGAAGTCGAGAAGTTGACGGACCTCGAGGCGGTCAGAATCGCCGCTTATCTTGCCGCGGTTGTCGGCAAGGCGCACAGCCGCCAATTGGACGCCTCGTCGAGGAAGGCTTGGCTGACCGACCTCGAACGCAATCGCACGTCACAGCTCGATGCGCCCACTTGGCTATGGAAAGCGGTTGTTGAGCTACTCGGCATACATGAAAGAGCTTACTTGGAACATTGTCGCAAATATGCGCTGAGCACGCGAGAGACGAGAGCAAAGGATGAGCGCGAGGTCGCCGCGCGGGAGTCGCAGCATCACGCATAGCGCCTCAATGATAGAAAGCACGGATCGGCGCGTCTTCCGCCGAGCTTTACCACCAAGCCGCGCATATCTATCCGGCTGCCGGAAACTCGTCGAAAAGCGCGTCGCTCATGGCTTTGGCGCGCAGCATCAACCCTTGCGTCGACAGGTTTCACATCCATCACTGATTTTCGCGCGACGCCCGCGCGCACGGCTCACTTCGCGCGCGTTTATGAATGCACGCTAGGCGGTTCGTTTGACGCTCGCGAGGCCCGCCGCCGCGAAAAAATAGAATGCGCCTGTTAGACGATGGCGCAACCGCCCCCGTGTTGCGAGCAGCGCGCGAAGACGGGCGGCGAGGAGCGCCCAACAACAGTCGAGCGACGATACGACGATGAGAAACGACAAGGACAAAACCGCAAGCTGCAACATGATGTCGCCCTCGGGCGTCACGAATTGAGGAAAGAAAGCGCCATAGAACAGCAAGGTCTTCGGGTTGGACGACGACACCAGGAAGCCTCGCATAAAAATCGACCGCGCCGACCGGGGTTGCGGCTCGACCTTGGTCAGATCGACGACAGGCGCGCGCCACGCCTGAACGCCGAGATAGACCAGATAGGCGACGCCTGCCCAACGAATCCATTCGATCATTTCGCCCGCAAGGGTGAGAACGCCAGTCATGCCGAGCACGGTCAACGTCAGCTGCGGCGCCATCGCCGCGCTAGTCCCCAGAACGGTGATCAATCCGTACCGTCGCCCGTAAGCCACGGCGTTTGCGCTTATAAGCGCGACATTTGGTCCGGGCAGAATCGCAAGTGCGACGGTCGCGGCGACAAAGGCCGCAAATGATTCGAGCGACATTGAATGTCTCCAAACAGGCCGGGCGAGCATGACCGATGGATATTCAGCCGGCTGCTATCGCGCTGGATGTTGTGGCCCGGTCAGGACTGGACGGGGCGAATGTCTGCGACGACCCGGGATGGCGCTGCGCTGGCTGGAGGTGGCGGAGGCGCGATCAAGCAATCCTGCAATCGCGCCGCCGCGAAAACATTGTCCGATCGTCTCACGCTTTCGCAAGCCGGGCGGCGGCGCCAATCGTCGCTCCCACGAACGCTCCTATCGCAGTTCCGATCAGGCCGAACAGCGAACCAACCAATGCGCCCACCGTTGCGCCGATTGCGGCACCGGAAATTGCAAGCGTTTCTCGTTCGCTCGGGGTCGTCATCGCTCGTTCTCCTCGTCAACTGGAAACGCCGCAGGCGCGCAGCATACGCTGGCGATGGCGGAAGGCAACGACACAGCTGTATCCTCGGCTTCCGCCGCAGCCTCACTTCTTTCCCTTCGCCTCTGGCCACAAGAATCCGGAGAGGCCGGGGATTGGGTCAGTCAGCCGTTGCACTTTTTCACGGCCGGCGATCAGGGCCGCACCGCCGAAAATCTCGTGGGTAAGGCGTTTGAGCTGGTCGTTGGTGAAGCCCAGCGCCAAAAGATTCGACGTAAGCTCAAAGGTCTCCCCTTTTCTTCCGCCAATCAGGCCGCCCATGCCTCCGAGCGCGCGACTGGCGAAACTCCGTTTTGGCGGAACTGACGTGGCGGCTTCGGCGACGACTTCGCGCGCGCCCGGAATCATGTCGATAACTTCGTCGGCCTCGCCGTCCGGATAACGTTTCAGCAAAAACCCAAAAACATGGCCGATCGCCAGTCGCACAGCGGCAGGATCTGCGCCGACTGAATTGGAGATATGTGAAATCCAAGGGTCCATTTGGCCTCCTGGCGGCAGATTGTGGAACTTTCTATTCCGCCGCGCTCGGACTTCGCAACCTCTGGCCACAAGACGCTGAGCGAAGCGGAACGCGCAACGCCGATCGACAAACGGCGATCAATAGACTGGAAACAGGGCGAAGCGGGAACAAATCGCCCAAACCCTCCCGAAAAAATATTGGAATTGCGCCACATCAAAAAAGAAAACTCACGATGGTGCGAATGAAGGCGGCGCGCCACTCGGGATAAGACTGATATCGAATCGATGCCGTTCAACAGCGAAGGCCAGCCTCAATCCGCGTTCACGCCCTCGATCGACCAACCAGCGGGCACATTGCCCATATTCGCGGTCTGCAACACGGTTATGCCATTCATCAGCCATATCGCGACGCTGCCACCGGAATTACGCCAGAGAAGGTCGCTCTTGCCGTCGCCGTTAAAGTCGCCGGTTCCGGCGATCGACCAAGCAAGGGACACATTTGCAATGCTGGCGTTCTGCAACACGGTTGCGCCATTCATCAGCCACATCGCGACGCCGCCGCTGCTATCGCGCCAAAGAATGTCGCTCTTGCCGTCGCCGTTAAAGTCGCCGGTTCCAGCGATCGACCAAACCAGGGGCACATTTGCAACATTGGCGGTCTGCAACACGGTTGCGCCGTTCATCAGCCAGATCGCGACGCCGCCGCTGCTATCGCGCCAGAGAATGTCGTTCTTGCCGTCGCCGTTAAAGTCGCAGGTTCCGGCGATCGACCAAGCAAGGGGCACATTTCCAAGATTGGCGGTCTGCAACACGGTTGCGCCATTCATCAACCACATCGAGACGCCGCCGCTGGTGTGACGCCAAAGGAGGTCGCTCTTGCCGTCGCCGTTAAAGTCGCTCGTTCGAGCGATCGACCAAGCAAGGGGCACATTTCCAAGATTGGCGGTCTGCAACACGGCTGCGCCATTCATCAGCCAGATCGCGACATTGCCGCTATTGTCGTGCCAGAGAATGTCGCGCTTTCCGTCGCCGTTAAAATTGCCGGTTCCAGCGATCGTCCAACCAGTGGGCACAATTCCCAGACTAGCCGTCTGCAACACGGATGCGCCGTTCATCAGCCACATCGAGACGCTGCCATTGGTGTAGCGCCAGAGAATGTCGCTCTTGCTATCGCCGTTGAAGTCCATCCGGGATGTTAAGCTCCATCCTAAGTCCCGAAATAGCTGGCGCTCCAGGATGGGCGGGTGGAGAGGCTCGGTGTAGGAAGGCTCCATAATCTGGTTGGGCGTGGCCACCGTGTCCCAATGGGAGACGGAGGAGCCAGGTTCTGAAGGATTAGGGGCGTACATCCGGACATGGTCGCCCACTTTGCCAGCCGTCAACAAACCGCTGGCCGCCCTGACATTGGGGCCGATCCAGTGCAGATTGCCGGAGTCGATGCTGGCCGCGACGCGTTGACCGTTGGTCATGCTCGGATAGTCGGGCGGCGTGGCGCCGTGGCGCTCCAAATGGCGCATGAACGCATCGTTGAAACCCAGAGCCTTCTCGCCCGACTCGAGATCAACGAAGGTCAGGAAGCCCAGCCCATGGCACAGTTCGTGTACAAGCACGCTTACGAAATCGATCTTGCCGGCTGGCGGTTTAGAGTCCAGCCCATAATACCAGCCGCTCGTCGGCAGGCAGCCTGGGGCGCCGAGATTGCTGTTGAAATTGGCGTTTACGTCATCCTGCGTTCCGTCGAGATCGGTTTTCGCTAGGGCGTTGGCCAGGGCGGAGGCGTACCAGGTGCCCGCCACCGGAGCCCCGGCGAAGTCGCGAAACGCGTTAACAGGACCGGCGGAGCCAAGAATCGCTGACGTCGCGCTGCATGACAACGGGACGAATTGGGCGCCGACCCGGATGGGCACTGTACTGGAGACAAGCGCGCCCCAGATGTCGGCGGCGGCCTGAAACGCGATCAGCCGCTGAGCGCCGAGCGTGGCGCCGGTGTTTCCGCCAACCGGCGCTGCGGGAGTCGAATCGTTGAACCCGACGCCGGCGGCATTCTTGTTGACGACGACGACGGAAGCCGCGTGCGCGAAGGGCGCGAGCACAACTCCCTCAAGAAGAAGCGCGCATGTCAACGGAGCGATGCGCCACCAAGTGTAACGAACTTGCATCGAAGAATCCTGCTCGATTGAAATGAATTGACCAGTTTCCGCGCTACTTGTCTTGGCCCGTTGCGCCCCCTGTCGTGACGCCTTGCGGGCTCTGAAAGCGGCCCTTGAGATCGAGCTTGTAACCGCCGCCCGGCTTCGCAACCGGAACTTCCTTCAGTCCCTGATGGGAGGAGCTGAAAGCGTTCTGTTCCGCAGGGGTCATCGACAGCGGCGGGGCTCCAGGAGCCGGCGTGGCGACGAATTCGCCCGTCTTGGGGTCCACATGGACCTTAAAGCCTGTGGAGGGTTGGGGAGCGCTCGCTCCGGCGCCGGCTGGCGCCGGCTCAGAGGTAGCCGGCTGAGGAGAATCGGCGGAGAGCGCCGGCTGCGCAGCGATGAGAATGCAAGCGCTGGCGCCAATGCCGCCCGCCCGCAGATTGCTGGTGGAGCGACTCCCATTTCTTCGCATCTTCATGGAATCTCCTCCCCCCTGGTCAAGCGCCCACGGCGTGCGCATGACTATGAACCTTTAACGGGCGTCGAGGCAATAATGTTCTTGGATTGCAGGACCCGCAGCTTTAATTTGCAACAAAGCCGCTTATCGTTCTGCTTCCAATGCCCTGATTGCATCGCCGCCCCTTTGGGTCGCTGGGAAAAAACTTTGGATGGTGGGACAATCTGCATAAAAATTGACGAGCCAACCCAATCGATTCAGCCTCGATCCGCGCCGTCAAACGCCGGGACTAAACATGTTGGCGTCGGGAGCGGCGATAGGAGACAAAACACAATGTTCGAAAGTCTTCGCAGCTCGACGAAATTACTCGGCTTAGCGGTGATATTTATGACTGCTTCTACGCCGATAAGCGCGCAGGAAGGTTCGAAAGTTTCGATCCCCAGCGGCCCGGTTGCGACAAGGAGCGGCGCCGGAGCCGTACCCATCCCGGAGATCGTTGGGCCATCGGGGCCAAGCGTCCCTCTCCCCGCCCCCGCAGTCGCGGGGAAAAATACGCCCCAACCGCAACCGCAACCGGCGGGGGTTGCTCCAACTCCCTCGCCCTCGCCCAAAGCGATTCAATGAGCTGTACGAAAAGGAAAGCCCGCTCCAGCGGCTCAAAAGCATTTTTACTGAGCGAACCCGGGTATTGCTTCTGCGTTCGAGCCTGAAAAGGCTCCGGTCCTCGGAATGACTTCGATCACGATCGGATTGGGAAAGGCGCATTGCGGATTGGGTAGATTGACGTTGCTCGGAATCGGGCAGGCGCCCGTGCCGTCCCACATGGGCCAGAAGAACGCCTGATAACATCCGTATGACACGCCATTCGGCTGCACGCCGACGCAGTTTTGATTCAAATAGGGAGAGTTTGGCGTGAGCGTCCTGTAGCCACAGTCGTCGGGATATTTCCGATCGCCCAGAGTCGGGTTGCCTCGGCATCTCAGCGTCGGCATGTGCGGACAGGAGATCTGGACGGCGTTGGAGTAATTGGCCCTCGCCGGAAAGGCGCTCTTGCAGAAATTTTCGGGAACGGGGCTTGTCGGACAGGCGTAACTGTCGTCGGTCGGCGGCGGCAATCCCCGAGTGTTGGGCGTGCGGGAAAGCCATTCCTCGTTTGTGCAGGTTCCCTGAAGGCTGATGTCGGGGAAGAGCCCTCGGTTCGGCCAGGGCGAAAGCTCGATCAGCGTCGTGACATTGTCGGCGCAGTTTCCAAGGATTCCGGCGACAGTCGGTTTGAAGCAGGCGATGGAGGATGCGTAATTCGTCCAGTCGAAATTCCGGGAAAGGCAGAGCTGGCCAGGCGCCAGTTTGAGATATTGGTTGTTGTTTGTCGGGCAGTTCCATGTGCCGCCGGACAGATCGCCCTTGTTGGCGCCGCCGATCGGACGTTGGATCGTTACGTAATAAGTTACACTAGTGGTGTTCTTGAATAAGACCCAATTGACATTGGCCGCCTGCGCGGCCCCGTCCGGGCCGAAAGACGCCGTCAGGAGAACGGCTATTGCGAAATAGGCTGCTGCGGGGCGCGTCATTGTCAAATCCCTTCGCGACCGAATATTTTCGAGTTTGGGTTGCTTGGATCGGCCTCCTCAATTCCGTCGGTTTACTTTTTCGGGACTCTTCGGCAGGTCCGGCGCTTCAATGGAGATTCCTCAAATCCCCGCCGGTTGGGCGGCGACGCGCGCCAATCAGACTGGGAATTTTCAGACGACCTCCCGGTTGAGATACGAGAATGTCCCGATTTGACGTTTTCAACAAGTCCGACAGGCCGCCGACAGCGGGTTTTCCATCTTCAAAATTCACGTCTCCCATACGCAGCCCATGAAGGACAGGCGGTCGCTTCCGGTCGCCGAGCCATCGCAATCTCCGGCCTGTCGGAGAAGGACTTTAGGGACGGTTTCCACCGTTGTCGCTCGGCGGCGGATCGGGATAGAGCTTAATGCTCGCCGTCTGTTCGCCGCTCTTTAGGATAACTTCGTGGCGATCGATCCGAGAGATCATCCATGAATCGACCATATCTCCAACCTTCCTCCACGCGCCTTCCGGCGCGTCCTGGGAGACGACATAGGCCTGATGCGCGTCCTTGTTCTTGACGATGGCGCTCACCGTCAGGCCTCCCGGCGCGATCGCATTCGGCGAAAGGTCGGCTTCGACTGGCTTGGCTTTCGGCGACGGCCGCCGGGTCCTCGAAAAAATCGGACGGGACAGCGTCTCCACATCCGCGCTCGCGGGCTTGGGGGGATCCAATTCGCCAATCGTCAGCGTCGGCGGTTTCCAATCGGGCGCCGCGACCTCGCCGCCTAAGCCAATCAATCCGAAAATCGCAGAGAGGGCGAATAGTCCCGCGATCAAGGTCGTGGCGAAGAGAAAAGCCAGGACCATCGCCGATAAGGGCGACAGACGCGCCTGCTTCAGCAGCGCGGCGAGCCGAGCGGCCTGGCCGAGCGCGTCCGCGACGCGCCTCTGCACGATAGGCGGCGTCATCGGTGGCCCTTTTGCGGCGCGCCGCCGAATACGTCGAACTCAACGTCAATGTTCTGTTCGACTTGATTGCCCCCTCCACCCCAAAAGGGATCAAGGACGCGCAAGGCGGCCGTCGTGATGATCAACAAGGGGGGTGCGCCTTCGATCGCGCGCGCCAGCTCGTGGATGCTTTCGTAGCTTCCGGTAGCCTGGATGCGCGCGCCGACAAGCGTTACGCCGCGGAATTCCTTTTCCGGCAGCATCTGAATGGATTTCACCGTGACCCGCGAGGCTTCCGCGATTGATTTGAGGCGGGCCTGCAGATTGGCGTTGATGACTCCCTCGCTGTCTCCTTCGATGAGTTCGCCGCTCGCATTGATATTAGCCACCTGCCGCGCGTAATCCTGAATCTGTTCCTCATGCGAAACGACCGCCTCATAGCGCGCAAGCGTTTGTCGGCGCTCGGCGACCGCTTCGGCGCCTTCCGCGACGAAGCGCCGTACGGGTTCGATGAAAAGGAAGTAGAAAATCACAAGGGCGAGCAGATTGGCGCCGACGAAAATTCCCCGCCGAACGAGGGGAAGGCGTCGAAGGACCTTCCAATTCATCGGGCCGCCGTCCGCTTCTGCTCTTTGATTATCGCTCGCAGCGAAAATCTTTCCCGCTTCTCAAACTGGTCTGGCGTGATCGGCGCAGTCAATTCCGCCTCCGTGAAAAGCGGCGACTTATTGAAAAGCGCCGGCAAACCCACGGCCGAATCCGCGAAACCTTCCATTTCGAGCGCCTTTTCCTTTGGCTTGGGCTCGGTGAGCGCGAAAGCGGTCACAAAGGCCCGATCGGGAAGAATGCGCGCCGCCTCTTCCCACAAATCGGCGAAGCGAGGACTGTCGCGCCGCGCTTCGCGGAGCACGGCGAGAAGGCGACTTTCGGAGGAGGCGAGGTCGACGGCCCGACGCACGCGCGCCGCGCGCGCCGACATTTCCTCGGCCTTGGCGTCGAGTTCGGCGATCAAGGCGGATTGGCGCCACAGCGTCGCCCCGACGCCGATCGCCATCAAGAGAAAAGTCGCGGCGCAAAGTCCGATGGCGGCGGTACGAAATCTATCCGAGCTCGGCTGCGCGCGTTCGAGCTCAATCAAGGGCGCTTCCTCGGACCCGATCAATCCCGATGGGCGGATGAAGGAAATATCGGAAAGGGCGATCGCGGCGTTCTCGATTGCGCCCTCGATGAAATCGCGGCGCAAGATCCACAACGTGACGCTCAATTTCTCGGGCGCGGAGGCATGTCTCACGGCCGTGTGGCCATAGACCACCTCCTCCAACCGGAACGGCGTCTTGCGTTCGACGTCGATGGCCAGCAATTTCGCGAGATTGTCCGACGCGGCCGCAGGTATGTCGAACCGGCGCACGAAAAAGGCGCTTGCATCGATTTCCAGCCCGATCCTCGTCGCATTGCGCGCGACGCCGCGGCGCGCCAGGGCCTCTTCAAGAGAGGAGTCCGCGATTTCGTCGGCGGAGAGACGCCAGAGCGCCGCGCCGTGCCGATCGCGCCGCCAAAGATCGCAACTCCCAGCTTTGAGGATCAACTCCCAATCGTCGCGACCCCTGAGCCAGGCGACGGTCTTGGGAGAAAAAAGGGAAAAGAATTCTCTCCGGTGCCACGCGAGGAATCGGTCGGCCGCACGCTTCAGCGAACCTTTGAGCACATCTCGCGTCCAGAACTCGTTTGACAAGTAAAGCAGACTCCGGCGCGTCATCGAAACGCTGGGCCCCGAGCCCGGCGTCGATGCGAAGAGAGGCGGAACGATAACCGCCGGGCTTCTAGCTGACAATGAGCCGGTCTTATCGGGCCGTCATTCGGTCGAAGGCGAAAAGGCGGCGCCCCCTTTTTGGCGGGTGACGGCGGACTTTTTATCGGCCAAGCGTTGGCTAGCGCGGCTTTAGATCGACGGATGCCCCGGTGGATAAGAAATCCAGCCTAATCGTTAAGCTGGGGTGCAGCCGAATCTGTATCCATTTTACCACTGCGGCGAGAAAAACGAGGCGAACATCGCTGCAACCGGGCAGAACGGCGTTGATCATGACGAGCGAAAATCGCTACCTTCGGCCGACCCAAACTCCTTCCTCCCCGGACAGTGAGAGGCCGAAAATGAGCGTAAGATTTCGCGTAGCTTTGTTAATGACGGCGGCGCTCATCGGCGGGCCGGCCTTCGCCGCGGATTTGCCCTCGCGCAAGGCGCCTGCCCCCATCCCGGTCCCGCCGCCGCTCTGGACCGGCTTTTATGCCGGCCTCAACGCCGGCTATGGCTGGGGAACGACGACCGGCGCCACGACGGGGGCCGTCCCCCTCGTCGATAACATCGCGAACAACCCCGCCTGGGGAACGCCTCTAGGTTTCGCGGCCGCGGCCCAGTCGGGCGTCGCGAACGTCAATCAGTCCGGTTTCGTCGGCGGCGGCCAGATCGGCTACAATTATCAATGGAATCCGGCCATCGTCGTCGGACTTGAGGCCGACATTCAAGGCTCCGCCATCAGCGGAAGGGGCGGCCGCTCCGGCCTTGCCCAGTTCGGGCCCGATCTGTCAGGCTTCATCGATACGGCCATAGGCTCGAGCAGCGTCATCGCCGGCGTCGACTGGCTCGGCACGGTTCGCGGGCGTCTCGGCTATCTCGTCACGCCGACCCTGCTCGCCTATGGAACGGGCGGCCTCGCCTATGGCGGCGCCCGCGCGACCGCCAGCCACGGGATTGGATTCACCGACGATCTCCCGACAATCCATCCGACCTTTGGCGGCGTCGGCCACTATTCGGACATAAGGGTGGGCTGGACGGCCGGCGGCGGCCTGGAATGGATGTTCGCGCCGAACTGGAGCATGAAGGCCGAGGCGCTCTATTACGATCTCGGCGCCGCGAGCTTCGCGTCGAGCCCGGTAGGCGCCCTGTTCAACAACGGCAGCGACATAATCTTCGCCAACATCCCGACGACGCGGGTGCGATTCGACGGCGTTATCGCGCGCGCCGGCCTCAACTATCACCTGAATTGGGGCGCGGCGGCCGCGGCCGCCCCGCCGGCGCCGCCGCCGACCTGGACCGATTTTTACGCCGGCCTCAACGCCGGCTATGGCTGGGGCGCAACGACGAATGTCACGACCGGCGCCATCCCCGTCGCCGACATTATCGCAGGCGCATGGGGGACGCCCCCGGGCTTCACCGCGCTGGCCAATTCGGGCGTCACAAGCGTCAATCAGTCCGGTTACGTCGGCGGCGGACAGTTCGGCTTCAATTATCGCTTGAGCCCAGGCTTCGTCGCCGGATTCGAAACCGACATTCAGGGCGCCGCCATCCGTGGATCGGGGGGTAGCCTCGGCTTTGCGCAGTTCGGACCCGATCTCTTCGCCTCCATTGATACGGGTGTCGGCGCGAATGTCGTCGAAGCGCACGTCGACTGGATCGGCACGGCGCGCGGCCGTCTCGGCTATCTCGTCATGCCCACCCTCCTCGCCTATGGAACGGGCGGCCTCGCCTATGGCGGGGTCCGCGCCACCGCCGTTCACTCGCTGGGCTTTGTCGACGATAATCTGACGACCATCTATCCGACCTTCGGCGGCAGCGGCCACTATTCCGACATAAGGGTTGGCTGGACGGCCGGCGGCGGCCTGGAATGGGCGTTCACGCCGAACTGGACAGTGAAGACGGAGGCGCTCTATTATGACCTCGGCTCGGTGACCTTCGCATCGAGCCCGGTGGGCGCCGTGGACCCCGATGGCACCAATGGCGGCGGCTTCGCCGGCGCGGTGCTCTTCGCCAACAGCCCGACGACGCGGGTGAGATATGACGGCGTCATCGCGCGCGTCGGCGTCAATTATCACTTCAGCTGGGGGGAGCCCCCGGTCGTAGCGAAATTCTGAGGCCGGCGGCTTGACCGCCGGCAGCACGATCAAGCTAGAATAGCGCCGCGAACCCTGGGGGGGCGGGAAACGTTGCGCCGTGCGCCAAGCGCGCGGCGTCGCGAACTCGACGATCGGAATATGGGGCTAGTCACATGAACGGCCAAACCAAACTTGGTGCAGGACGAAAACTCCTCTTTTTCTACGCGGGCGTGATCGGCGCGGCGTTTCTGATGACGGCCGCCGCGATCGACTCGGCGAAGGCGCAGGGCGTTCTCCCGCCAAAATGCGAAGGCGCCAGCCCGGAAGCGGGGTGCTTCAAGGAAATCCGCGTCGTCAACAACACCAACAAGAAAGTCTGGGTCGTCATTCAAGCCTCCACAATCGTCCAGCCGGCGCTCAGCAAACCGTATAACGGCGACATATGGGGAGGACCCTGCGACGGAACGGGGCCAAATCCTCAACTCGGAGACCCCTGGCTGCAGAGAGCGCTCGAATACACTTCCTGGGTGACGGGCGTGCCTGACCCGAGCAAGAAAAAGACTTGGCCAGCGCTCTGCTTTCCCGTGCGGGGCGACTATTATCTATATGTCAATCCGACGACCGGCGTCGCCCCGGGCGCGACGGTGTCGGTGCTCATCCCTTGGTGGGCGCATATTAATCGAGACAAGAATGTGAGCCTCGACGAATTCGTCGATTGGTGGAATGCGGGAAGAATATATGTCCTGGACGATCAGAACGCTCTGAACGAGAGCTTTCAGGCCAGCCTCGACATCGTTAAGAGCCGAGCGAAAAATGCTGACATTAAACTCGCTTATCTGAGCGACGGGCCTAAGCCCACCTGCACCCCCAAGAGGCCAACCGACCAATTCACCAATGTTTGCGTCGCCACAGAACTGGCGGCCTTTCGGGCCGGTCCGGTGAATGTCGGCGGAAATCCGGCCAAGACGATCGACAACTCGCTTGGCAAGCACATTCCCTATCAGCTCAATGAATATACTTTAGCTTCCGTCGATAAGCCGTCGGGAGTGACCCGCGGCCGGCTTGTGAACCTGGGCGTGAACTATAATGTGTCGAACGTCGATCAGGTGTATCTGCCCATCGCCATGGCGCCGATCAACGGCCCGGCCGACGCGGGTTACATGGGGACGACGCTGAATGTGTCGGACTTCCGCAAGGCCATGCAGAATTTCGCCGGAACGGACGCCAACGGAAACCCGCCGGTCAACCAACAGACCAAGCAATACGACCCGAGCCTGCTAAAATGGCCGATCTATAATAATCCGCAGAAAGATCCGACAAAGCTGGATAGTCCCAGAAGATACCCGAACGCCGGCGTCAGAGTGCCGTCGACATTCGCCGCCTTGGCCTTCTATGCGTCTCCGGGCATGTTTGTCGACCAAGGCAAGATCGTGCCTGAAATCGTTCCGCTGCCCAATCCTTACAAGTTCTTGCCTCCTGATGAAAGCTGGAGGACGTTGCCGCTCACCTTCCGCAATGTCCTGGTGAACTGGGAGAATTGCGTCGAAAAGCCTAATACCGCGCTCTGTCCCCTTGTTCCTTGGTACGCCGTCATCGCAGGGATATTCGACTTCAACTACAACACATATTTGGGGCAATGCTCGCCAAAGGATACGCCTTATCTGTTGCCGATTCGCACGTCGAGAAGCGCCCAGCTTCCATCGCTAGAGGCATATTTGCAGTTCGTGCACGGCTGGGTGCCTTTCCGAGTGGGACCGAACTGCGGGACGGCCCAGGTGCCGGATTTGCCGCCAGTTGAATTCCCCCCGTCGCAATGGGGCTACACTGTCATAAATTATCAGCAGCTCCAGTATGACTTCATGAATTTCGCCAATGACCCCCTGCTCAAGCCGGTCGACGGCCGGCAGTTCAACAAATATGTTGAATTCATCCACGGGCCTCAGCCCAAATTTCTCGACGCGTCGGCCTACGCCTATTCGATCGACGATCTCCAGAGCTTCCAACACTTTCCCGGAGACGGACTCGTCTTCACGATCGGCGGAGGCAATGGATTGCCCAATCAAAACAGGATTCCGCCTAAGCCGCCGCTGCCAGCGCAGTGGTATTTTTTCACCGTGACGTTTGGCGGCCTGCCCAATCCCCCTAAACCGCCTTTCGTCCGCTGGAAAAAGTTCGGCATCTGCAAGCCCGCGCCGGACTGGGAGTTCGTGAATAAGTCAAATCCGGACGGGATCGGCCTTGACGTACGGTTGCTGCCTCAGCAGCCCCAGGGGTGCGTCATCTCGGCCGAGGATGAGAAGGGTAAAATCTACAGGTTCAAAATATTGAAATACGACATGAGCCCGCCTTTGTTCCCAATTCATGCGTGGCCCAACTTTACCCCACAGGCGCCCAAAGTGTTCGATCCGAATGTCATAGATTGTTCGGTCAGTCCTCCGGACACCGCCGGCTGGTGCGCCCAGATTAATCAATTGGCGAAAGCAAGCGTTGGGAACACTCCGCCGCAATATTCGATCAGTACGCCGGTCCCGATCGGCAACACTCCGTGAGAGGGGCGTTGGCGGCAGGCCCTCCTTAAAAAGGGGCTTGCCCGCGGCCCAATGAAAAGGCCGGCGGTCGAGGCGAGGCGCCCCTACCGCCGGCCATTTTTTGGCCGCGCCTATTGGACGACGAAGGGCGCGTTTTTCAGTCGCTCGCGCCGCGCTTCCGGCGTTTCCTGCGACGCCGACCTGCGCCTCTCGGCGACCGCGCCGAGCGCGAAAGGACGGAACACCTGAGTCACATCTATGGGCTTGCGCTTCGGAAACGGTTGGAAGCGATCAGCGGGCAAAATCGCGCCGTAGCGATCGGCGTCCTCCCGCGCTTCTCGTCGCTCATAAATTTCCGACACTGGGAATCTGGGAAAAAGCTTCGCCGGCGTGTCGACGGCGAGCGTCGGCGCGGCCTCCACGCCATTCACTGTCTCGGACATTTCCACGCCGATCGCGACGGGCGTATAGATGGTCGGCTCCTCCGTCTCCGCATAGGCCATCGCCTCTTCGTCTTGCGGCCCCCCGCCACGAGTTTCGCAGAGCTGGAAACGCAGGCGGCACTCGCCGCCCGACGAAAAGCGAGGCGCGAGATCGAAGAGCTCCTCGCGCGCATTGGCGAAGGCGGCGACGCATTCCTTCTCGGCGAAGATCTGCGAAGCGATGCAAGCGTCAAGAGAGGCGAAAAAATGGGCCTTGCCCGCAGCCGCCACGGGGGCGGCGCCGGCGTCGAAAAAGCACAGAAGACCGGCGAGCGGGACGGCGGACGATAAACGGAAGGCGGCCCTTCCCCCAGGACAACTCTTTGCGAATGCACGCTTATTCGACATCCACAATGCCCTCGACACGAACTCGAACCGGCGTAAACTTATCCTTAAATATGTCTTTCCCACGTCCGATCTGAGGGCGCTCGCTCAGCGCCCATCGACGTCATGGATATGCGATAGATATGCGCCGGTCGGACGAAAGGCGTATGATCGAAGTGTCGGCAGTACGGCGAGCGGCGCGCCCGTCCGAGCCCGGGAGCGAAAGGTCGATCATGGAAACGCGGCCCCAGCATACCGAAGACGGCGCGGACAACGGTTCTGGACCGCGTCGCGTCGAGGCGAACAGTCTGCAATTCGCCGAGGCCTTCAGCCAGTTCCTGCTGAGCGAAAAGGCGATCGACGAACTCGCCCTGCAGCGTTCGCAACGCGCGGCGCGCCAGAGCGGCGAGCGTTTCGACCGCGTTCTCACCAAGCTCGGTCTCCTGCCAGAGGCCGATCTTTGCGCGCATCTCGGCACATTCCTGCGCATTCCGCCGCTCGAAGCGAGCGACTTGCCGCTTGAGCCGCCGCTTTGCGACGCTATCCCGGAAAAGTTCATCCGCGCCAATGGACTTCTTCCGCTTAGGGTTGAAGGCGGCCGGCTGACGCTCGCCGTGACCGACCCGCTCGACCTCGAACCAGTCGACGCCCTCGCCTATGCGACAGGTTTTGAGATCGAGCTTCGGCTCGCGACGCCGGCGCAGTTCCAGAAGGCGTGGTCGACGCTTTACGGCGGGCGCCAGGATGGCGTCTCCCTCGTCGACAACGACACGCGCGCGCATGACGCCAGCGAATTCGACCTGCAGCGCCTTCGCGACATCGCCAATGAGGCGCCGGTGGTGCGCCGCGTCAACCAGATCGTCGCCGACGCGATCGAGGCGCGCGCCTCCGACATTCACATCGAGCCTTCGCTGGAGGCCGTGCAGGTGCGCTATCGGATCGACGGCGCCTTGCGCAACGCGGAGACCTTGCCGCCGGGCCTCAAGGCCGCCATCGCCTCGCGCATCAAGATCATGGCCCGTCTCGACATCGCCGAGCGCCGGCTGCCGCAGGACGGACGCATCAAGCTCGCGATACGCGGCGTCGACATCGACTTTCGCGTTTCGACTCTGCCGACGGCGCATGGCGAAAGCATCGTGCTGCGCATTCTCGACCGCAGCCAGGTCGCGCTCGACTTCGACAGGCTCGGCTTCGAGCCGCGAACGACGACGCAACTGCGCCAGGCCATGCGCAACCCCAATGGCATCGTGCTGGTGACGGGGCCGACCGGCAGCGGCAAGACGACGACGCTCTATACCGCGCTAAGAGAACTGACGATGCCGGACGTGAAGGTCTTCACCGTCGAAGACCCGATCGAATATCAGCTCGCCGGCGTCAATCAGGTGCAGGTCCAGCCCGCGATCGGGCTCGATTTTCCCAATACGCTGCGCGCAATTCTGCGCCAGGACCCCGACATCATCATGATCGGCGAAATTCGCGACGCGGAGACGGCGCGCATCGCCATACAGGCCTCGCTCACCGGCCATCTCGTCTTCTCGACGCTCCATACGAACAGCGCCGCCGCCTCGATCACGCGCCTCATCGACATGGGCGTCGAAAATTACCTCATCGCCTCGACTGTGAAGGCTGTCCTCGCCCAACGGCTCGTGCGTCGGCTCTGTCCGCATTGCGCGGCGCCGCTGGAAACGCGCGACCGCTGGCGCGCGCAGCTCGCGGCGGAGAGTTTCGCGGCCGAGCCCGAGCGCCTGTCCTCGCCCAAGGGCTGTTCGCACTGCCGCAATCTCGGCTATGCGGGGCGTTCGACGATCGCCGAGCTTCTCATCATGAATGACCGCATGCAGCGTCTCGTCTGCGAAAGCGCAACCGACGCGGCCCTGGAGACGGCGGCGCGCGAAAACGGCATGACGACGATGTATCAATGCGGCATGGGCAAAGCTTGGCGCGGCGAGACCAGCATAGAGGAAGTCGCCCGCGTCACGCGCATGGATTGATGATGCCGATGCCGACGTTCAAATATCGCGCCTATAGCGCAGCGGGCGATCTGCTCGAAGGGGAGCTCGAGGCGAAAACCAGCGACGAGGCCGAGGAGACGCTGTTTCGGCGCGGCCTTACGCCTTTCGAAACGCGCGAGGCCGGCGCGGCGACGCAGGGACTGTTCGCCCGGCTCTCCTTGCGACGGCGGAAGCCGAACGCGGCGCAGATCGCTTCCTTCACGCGGGAATTCGCCACGCTCGAAATCGCCGACGTGCCGCTCGACCAGAGCCTGCGCATTCTTTCGGCGCAAAGCGCAAATCCCGCCTTGCGCGACCTCGTTCAGGAGATGCTCGCGCGCATCGTCGACGGCGCGTCGCTCTCCGACGCCCTGTCGCGCCGGCCCGATATTTTCCCGCCCGAATATGTAAATGTCGTGCGCGAAGGCGAAACGGTCGGCAAGGTCGGGCCGGCGTTGAATGACCTCGCCGACATGCTGGAGCGCGAACTTGAATTGCGCGCGCGCATCCAGAGCGCGCTTGTCTATCCGGCGCTACTCATCACGCTCGCCGTCATTTCGACCGGCGTCGTGCTCGGCTCCCTCGTTCCGAGCATTGCGCCGATTTTCGTCGACAATGGCAAGGAAATGCCGGCCGGCCTGCAATTCATCCTGGACCTCGAAGACCGTTCCGGGACGATCGGCGTCGTCCTCGCCATGCTTGTCGGCGCGCTGCTGCTGCTTCGCAAGATGGCGCAGACGCGCCTGTCCTGGCGGATCGCGATCGCGCGCTTCTATCTGCGCACTCCCGTGATCGGACCCTTGCTCGCGCAATTCGCGACGGCGCGCTTCGCGCGCACGCTCGGCTCCATGCTCAGGGCGGGCGTGCCGCTGCTGCAAGGTTTGGAGAGCGCGCGCGCGGCCGTCGTCAACGCATTTTTCAACCATGAGCTCGCCGCCGTGATCGAGGCGGTGCGCGGCGGCGCCAATCTCAGCGCGGCACTTGGCGGCGTTCCCTATATTCCAACCGTGGCGCCGCAGATGATCGCCATCGGCGAGGAGACGGGCCAGCTCGACGACATGTTGTTGCGCATCGCGACCATGTTCGAGCGGCAGGGGCAACGCGCCATCGAGCGCGCCATGGGCTTGCTCACGCCGACGCTCACCATCTTGATCGCCGTCGTCGTCGGCGGGTTGATCATGACGGTGATGGACGCGGTGCTAGGCGTCAACGAGCTTGCGGTGAAGTAATGGCGCGGCTACGTGGCCTGTCGCGGCGCAGGGCAGGCTTCACTTTGCTCGAGTCGCTCGTCGTCGTCGCGCTCATGGCGCTCTTCGCGGGCATGGCGACGCAATTGCTGCGGCCGCCTTCCGGCCGTCTGCGGCTCGAAAGCGCCACGCGCTCCCTATGCGCGAGTCTGCGCGCGACCCGCGCCCGCGCCATCGCGACCAACGCCGAGGCGGCGGTCGTTTTCGACCTCGACCGCAAGAGCTATTCGTCCCCCGTCGGCGGCGAGGGCAAATTGCCGGCGGACGCCGAAATTTTCCTTGAGATCGCGCATACGCAGCGATTGACGGACCGTGTCGGCGCCATCGTCTTTTTCGCCGACGGCGCGTCGACGGGGGGCGACCTCAAGCTGTTAACGCCGCAGGCGCGCGCGACCATCGGCGTCAACTGGCTGACCGGCGAAGCGACATGCGCGATCGGCTGAAATCGAGAGCAGGGTTCACGCTGATCGAGGCGCTGGCCGCCTTCGCCATTCTTGCGCTCGCTCTTACGCAGCTTCTCTTGGGCGTCAGCGGAGGCGCTCGCAACGAAGCGCGCGCCGACTTTCTGCTGCGCGCGGCGCGTCAAGGCGCGTCGCATCTCGACAGGCTCGGCGTGGAGGGTCCCGTTCCCTTCGGCGTGACGACCGGCCGCTACCCGGATGGCCTGCTCTGGAAGCTTTTCGTCGCCCCGGGTAAAAACATCGACGGACCGGACGGGAAGCCCATCGCGACGAGCTTTCACGCGCGGCTCGTCATCGAGCGTCCTTCCGGCTATGGCGAAGCGGCGACTTTTTCGACGTTCAAGATCGCGCCGCCGCCGAGTCCCGGGCAATGAGACGTCCCCCGCCCAACGGCTTCACCCTGCTCGAATTATTGCTCGCCATCAGTCTGATGGCGCTGATCGTCAGCACGATCATGGGCGGCGTCGGCATCGGCCGTCGCGCATGGGAGACGAGTCATGCGAGCGAAGCGCTCGACGAGGTCGAAACCGCAACCCGCGGCGTCGCCAGCCTCCTTGCTCGCAGTTTTCCGCAGCCGACCGAGGCGCGAACGATCGGCACGCCGCAAGCGACCTTTCAAGGAACCCAGAATGGATGCCGCTTTATCGCGCTGAGCGATGGCGGCGCGCAATGGGGCGGCCTTCTCATTGTCGAGATCGGCCGCGAAGAGACCGACCTCGTGGTCTGGACCAGTGTCTACAGGCCTCTTGAAGCGGCGGGCCTTGGTCGAGAGGCGATGCGCAAGACCGTGTTGTTGAAGGGCGTCGCGTTCTTCGAACTCGCCTTTTTCGGACCGTCGCGGGAAACGAAGGGTCTCGGCTGGAGTCCCACCTGGAGCGAGGCGACGAATCCTCCCCAACTCGTTTCGATCAGGATCGGCGCCTATCGCCTTGGCCGAGTGATCGAGACGGCGGCGACCGTCGCCCTTCCCCAATAGAGGGGGCTTCGATCGGAACTTGCTCCAGTCTATTGATTTGGCCCGATTTCTTATCATCGGACACCGCGCGCTCTATTACGCGTTCGCAAAGCCTCAGCCCATTTCCAGCGGACCGACCGACCAGGCGAGCCACAGACCCAGGGCGAGATGTGGGCCAAAAGCGATCGGCTCGCGCGGATTTCGCAGCAGGCCCCGCCAGACCGCGAGCGCCGCCGCGACAAGCGCCGACAGCGCCGCGTAGATCAGGCAGCTCGGCAGGCCGGCGAAACCGAGCCAGAGGCCGGCTACGGCAAAGAGCTTGGCGTCGCCCTCCCCGACGCCAGGTGTTCCGCGCAGCGCCTCATAGGCGCGCCCGAACAGGCGCAGCGCCACGAAGCCAGTCGCTGCCGCCGCGAGCCGGCTCGCGGCTTCCTGCGGCGCGCTCGCCAGGATCGTCGCCGCGCCGGTCAGAGCCAGAAACAGGACCGGTCCGTCCGGGATAACGAAATAGCGCGCGTCAAAAAGCGAAATCAGGCAGAGAGCGGCGAAGAGTGCAAGACTTGGAACAATAAAAAGGCGCGGCTCGGCGGGCTGCGCAAGAAGATAGAACAATCCGAGAATGGCCGCCCATACCGCAGGCGCAAGCGCAAATCCTTCCCCTCTTGCGCATATGGCGTCCCAGGCCAAGGGCGCGAGCGTGCGTCGCCGGCGCGCGCAGGCAGGAGAGAATTTCAAAGAAAACAAATGCGTAGCCAAGTTGAAACGCTTCCGCCCACCGGCTTGCGGCCCTGCCTTGACCCAGCGATTGAAGGAAGTCTTTGCATTGATAAATATCAGTCGCTTGCTGCTGAAGGGCGCCGCCGCGCCTCCATTTTCGGATTTGTCTTGGCCGGTCCGACGCGAGCGGCGCTGCGGTCACGCTTCGGGATGATTTCGATTTCCTTGCTCCCCATTATAAATCAAACTACTTAGAGAAGGACATCCGACGGCGGCCTCCTGTCGTGACGAAGCCCTTGTGAAAGTGCTAAACGGAGACGGGGCCTGCTCAGCTCCTCATCAAATTCGGGTTGTCGATTTGCGTCGATTCCTTAGAGTAAGGGTTCTGGCCGCCGCCCTCAGCGTCGCAGGATGCGAGTCTTCGACAATGAGTGGACCGCCAGTCGCGGAATGGAATGTCGCGCCGATCCGCCAAGCGCCGCGAGGCTCGGGCGGCGGCGGGCCCAATGCGGTGTCTCTGTCGCGATCTCCATCCGCCCGTTCGATCGTTTCAACCGGAACGGGAAAATTCATCGGCTCGGTCAGCAATCGCGCAAATCCTGCCGAGCAAGCGGGAGAGGAAGGCGTCACCCTCAATCTCGTCAATCTTCCCATATCGCAAGCGGCGAAAATCGTCATCGGCGACATTCTCGGCGCCGACTACGTCGTCGATCCCAAACTCGACGGCAAGGTGACTGTCCATACCGCCAATCCGGTGCGCAGAAGCGTCGCTCTCGACCTGTTCCAGTCCGCCTTGCGCGTCTCCGGCGCGGCGGTGGTCAACGCCGGGGGAATCTACAAGGTCGTTCCCGCCGATCAGGCGGCGACCTCAGGCGAAATGATTACGACCGAACCCGTCTCCCCGACGTCGCAGCCGCTCGGCGACTTGGCGCGCGTCGTACAGCTTCACTACGTATCCGCTTCGGACATGAAGCGGGTTCTCGAGCCGATCGCCGCGCGCGGAACCATCGTGCGCGCCGACGACGCCCGCCAGACACTCACTCTGAGCGGCTCTGCCCAGGACATCGCGACGCTCCAGGACGCCATCAGCATGTTCGACGTCGATACGATGCGCGGCATGTCCTTCGCGCTCGTGCCGGTGCGTAGCGGCGACGCGGACATGCTGGCGGGAGACTTGAGGAATGTCTTCGGCTCGGAAAAGGAAGGACCGATGAGCGGCATGATCCGCTTCATCGGCAATAAGCGGCTTTCGTCCATTCTGGTCATTTCCTCGCAGCCGGAATATCTCGCGCGCGCGCGCTCCTGGATTCAAAAACTCGATGCGCGCGCGGAGCACAGCGAGAAACAATTCTTCACCTACCGCGTGCAGAACCGCCCCGCGCAGGAATTGATGGTCGTATTGACCTCGCTCTTCGGCGCCAAGGGCCAGCAGGCCGATTCCAGCATATCGCCTCGCTTTGGAGCGGCCGGGCTGTCCTCCGGCGCCGACTCGGCGGGAGGCGGCCAGCCGTCGACAAGCCCGCTCGGCGCCCTGTCGGGAAGCGGCGGCGCCGGCTCAGCGGGAGCCGGAGGCTTGGGCGCGGGCGGCGCGGGGAGCGGCGGTTTAGGGGGCGGAGGTTTGGGGGGTGGCGGCTTGGGGAGCGGCGGTCCTTTGGGCTCGGGTACCGGCTCTGGCGGCTCAAGCGGCTTCAGCGTGCCCGGGGGCCCGCAGTCCGCTCCGGCGGCGGCCCCCACGCCGGCGGTTTCGCTTGACAATGATCGCTACAGGATCGGCGTCGACCCGGCCAAGAACGCCCTCGTCGTCATGGCGACGCCCGAGGACTTTCGGCGCATCCAGCAAGTGATCGAAACGCTCGACGTTCTTCCCAACCAGGTGTTCCTCGAGGCGACCATCGCCGAAGTGAAGCTCAACGACACGCTGCGCTTCGGCGTCCGCTGGTTCATACAAAACCATTCCAATCTTTTCGGCTTCGGGGTAGCCCCCAACCAGGTAGGACCGGCGGCGAATACGGCGCTCGGCCAGAATCTTCTGGGAATCAACGTCGGGGCCAATTTCCCCGGCTTCGCCTACGCCTTCCGATCGCTGAATCAACAGGTGACGCTGAATGCGCTGAATGCGATCACCGAGGTGAACGTCATTTCGACGCCGTCGCTGACCGTGCTCGACAACCGCGAAGCGATGCTGCAGGTCGGCGATCAGATACCGGTGCAAACGCTCACCAGCGTCTCCGCCATCGGCAATACGTTCAACTCAGTGAACTACACAAATACCGGCGTGATTTTGAAGATCACGCCCCATATCAGCGAGAGCGGCCGCGTGATGCTCGAACTCGAGCAGGAAGTCTCGAATGTCGATCCCAATACGCCGCCGGGAAGCACGACTCCGACCATTCAGCAGCGCCGCGTGAAGACTCAAGTGGTCGTCAACGATTCAGAATCGCTAATGCTCGGCGGTCTCGTCAAGGATCAGCGCGGACGCGCCGCCACGCAATTGCCGGTCGTCGGCGATGTGCCGATCGTCGGCAGTCTGTTCAAGGACAAAGGCGACGCCATCGACAAGACCGAGCTCGTCATCATGATTACGCCGCATGTCGTGCGCTCGCTGAGCGAGGGGCGCGAGATCACCGAGGAATTCAAGCGCAAGCTGCTCGACATTTCGACTCGGGCGATCGGCCGGCCGCACGATATCGAACAATCGACCCGGCGCACCCTGCTCGATCCCTGGTCGCATAGCCCCTGGCGCGCCGATCGCGAGTCAAGGTGATGGTCAGCACGCCGGAACGCCCGCGCCGTTCGTTGTGATCATTTCGCGAAGCCGATCGACATATTTCGATTGTCCGCGACGCATTTCCCTGAGCGCGAACGGCCTGCCGCTCGTCGACGACAGATCCAGGATCGCATCCTTGGCGACAGTCTGACCCGTCGCGAGCAGCGCCTCGACATGGATGAGGAAGGCGCTCTGGCCGCCTTGCTGATTGAATTGCGCCGGAAAACGACGATCGTTGCGATTGAGCGCATTGGGATAAGGGACGGCGCGCAGCGCCTGCACGTCGGCGAGCCGAAAGCCGGCGAGCGCGGCGAACAGCGCAGGCGGACTCGCTTGGGCGTCGACGCCCGCGTTATGCGAATAGGTCGTCGCCACGGGCAAGAGATCGCGAAACAGCGAGGGAGAGACGCCCTCCACCTGATCGAGTTCGAGGATAGTCTCGAAGGGCGCGCGTTTCAGCCCGAAAGGCTTGTCCAACGGAGGCGAAGGCTCCGGCTGGCCGAGGACAGCGGGCGGCGTGCGAAACGCGAGAATGGACTGAACGACAGACTTCGCTGCGCGGGCTTCGACGCCTAGGCCGACCAGCGTCATCTCAAGCAATTCTGGAGGAGCGGTATTAAGATCGACCTTGCCGGCTTCGTCCTCGACGGCGACCACGATCGCCGCGCCTTCGAAGACGCAGTAACGCGGCGCGCCGGCGTAGATCGGCGCCTTCTGTGGCAAGGCGGCGTTCGCGTTTCTTTGGGCGATGAGCGTCATCGTCGCGAGATTAATGACGCCACTGGCGATATAATTCGCTTGCATTGCGCTCGCGATATTATGCGCCGTCTGCAAGCGAAGGCGCCCCGTCTTCATGAAGGAAACGACGAGGAGCGAAATGATCCCAACGCCCCAAATGACGGCAAGAAGAGCGAAACCCGCGCGTTTCCTATTTTTCTGCGCGCCCGAAAGGCATGGCGCCTTGGTCATTTCGCCTGAGCGGGACCGCGCGAGATCGACGACGATCCGCCTTCGCGGCCTTCGGGACCGAGCGAGCCGATGTCATAGGGGCCGTTTTGGCCGGGCGCGCGATAAAGATAAGGGTGGCCCCACGGGTCCTTTGGCACGCTCTGCGTCTTGAGATATGGCCCGCTCCAGGACGCTACGCCCGCCGGCCTTTGCGCCAGCGCGTTCAAACCTTCCTCGGTCGAGGGGTAGCGGCCGGCGTCGAGATAGAAAAGATCGAGCGCGCTCGCCAGATTCTCCATTTGAATCTGGGCCGTCTTCACCTTCGACTCGGACAGGTAATTCAGCACGCGCGGTCCCACGAGCCCGACGATGGAACTGATGATCGCGAGCACGACAAGCATTTCGACAAGCGTGAAGCCCGCGCGTCGGCGGTGCGCGCGAAAGACGCGCCGGCGTCGCGCGACACGGGCCGCTATCGGAAAATCATGGCCGATGCTCTTTGCGTCGCCGCGCATTCTATGTCCTGTCTCGTGTGGAAGTTCGTGCGCAATGCGCCCGATCGAAGGTCATTTTATGCGAGACCGATTCAAGCCGCAACAAAGGGGTCTTAGAGTTCGACATAGACGTCGCAACCATAGATGGACGTCGGCAGGCCGGCCGGATCTTCGATCATGTTCCAACATTTGCCGATCCCGGCGATCGCTCGATAAATAAAGACGCCTTCAGACTCGACGGCTCGTCTTTCGGGCGCCTTTTGACGGCCGAGATAGTTGAAATAGGAAACCGCAATTTCGTCGCGGCAACGATAGAGCGTGCCGCGGTCCAACAGGAAGACGCTGGCGCGATCCTTCGCCTGGCTGATGCAATAGGAATAATGGGTGAGCGCCTCCGGCCTGACGCTGATTTGCGCCTCCGCGGGCGCGGCGCCGACCAGCAGGACGCCGCTCAGCAGGACTCGCAAGACGATTTCTCTCGCGGTTGTAATGCGAGGCTCCGACATGCCGAGGAGCGAAGGCCTTTTTGCAAGCGCCATGGGCGTTTTTTTAGGACGAAAAACAAGACAAGGCAATGAACGCCGGCGCGCCTCCAGAACCGGCTTTCCTCAAGGGCTGTCGGTCGGCGCGTTAGGGCGCGACCGGCGGCAGCGTGTTGGCGACGGCTTGCGCGACGGCGTTGCTGACGCCGAGACAAGACGGATGGCCCCACCCGCTGGGGCTGACGCCCATGCCGCCGCTCGGATTGGGGATAATGTCGAACACGATGTTGTCGGGGCGATCGGGCGCGCCGCCGACGCCGACGACCGACCTTAGATGATCGAGGTTGAGATATTTGCGAACGCGCCAGGCGACAAGGTGACCGGCGCAGGGAGTGTCGCCGCCGACCCCGACGCCGCCGACCTTAACGCCGCCCCCCGTATAGAGGCCGAGGCCGCCGCCGAAAACGCCGATGCCGCCGATAACCTGTCCGATCATGGGATCGGCGCCCGTGCCATAGGCCGCCGTATTGTTCGGACCGCTATAGATGATATTGCCGGTGTTGCTCGAGCCGCCGCTGAAGCCGCCGAAGCCGCTCTGATAGGCGCCAAAGCCGATCCGGTCGCCATAGGCGCCCGCCGCCGCGACGGGGTCGCTGTGCGGGAGCCCATAGAGGCTGCCGCCGGGATTAACCGCAGCGAAAAGATTAGCGGACGACAGGGCGAGCTTGCCGTCGGCGAGCGCCGTGCCCGAGCCGGAACTCGGCGTCGGACCGAGGCTCAGCGTTGCGGCGGTAAAAGCCAATTGCGCCGACATGGCGCGGCCCGCGAGCCATTGACCCTGAATCGGATCGCCGCTCGAATTGGCGACGACGCAAACGACGCCGTCCGCAGCCACGATCGTCGCCCACATATTGAGGCCGAGCGCGAGTCCGCCGCCATTGCCCGTCTCACTGATCGCCACTCTAAGCGCGTTTTGCAGCTGCGCGACGGAAATGCTCGGACAAGGGGCGTTGGCGGCGAGCGCCTCCGTGGAGAGGAGGCACGCTGCGGCGCCTGCAAGCAATAATTTGAGGCTCATGGGCTCCTCCGGAAAATCTCCGACGCCTCGATACGTGGGCTAGGCTATTGTCCCTAACGCGCTGGCCCCCCTGTCGGTTCCTCTGCGGCCGAAAAGTCAACCGGCCTGCTTGATCAAATTCGTCCACGCCGCTTAAGTTGTCGCCTCGATCGAAGTCGGAGGTCGCCGTGTTTTCGCGTTCCTTATGCGCCGCATGTCTTCTCATATTCTGCGCCACCCTGCCTTCGCTCAGCGCGGCGGCGGCGCACAGGCGGCATGTATGGCGCGCCCCGGGTCCTCCACGCCTTGGACCATGGATCGAGAAGGGATGGTGCTGCGAGGACTGGTCCCGCGCTCCGGCGGTCCGCGACTGGGCCTTTTCGGCGCCTTGGAACTATGATCCCCAAACCGGCACGCCTTCCAGCACCGCGGAATACCCGTGGGGCTACACGACTCCATTCGTCAAAGTGGGGTCGAGATGCGTCGCAAGCGAAATCAACGGCAGCCCTGGAGGCGCGTGGGTCCGCTATCAGCGGGTCATGCCGTCATACTACTGTCGGTGAAGCTGCGGCGAGGTCCCGGTTCCCAAATTCGCTTTGTGCGAGATTGTCCGCCGTCGAATGAGTTGAGACGGTCCGGGATAGGTTTTCTTGGAGGATTCGGCTCAGCTGATCGTCGAGATCATGCGACGTTCATTTGATGTGCATAAAAGAATGTTCGAACGATTCAGCTCGTTGATGCGCGAGCGGATAGCGACGGGCGAAACGACGTTCTGCAAAACTAACTGCGTTCGATCGTCGACGCGATCGAGGCGGACGACAATGCCGTCCGCAGGTCGCAGTTTTATACGCAAATGGCGCTCCCTAGGGGACTCGAACCCCTGTTTTCGCCGTGAGAGGGCGACGTCCTAGACCGCTAGACGAAGGGAGCGGGAAGGAGCGTTCTATAGACCGCCGGCTCCCGCCGCACAAGCGCGCCAGCGCGCCGCGATGGAGACGTCTCGACACGGCAAAAAACGCGTGACACGAGGAGGTGTCTTAAGCCCCCGCCGACGTCTTGCGGCCGATGAGCGCGCGCGTCGTGACGCGCTTGCCGTCGCCTTCGGCGGCCAGATACAGAGGGCCCTTGGCGGCCCTGGCGGCTGCGGCGCTGCGCACCGCCTCATTGATGCGATCGATCGACGAGGTCGAGGGCTTGGGCAGCGGCGGCACGACCTCCGCGCGTTCGACGCGCTCGGCGCGTTCGGCGCTCGCTTTTGCCGTCGCCGCTGGCTTGGCGGCGCGATAATCCTCGAGCGCGGTCAGATCGCCGGCGATCACGGCGCCCTTCTCCAATTCGATCTCGCCATAGGTGATTTTGCCCTCGACGCGCCCGCTGGCGCGAACGACGAGCAGTTGCTTGATTTCGATATGATCGGAAATCCAGCCGCTGACGTCGGCTTCCGTGGCGCTGACATTGCCGCGGATGACGCCGCCCTGCCCGACCTGAATGACCCGCGCGGAGACGTCGCCCTCGATGGCGCCGTCGACGATGACGAGATCGGAGGCCGAGATTTCGCCCTTGAGCGTCACGCCCGCGCCGATATAGGCGACATTCTCTTCTTCGGGCCGAAAATCCATCGCGTTTTTCGCCATCGCCTAGCTCCTCGGTCGCGGAAAATATGCTCAAAAGCTTACGTTGAGGGCGTCTGAACATTCAACGGGAAAATGCGCGCACAGCGGCTCAGCGCGGTTTCTCGGTCGCGTCCGACAACGGATGCAGGTCGCGCACCATGGCGCGCATGCGCTCGTCGAGCACATGCGTATAGATCTGCGTCGTCGATATGTCAGCATGGCCGAGCAGTTCCTGCACGACGCGCAGGTCCGCGCCATTCTGCAGCAGATGGCTGGCGAAGGCGTGACGCAGTGCATGCGGATGCATGGCGGACGCCGGCAGGCCGGCAGCGCTGGCGAGCCCCTTGAGATCGCGGGCGAAGGCCTGGCGCGTCAGATGGCCGCTGTCGCTGTCGGCGGGAAAGAGATAGTTCGAAGCGGCGCGCTCGGGCGCGGTCGCCTCGAGCAGTTTGCGATAGGAAAGCAGGGCGCGCCGCGCGCGATCGGTCAGCGGCGCCAGCCGTTCGCGCCCGCCCTTGCCGCGAATGGCGATGAAAGGATCGCGCGCATAAGCGGCGCTTTTGGGCAGCGAGACGAGTTCGGAAACGCGCAGGCCGGTGGCGTAAAGCGTTTCGAGCAACGCATAGAGGCGCGCCGCCTGCAGCCGTTCGCGAACGGGCCGGCTCTCATCGTCGAGCCCTTCGCCCGCCACGGCGAGCAGGCGGTCGATTTCCCCGGTGGAGAAGACGCCCGGCGCGCTGCGCCGCCGTCGCGGGCCGTCGAGCGCCGCCGCGGGATCGTCGCCGCGATGATGGTCGACAAAGAGAAATTTGTGGAACTGGCGAATGGCCGAAATCCGCCGCGCCAAAGTCGCCGCAGAGAGGCGGCGCGGCTCCAGCGCGGCGAGATAGGCGCGAATCTCTTCGGTCGTCGCCGCGCCGGGATCGCGGCCGCGTTCGCAAAGATGCGCGATGTAGTCGGAAAGATCGCGCCGATAGGCGTCCTGGGTATTGCGCGCCGCGCCGCGTTCGGCCGCCAGCATGTCGAGAAAAGCGTCGAGCTGGCGGGAAGCGTCGGTCTTCATGCGCTCAACTCCGTGTCGCTTAGCGCCGGCGTCGAGTGACAGACGTCACTTATTCAGCCGCTGCGCCGGAATCGTATAGGTCATCTGGCGCGGCTGCGGCGTCACATAGGTGACGAGCGCGATCATAACGCCATAGACGATGGCGGCGACGGCGGCGACGACGATCAGAAAGCGGATGAGACTGGGCAAGGATTCGACTCGACCCCCGAAAAGACTTTGACTCTATTCGCCCGAACGCGCCGCGAATGCAACCCGCACGTCGCTCGACTGCGCGCAAACGCCAGAAATCCTTGATGAATGGCAATGTCGCAGGCGAGGGCGAGAAAAATCTAGAAGGATTCATCTCGCATTCGAACGCCCGCTTAAGCGATTCGAACGCTCATGCGACTGCGCGCTCGATGATGGCCCCGTTTCGAGCGCGCCCGACGCTCCTGTCAAAAATGCGCTTCCGTATCCTCGTCCTCGGGCCGGATTTCGTGGCGCATGATCAGCGGCGCCTGCGTCAGGGCGAAAACGAGCGTCAGCGGCAAAATGCCGAAGACCTTGAAATTCACCCAGTCGTCGGTCGTCAGCACGCGCCGCAGGACTTCATTCAGTCCAGCGAGCGCGAAGAAGAACAGGCCCCAGCGTATCGTAAGCTTGCGCCAGCCGGCGTCGTCGATATGGATCGCCATGTCGAAGACGATCGGCAGCAGCAGCTTGCCGAAATAGAGCGCGCCGATGAGGCCGGCGCCGAACAGCGAATAGAGAATCGTGACTTTCAGCTTGATGAAGGTTTCATCGTGCAGAAAATAGGTCAGCGAGCCGAACACCAGCACCAGCGCCGCGGTGACGACCGGCATCGCCGGCAGATGCCGGGTGATCGCCCAGGAGACGGCCAGGGTCAGGACGACGCCGGCCATCAGCACGCCGGTCGCGGCGAAAATGCCGTATTTGGCGTTGGCGACGAAGAACAGCAGGAGCGGTCCTAATTCCAGCGTGAGCTTCAGCCAGGGATTGAGCTTTTTCTTTACCGCGACGGCCGTTTCCTGCGTCATCTTCCTTCAGCTTTCCGCATCCGCCGTTTCTTCAAGCCCGGCGATCGCCCGCGCGAAGTCGCGGGCCTCGAAGGGCTCCAGGTCATCGGCGCTTTCGCCGACCCCGATGAAGTGGATCGGCAATCCGTAAGTCTCGGCGATGGCGACCAGAATGCCGCCACGCGCCGTGCCGTCGAGCTTGGTCATCACGAGGCCGGTGACTCCCGCAACGCGCTCGAATACATCCACCTGCTGCAACGCGTTCTGCCCGACGGTTGCGTCGAGAACGAGCAGCACCGCATGCGGCGCTTCGGCCTCCGCTTTTTTCATCACGCGGACGATTTTTTCAAGCTCGGCCATCAGTTCGGCGCGGTTTTGCAGCCGCCCCGCGGTGTCCATGAGCAGAATGTCGGCGCCCTGCTCCTTCGCGCGCCTGATCGCGTCGAAGGCGAGGCTGGCGGCGTCGGCGCCTTCCGCGCCGGACACGACCTCGGCGCCGAGCCGGGCGCCCCAGACCTTGAGCTGCTCGACCGCCGCGGCGCGGAAAGTGTCGCCCGCCGCAAGCACGACCGTCTTGCCTTCATCGACCCATCTGGCGGCGAGCTTGGCGATCGTCGTCGTCTTGCCCGAGCCGTTGACGCCGACGACGAGGATGACGAAGGGCTTCTTGCTGTCGTCGACGACGAGCGGCGCGGCCACCGGCGCCAGCACGCGCTCGACTTCGCGGGCGAGAATTTCGCGCACTTCCTCGGGCTCGATGTCGCGCTCGTAGCGCGCCTTGCCGACCGCTTCAGTGATTCGCGTCGCGGCGCCGACGCCGAGATCGGCGCGCAGCAGCACATCCTCCAGCTCTTCGAGCGTGAGGGCGTCGAGCTTGCGCTTGGTGAAAACGTCGGCGACGCCCTGGGTGAGCGCCAGCGAGGTGCGAGAGAGTCCGCCGGACAGCCGCGACCACCAGGAGCGTTTTTCCTCCTCCGGGGCCGCCTCAACCGCTGTTTCTGGCGCTGCTTCGCTCTGGCCGCCGCCGAACAGGCGGGAGAACATGCCGCGTTTCTTGCCGTCGTCATCGCTCATGCAGGCGGATGCCTACACCAGACCGGGAGAAAGGGCCAGAAGCGGAAAGGCCGGCGCTGCGCCTTTTCGGCTCAAATGCGCCGATCCGGTTTTCGCGTTAGCCTTACGCCGTCGCGTCGGCGCAGCCCTTCGCCATCGCTTCGCGCCCGGCGGCGATCATCTCTTCCTGCGTCATGTCGCGGACATGGGTAGCAATCGACCATTCATGGCCGAAAGGATCGACGACCTTGCCGTAGCGGTCGCCCCAGAACATGTCGGCCACGGGCATTTTCGCCGTCGCGCCGGCGGCGACGGCCTGAGCGAAGACGGCGTCGACATTGTCGACCATCAGATGAATGGTGACGGGCGAACCCTTCAAGGCCTTCGGCCCGAGCGCGCCCCATTCCGGCATTTCGTCGACAAGCATCACCACGGAATCGCCGATCTTCACCGCCGCATGTATCAGTCTGCCGTCGGGACCGGGCATGCGCATCATCTCTTCAGCGCCGAAGGCCTTCTTATAAAATTCGATCGCGTCGGCGGCGCCGGCGCAGACGAGATGCGGCGTGATCGAGCGCAGGCATGGCGGCGCGTTCTCAGCAGTGGCGTTCATGCTGTGGGTCCCTTTCTTCCATGTGAGTTTCAGCCCCTAACTTTCGCAGCGCTTTGCGAAGCTTTTGCGCTTCGCTTTGCGACAATTTAGCGTCGAGCGCGGCATGTTCGCGCCGCCAGATCGGCAGCGCCGCCGCAAGCAAATCGCCGCCCGCGGCGGTCAAATTGAGTCTGCGCAAGCGGCGGTCCTTGTCGTCGAGTCGCGTTGCGACGAGCCCGCGCCGCTCTAAGGATTTCAGCGCGGCGGTGAGCGTCGTGCGATCCACGGCGAGCGCCGCCGCGAGCCTTCCGAGGGTCGGCGCCTGCGGCGCATTGAGCGACATCATCAGCGAGAACTGCCCATTGGTGAGGCCAAGCGGCGCGAAGGCGCGATCGAAGCGTCGCGCCAGAAGGCGCGCCGCGCGTTGCGTCGCAAGGCAGAGACAGCAGTCGCGGACCTCATGAACGACCTCGATCGGCAGTTTCTTTGACATGACGACATTCAGTTGATATCAACGTTTTTTAACCTTGTCGAGTCTTTCGTTCAAGTCGGAATGCAGTCGGGTGAAAGCCAACCATCCTCGCCCTCATGCTGAGGAGCCGGCCCGACCTCGGGCCGGCGTCTCGAAGCACGAGGGCGAGTTCCAGAAGACGGCGCCTGAAGGTTCCTCGTCCTTCGAGACGCGCGCTACGCACGCTCCTCAGGATGAGGAACCTTCACCCGATCGCTCATTGGAAACCACAGACACGAAATAGGAGCAGCCATGCAACCCAAAGTCAGAACCTGTCTCGCCTTCAAGGATGAGGCCGAGGAAGCGGCGCGCTTTTACGTCTCGGTGATTCCGGATTCCATTTTCGAAAGCGTCCTCCGCCGCGAGCCGAACGGGCCGGCGATCCTGGTTTCCTTCACCCTCGCCGGCACGCCCTATCAGGCGCTGAACATGGGTTGCGAGACGATTCACAATGAGGCCTATTCGATCTCGGTGATGACGAAAGATCAGCGCGAGACCGACGAACTTTGGGAAAAGCTCCTCGCTAATGGGGGCGCCGAAATCCAATGCAGCTGGCTCAAGGATCGTTATGGCGTCCGCTGGCAGATCGTGCCGGAAGCCTTGCCGCGCATGTTCATGGACGCAGATCGCGCCGCCGCCGAGCGCGCCTTTCAGGCGATGCTCGGCATGGTGAAGATCAACCTCGCTGAGATTGAGAAGGCGTTTGACGGGCGATAGCCCGCGCACTCCGAACACGCATCTGTGTCAGATCGCACATCTCGCGAACAAGTGTTCGGCCTAGAGTTCCGCGCTTCTCTCTCTTAGGAGCGGAACCCGAGGAGATGACGATGATCGAACGCAAATTCGTCTCAGCGATTCTTCTGAGCGCGCTTCTGCCTGTCGAGGTTTATGCAAAGGATTTTTCGACCTCGGCGCTCAATCCTGCGGCTCTGCCTGCGAACGGCGTCGTTAGCGGCAACTATCCGACCGGCGGCGGGCAAGAGAACTATTATTTCGCCGTCGATCTCAAGCCCGGCGCGCTCGCGAGTCAGATTTCCGCCCGGGGCGGCGGCCAATTTAAGACGCTCACGCTCGCTCTGCTGGACAGTTCCGGCGCCAAGCGCGACTCGTTTTACATCACCGCAAGCGACGACGGCAGAGAGGGGACGCGTGTGTTTCCGATCGACTCGGGCGGCCGCTACATCATCCGCGTGACGCCTGAAGGGCCAGAGGCGAGCGCCTTCCGCATCGCGCTCGGCGGCTCCGCGATGCCAAGCCGCCAGCCTGCGGAGGCGGCGTCCGGCAACTCCCCATCATTTCTGGATCCAACGCCGATCCCCGCTAATGGCGTCGCGAGCGGCAAATTTCCCGGCGGCCCAACCACGTCCTATTATTACTTCGCAGGCGATCTGAAAGCCGGGCAACTGATGACCCAGATCACGCTGACGGGCCGTCCCGGCGCAAGGAAATGGGCCTCTTTGGAGTTACTCAACGATCAAGGACGCGTCGATCAGGAATATCATCTGTCGCACACCGACGCGAGCGCCGACGCGACGAAGAGCTTCGCCATCGATCGTTCGGGCAGACATGTACTGCGCCTCACACTACAAGGCGCCGAGACAAACGCTTACAAAATTGAATTCGGCGGAGACGCCCTGGCGGAGAAGTGAGCGCCGCCATGCGGAAGCTCTCCGCTTTGATCGCCGCGCTCGGCGTCGCCGGTTCGCTCTCCGTCGCGCTCAGTGAGGAGCTTTCCACCTCCATCATGCGGCCGAGCGTTTCGACCGGCGCGATCTCCGGCGCGCTTCCCGGCGCCAGCGGCCCGCGCTCCTATTATGTCGCGCTCGACCTCGCGCCGGGAGATCTCCTGACGCAGCTCCTCATCGCCGGACGTGAGAAGGGCGAGCGTCGCTTGACGCTGGAGCTGCTTGACGCGTCCGGCGCGGTTGCGAGTTCAACCTTCGTGCGCGCGGCGTCGAGCGCGAAAGACGAAACGACGAAGAGCTTTCCGATCGATTCCACCGGGCGACGCATTCTTCGCGTCACGGTCGAGGGCGAAGAGACCGGCGCCTTTTGCGTGCTGATCGGCGGCTCGGCCTTCCCTTCGGCGAAAGACCAAGCCTGTCCGGCGATGGCGGGCCTAAAGGCCGCTTCGTCTGCGCCGCCGCAGCAAGCGGTAGAGGTCATCACGACGACATGCGAGGAGCGCCTGCGCGTCGGCTCGGACTTCCTCTTTGATTTCGACCATGCGGATTTGCGGGCTGAAGCAGCGCCCGCGCTCGCCGAGCTTGAGCAGCGGATAACAACCGCGGGGAAGAAGGCGATCGTCGAAGGCCATACCGACGGCGTCGGTACGGACAGCTACAATCAGAAGCTCAGCGAACGGCGAGCCTCGGCGGTTCGAAATGCGCTCGTCGGCCGCGGTCTTGCGCCGGAGAAGCTCGCCATTCGCGGCTATGGCAAGACGAAGCCTGTCGCGCCGAACCAAAACGCCGACGGCTCCGATAATCCGCAAGGCCGCGAGAAGAACCGCCGCGTCGAGGTCGTCATCAGCACATGCGGGCGAAGCTGATCGATCGCTGACCAATGCCGTTGGTGGCGGCGCGCGAAGCGGCGTTTCGCTGCGCGCCCGGTTAGGCCGGGCGCGCGGTTGGCGCGGAGTCGCTCTTGACGACGTCGCTCTTGGCGGCGACGGCGTTCCATTCCTGCACCCAGAAATCGGCGACGCCGAAGCGCGCAACGACCGCGCCCTTCTCGTCGAGGATGATCACCTCGTCGAAATCGACGACGTCGAGCGCCTTCGGGCTGGAGAGCTCCATTTCGAAGAAATGGCTGACTTCGGCGATGACGGCGGCCGCATCGGATGATTCGCGCTCATATTCGCGCAGCGGCTTCAGCTTGACGTGACCGCCTTCGGTCTCAATGAATTTGACTTCGCGAACACGATAAATCGCCATTGTCTTACCCTCGCTTGCGCCGGGCGCATCTGTGTGAAATTGGCTGCGCAAGCGGCGAGTCAAGGGGCGCGGCGAGAGCTTCGCTGTCGAAAGGCCGCGTCGCTCGCGACCTAAACGCAGATGACGCGCGCCATTGCCGATTCGCACGTCAATTCCTGCGTCTCTCCTTTGCGAGATTTAACCGCCAAGGCGCAGCAACGCCTGCAATATTTGAATCATTCTAAAACGAGCGTCATTCATTCGGCTTTGTCGGTTGTCTTTGCGCTGAATGAGCGTCTCGTCACGAAAAATTCTTATCCCTATCAACGCATTCGCATCTGCAATACAGCATGCATGCGACAATCAGCCCTACGCCGAGTCGTATTACATGGCGAGACTTCTGCTTTCGAAAGTCTCGGGCAAGATAACGGGCTCAACTGCCGCTCCGAAAAACACCGGAGAGCTTACGTTCGACCCGTATCCCCCTTCCGATGCGGGAAAATGTCTGAGATCAGACAATCGGACAAAAGGAGCGAATATTGTGGCCAATGTGACATTTTCATCGCCCGCGCTTGCGCGAGACGTCACTGTTTATGCGATCGCCGGCGACCGGGGCACGATCTTGGCTGTGGCCAAGGCCCACAAAATTCCCATTCCCTTCGATTGTCAGGACGGCGAATGCGGCTCCTGCCTCGTCGAAGTCACGCATCTCAGCCAGAATCCAAAATACGGAATTGCGCTGACCGAGAAGGAAAAGGAAATGTTGCGCCAGCTCGGCAAGATCACCAAAGCCGAGATCGAGGCCGCCGAAGTCAACGACATGCCGCCGCATTATCGCTTGGCTTGCCAATGCTTTGTCCGCAACGAAGACATTCTCGTCAAATTCGAGGGCGATCAAACCTTGCCGGCGCAGGGACCCCATATCACCCACGCCGCAAAACGATTCACTGGCGGCGTCGAAATCGCCACGGTGGATGAATTTTTAGGATATGCGGTCAAGGTCGAAGAGGACGCGGCGATACATTTCGACGAACTCGCCTCCATGATGGAGGCGTGCGGCAATCAGGAAGTCGCCAGACTGTTTCGGCAGCTCGCCGGCTTTTCGCGCCTGCATCTCGCCGAGGCCAAGAAGCGCGCCGGTTCGATCGACCTGACCAAGGTCATCCCGCCTGATTACGTCTGGCCAAATCATGCGACCCCGGAGCGCACCGAAATCTGGGCCGCCGATCCATCGCTGTCGCGGCTCGACGGATTGAAGGCCGCGCTGCAGGGCGAGCGCCGCGGCTATGAGTTTTATCGCGCCGTTGTCGCCAAGACCAAATCGCCCGAGATCGAAGCGATGGCCAAGGAGTTCGTCAAGGAAGAGGCTGAACACGTCAAAATTCTCGAAGCCTGGATCACGCGCGAAGAATGGACCATAAAGAACCCGCCGGGCGCCCACGCTTGAGCGAGGCGGCCTAACAATATCAAGCCGAGGCGGGAGACGGCGCTGTCGCGCCCGTCTCTCGCTTCGGGCATTCGATCACAAAGCGAGGGGTGGGATGGAATCGGTCGAGGAATTTCTGGCTTACGCAATCAATCTCGAACTCGAAGCGGCGAACCGCTACGCCCTGTTGGCCGACGCCATGGAGGCGGGCGGCAATCACGAAGTGTGCAAACTGTTTCGTCGATTGGCGGAATATTCCAGGCTCCATCTGGCGGAAGCGCGGGCCCGAGGCGGCTTTCGCGACATACCCAAGATGAAACCGGAGGAATTCGTTTGGCCCGAATTGGAGAGCCCGGAGACGGCGGCCATTTGGGCGGCCGATCCGTTCATGGGACGCGAGCAGGCGCTCGATATCGCGCTCGACGCCGAAACGGCGGGGCTCGACTATTACCAGCGCGTTCTCGACGCGACGACCGATCCAGAGATCAAGGCTCTGGCTAAGGAGTTTGTCGCCGAGGAGCGCAGCCATGTCGCCGAACTCAACAAATGGATCGCTGCGAACAAGGCCGGGAAAATACTGACGGTCGATCCTTGAGCGCATCGTGTCGACGCCGTCGGCGCGGCGCAGGCGATGGCCTTGGGTCACAATGAAAAGCCAGGCCCGTGATAGAGATCTGAGTCGCAGATTCTCTCCTGGGCGGACAGTAGGATCATAAGTGGCAGAGGCGCCCAAGCAAAATATCGAGATATCGGAAGAGAGCATTTTGCAGATTGCGTCGCATATTATGGCGTCAGGAAAAGTTCCGCCTGACGAAGACATCGCAAACCAGAAAATTGTCGCAAGATTGATTCAGCAGATCACAAGGCTTCCCCAGGCGTCTCCGCGACTGCTGAACTGTCTGTCGGATTGCGCGCACTTCATGAAAATGAAGGGGCATGAAAACCAGTTCGCCGAGGCGAAAATTTATGCGGAAAGTCAACGTCGATCGAAACGCGCACCGCCATCAAAGCGGGGCGGTTAATTGGCTGCGCAACGCGCGCGTCAAGAGGCGAGCAGGAGCTACGCTGTCATCGCACGCGCTTGGGATTGGGCCTCGCTGTCATTCCCGACGCGCGCATAACGCGCGATCGGGAAGCCAGAAAAACTAATCATTCGCGAATGTGCTCTGGATTCCCGATCAGGCCTTCGGCCTGTCGGGAATGACACTGGCGACCGCCCTCCTATTCGCGCCCTCATGCTGAGGAGGCGCCGCAGGCGCCGTCTCGAAACATGCGGCCGCTGTTCTGCAGCGTGTGCTTTAGGCGCGCATTGGCCGCTGCCCGGCGCTGTCTAGCAAAGCGACAAGCGCAGCTTCTACGCCGCACTATATTTAGGCGAGACAAGATCGCCGCGGACGTGGCGCGAGCGGCGATCATCGCTGAACATGGGCATGCGCAATGACTGACGCGGAGAGACTGATACGAGAAATTGAATTGCTGCGGGAGACGATCCGGCGCGAGTGGTTTAACGTTCGGCTGGATGCTCTGACGCATGACGATCGAGTGGTCATTCGAGAGAATATCGAACGCTGCCACGCCGACCTGAAAATCCTGCTGGATCGGCTATGGAATTTGGGCGACGGAAATTCAAAGTAGGCCGCCGCCCGCACTCTTACATTTTTGGAAAGGGCGATTGCGCGTGGCGGCTCGCCTAGCCGCCACTTCCGCTTCCTTTCGCCCTTTCCCACACATCGACAAGTTTATCGGTCGGCTTGGCCTTTTCGGACTCGGCGAACAAGATAGCTCTAGTGACTTCTTCCACCTCACGAGATTGAGTTCTCGGCGTTTCATGTTGCTCAACGAACAATCTAGCGTCGTGCAAGGTCATTTCTTCACGTTTTTTATGGACAGGCTTTTTACCTGCTTCACGAATAGAATATGTCTTGGGGATACGGAACACTTCAAAAAGTTCCAATTGTGCGGCCGGCACTTTAGCCGCACGCCAACGAAATACATCGCCAACTATTTTCGTAAGGCCAATTTCGAGTATTTCGCTAAACTCAGTCTGAACGATTTTACCCTTCCGCTTCAATAGAAGTTTTACAATTTCAAAGCTCGTTCGGCCTTCTGCAGGCATATTGTTAATTATCTCATGAATCTCCGCCCGCGTTTTTGCAGCTCGCGTCTTGCTCATGCCGATGAATCTCCAGAGCGAATCGTTTCATCCAATTTAGCGTCTCGTGGAATTTTTCGCCAAGGGATTCCCTCGGGAATACCTGTTGAAAGGCAAGAAATACTTCTGAGGGATCATCGTGGTTGTCGGCAAGCAAACGCATGGCGTGCTTCAAACGCCTTGCTTGATTGTATTTTCTCGACCAGTCCCGTCTTTCATCTCTGATCGCGCGAAGCACGTCACGTTCGCCGCGTGAAAGCTTTGGCTGCATCGTCCCATCGTCCGCTCGGACGCGCCCCCCAAGTAGACGTCCGATCGCCGCCGCCTGATCTTTTCCAGGACGCTTTCTGTGCTGGCGCAGGTATGACGAATAGGCATTGCGGCCATATTGAGCTTCTAGCCGCGCCGCTTCGCCAAGTAAGTCATCTTTCGCTTCTCTCTTCTCCCCGCCCTTAAGATATTCGTTAGAATTATTAAGCGCAGGTAAATGTATTATATTGCTGCTGTGCTCCATTACACTAACTCCTTAAATTATATTATGGACGAATTCTTCTGCGCATAAATGTTAAAAAACCGCTTATGGTATACTTTCTATTGTGCTTCGACACCCCTATGCAGGCGTGCGGCGCGCCAAATATCGAAAACGGCGTTTTCCTCGCGAAGGCCACGCGAGTTGACTTCCAGCCTGCCGCCCGCGCCCCCCATCGACCCTCTTGACATCCCCTGAATAAATTCCTATCCTCCTCCCGCCTTCGTCAAGCGAGGGCGCGGCTCAGGGTCGAGCGGCGCCGGCGAAGGACGGATCCGGCGGGACGAACGACCCTCGTTCCCTGGTCCGGCGGCGCGTCGCCGGTCTGGGCTTCTCTCCTTTGCGCGGAGACGCATGAGCCCTTCGATAAGCCGCAAGGCTTGCCGAAACTCATGTGCAGGCTTTGAAAGCCCGGACCACAATATCCGAGGATGGCGCAGGCGTCGGTTACCCGAACGATGGGGAGCGGCTCCCTCAGCCCGGAGGCGGCGAGA
>JALHNQ010000028.1 GCA_022843405.1 Methylocystis sp. | reverse complement strand
TCGTGACGCCAGCCGCGACGGCGCCGCCGGCCGCAGGCGCAAGCGGCTCAGCGACGGCGCCCGCCGACGCCGGGAAGCCGAAAGCCGGCGGATAACAGAAAGGCGCCCGAAACGGGGCGCCTCTCAAATTCCAGTTTTGATTATTCGCCGTTACGCGGCCTTCGACTCGACGATGGTCGCCGTCGGCGCGGCGACGCCGATGTCGATGCGGCGCGGCTTCTGCGCCTCCGGAATCTCACGCACGAGATCGACATGCAGCAAGCCGTTGACAAGGCTCGCGCCCGTCACCACGACATGGTCGGCGAGTTGGAAGCGACGCTCAAAGGCACGCGCGGCGATGCCCTGGTGCAGGACCTCGCGGCCCCCTGCAGGCTCCGCCGACTCTTTCGAACCCTTGATCGACAGGGTGTTTTCCTTGGTCTCGACGGACAATTCGTCACGCGAGAACCCCGCGACCGCGAGCGTCACCCGATAGGCGTTTTCCCCGGTGCGCTCGATGTTATAGGGCGGGTAGCTTTGTGAGGTCTCGAACCCTCCGCTCTGATCGAGCAAATTGAACAGACGGTCGAAGCCGACGGTCTGACGATACAGCGGAGAGAGATCGAACTGACGCATGACATATCCTCCAGTTGAGCGACATGCGGCGCGCTTGCGTAACCGCGCCGCGCCTCTTCGCGCGTCCATTGTGGCCCGCGCTGGCAACGATTTAGGAAGGGGGAAAGCGTCGTTCAAGGGGCGGCCGCGATGGGCGCCACGTCTCAAGCCGGCACGGAATGGCGCTCCGGCGCGCGGAAGGGCGATTCCAGGGCGAGCACGAGCTTGACGAGATCCGCCTGGCGCGTCGCGCCGGTCTTCTGGAAAATGCTCTTGAGATAGCCCTTGACCGTACCCTCGCTCAGGCCGAGCGCGCGCGCCGTGGCCGGAACTCCACCGACTTCGGCGATCGCCAGCAGCACCGAACTCTCGCGCGCGGTTAGCCCGAACAATTTCGCGGCGACCGCTCCGCCGTCGTCTGCTGCAAGCTCGAGGCGGCGCAGGAACAGCGCCGAGAGCCCGTTCGTCAGCGGTAACACATGCATCACGCAGCAGCGCGATTCTCCGTGCTTCACCATAATGGCGAAGGCTTCGGCGTCGGCGCCGGCGATCCCGGCGAGCGCGCGCTCCAGGGCCCCCCTGGCGCGCGGATCGCGCATCATCAACGTGTCGCCGACGACCGCGAAGGCATCGCCTTCGCCGAGCATGTCGTCGGCGCTGCGATTTCTATATCCGATGCGCATCTTGTCATCGACCACGAGCACGGGCGTCGTCAGCTCGTCGAACAATTCCACCAGCACGGATGTGTCTGAAGCCGGCCTGTGATGCGCGATCGCGCTGGCGAGCTGCGGCAATAGCGCATCGAGACGCGCCTTCGCCTGTGCGTCCGCCAAGCCAGCGCGCTCATCCCGAAACGCCACGAACAAGCAGACGCCCGTCTCGGATCGGTGAATGACTCCGCCGATCACATCTACAAGTCCGAACGGCGCCATCCAGCGTTGATAGGCGCCGCTTCGATGAAGCGCCTCAAGCGAGACGAAGTCTTCCGAGGAAAAGGCTCGACCGATGCCAATATCGGCCAACACCCGGGCCTTGACCGGGTCAAGCTTGCGATGGTTGCGAAGATATTCGACGATCCACGCCTTTTCGGCGCGCGTCGAATATTTGAGCTCCAATAGCGCCGAAATACGATCTTCGAACAGCAGGGCCGCAAAGCGCGCGTCCAAGGCGCGCGCGATCTCGTCAAGCGCGTCCGGCCAGTTTCGAGCGTCGGCGTCCGCAGCTTTTATCGCCGCGACGACGCGCGCATCCCCTACTTCACAAACCGTCATCGCTGCACCCGGTGCGACCTCTCGCCACACCTTCGCAAATCCGGCAATTGCGATGGCGCGCGCCGCGCGGCGAAATGTCGAACTCCGCTGGAGCCCTTGAGAAATCAGCGAAAACTCAAGGGCGCCAATTCATTGCACCTTAGCCGCTGTGTTGCGCAACTGCAACAAGGGACAGGAATGTGCCAGCAGCCGCCGGCCTCCCTCCCAATCGGGGGGAAACGGCAAAAAGCGCAACACGTAAGTTACAAAAAAGACATCAGCGGCGCCATGATCACCAGGACATTCCTCAAGACTCCGACGACAAGCGCAAGAGGGAAATGCCTGCGCGCGTTTCTTGCTGCGACGCTGTTCGTTCTGTCGGCGCTGATGCAAGCCACGGTCGCGCCGCACGCGGCTCTGTCGGCGACGCTTCAACTCTGCTTCAGCGACCATGCGCCGGCGGATGGCGTGGAAAGGACGGGGTCGGGCGGCGCGACAAAGCTCGGCGGGCATGGGCATTGCCGCGCCTGCCTGATCGCGACGGCGCCGTTCATTCCCGAAAAGCCGCCCATTGCGCGCGCTGAACCGTCGCCATCCACTTTCACTTATTTCATTGCCTGGTCTTTCGAACCCCGGGAACGACGCCGGCCGGGCGAAACGCGGTCGCGCGCGCCGCCCCTCCTCTCCTGACGAAACAAAAACGCGCATTGTTTCAACCGCCGTTCACCGGCGGAGCAGGAGAACTGTTCCATGACTTCCACCGTTCTTTCGCGCGGCGTCAGCGCCTGCGCCCTCATGCTCGCGTTGGTCGCCAGCGCTGAGGCCCAAGTGTCTCTCCCCCAGATCGTCGTCGGCGCGGCGCCGGCGCCGACCGCGCCACCCCTGGAAAAGGCCGGCGACGAGGCTGTCGTCACGCCAAAGGAAATCGAGGCGGAAAAGCCTGACGTGACCGACACGGCGAAGCTGTTGGAACGCCAGCCCGGCGTGAGCGTTCAGACCGGCGGCGGCGTTTCTGGCCTGCCGGCGATTCGTGGCCTTGCCGACGATCGCTTGAAGATTGTGGTGGGAGGCGTGCAGACGACGGCCACCTGCGCCAATCACATGAATTCGCCGCTGAGCTATACCGATCCGAACACGATCGGCCGGGTTGAGGTCGTCACCGCTGTATCTTCAGTGGCCAAGGGCGGCGATTCGATCGGCGGCTCGATTCTGGTCACTCCCATATCGCCGGTCTTTGCGACTCCCGTCGTCGCGCCGGTGGTCGTCGGCCCGGCGGGCGCGCCGGTGTCGCCGATCGTCGCCGCAAGTCCCTACCCTCCCGTTCCCTATCTGCCGCTGCCGGTTCCGGGCGCGCTGCGATTTGGACCCAACAACGAAATTCTGACGACGGGATCGATCTCGGCGTTCTTCCGCGGCAACAACAATGGCGTCGGCGTTTCAGCCAACATCAACATGGCCAATGACCATTGGAGCCTGCTCTACAACGGGTCCTGGCAGCGCGCGACCAACTATCACGCCGGCGGCAATGGCGACAAAGTTCTCTCCACGAGCTTCATCTCGGAGAACCACGCCGTCACGCTCGGCTACCAGAACGAAGGGCACCTCTTCACCTTCCGGGGCGCTTACCAGAACATTCCCTATCAGGGCTTTCCGAACCAGCGCATGGATATGACCCGCAACCGGTCCTATTCGCTGGACGCGAATTACAAGGGCGCCTACGCATGGGGGACGGTCGAAGCGCGCGCCTACTGGCATCAGGTCTTCCACAAAATGGGATTCCTGGAGGACAGGTTCTGGCTCAATCACCCGATGATCGCGCTCGGCCGCGACTTCGGCTATTCGGTCAAGACGGAAATTCCCTACAGCGAGCAGGATCTCTTCCGCATCGGCAATGAGTTCCACGGCTTTCGGCTACAGGATTACTGGCCTTCCGATCTCACCGGCTTTCCCAATGCGATGTCGCGTCCGTTCGCGCAGATCAACATCAACGGCGGCCAACGCAATCGCGTGGGAACCTATGCGGAGTGGGAGCGCCGCTGGACCCCGCAATGGTCGAGCCTTATCGGCCTGCGCAATGACGTCGTTTGGATGGATACCGGCCCTGGCCGCAGCTACACGCCCTTCACGCTCACCAATCCGAACGTCATTGCGGTCAATCTGTTCAACGCCCAAAACCGCGCCCGTACCGACGTCAACTTCGACATGACCGCGCTGGGGCGCTACGAGCCGGAGCCCGGCAGCCTCTACGAATTCGGCTATTCGCGAAAGACTCGCTCGCCCAATCTCTACGAACGCTATACGTGGCCGATGTTCGGCGCATTCACGGCGATGTTCAACTGGTTCGGCGACGGCAACGGCTACGTCGGCAATCTCAATCCCAAGCCGGAAGTCGCGCACAATGTCGCGATCACCGGCGCCTGGCGCGACATGTCGGGCGCCAATAATTGGGAGGCGCGGATTTCGCCCTTCTATACCTATGTCGAGAATTACATCGACGGCGCCAGAACCGGCGGAACCTTCAATAACTTCCCCGTGGCGAACTCCTATATTTTCCAGATCATGCAGTTCCGCAACTTCAACGCGGAGCTTTACGGCGTCGACGGCTCGGGCAGGATCAAGCTGCATGAGTCGCCGGAATACGGGAGGCTGCAGGCGGTCGGCGTCGTCAGTTTCGTCTATGGGCGAAATCTCGACATCGGCAATCCGCAATATTGTCTGCCGGGCAACGGCTTGTGCTCCGTCGCGTCCTTCCTGATCAAGAAAGGCGACGGACTTTGGAATTTGATGCCCGCCAACGCCCGCATCGCGCTGGAGCATCAGCTCGGCGGCTTGAGCATGGCCGCCGAAACGCAACTCGTCGCGCCAAAGGATCACGTCTCGGCGAACAAGGGCGAGTTCACGACGCCCGCCTACGCGCTGCTCAATCTGCGCGCGGCCTATGAGTGGAGCAATATGCGGATCGACCTTGGCGTCGACAATCTCACCAACGCCCTCTACTCCCTGCCGCTCGGCGGATTCGACCTGACGAACTATTCGCGCAACGCGTTCACGTTTGGGCGCAATGTCGGTCTTGCGAGCGTGCGTCAGGTGCCGGGCATGGGCCGCAATTTCTACGCAGGCCTGACGGTGAAGTTCTGACCATGGCGCGCTAATCTCGAAGGCGGCGCGCCGATGCGCCGCCTTTTCTCGGACCTTTGCGATGCGGCGATTTCCTGTTCTGACCGTTCTGCTCTTGGCGTCCCTCGCCTCGGCGCGCGCCGAGATCATCGGCGCGCCGACGCCGCGCATGGCCACCGAAGAGCAGATGAAGGCTTCGCTGCGGGAGATTGATCTCGTCGGCGCAAACGGCGCGCCGCTCGACCTGCGCGCGCTGATCGCGAGCGGCCGGCCGACGCTGGTGAGCCTGTGGGCGCATTGGTGTCCGAACTGTCTCGCGGAAATGAAAGGCTTCAAGGCGATCGCCGCGACCTGCCCGGATCGCTGGAACATGGTCTTCGTCTCGGCGCGCGCCAGCGACTACGCCAAGGACGCGGCAAAGTTCAAAACCTATGGCCTGCCCTGGAAAATCTACCGCGTCGGCGATTCGACGAAAACAGATGTGGCGAAGGCGAAAAGCGCGCGGGCGTTCTACGGCGCGACGGCCGACGGCGGCGTGGTCACCCCGCTCCACTATCTGATCGGCGCGTCCGGACGGGTCGACGCCATCGTCAGCGGCAGGCTGAATTTCGAAGAGCCGCAACGCCTCGCCGCCTTCTGCGCCGACTAAAAACCGCCCCGTTCGGCCTCGTCGCCAAAATGCATTATCTTCGCGTCAAGAATCGGCCTTGAGCGCCGTGGAGACCCTATGCGAGAACTTATTGCGTCGCCCAACAATCCCGTCCCCGAAGGCGCCGAGGTCTACGCGCTGAAGACACGGGACGGACGAAGATTGCGCGCGGCCGCTTTTCCCTGCAGCGAAAAGGCGCGCGGCACGGTGGCGCTGTTTCAGGGCCACAATGAATTCATCGAGAAATATTTCGAGACGATCGAGGATTTGCGCAGGCGCCGCTTCGACGTCGTCGCGCTTGACTGGTGTGGCCAGGGCGGTTCAGACCGGGAACTCGCCGACCCGCGCAAAGGCCATATCGACGATTTCTCGCAATATCAGCGCGACCTCGATGTTTTCATCACGCAAATATTGAATGATCGGCCGCAACCCTGGTTCGCGCTCGCCCATTCGATGGGCGCCGCGATCATGCTCGAAACCGCGCATTCCGAACGAACGCCGTTTCAGCGTTTCGTGCTGACCGCCCCGATGATCGATCTCGCCAATTTGCGCTTTCCGCGCACCACGCGGTGGCTCGCCGATACGCTCGACATGTGTGGGTTTGGCGGCATGTACGTTCCTGGCGGGAGAGGCGCCTCCTTTATCGAAAAGCCCTTCGAAGGGAATTTGCTGACGACGGATCCGGTTCGCTTTGAACGAAACGCTGCGATTCTTCGGGTCGCGCCGCAGCTCGCCATCGGCGATCCGACGATCGGCTGGATCAACGCCGCCTTCCGGCTGATGAGGGGATTCGAATCGCCGAACTATGCGCGAAGCATCCGCGCGGCGATTCTGATGTTCGGCTGCGGGCGGGAGATGATCGTCTCAAACGCCGCCATCGAACGCTTCGCGCAAAATCTCGACAGCGGCGCGCTCGCGATGATCGCGGGCGCCAAACACGAACTGCTGATGGAGCGCGACGAGTTCCGCAGCCAGTTCTGGCGCGCCTTCGACGCCTTCATTCCGGGAGAGGCCTATGTTGCTTAGTTGCGGCGTCTTTTGGATAATGCAATCGATCTCAAGAGTTTAAGGCGCGATCTAGAGCGCTTCCCGATCACATGGAATCATGTGATCGATAAGGAATCGCTCAAAATCAAAACGTTGGAGCAGGTTCTCTTCGAAAAAGTCTGTCAACTTTTTCGGAACCTGCTCTAGGCGCCGAGCAGCTTTAACGCCTCTTTATGCAGCGCCGGATCGCCCGCCGCGACAATCGCGCCGCCTTGGGCCGCCGCGCCGCCGCTCCAATTCGTGACGACGCCGCCCGCCCCCTCGATGATCGGGATCAGCGCGACGATGTCATAGGGCTGCAAATTGGTCTCAACGACCAGATCGACATGGCCGGACGCCAGGGCGCAATAGGCGTAGCAATCGCCGCCATAGCGCGACAGCCGCGCCGCGCGCTCGACGCGATGGAAATTTTCGCGCAACGCCGGATCAATCAACAGGGGCGAGGTCGTCATCAGCGTCGCCTGCGCGAGCTTGGAACAGCAGCGGGTCGCCAGCCGGCGAGTCTCGAGAGCGCCGCGCGCGCCTTCCGCCCCCCGCGCCGGCCCCCGCCAATGCGCCGCCTCGCCGTCGCCAAAGAAGCGCTCGCGGGTGAAGGGCTGGCTCATCAGCCCGTAACAGGGACGCCCGGCATGGGCGAGCCCGATCAGCGTGCCCCACAGCGGCAGGCCACAGATAAAGCTTTTGGTGCCGTCGATCGGATCGAGCACCCAGATATATTCGGCGTCTTCGCGTAAGTGGCCAAACTCCTCGCCATAGATGCCGTGGCTGGGAAAGGTCGATTCGATCAACCGCCGCATGGCGAGTTCGGCGGCGCGGTCGGCTTCGGTGACGGGATCGAAGGCTCCGCCATGCGCCTTGTCGTCGGCGGCGAGCGCCGTCCTGAAGAAGGGCATGATCGCCTCCGCCGAAACATCGGCGAGACGCTCAACGAATTTCTCGAAATCAACGGCGGTCATGCGAGCTCCAGGGCCGGGCGGGCGGGCGTCCAGCTACTCGGCCGCCGCCCGTCGCTCGCCGCCCAGAATCTCGGCCAAATCTTCCTGCCGCGCCACCGCCGCCAGCACCTCCCCGAGATCGTAGGCGATGGCGTCGAAGCGCTCGTTCTTCTGGAGCGTAGCCTCGTTCATGTAAAGACCGCGCGACACTTCGATCTGCAACGCATGCCAGCCGTCGGCGGGCTTCCCGTAATGTTCGGTGATGAAGCCGCCCGCGTATGGACGGTTGCGCATGACGTGATAGCCGCGGCTGCGCAACTGGTCCTCGACGACGTCGACGAGGCTGGTGGACGCGCTCGCGCCGTAACGATCGCCGATGACGAAATCGATGCGCCGCTTGTCGCCCCGCGCCGCGAGCAACGGATCGCGCGCCCCGGTCGAGGGCATGGAATGGCAGTCGATCAGCACGGCGACGCCGAAACGGCCTGTAGCGCGCTCCATCAGGCCGCGCAGGGCCGCATGATAGGGCTTGTAGAGGCTGTCGATGCGACGCAAGCCCTCCTCGAGCGATAGCCGGCTTTGATAAATTTCGCGGGCGTCGGCGACTACTCGGGGAATTGTTCCCAGGCCCGCCGCGACGCGCAGCGAACGCGCATTGGCGAAGGCTGGCAAAGCCCCGTCAAACAGCCTGGGATCGAGTTCATACGGCTCGCGATTGAGGTCCAGATAGGCGCGAGGAAAGCGCGCCCGCAACAAAGGCGCGCCGATGGCGGACGCCGAAGCGAACAGATCGTCGACATAGGCGTCCTCCGAACGGCGCAGAGTCGCCTGATCGAGCGGCGTCGCGGCCAGAAAACGCGCCGGATAGATCCGACCCGAATGCGGCGAGGAAAAGACCAGCGGCGAGACATGCGCGTCCGGCTCGACGATGTCGAAGGCAGGCTCGAATTCCGGTTCGCCGCCGCACGCCGCCGAACTTGTTTCGCGCCGCTCGCCCATGTCCTTGTTCATTCACTCGTCTCGCTTCCGCGCCGCAACGGACTTCAGAGTAGCTTCGGCGCTGCGAGGAGGCGCTCGAAAATGGCGCCATCGCCCGCTATATGTGAACGTTACGTTAACGCGGCGGCGCCTCGGTTTCACCTGAAATTTACGAAGCTCGGGTTATATGGCTAAAAACAGCGAGGATGACGATGAACGATAGTCCGGCCGCACGAATTCTGCTCGCCGAAGACGACAATGACATGCGGCGCTTCCTGGTCAAAGCGCTGCAGCAGGCCGGTTTTTCGGTCACGTCGTTCGACAATGGGCTTTCCGCCTATGATCAGCTTCGGGTCGAACCCTTCGAACTGCTGCTGACCGACATCGTCATGCCCGAGATGGACGGAATCGAACTCGCCCGCCGAGCGACCGAGCTCGATCCTGACATCAGGGTCATGTTCATCACCGGTTTCGCCGCCGTAGCGCTCAACCCAGACAATCACGCGCCGCGACAGGCGAAAATCCTCTCCAAGCCGTTTCATCTGCGGGATCTCGTCACCGAGGTTCAGCGGATGCTCGCGGCCTGAACGATCGAGCGCGCGGCTGGCGAAAAAGCCGACGCCCGCCTTTCGCATGTATCGCGCTCTAAGCTTATGAGGTCGATAACGTTTTCTGCATTTGGGCGATTCCGCCCAAATGCGGCGCGATCTAGTCGCAGGCTTCACAGATCGCCGCGACGTGGCGGTCGTCCGTCCCGCAACATCCGCCCAGGATGCGCAGGCCGGGATAAGTCTCCCGCAACTTCCGATATCTGCGCCCAAGATCGATCGGATCGCCCGAATCGAGCGTTTCCGATTCGTCGAGTTCGGCATGGCTTTTCGTCGAAGCGTTCGCCTTGACGCCCAAGAGCCGCTTCATCCACGGCTCATCGGCGGCGAGCGCCTGCTCGAAATGCGTCGGATGGGCGCAATTGATCATGTAATAGGCGGGCGCTGCGTCGGTTTCGCGATCGACCGTCTCGATCGCCTCGCGCAAGCTGCACCCGCCGACCAGCCTGCCGTCGGTCTCGACCGTGAAGGAAATCGAGCACGGCATCGCGAGCGCGCGAGCGGCGCTGGCGACGCCGATCGCTTCCTCGACATCATTGAGAGTGTAGGCTGCGACCATGTCGGCGGCGGACTCAGCGAAAGCCGCGATCTGCGGCGCGTGGTAGTCTTCCGCTTCCCTAGCGCCCATGCGCCCGGCGGCATAGCCGTCTCCGCGCGGCCCGATGACGCCGGCGACGACAATCGGCGTTTGCGACGTCTCCCAGGCTTCCCGAAGCGCATCAAGAAATTCGATCGCTAACGCATTGATACGCTTCAGACCTGCGTCGTCAAAGCCGAGCTTGGCGCCCCAGTCGCGGTTCGCCCGCCATGTCGGGCTGTCCAAAATGAAGCCGCGTCGGTAACGCCGCGCGATCGCCAGGTAACGTTCGTAATAGGCGCGCAACCGCGCTCGCCCCGCTTCGCTGTCGAGCAGAGTAAAGGACGCAAAATGCGGCAGGTCCACGCCCTCCTGGAAAATCAGCGTCGTCTCCATGCCGCCGTCGCTGACGAAGAGACAAGGCTTCAGCTGCGGCAGGTCGGTTCGGTATCGGGCCATATTGTTCCCTTCCTCATTCGTGGCGGCGGCGGGCAGCCGTCATGAGCCAACTTGCCCATTCGCCCGCATTGGGTTATCAGCGCCAGCAAATTCGCTTGTTTCGACACCGGCCGACCCCGCGCCGCAGGGGCGCGGGGGTTGAGCCGTTTCTATCGCATGAAGGATGCGTCGCCATGAAAAAGGACATCCACCCGGACTATCACACGATCAAGATTGTGATGACCGACGGCACGGAATATACGACCCGTTCGACCTGGGGGAAGGACGGGGATACGATGCATCTCGACATCGACCCCAAGACGCATCCGGCCTGGACGGGAGGGTCGACGCAACTGCTCGACCGCGGCGGCCGGCTGTCGCGATTCAACTCCCGCTTTGGCAATCTCTCTTTCGGCAAGAAATAAAAAAGACGGCGGTGGACCCGCCGTCTCCAGTTTGCTCGCCTTAAAAAACGTCACTGACTGAATGCGGCGCGCAATTTCGCGATCTGCGCTTCGACCGGACTGGGCGCCGGCGCCGGCTCGGCGCCCCCTGGTTCGGGCGCATAGATCAGCCGGTCGAGATGGATGATCCGGGCCTGCAGGCGCAGCGAGTGCAACGCCAGTTCGCGCAGGCGCTCCGGCAGGCGCTGGAAGATGTCGGGAGCCGACGCCAGCTCCTGTTCGCGAAGTTTTACGCGATGGCGATTGCTCGCCGCCTGATGACGGGTCAGTTCGCCCTGATTGACCGCCCGCTGCAGCAACAGCCACGAAGCAATCTGCATCAGCCTTGTCGTCAGCCGCATGCTTTCGGCCGCATAGCCGAGCGCTTCGTTTCGGGCCAGCTCCTTGGCCTCGGTACGCCCGTCCCCGTCGAGATAAGTGGCCGCCTCCTCCACGAGGGTCATGCCCTCGCGAAACAGCGCGCAAAATCCTTCCGATCCCGCGAGCCTTTCGATGAAGGAGACCGGCTGCCGTTCCTCTCCGGCGCTGCCTTTAACTCGAGCCATACGACGCTCACGCAAATTCGGCGCGACGGCGCCTCTAGATCACGTTATCTGCATTTGGGCGGAATCGCCCAAATGCAGATAACGTGATCGATTCCAAGGTTTTTAGAGCGCGCTCTACGCGAAAAACCGGTTCCCACCTTTTCGCGAGCCGCGCTCTAATGCGCGGACAGTAACGCAGGCTGCCGGGCGGCGCGCGCTTAGCCTTTCTTTAACCTTAATAGGATCGCATCCCGCCCTGCGCGCAAAAAGAGAGCCGCAAGGCGGCTCTCAAGGCTTCTTAACAGGGAGGCATCAAGGACGAGTGGAGAAGAAGCCACTCGGAAATCCCACTGAAGGGATGCGTTCAGCCTAAACCGATAATCATTAATATGAGGTTAACGCAGATGTCCGACCGTCGCGTTCCGGACTTTTTGGCTTGAACGGCGAGCTAGAAATCAACTCGGCCAATGCGTTATCCTGAGGACGGCGATGGCGCGACCCGTCCGGCGCCCTCATAAGCGCAAGGCTAGGTCAGCGAGCCAAAAATGGACTGGCCCTGCGGCGAAAACTGGCGCATTTGAACGCTCCTGCCGCGTTCTCCGGAACCTCCCGCCGCGCCGACAGCGTTGAACTTCCCGCAACCGCCCCCCTAGGCTCCTTGAATGATTCGCTCCGCCTTGATGAATGTGATGACCGCCGCCGCTTTGAAAGCCGGTCGCGGCCTTAAGCGCGACTTCGGCGAGGTGGAGAACCTTCAAGTGTCGGTGAAGGGGCCGGGCGATTTCGTCACAGCGGCCGACAGGCGCGCCGAGAAAACCCTGTTTGAAGAATTGTCGAAAGCGCGCCCCGGCTACGGCTTCGTTCTGGAAGAAGGCGGCGTCGTCGAGGGATCCGACAAGAGCCACCGCTGGCTGATCGATCCGCTCGACGGCACCTCGAATTTTCTCCATGGCCTTCCGGTCTTCGCCATCTCGATCGGCCTGGAGCGCGAAGGCCGTCTCGTCGCTGGTCTCGTCTATAATCCCGCCACCGACGACATGTTCATCGCCGAGCTCGGCCAGGGCGCCTATTTCAACAATCGCCGCATGCGCGTCGCGGCGCGACGCTCGCTTTCGGACTCCATGGTGGCCTGCGGGATTCCGCCGCTGGCGCGCGCGCGCGATCATGAGTCGTTCAAGCGCGAACTCGCGGCCGGAATGGGTAAGATCGCCAATATTCGGCGCATGGGCGCCGCCGCGCTCGACCTCGCGATGGTCGCTTGCGGGCGTTTCGACGGTTATTGGGAGCGCGGCATCAACTCCTGGGACGTCGCGGCGGGAATCGTGCTCGTACGCGAAGCCGGCGGCTTCGTGAGCGACCTTTCAGGAGGCGCCGAAATGCTTGTGAAGGGCGAGATATGTGCGGGCAACGAGACGATTCATCGCCAACTCCTCGACCTGATGAGGAAGGCGTGAACGTCTCTCCGCCACATCTCACGATGAAATTGCGCTTGCGCGTCGAGGACGACTGGCCGTCGATTCTCGATGTCTGGGTCGCCTCATGGCGGGCCACCTATCCTGAAATCGACTTCGAAGCGCGCCGCGACTGGCTCATGCGCCACGTTCGCGACCTGGAAGCCGTCGGTGGAGTGACGCTCTGCCTGTTCGACGCAGGATCGACGCTAGATCACGCTGCATTTGGGCAGAATCGCCCAAATGCAGAAAACGTGATCGATTCCAAAAGTGTAGAGCGCGCTCTATGCGAAAAACCGGTTCCCACTTTTTCGCAGCGCGCTCTAGCAGGCTTCGTCGTGATCAACCCGGCTGACGGCTGGCTCGATCAGATATGCGTCGCGCCGGACCGCTTCGGCGCCGGCCTCGGCGCGTCGCTGCTGTCCGCCGCGCGAAATATCTCGCCGAACGTGATCCGGCTCGACGTCAATGCGGATAATCTTCGCGCCATTCGCTTTTACGAACGCGATGGATTTTCGCGCGTGGGACGCGGCGCGAATACGCTGTCCGGGCGCGAAACCATCATGATGGAGTGGCGACCGCAACGCTGAACCTGTCGTGGCTGAATGACGCCTTTAGGATCAGTCTTTCGGCGGACAGCCCTGCTCGCCGAGATGCGCGATGCGGATCATGTTGGTCGCACCCGGCGTGCCGAAAGGCATGCCGGCGACGATGATCACGCGGTCGCCGACGACGCCGAACCCCTCGCTCTCGGAATATTCGCAGGCGCGTCCCACCATGTCTTCGATGTCGGTGGCGTCGCGCGTTTGAAGCGCATGCACGCCCCACACCAGCGCCAGGCGACGGGCGGTGTCGCGTTTCGGCGTCAGCGCCAGAATTGGCGATTGCGGCCGCTCGCGCGCAATGCGCAGCGCCGTCGAACCGGAGGAGGTCCAGGCGATAATCGCCTTCGAGTGGAGCGTCTGCGCAACGTCGCGCGCCGCGACGGCGATGGCGTCGGCCGAGGTTGGATTGGGTAATTCGCCGCGCTGGGCGTTGATGATCGAGCGGTAGATCGCATCCGTCTCGACCTCTTCCGCGATCCGGCTCATCGTTGAGACGGCCTCGTGCGGATATTGCCCCGCCGCGCTTTCGGCGGAAAGCATCACCGCGTCCGCGCCCTCGAACACCGCCGTGGCGACGTCAGACACTTCGGCGCGCGTCGGCAAGGGCGAAAGGATCATCGACTCGAGCATTTGCGTGGCGATGACCACCGGCTTGCCGAGGCGCCGCGCCGAACGGTTGATGCGCTTCTGGAGCCCCGGAACGCGCTCGAGCGGCACCTCGACGCCGAGATCGCCGCGGGCCACCATCAGCGCGTCGGAAACCTCGATCACATCCTCGAGCCTCGAGATCGCCTGAGGCTTCTCGATCTTCGCCATGACCAGCGCTCGGCCCTGGGTGATCTGCTTCACCTCGATCACGTCTTCGGGCCGCTGGACGAAAGAAATCGCGACCCAGTCGACGCCCTCCTTCAGCGCGGCGTCGAGATCGGCGCGATCCTTGTTGGTCATCGACGTGATGGGAATTTCCGTATCCGGCAGGCTCACGCCCTTACGGTTCGACAGGCGTCCAGCGACATCGACAACGGCGTGCGCTCGCTCGGGAGTGGTTTCGACGACATGGAGCCGCACCCGCCCGTCGTCGATGAGGATCGAGTCATTGACCTTGAGCGCCGCAAGGATTTCAGGATGCGGCAGGCGCACGCGCGTGGCGTCGCCTGGCTTCGGATCGCTATCGAAGACGAAGACGTCGCCTTTGCGCACATGGACCGAGCCTTCCTCGAAGGCGCCGATGCGCAGCTTGGGGCCCTGGAGGTCGACAAGCACGGCGATCGGGCGCGACATGTCGTTCTCGATCTCGCGGATCATCCGGACATAGCTCGCAAGGCCCGCATGATCGGTATGGCTCATGTTGATGCGGAAAACATCGGCGCCGGCGCGCACGAGGCCCGCGATGACCGCCTTGTCGACCGTCGCCGGTCCAAGCGTTGCGATGATCTTGACGCGCCGCGACCTTCTCATGACGAAGATGTTCCTGAGCTCAAGTTATTGCGTCGGCGCGGCGGTGGGATCGGTGAGCTGAACCGTCCAGCTCTTTGCATCCCGCCCCGTGTCGATCTCGAAGAATCCGGTGCGGTCGAAACCGCGCGCGAAACAATCCTCTCGTCCGTCAATACGAAATTCTCGGTCGCGCGTGCACATGAACGCCTTGCCCTTCCATTCGCCGCCGCGTTCGTCCATGGCATAGACATAATAAAATTGTGCGGCGAGCGGACCGCGCAGAAGCGTTTCGCAAACGCTCGGCCGAAGGTTCCACCAGCCTTCCGACAACCAGTTGCGCCCGTCGGTATAGGCGATGGCGACGCTGACGCGGGTGCTCGTATTGTTGCACAGACGAAAGTCGGCGCAGGCCGGCGCGGCGGCGCAGAACGATAGAGCGGCAGCAAGAAGGGCGCGTCTCATCATAGGTTTGGCGAGGCCTGGAAGGGCTGAAGACGGGGCGCCGGCGCCGGCGCGAGGCCGGCGCCGCAGGCGGCTCTGCAAACCATGCTTGGGGGGCTTTGTCCACCCTGCCGCAGTCGAGGCCCCGCCTCAACCCGAAAATGCCAAGAAGGCGCAAGTTGGACGTGCTGCCGGCAGGCTAAGAACACTTGCGGGGGTCTCGCACCGGGAATATCGTCGCGACGATTATTTTAGCGCCAAGGAGTCAAGATGATAATTCGTAAATCCGTATCATCGCTCACTTCCGACGAAAAAGCCTCCTTTGTTCATGCGATGCTTGAGCTCAAGAGAATCGGAAAATACGACGCTTACGTCGGCGTACATCATCACATTATGACGCCTACCGTAATGGCGGCAGAGCCGAACGATTACAGATACCGCAATGGCGCTCATCGCGGCCCAGCCTTCCTTCCCTGGCACCGGCAGTTTCTACTGCTGCTTGAAGCCGAACTTCGAGAAATCGAGCCGACCCTGTCGTTGCCGTTTTGGGATTGGACGAAAGACGCCGTCAATCTCGATCCTACCAAAACGCCAGCAGTATGGGCAGACGACTTTATGGGCGGAAACGGGTTAAGCTCCGACAATTGGCGTGTCCAGACCGGCCCTTTTGCGCATAAGAATGGTAAGTGGCCGGTGCCCGAGTACAAATATCCGAATTTCCCATCCGGCCCCGGACTCAAGCGCCAGTTTGGAATGATTTTGCCTTCCTTGCCTACTGCCGCAGATGTAAAGCTCGCGATGGACGAGATATTCTTCGATACTCCGGATTATAATTAAACGCCGTTCACGGTTGGCTTTCGTAACAGAATCGAAGGGTGGATTACATCGCGAGGCGACCCGAGAGTGCAGACCGCTGGCTCCCAATTACATAATCGCGTACATCTCTGGGTTGGGGGGAACATGGCTCCCGACACGTCGCCAGACGATCCGGTCTTCTTTTTGCACCACTGCTTTGTCGACAAAATTTGGGCCGAATGGCAGAGCCTTCAGCGAAAAAATTGGCCTGAGCAAGCCCCGCACTACGCTCCGCTCATGGACGGCGCGCCCGGGCACAATATCGACGATGAGATGAAGCCATGGGGGCGGACGGTGCGTGAAGTGCTGGACATCGCCACGCTGGGATACCAATACGAAGTGGAAGCGTTCGTCCCAATGGCGCTCGACGTCCAGATAGCATCAGCGATCGAATTTGGACGTTTCTCGCCGTTCTGGGCTGATTGATCCGACGCCTCGCCCCCATGGCGAAAGCAAGTCATGTGAGCGCCTCGGCGGCCCGCAGCGCGAAATAGGTCAGGACGCCCGAAGCGCCTGCGCGCTTGAAGCCGAGCAGGCTTTCCAGCATCGCCCGTTCGCCGTCGATCCAGCCGTTTTGCGCGGCCGCCATGATCATCGCGTATTCGCCCGACACCTGATAGGCGAATGTCGGCGCGCCAAAAGCCTCGACGACGCGGCGCACCACATCGAGATAGGGCATGCCTGGCTTCACCATCACCATGTCGGCGCCCTGTTCGAGATCGAGGGCGACTTCGCGCAGCGCCTCGTCGGCATTGGCGGGGTCCATCTGATAGGTTCGCTTGTCGCCCCTGAGCGTCTTGCTTGTGCCGATCGCATCGCGGAACGGTCCGTAGAAGGCGGACGCATATTTCGCCGCATAGCTCATGATCTGGACGTTCTCGAAACCTTCGGCGTCGAGCGCCTTGCGGATCGCCTCGACCCGTCCGTCCATCATGTCCGAGGGCGCGATGACGTCCGCGCCGGCGCGCGCCTGGATCACCGCCTGTCGCGCCAGCACGGCGACGGTCGCGTCATTGACGATCTCCTCGCCAACGAGGAGGCCGTCATGCCCGTGACTTGTGTAAGGATCGAGCGCCACATCGGTGATCAGGCCGATGTCGGGAACGGCGCGCTTGATCGCCTGGCAGGCGCGACAGACGAGATTTTCAGGGTCGAGCGCAGCGCTCGCGCGCTCGTCGCGCAGATCCGGATCCGTGTAAGGAAAGAGCGCGACGGCGGGAATGCCGAGCGCCGCGGCCTTTGCCACGGCGTCTACAGCCGCGTCGACCGAGTAACGGTAGACGCCCGGCATCGAGGACACTGGCTCGCGTCGATCCGCGCCGTCGATCAGGAAGAGCGGCCAGATCAGATCCGAGACCTCGAGCGCGTTTTCTCTGACCAGGCGGCGGGCCCACTCGCTCTTGCGATTTCGGCGCGGGCGCCGGAGCAGGCTCAGCCGCGCCGCCGCGTCGATTCGCCCTTCTGCGTCGTTCATGGAGCCTCCGCTTTGCGCTCTTTCCTGGCTCATTCCCCTCATCCGCTTTCGAGACGAATGGACTTCAGGCTATAGAGGATCGACCGCCATTGCGCTTGCGCGAGGAAAAACCATTGAAAATCGGCTCGCGCAACTTTTCATTGCGCCGATCGGCGCACGCGGTGGCGATCGCCGCCGGCGCGCTTGTCGGGGCCAGCGCGACCCTCGCACAGGTCAAACCCGCAACGCCAGCGCCGCCGACGCGCGCCGCTCCGGCGCCGCAAAGGCGAAACGCGCCCACGCCTGAACAGAATGTTCGACAGCCGGCGCATCCGCCGCTCCAGGACGCGGCTCCGGCAGCGCCCAGCGCGAAGCCTGCTCCACAAGCGACCCAGCCGCCGGGAGCCAGTGCGCTGCCGCCGCCGCAAGCGCCGCCTCCTGTCGATATGAGTCAGCCGCCGCCGTCGCTCCCCCGCGCGTCACGCCAAAAGATGCGCGCCTGCGCCGAGGAATGGGACAGGATGAAGCGAGAATCGATTAGCGGGTTGCCGACGTGGCGCGATTTCGCGACGCAATGCCTGACGCGATAGGCGTCTCGAAATGGATAGGCGCGACGGTCGCGCGCACACAAAATAATCAGCTGTGACGGCTATCGCCCGGGACGCGCCTCGCTGGACGCGCCCTCGGGCGATGAGTGCAGGAAGCGCTGCCGCATCGACGCGAAACGATCAATCGCGCATGCGAAGGCGCTTCGCCTTACATGGCCTCCGGCGGAGCAGACGGTGTCGGCGTCTTCACCTTTCGTGGAACGCGCTTTTTCGCGGTCGCCTTGCGAGCGCCCTTCTTGGCGCCTGCCTTCTTCACGCCGCGCTTTTTGGTCGCCGCCTTGCGGACGCCCTTGCGGGCCGTCTTCTTCGCAGTGGTCTTTCGCGTAGCCTTGCGGGCGCCCTTCTTTGCCGCCGACTTCTTCGTCGCAGCCTTCTTCGCGGTTTTACGCGCACCCTTCTTCGCCGCAGCCTTCTTGGCCGGCTTACGCTTCATTGTAGCTCTCGCCATAATAAGTCCCCTTGATCCGAATTGCCGGAACTTTGCTCGACCGACAATACGCGCAAATAGCGTAACGCGGTTAATCAGTCGTTCAAGAGCTAAGCGCGCAGAAGTGATCAACGCTACGCATGACGAGGCATGTTGAGCGCTGTCGCGCGGCAAGCAAAACGATCGCGAAGCTGCTTTGCGAACGCTGCATCGAGACTGTCGCGACAGGTTCGCGTCTTGCGTTTTATTGCGACGATCCGAGCGCCGAATCCGTTAGCGGCATCTGCGCCGAATAGCCTTCAACACATGCCTGCGCATGCAACGCGGCGCGGCGACCATGGCGTTCAATTATTTGATTTGCTTTTGTATCCGCCAACGTCCGCAAGACGTCGACGCTGACGGCGAACGCCCATCGAGACATATATCGATACACGATGAATAGGCGCCGGACGCCTCTTCGACAGATGCAAAAATCAACATCCGCCGAGCAGCAGAGCGCGTCGCTCGCTGAAGAATGCGCGCGCGCCTGCATGACGTGCAGCGATGGCGCATTGGGACAAAAAAAAAATTGTGGCTAGCGCCGCCGGATTGAAAAAAATCGCCGCGCAACGCCTCCGTTCGGAGAAGAATCGCGCAGCGCATGTTGGAAACTGATTCGTTTTTGGCGGCGAAAGGCGAGCGTCAAACGCCCAATTTGCGCTTCAAGAGATCGTTCACCACCTGCGGATTCGCCTTTCCGCCGGTCTGCTTCATCACCTGTCCGACGAACCAGCCGAGCATCGTCGGCTTCGCCTTCGCCTGCTCGACCTTGTCGGGATTGGCGGCGATCACGGCGTCGACGGCGGCCTCAATCGCGCCGGTGTCGGTCACTTGCTTCATGCCGCGCGTCTTGACGATCTCCTTCGGGTCGCCGCCTTCGGTCCAGACGATCTCGAAGAGATCCTTGGCGATCTTGCCCGAAATGACGTTCTGCGAGATGAGATCGATGATCGCGCCCAAGGCCCGCGACGACACGGGCGAGCGCGTGACGTCGAGCCCTTCCTTGTTCAGGCGGCCGAACAGCTCATTGATCACCCAGTTGGCCGCAAGCTTGGCGTCGCGACCTTTCGCCGTCTCTTCGAAATAGTCGGCAGCGGCGCGCTCCATCACGAGCACGCCGGCGTCGTAAGGCGACAGGCCGTATTGCGCGATGAAGCGCGCGCGCTTGGCGTCGGGCAACTCCGGCAACTCGCCCTGCAGCGCGTCGACATAGGCCTGATCGAATTCGAGCGGCAGCAGATCGGGATCGGGGAAGTAGCGATAATCATGCGCTTCCTCCTTGGAGCGCATCGAGCGCGTCTCGCCCTTGCCGGGATCGAACAGCCGCGTCTCCTGATCGATCTTGCCGCCGTCTTCGAGAATGCCAATCTGACGGCGCGCCTCGACCTCGATCGCCTGGCCGATGAAGCGGATGGAGTTGACGTTCTTGATTTCGCAGCGCGTGCCGAGCGCGGCGCCCGGTCGGCGCACCGAAACATTGACGTCGGCGCGCAGCGAGCCCTGCTCCATATTGCCGTCGCAGGAGCCGATGTAACGCAAAATCGTTCGCAGCTTCGAAACATAGGCGCGCGCCTCCTCAGCCGAACGCATGTCCGGCTTGGAGACGATCTCCATCAGCGCCACGCCGCTGCGGTTGAGATCGACGTGGCTTTCTGTCGCCGATAAATCATGCAGCGACTTGCCGGCGTCCTGCTCGAGATGCAGACGCTCGATGCCGACGGTAATGCGTTCGCTCGGCGATACGTCGACAATGACGACGCCTTCGCCGACGATCGGGTGCTTGAACTGGGAAATCTGATAGCCCTGCGGCAGATCGGGATAGAAATAGTTCTTTCGATCGAAGACCGAGCGCAGGTTGATCTTGGCCTCAAGGCCGAGACCGGTCCGGATCGCCTGTTTGACGCATTCCTCGTTGATCACCGGCAGCATGCCCGGCATGGCCGCGTCGACGAGCGAGACGTGATCGTTTGGGGCGCCGCCATATTCGGCGGAAGCGCCTGAGAAGAGCTTGGCGTTGCTCGTCACCTGGGCGTGGATTTCCATGCCGATCACGACTTCCCAATCGCCGGTCGCGCCCTTGATGAGCTTGGTTGGAGCCGCCTCTGTCGCCATATCTGCCTCGCTAAACTTGCGTCTTCCATATAAACCACGCTTGGCGGGAGCGGAACGGCCGGCGCCACGCGAAGGACAAGCGACGAAATGGCCACGAACGGGAATTCTGACGACAATCGCAGGAAAGGACTGATTGCGCGCATGCGCAACGCTCCCCGCCATGTGAGCATTCCTGTCGGCGTCGGCCTGATCCTCGGCGGCACCATTCTCGCGCCGCTTCCCGTCTTCGGCGTCTGGATGTTCCCGATCGGCCTCGCGATCCTCGCTCCGCACTCGCCCGGCGCGCACAAATTGTCGCGACGCTTTCACTGGTGGTCGATCAAGTGCCTGCGCTGGTCGATTCGCAACGGCTTCGTTCGCGTCAAGACGAGGACGCGCGCCGATGATCAGGATAACGGGCCGCCGTCCGAAGGGGATTGAGAGTCGCGCTTGGTCCCACGCGCGCCCATCAGCCGCTCTTCATATTGTATCGACCAGTCGATCAGCGCGCGCCAAAGGTTCATCGCGAGTTCGACCGACAGGCCCTCGCGGCGCGCGACGCCCAGCACATGTCCCAACACTTCATCGACGCGCTCGGGCACATTGGCGGGAATCCCAAGGGCGGGTTTGACCTTCGCCGCCCGTTCGATCTGTCTTTGGCGCTTGGCGAGAAGCGCGACCAGCTCCTCGTCCAGTTCGTCGATCAAACGGCGGACGTCGCACATTTCGTCCTGCAGCTCCTGCTCGGAACGGTCCGCAATATCCTTTTGAGCGGGCGTGGTCATCTTCAGCCCTCACGCCACCACGGCCGAGGACGTTCGATCTTCGGCGCCGTCAACTCGATCGCCGCGGCGAGAGAAAACAGCGTCTCTTCGTCAAAGGGTCGGCCGATGAGCTGCAAGCCCAAGGGCAAACCATTTGCCGCGAGACCGCCCGGAACGGCGACGCCGGGAAGACCGGCCATATTCACCGTCACGGTGAACACGTCGTTGAGGTACATTTCGACAGGGTCCGCCGCGCCCTTCTCGCCTTGCGCGAAGGCGGTCGACGGCGTCGCCGGCGTCAGGACGGCGTCGACGCCCGAGGCGAAGGCTTCGTCGAAATCGCGCTTGATCAGGCTGCGGACTTTCTGCGCGCGAACGTAATAGGCGTCGTAATAGCCCGCCGACAGCACATAGGTGCCGATCATGATGCGCCGCCGCACTTCGGGACCAAAGCCAGTTGCGCGCGTCTTCTCGTACATTTCAATAACGTCGCGGCCCTGCTCTCGACGGCCGTAGCGCACGCCGTCGTAGCGCGCGAGATTGGACGACGCTTCAGCCGGCGCAATAATATAGTACGTGGGCAAGGCGTAGCGGGTATGCGGCAAGGAAATTTCGACGATCTCGGCGCCGGCGTCCTTCAGCCACGCGGCGCCTTGATCCCACAAGGCGGCGATCTCCGCCGACATGCCGTCGATGCGATATTCCTTCGGCACGCCGATACGGCGTCCTTTTACCGACGCGCCGACGGCCGCTTCATAGTCCGGCACGGGCGTATCGACGCTGGTCGTGTCTTTCGGATCATGCCCCGCCATCGACCTGAGCATGATGGCGGCGTCGCGCACGTTGCGCGCGATCGGTCCTGCCTGATCGAGCGAGGACGCGAAAGCGACGATGCCCCATCGCGAACAGCGGCCATAGGTCGGCTTGATGCCGACGGTCCCAGTGAAGGCGGCGGGCTGACGGATCGAACCGCCGGTGTCCGTCGCAGTGGCGCCAAGGCAAAGATGCGCCGCGACCGCCGCGGAGGAGCCGCCCGACGAACCGCCCGGCACAATCTTGGCGTCGGGATCGCCGGCCCGTCGCCACGGCGAAACCACGGGTCCGAAAGCGCTCGTCTCATTGGACGAGCCCATCGCGAATTCATCGAGATTGAGCTTGCCGAGCGTGGCCGCGCCGTCGCGCAGCAGATTGGCCGAGACGGTGGATTCATATGTGGGCGTGAAGTCGTCGAGAATGCGACTCGCCGCCGTCGTGCGCACGCCTTTCGAGCAATAGAGATCCTTGATGCCGAGCGGCAGGCCCTCGAGCCGGCGCGCTTCGCCGCGGGCGATGCGCGTATCGCTTTCGCGCGCCTGGGAAAGCGCCAGCTCCGGCGTCTCCGTAATGAAGCAGTTGAGCGCGCGCGATTTTTCGATCGCGTCGAGATGCGCTTGCGTCAGCTCAACGGCGGAGAGCCGTTTCGATTTGAGAGCGTCGCGCGCCTCGGCCAATGAAAGATGCGTGGGGTCGGACATTTGTCCCTTTATTTCTGAGGCCGCCGCATGCGCAACGGCTGCGCTGGAAGCGCTATTCGATGACCTTGGGCACGACGAAATAATGATCTTCGCGCAGGGGCGCATTGGCGAGAATATCGTCGCAAATGCCGCCGTCGGTCACGACGTCGGCGCGCTTCTTCATTTGCATCGGCAGAGCGGAGGTCAAAGGCTCGACCCCGTCGATGTCGACCTCGCTCAAGGTTTCGACAAAAGCAAGAATAGCGTTGAGTTCGCCGCGCAGGCGCTCGACTTCGCTGTCGTCGATGGCGATACGCGAGAGATGGGCGATCCGGCGGACGGTCGCGGAATCAACGGACATTAGGGCTCCGCAAGAAAGGTCTCGACGGGGCGCTATACCGCCTGCCCTATCGCGGCGCAATGATGGCGGCCTGTCGTGGGGTCAAAAAGGGGAAGCGCTCAACCGCGCCGGTTTGAGGAATGATGGCCGCGTGATAGCGGAGACGCGGTGAGCATGCGTGCGACAACCCTGGAAGACTTAGCGCCGCTTCTGCCGCCGAAAGGCCGGTTGATGGGCCTGGATCTTGGGACCAAAACCATCGGTCTGGCGCTTTCCGACGTCGAGCGGCGGCTCGCCTCTCCGCTCGATACGATCGCGCGCGTGAAATTCTCTCGGGACGCCGACAGTCTGCTCAAGCGCGCGGCCGATTTCGGGGTCTGCGCGCTCGTCGTCGGTCTTCCGCTCAATATGGACGGCACGGAGGGACCGCGCGCGCAGGCGACGCGCGCGTTCATGCGCAATCTTTCGAAAACGGCGTCGCTGCCCTTCGCCTTCTGGGACGAGCGCCTGTCGACCGCGGCCGTGACCCGCGAATTGATTGCGCAGGACGCTTCTCGCGCCAAACGCGCGGAAGTCGTGGACCGGATGGCCGCCGCTTATATTCTGCAGGGCGCGCTTGACCGTCTGAAGCGGCTGTAGTCCGCCTCGGTGGAACAATCACAACTTTTAATAGAATTTTTTCCCTTGACACGGGATAGAGGCGGTGGAAGAAAAATGCAAGAAAGTCTTATGCTTAACTCATAGATAACCGCCTCGTGGTCCGTGTGGAGACCGATGACGATGTCCCGGCCGGATGCTTCCAAGAGTGACTCCGAGGAGCCCCGCGGAACAACTGCGGAGAACGCCAAAACCAATGAGGAAGCCGCCTCAATCGCTTCTTATATCGCTGATATGTCTGATGAAATGGCGAAACTTGCCAGTCGTTGCGACATGCCCATGCTCTGCTATTTCCTGAATCTGGCGCGCGCCGAAGCCGATATGCGGGCGCGCGAACTCGGCGGCTATCCTATCGATCGCTCCGCCTAGATCACAACTTTTGATTGTAAACGAGCGAAACGATGTTGGCCCCATGGCGCTGTAGCCGACCCTCGACATCCAATTCGACCAACACGCCCTGCACCTCGCGCGCCGTTAAACCGGCGACGCGGATGAGGTCATCGATCGCGATCGGCGCAGGTCCGAGCAGAGAAACGATAATCTCGTGAGCATCCGCCTGCGGCGTCCGCTCGCCTTGCATGCGCAGGTCGAGATCGGCGCCGCATTCCGCCGGCGGGAGCGGCGCCGAGAAGCGATTTGGCGCGCTTCTCTCCTCGAACGCCGACTCGTCGAGGGCGGAGAAAAGATCCAATTCGTCGATCAGGGTTTCCTCGCCGGCGCGCGCGTCGTCGTCGAAGAGATTCTTGCGCGCCGGCGCGCCGGCGTTTTCGGCTAGGACCGAAATCACGTCCTCGGGTCGAGCGCATAAAGTCGCGCCTTGGCGAATGAGATCATTAACGCCTTCCGCGCGCGGATCGAGCGGCGAGCCCGGAACGGCGAAGACCTCTCGCCCCTGCTCATTGGCGAAGCGCGCCGTGATCAGGGACCCCGAGCGGCGCGCCGCCTCGACGACGATCGTCGCCCGGCTGAGCCCCGAAATGATCCGATTTCGGCGCGGAAAATCGCGACCGCGCGGCTCCCATTCGATCGGCATTTCGGAGACGATCAGCCCCCTCTCGGCGATTTCTTCGACGAGACGCGCATGTTCGGAAGGATAGGGGCGCGCGTGTCCGCCGGCGAGAACGGCGATCGTGCCGGTTTCAAGCGCGGCGCGATGGGCGACGGCGTCTATGCCGCGCGCAAGGCCGGAGACGATGACGTAATTCTCGAGCGCGAGACTGCGCGCAAGCCGTTCCGTGAAGGTAAGACCCGCCGCCGAAGCATTGCGCGAACCGACGACCGCGACGCCGTCGCGCTGCGCGGCCCACGACGCGCCGCGCAGAGCGATCAGCGGCGGCGCATCGGCGATTTCCTTGAGCAGCGGCGGATAGTCGGGATCGCCGGTGGTGACGAAGCGCACGCCGAGCGGACGCGCCGCCTCGATCTCGCGCAACGCTTCCTCGCGGGTAGCGATGCGGATGATCCGGCCGCGCACGGACTGCGCCGCCAATGACGGCAACGCGTCCAGCGCGGCACCTGCGCCGCCGAAGCGATTGATGAGCTGCCTGAAGATCCGCGGTCCCGGTATTATGGCGCAAACGCCACAAGCGATCTAGCCGGCGAAGCCTTATTTTCTGGGCATGCGAACCAATCATCCTATCCTCTCCGGCCTCATTAAGCTTCACGCCGATTTAGGCGGGCAAATTTTCGAGAACCGGAAACGCGCCGAAAAGCTCGCCGGCGACATGAAACATGTCGAGGCCGTCATTCGGATGTTCGAGCCGGGCTTCAATCTACAGGCGATTGCGCCTCGCCGACGCCACAAGGGCAATGCGTGGTTCAAGCGCGGGACATTATTCCGACATGCCTTGGAAGCTCTCAGGAAGGCTGCAGGGCCGCTTACGGCACGCCAACTCACGTTGGCGATGCTCGCGGCCCAAGGCGTCTCTGCGCCAGACCAGAAAGCCGTGCGTGATTTAATCGGCGGCGTGCAGGCGTCGCTTCGGAATAATGAAGGGAAGACAGTGCGGCGCGTTGGTGAGGGTATGCCGGCGAAGTGGGAACTTGCTGGCCAGCTTTTCAGCTAGCTTTTTTTGAAACAGTTTTTAATTCAAAAGACTCCTTGGAAATTTCGTGGAGTTTTTAGTTGATAAACAGACTCCCGAAATTGGCTATCAAGGGAGTCTGTAAAACAAAATTGATTAGGTCCCATCGGACTAATATGAGACCATTTTTATGGAAGCGATGGAAACGCCCCGGAGAGGCTTCGATCAATTCCAAGAGATGGCGGCGCGGGCCGGATTCGAACCGGCGACATTGGGATTACGACACCCCCGCTCTGTCCAGCTGAGCTACCGCGCCATCACCTTTGAGCCCCAGGGTTGCAGCCCTGGGGCTCTCAATTACTAGGCCACTACGCGCGGCTCAAACGGGCGCTCCGTCTTTGGCGCGAAGCGGGCGTCGTAGTACCTCTCCCCATCGTAAGCTAGCGCTCCATCCGCCTTCAATCGCGAAAGAATCGACCCTACGCTGTCCTTGGCGACAGTAGGAACCCGCTCCTTGATGATCGCCGACACCTCGATAGAGGTAGCCCCGCGCGCCTCCACGGATTTCATGTAATCAAGAATGAGGGGCTTGATGTTTGGAGATCGCTTCCGGCCGTCAACATTCGGGGTGGCCGGCGTCTCGCCTGAGATGAGAACCTTTGCTCGGAGGAGTCCTTCTCGCAACGCCTGTAGTCGAGCGATTTCCGCGTCCACACGCGCGACGTCGTCGTCTAGGACTTTCATGCGCTTCCCTGTTGGTTTCATTGTTGTTTCCTTTGGTTGCGATGGTGCCCGCAACAGGATTCGAACCTGCACGCCCCGGAGAGGACTTCGGTTTTCAAGACCGTTGCGTCTACCAATTCCGCCACACGGGCACGACGAACTATCTCTTGATGAACGCCGTTCGTCAAGGTCTTCTGTCAAGGTAATCAAATGAGAATATAATCACGCCGCAATATGCCGCTGCCAATATCCGGTGAAGTCCGGGCTCGTCTTCTTTTTCATCGCTAGCGCCGCAATGCGGCTCACCTGTTCGCCGTTTGACATGCGGCGGTGATCCTCTCGCCAAGAGCTTTCCTGCGCATAGCGAAGCAGATACTGGCCAGCAACAGAATGGTGGTGGCCGATCTCGGCGCGGCGCAGTCGCGAGAAATAGGACTCGGCGTTGTTCGTGCAGGCGCCATTGTCGGAAAAGGCTTCCTGATGATTGATGCGCTTCATTTCGAAGTTGGCGTGCAATGCATCCCAAGAGCCGGCTTCGTCGGCGTGAACGATTGAACCTTTCGCGATGCGGCGGCGAACGAAGTCTAGCGCATGGCTTTCCGCATGAAACACGGCCGGCACAGAATGGCCGTTGCGCTCGCGGACGATAACGACGCACTGGCGAGCGCCGGACTGGTTCACGCCAAAGCGGCGGTCGCGGCGGTTCTCTTTGTAGTTGGCGGGTTTCACGTAACCACCGAAATAACCGCCGTCGATCTCCACTTCCTCGCCGGCGCCGCCGACAACGCGGCCTTTCATTTCTTCGGCCATCGCCTCGCGCAGCTTGTGCAACAGGACGAAGGCGGCCTTGTAGGATGTTCCCAAGTCGCGAGACATGGCGAGAGCGCTCTTGCCCTTCACCTCATTGGCGAAGATGGCGATAGCGGCGAGATAGACGCGCAAGGGCAGCTTGTGAGACGCAAAGAGCGTCCCCGAGGTCACGCTGAAATCCTTCGCGCAGGCGCGGCAACGGAAGCGCGGCGCGCCGCTCGGGCGGCGGCAGTCATAGGCTTCCACACCGCCGCAATGCGGACAAACCGGCTTGCCGTCCGTCTCAGGCCAGCGCACGCGGCAGAACATCGTCTCGGCGTCAGCATCCGACATACGGAAGATCGCGGCGAGCGAGAGCGTCTTGGCGGCGCGGGAGAGAAGGAAGTGTTGGGCCATTTATCGTCGTATCCGGTGTATTTATGCCGGATATGATGATATAGTCGCACCATATTGTCAATGACAAATATATCGCATATGATGATTTTCATTGTCGGATACGAGGTATCAGTATGGCTAAAAATCCTGAGTGGGAACAGCGGGTTAAAGGGCTCCTGAAGGCCGAACTCAAAAAACGGGGGTTCGGGTATCGCGAATTGGCAGAAAAACTAACCGTCATGGGGATTCCAGAGACAGAAAGGAACATTGCCAATAAGATCAGCCGTGGTGGATTCACGGCGGTGTTTTTAGTCCAATGTCTCGAAGCAATTGGTTGTCAGTCGTTGCGGCTTTCGGAATCCTCGTAAGCACTGGGGGCATACTGGCTCAACCAGTAGGTAACAACACCAGAGGCCATGCCAGCGCCCAAAAAAATGAGCAAAGCCCACAGAACGACAAAACACGACTGATACTTGATGCCCTTCAAATCCAAATCGGTAACATCATCCGTGCGCTGGAAACCAATATAAACAAGCCAAAGACCGCCGACGAAGATAATCAAACTAAGCGTGATCTTGCAGCTCAAGAAGAAATGGCCTTCTGGGCGAAGTGCACGTTTTGGGTCACGCTGTTTGGGTTCGTCATAACGACTATCGGCATACTTCTTGTTTGGAAAAGCATTAGGGTCGCCCAGAAATCGAATGACCAGAGCCGAGAAGCTTTCGTTGCCGATCATCGACCGTGGCTCTCTGTAAAACCGAACCTCGCCAGCGACCTTGTTTTTAAAGACCGCAGCGGAAAGATCACTATCGGTTTCAAGATACGAAACACTGGCAATTCCCCGGCGCTCAATATCATGATTAGCTGCCATTTTATTAGTCAGGAAGATCGCGCCCATTCGCTGATCGATGAAATCATGAAGGAACAAACGCGATACTATTCCGGTCTGAAGCGGCCAGATCCAATGGTTATCGGTCACAACCTGTTTCCACAATGTAAGATGAAAATAATTCGTGGGATGTCGATCAATAGAGACGAAATTGAGAAGTTTACCGGTGGGAGAGAAGACAGAGGCTTTTCCCCCCGTCTCGTCGGGAGTGTTTGTTACCGGTCGCCCGTTGATAAGACGATCCATCACACCGGCTTTATGTATGAATTGATTAGACCGAGTCCAGATGAGCCGAAACTCTCGCTCTTGTTCGGTTCGCACGATCACACGGTCACGATTTCGGAAATGAAAATCAACCGAGCTTTCGCTTCTGGCTACGTCGATTGAACCAGGGCCGATGGTAAAAAAGGCCACAAGCACCAAAAGCGCCTTCGCCGCCGCGCGCCCCTTGTGGCGTTTGCGCCATAATACCGCGCGGTCCGATGTTTTCGCTGCGAATCAGCCTGAGCCAGTCGACGAGTTGCGCCTCGCTCAACCGTCCTGGCGGCGCAGCCTCACTCACGCCTTTTGTCCGATCCGCGTTTCGGAGCCGGCGCGCAAACGGGCGATATTGTCTTTATGCCTGTAGTAGACGATCACGGCCATGATCGCCACGCCAAAGGCTTCGCCTGTGTGGCCAAAGATGAACAAGGCCAGCGGGGCCGCCGCGCTCGCCGCCAGCGCGCCAAGCGAGGAGTATCGCGACAGCGCCGCCGCCGACAGCCAAACGGCGCAGAAAATCAGCGCCGTCGGCCAATTGAGGCCAAACAGCACGCCAAGAAAGGTCGCGACGCCCTTGCCGCCCCTGAACTGCAGCCAGACCGGCGCGACATGGCCGACGAACGCCGCGAGCCCGGCGATCATCCCGCCTTCGGGCGAAAGCGAAGCGCCGATGAGCGCCGCCGCCGTTCCCTTCAACCCGTCGAGAAGCAACGTCGCAGCCGCCAGATCCTTGCGACCGGTGCGCAGCACGTTGGTCGCGCCGATATTGCCCGAACCGATCGAACGAAGATCGGGGGCGCCCGCCAAGCGCGTCAGCAGCAGACCGAAAGGAATGGAGCCGAGCAGATAGCCGATCGCAACCGCGAGGAGGTCGTATATGATGGAGTCCATGCGCTAAAACGCGATACTTCTCGACACCGAATGGCGCGGGAATGCTAAAGGAGGCGCAATCGCGCCGCAACAAGCGTTTTCGGCGGCGACTTAGACTATATTTTCAGGCCGTCGCGCCCTGGCGGCGGCCATCTAAACGCAAGATCGCTTCCTCGACGCTCGAGCGAAAGATGCGCTTCGCCTTTTGCCACGCGAAGCGCTAAGGAAGGCCAAATCAGGATCGCCATGACCCAGCAACGAAGGCCGCGCCCACGAGCTTTCCGCCTCGAAGGCGACCAGACGGTCACCGCCAGGTCGCCGACGCAAGCTGACGAGGCAAGGCGGCGGCCCGTCGAGGTGGTCGAGGCCGAATTTGACGCCTTCGCCCGTGAAGCCGCGGAACTCGCCGACGGGATGACCGGCGACGAAGCCGCCGTCGAAGCGGCGCAGGCGGACGGCATGCTGCGCCGTTACGTCTTCTCCTGGGGCGGCGTCTTTCTCTCGGCCGTCAGCGGACTTTTGTCCTTGGCGCTGACGATGTGGATATGGGGAGTCGTCGAAGACCTGTTCCGGCACTCGGCTATTCTCGGGGCGCTGGGGCTCGGCCTCGCAGGCGTCGCCGCCATCGCGGCCACCATTTCCCTCGCGCGCGAGTTTCGCGCGATGGGCCGGCAGAACCGCATCGCCAAGCTGCATGCCGCGCTGGCCGAGGCGCATGCAAGCGACGACGGCAAGGCCGCGCGCGAACGCGTCAGCGACCTTTGTAAGCTTTATGACGATCGCCCCGACACCGGCCAAGCGCGGGCGCGGCTGAAGGACTATCTGAAGCAGATCATCGACGGACGCGATCTGATCACGCTTGCCGAGCGCAATCTCGTCGCGCCGCTCGACGAAGAGGCGCGACGAGAGATCGCTGGCGCCGCCAAGCGCGTCTCCGTCGTCACGGCGATCAGCCCGCGTGCGCTCATCGATGTGCTTTTCGTCGTTGGCCAGGCGATCGTGCTGATGCGGCGGATTGCGGAAATTTATGGCGGCCGACCGGGGCTGTTCGGCTTCTTCAAGCTCGCCCGTTCGGTGGGCGCGCATCTGGCGATCACCGGCGGCATGGCGGTCGGCGACTCCTTGCTTCAGCAGGCGCTCGGCCATGGAATCGCCGCCCGCGTTTCCGCAAAGCTTGGCGAGGGCGTATTGAATGGTCTTCTCACCGCGCGAGTGGGCCTTTCCGCCATGGCCGTCTGCCGCCCGACGCCGTTCATCGCCGAGAAGCAGCCGGGCGTCAGCGACGTCGCGCCTTTCCTTTTCCGCAGCGACAAGACCAAGAGCTGATCAAATTTGAAACCGGCAAGCCTCAAGATCACCACCTGGAACATCAATTCCGTTCGACTGCGCCTACCGCTCGTCGCGGAATTTCTCAAAAGCCGCGCGCCCGACGTGCTCTGCCTGCAGGAGACGAAATGCCGGGACGCCGAATTCCCGATGAAGGATTTGCACGCGCTCGGCTACGAACATGTCGCGATCAATGGCCAGAAGGGCTACCACGGCGTCGCCGTCATATCGAAGCGGCCTTTGCGCTTCGTCGAAAAGCGCAGCTTCTGCGAAAAGGGCGACGCGCGTCATATCTGCGTTGAGATCGACTCTGAAGGCGGCCCGATATCGCTGCACAATTTTTACGTGCCGGCCGGCGGCGACGAGCCTGACGTGGACGTCAATCCGAAATTTCAGCATAAGCTCGATTTCCTCGACGAAATGCGAGACTGGATCGCCACGGAGGGCGTTTCGCGCGGACGCGTGGCGCTGGTCGGCGATCTCAATGTCGCCCCGCTCGAACATGACGTTTGGAGCCATAAGGCGCTGCTCAAGGTCGTGAGCCACACGCCCATCGAGGTGGAAAAGCTTACAAGCGTTTTTCAGGCCGGCGCGTGGGTCGACGCGATGCGGCACTTCGTGCCGGCGGAAGAAAAGCTCTATACTTGGTGGAGCTACCGTGCCGCCGATTGGCAGGCGTCGAACCGGGGGCGCCGGCTCGATCATATATTGGTGAGCGAGGCGCTTGCAGGCGGGCTCAAGCGTCTCGAGGTGCTGCGCGACGCGCGCAGCTGGACCCGGCCGTCCGATCATGTGCCGGTGACGATCGAATTGTTGGGCTGAGCGCGCAAAAGGGATCGGGAGGCGACAGCGGCATGATCGCGCGCGATCTGATGAACAGCGACTTTCCTTATGTCACGGCGGACGCAGACCTCGATTACGTCGCGAAACTTCTCGCCGACTGCGGCCTCGGCGCGGTGCCGGTCGTCGATGACGACCTCTCGCCGATCGGCATAGTGACCCGGAGCAATCTGGAACAGGCCCGAGCCGGCTCCCCGCCCGACCTCGGCGCCATCCCGGCATTTCTGCTACGCGACAGGCCAAAGCGCCTGTTCCACGCCAATGGGCGCGCGCTGCGCGAAGTGATGACGTCTCCGGCGATCTCAATTTCAGATGGCGCCAAAATTCCCGACATCGCGCGGATCATGGAGAGCCACAGCCTCAAACGCATCCCTGTCGTCGAAGGCCATAAGATCATCGGCCTCCTGCTCCGCAAAGAAGTCATGGAGGCGATGAAGGGCGGATTTCCCGCATTGGCGCTGGAGGCGCATCGGCGCCGCCCGCTCTTCTCCATTCCGCAGCGAACGGGCGAACGCTGCGCTTTAGCGACGGCGCAGGAATTTCGCGAACTCGTGGCGGCCCGTGAGCGAGAACTCGAATTGGAGCGCGTTGAGCGTCGGCGCATGGCGATCGAACTGCGCGATCAACGCATCCGCGAACTTGCAAGTCAGCGGCTGACCGACGGCCAATGGCGGGACATGCTGGAGCAGGCGCGACGCAGTGCGGCTGCCGGGCTCACCGAACATCTGCTGATCCGCTTTCCGTCTCAGCTCTGCACGGACGGCGGACGCGCGATCAATGCGCCAGACCCCAATTGGCCGGCGACTCTGCGCGGCGAGCCTGCCGACGTTTTTCAGCGCTGGCGCAATGAGCTGCACCCGCGCGGCTTTCGCATCGCGGCGCAAATCGTCGATTTTCCTGACGGCCTGCCAGGAGACGCGGCTCTGTTCCTGCTGTGGAGCGCGTCGCGCAACTGAGCGCTGTTATCCGCCACGGACGCTGGTATCGGCGCGCAGCGCCGCGAGCGAAGGATATCGCTGCGAGCGGCCGTCGGTCTGCATTTCCACCGAACCGTCGGAAAACATCACATAGACCGAGTCGCCAGCGCTGTAACGGTCGACTTCGACCGGCGGCTTTGCCGGCGCTCGCGCGGCGGCCGGCGCGCGATCCGCCGATTGGGCGCGCTCGTTCGACTCTGCCGCTGGCGATTTTTTCTCGGCGCTCGCTTGCGTCGCCGGCGCATGATCGGCGATGCGACCCAGAAGGCCGATCACGCGCCCAAGCGCGATGGTGACGACGCCGCCCGACACCGCCGTCGCGCCGCCGATGAACTGGCTCCAACCGCGCTCGAGCTGGATGTAGTCCCAGCCTGCCCACATGCCGTAAAGGCCGGAAAGCGCAAGCGCGAGCCCAAGCAATATCACGCCAATACCGTAACGCTTCATCGTTATCCTTTGAATGTTGGTTGGCGCGAAACCTACCACAAGCCGCGCTCGTCGGCACAATCGACGGCGGATGTCGGAAGTTAAAAGTATTAGTCTCGGCACAATACTTTTACGCTAGCAAACCTTCTGCGGTCTGCTCCGCGCACAAGGCCATACATATATGGTTTTAATCATATTTTACATCAATATATGGTGTTTGTGATTTTCTACGGTCGGCGCTGCGAGAATTTATTCAACGTATTTTCAACATCTTATAAGTATCAGCAAGATGCGTCAAGATGTCGCGTGGCAATCCAATCATCCAATACAAACGTCATCGCTACAGCGGCGACGCGCATGCGGCGGGAAAGCCTTCGGGAGCCGCGGCGTCGGCGATCATGAGGGAGACTCTAAATGGCGAGTGTAACTGGAATGCGCGGCCTGTTCGCCGGCGCGTTGATTGCGGCCGCGGCCTTTATCGCCGCGCCGACAGCCGCCTTCGCGCATGGCGGCGTGGCGCTTGAGCAGGACGAATGCGTGCTTCGGATCGGTCCGCACGTCATGCACTTCATCGGCTATCAGCGCATCGGCGAAGATCTGGAGTTTTGCGAGGATATCGCCAATGCCGGACCGACCGTGATCGCGCTCACCGCCGTATCGCCAAAGCTGCGCGACATGGCGATCGGCATCCGCGTCATTAAGGACATCGGCGAAGAAAAGGAAAAGGCCAACCTCGACGCGATCACCGTCGCCTATATCGAGCCGAAAGTTTATCGCAACGGCACGATGACGTTCGAACACGACTTCAAAGATTCCGGCCATTATGTCGGAATCGTCACAGCGCGCGACGGTCTCGGCAATGAATGGGTTTCGCGCTTTCCGTTCTCAGTGGGGCTCTATACCTTCCACGGATTGATCGAATACATACTTTATGCAGTCGGCTTCGTCTCGCTCGTCGGACTGCTGTGGTGGGCGCTGCGCGCCAGCGCAAGGAAAAAGCCGTCGACGGGCGACGCGATCGCCTAAAGAAGCGGCCCGAAGATTGCAGCACGGCTTGGTCGTCACCGAGCCGTGCTTTTTTGTCGCCAAAAAGCGAACATAGCGGCGCCGTTCGTGATCTCGCGATATTGCCGCATGGCGCGCGGGGGGCTAGTTAACGCGTGCAGCTGACGCTCGGCTAACGTATTCGGGAGAAAATTATGTCGTTCACACTCGAAGATCTGCCCTATCCCTACGACGCTCTGCAGCCCTATCTTTCACGCGAGTCCTTTGAGTATCACCACGACAAGCATCACGCGACCTATGTCACGAACGCCAATAACCTGGTCAAAGGCACCGAATATGAAGGCAAGCCGATCGAGGAAGTGATCGTCACCGCCTATAATCGCAATACGCCGATCTTCAATAACGTCGCCCAGCATTACAACCATGCCCACTATTGGAAGTGGATGAAGCCGAACGGCGGCGGCGCCATTCCCGGCAAGGTCGAGAAGGCGATCATCGACTCCTTCGGCTCGGTCGACAAATTCCGCGAAGAGTTTCAGAAGGAAGGCCTGGGCCAATTCGGCTCCGGCTGGGTGTGGCTGGAGGCGAAGGCTGGAAAGCTCGCCATTCGCAAGACGCCGAACGCCGAGAATCCGCTGATCCATGGCGCCGCGCCAATCCTCGTCGCCGACGTCTGGGAGCACTCCTATTACATCGACTATCGCAATCGCCGCGCCGACTACCTCAAGGCGTTCCTCGACCATCTGGTCAACTGGGAGCATGTTGAGGAAATGTTCGACGCGGCGTCGTAGCGCGACTTCTTATTCGGTTTTCGCGCGGCGCGTCTTAAGTGACGCGCCGCTTTTTTTCGGCGCAATCGCAGCGGATCAGCCGGCGGCGATTTTCGGCTGCGACTCGACGACCCTCTTAAGGTCGGCGAGCCCCTTTTCGAACTGCCGGCTGAGCGCCTTATCGATGTTGAAAAATTTATACATCGCCTTGCCGATGAATTCGTGGCGGCCGGACATCGCCCATGTCGCCTCCGTCCGGTCTTCCCCCAGCGGCTTGAGATCGAATTGCACGTCGTGCTTGGCTTTGAACGGCTTTGTGAATTCAAGTTTGATGCGAACGCGTTCGCCCTGACGGCTCTCGACGATCTCCATTCGGCCGACGCCGACCTCCTTGTTCCCCGACCATGAATAGGTCGCGCCATAGCCCTGCGGGGTCCCCCCATATTCGGCGGTCATATTGGGATCTAGCTTGGCCCAGGGCGACCAGTCGCGCCAGTTGTGAAAGTCGTTGATGTGCCGGAATACCGCCTCCGGCGGCGCGTCGATCGTCGTCGAGCGCGCGATGCGGAAACTATCCGGGAGGAAGGAGACGTAGGCGATCAGCGCGCTGAGCAGAGCGAGGAAAAGAAGAGCGAAAATCGTCATATGCAGGTCTCCCGCAAGAAGGCGCCGCCTGCCGGCCGAAGGCCGACGAGCCGGCAACCCGGTTCCGCGCTCCCTGGCGCGAGACTTCGCGCTATTGGCGAAGCGCTCGCACACGGCCGCCGCCTGACGCGCCTTGCGTCAGTTTAGGCTGGCGCGCGCAATGCGCAAAGCGCCGTCAGGGTCAGACGAGACTTCCGCAGAACGCCTGGATCTTTCGGCAGGCGTCTTCGAGCAGGGCGTTCGACGCGGCGTATGACACGCGGAAATTGGGGCCGACGCCAAAGGCGGAGCCCTGCACCACCGCGACTCCCTGCGTATCCAAAAGTTCGGTCACGAAATCCTCGTCGGTTTCGATGACCTTCCCGTTAGGCGTCTTGCGGCCGATGGCGTCGGCGCAGGAGGGAAACACATAGAAGGCGCCCTCTGGCGTCGGGCATTTCAGATATTTGGCCTGGTTGAGCATCGAGACCACGAGGTCGCGCCGCGTCTCGAAGGCCTCGCGGAAGACGGCAAGATGGTCCTGCGGCCCTTCGAGCGCCTCGACCGCGGCCCATTGCGCGATCGAACAGGCGCCCGAGGTCTGCTGCCCCTGGAGCAGGTCCATGGCCTTGATCAGGGCGCTCGGCCCAGCGGCGTAGCCGATGCGCCAGCCGGTCATGGCGTAGGCCTTGGAGACGCCGTTCATGGTCAGCGTGCGCTCGATCAGCGCCGGCTCGACCTGCGCCGGCGTGACGAATTTGAAGTCGCCATAGACCAAATGTTCGTAGATGTCGTCGGTGAGGACATGCACCTGCGGATGGCGCAGGAGAACGTCGGTCACTTTTTTCAATTCGTCGAATGCGTAGGCCGCGCCCGAAGGGTTCGACGGCGAGTTGAGCACCAGCCATTTGGTCTGAGGCGTGATGGCGCGCTCGAGCGCCTCGGGTTGGAGCTTAAAGCCGTCCTCCATCCGCGTTTCGACGAAGACGGTCGTTCCGCCGCAGATCGCCACCATCTCCGGATAGCTCACCCAATAGGGCGCCGGAACGATCACTTCGTCGCCGGGGTTGAGCGTCGCAAGAAAAGCGTTGAACAAAATATGCTTGCCGCCAGTGGCGACGATCGTATCCGAGGCCTTGTAGTCCAAGCCGTTTTCCCGCTTGAATTTTTTGGCGACGGCCTCGCGCAGCGGCGGAATGCCGAGCACAGGCGGGTAGCGCGTCTCGCCGCGATCGATCGCCGCTTTCGCGGCGGCGCATATATGCGCGGGCGTATCGAAGTCGGGCTCGCCGACCGAGAGGCTGATCACCTCGCGCCCCTGGGCTCGCAAGTCGCGCGCTTTCTGAGTGACGGCGATTGTCGCCGAGGGCTTCACGCGCGACAGGGCGTTGGCGAGAAGGGTCATTGGATCGGGCTTCCTGCGGAGGGGAGAGTGCGGCGCACCATAATTTGCGCGCCCAACAGCCGCAATGAGATTTACGAGACTCGCCGCCTTGCGCCGGTCATCGACCGACGAATGTTTGCGAAACCTGTTTGCGGCTTTTGCGATTTCGCGCGAGCGGCAGCTTGTTTCGCCATCCGGCCTTCGCGCTTGACCGGTAAGCTGCTTCCAGGTTTTTTATGAGGAAAAACAACGAATTCAGCTAAAAATGGCCGAATCGGCGACCAAGACTTGGATAAACTTGATCGAACCAATATTGCCAAGCGTTAACCTGGTTTCACGGATTGCTTAAAAATTTATAAAATTTCTGAAAAGTCATGCAACTTTTTTAGCTCATCCTCGTTTCTGTCTTGAGAACGCAGCGACGCGAGCTAATCGCGCGCGCGCCCTGGGGAGAGGCGCAAGCGTTACTAAAGGGCGAATGCGAGAGGATCAGGGACAATGTCGCTCGTTGATAAATTTGAAGATCAGATGGAGCCGGCCTTCACGCGCAGCTTCGACAGGGAGTCGGCGCGCCGCCAGTTCCGGGTTTCACTCCTTCTCGTTGCCGCGATGGCGACGGCCGCGTTTGTTCTCGGCTTCGCCCTGCCCATCAGCTCGCCTGCGCAGAAGGCGACGCCCGTGGCGACCGACAGCGGCGCCTTCGCCGGGCGGCTGGTGACGATCGACCGCTAATCGGTTTCCGGATTTCGCAGCCGGCCTTAGAAAGCGCGCGTCCCGAGACGCGCGCAATCTTTTTCGCGCTCCAGGTCCAAAAAACCGGCCGCCTTTCGAGCGGCCGGTTTTTGCGTTTGCAGGGCGTCGACCGCCGGCGTCAAGCGCCAGCGATCACTTCTTATCCATGTGATGCTCGTGATCCTGGTGGCCTGCGCCCTCCTTGGGACCGGCCGAATCCTGGCCATGCGCCTTCTGCCAGCGCTCCATGGCTTCTGCGTCATGGGCATGCGCCGCATCCGGCGCATCGATCGCCGCATCGATTTCCACTTCGCCTGCCTTTTCGAAGACCAGCGTCATCTCCAGGCCCCAGCCGACCTCGAGATGTTTCTTGATATCGAGCAGCGCGACATAGGCGCCGCCCGGCGCGAGCGTGAGCTTCGACTTGGGCGGCAGAACGATCGGCGTGACGAGGTCGAGCTTCTTGGCGTCGCCGTGAATTTCCGCTCTGCCGAATTTTTCCGATTTGACGGCGACGAGCTTGTCCGGCGTCGCGCCGCTATTGTGGAGCATCGCGTAGAACTGCGCCTTGTTGTCGCCGTCGACTGGGGCGCGCAGCCAAGGGTGCTCCACCTTCAGATTTCCCACGTCATATTCATGCGCCGAGGCGGGACTGCGGGAGGCGAAGAGCCCGAGCGCCGTCCCCGTCATGAGAGTCCCTCCGGTCAGCAAGAAATCTCGCCGCTTTAACATCTGGCTTCTCCCTTTCTGCGCCGGACTGTTCTCCGCCGGCCTCACTGCATCATGACCAACGACGCATTCCTTAGATACGGTCGCGCGATCGTCACGCTTGCGACAATGTGGCGCGCCAGGGCGCGTTGCGAGAAATCCCAACGGCGGGCTGAGCTAATGTGAGTGCAAACTAATCTCGACGAATGGCTCACGAGCGAATTCGGCGACAAGTCCCGCGAGTTTCTGGGGGTTTCCGTCGTCAGGCGCGAAAGAGCGGAAGCGCGCCCGAACATAGCCGGAACGGTCGACGAGGAAATGCGCCTCCTCGATCTGCTCCGACGGCAGCTCGTTAGGATAGCGATTGATCGCCGAATAGGCGGTCTCGACCGCCTTGGGATGAACTGGCTCGCGGCCTTTCGCCTCCTGCGGACAGGCTGAGTCATAGATCGTCACATGTTTCGCGCCGGCGGCTTTCGCGGCGTCATGCGCCCTCTTGACGCTTTCGGCGCGTTCCTTCTGATCGGCGTTCGGCGACCCACAGCGCGCGAAGGAGATCAGAGTCGGCACGCCGCGCAGCCGGTAGAGCGACGTCACCTCCTCCTGCGGATCGATGAGCGCGAAGTCAGGCGCGATCAGCCATTGAATCATCGGCTGAGCGCTCATGAAGCGCGCGCGGTTCGAATAGGAGATCATCAGCAGGAAGTTGATCACGTCCCACCGATCGTCGACGTCGAGCTGATCCCTAAATCCCGGCATGACTCCGCTTTGTCCGCCATGGGTCAGCCAATGGAAAATGTCGCCGATCGTATGCGTGCCGACGTGGGGAGCCGTCAGGTCGGCGGGCTGCACGGGGAGCCCTTGCGCATTCTTAAGATCCTTGGCGAGCGGACCATTGCCTTCGCCCTGATCGCCGTGGCAGCCGGTGCAGTTTTCCTTGAAATGCGTGAGGCCGCGCGTGACCGACTCCGCCGTGTAGTCCTGCGTCGGATCATCGTAAGTGTCGGTATAGGCCTCCGTCGCAAAGGACACGGCGAGCGAAATCAACGCAGCGGCGGAGATCCCCGGCGTCGCGTAAAGACGATAGTCGCGCGTTCTCGGCGTCCACCAGATCAATGCGGCGACGATTGCAAGAACGACGGACGCAATCCCCCACCACCAGATCGGGCTGAACATCGCCGGGTTTTGTCCCCACGTCGCGATATAGGACAGCCGAAACGGCAACGGCCAATAGAGATTGGTTTCATGCGAGGCCGGCGTGATGACCGCGATATAGCCTGCGATCGCAAGCAGCAAAAGCGCGAAGACCGACTCGCCCGCCCCGACCTTGCCGTACCAAGCCACGTTGAATTCGCCTTCAGGCCGTCGCGTGATGTAGCGCGCGAGCGCCAGCGCCGCGAGCAGGACGCCGCACAGACACAACAGCTTCAGCGTCAATAACCGGCCGTAGGTCGTCGCCAGCAAGTTCGGAATGCTGCCGACGTTCTCCCAAGCGATCGCGAATCCGGTGATGGCGACGATCGCCATGGCGACTTTGGCGATCAAGGACCAGCGTTCCGCCAGCCGCGCCGCCACCTCCGGCGGCTTGCCACGCGCCGTGAACATCCACCAGACGAGACCAAGCAATCCGCCAAGCCAAATCAGGCCGGCGGCAGTGTGGAGAAGGAAGCTCGCCTGCGTCCAGCGCGGCAAGCCGTCGTCGATGGCATGGCCGGTCACCGAAACGACGGCGACGAGGACGACGCCAACCCACAGCGTCGCCCGATCGAGCAAGTCCGAAACGATGAAAAGCCGCGCCGCCGTAAGGCCGGCAAAAAGGAACGCGATCAGCTGCGTCGCAATCCAAGCATTCCCGACGGTGGTGCCGACGACAAATTCCCACAGCGTGCCGAATTCGATCGGACGATCGGCCGGAAAGATCGAGAGCGCGCTGACATAAAGCAGCACGAAGCCGAAGACGGCGCGCATCAGCGCCAGCGCCGCCACGGCCGACTTGAAGCGCGCGCCGTCCTCGCCGATGAGGCGCGGCAAGAGCAGAAGTCCGACCGCAAGGGCCGACGGCAGGCTCAGAAGGAGGCGGATGGCGGCTAGAGAGAGATACATTTTTCCTTCGCCCGATGTCGTCTGGCGTTCATCTCCTTAGCTCGCGCCAGGATGCGAGAAGGAGCAGCGCCTCGCGCGACGCCCCGCGCGCCGGCCCTTCGCGCCGACGCGCTTATTTCGCGTCGACGGTGAACTCGTAGTTCCCTTCGACGATGTGACCGTCGCTGGAGAGCACACGGTAGCGGACGATATATTTGCCGGGCGCGAGCTCCGGCGCATTTGCCGTCAACTCCCGCGGCTTGCCGGGCACGCCGATACTGCCTTCGCCAAGCACCTTTCCGTCGGGAGTCTCGATGGAGATTTTGGAGTAAGGCGGCTCGATGCCGCCGCCGAACTTCAACTTGATCGTCTTCGGCGGCGTCGCCACATGCTCCTTCGACGACGGCGTCGCGTCGACCAGGAAGGAATGCGCTAAGGCCGTCGTCGCTCCGGCAACCGAGAGGACGATGGCGAAAGCGCCGCCGACGGCGAAGTTGAGGTTCGCTCGAAGGCGTGCGCGCTTCGGCGAAGTCTTGTCAGGCTTGGTCATGGCGTCTCCCCGGAGGCGCGCGCCTCCTCTTTTGTTTTTGAGATGCTTATGCGCCACGCTGCGTTCAAGACGCAGCGACGCCGGCGGCGTCCTTCTTCTTGGAGGAAGGATGAGTATGTTTCCAATATACGAAAACGATTCCGGCGATGAGCACCGTTCCGGCGATCTGCGGCACCCAGGCCCACAAGGTTTCGCCGACCATGAATTTGAACTCCGACGTCTCCTTCGCGCCGTCCGGGCGCGTCAGAGTTACGAGGCCGATATAATGGCCGTTGTTCTTGAAATCATGCTCCAGATTAAAGGTGCCCTTGGTGTATTTCGTCGCAGGACGATAGACTTCGGTCAGCGCCTCGAGGTCGGTGTCCTTGGTGATCGGCGTCAACGGATCGCGAATGATCCGCAGTTCGAGCAGCATGTCGCGAAACGCCGGATTTTCGATGTCGAACACGAGAATCGTCGGACCGGCGCTCGGGATTTCGGCGCAATATTCGCTGCGCGACTTGCCGGGCTGATAGGCCGTGATGTGGATCATGTCATAGCCGAACATGACCATGCACATATTGCCCATCGTCATGGCTTCGGGGCCGGCGCCGCCTTCCGACGCCGATAATGGGGCCGCGGACGCCAGCGAGAAAAGCGCGCCGACAACTACGGCTGCGAGGCTACGCCAATTCTTCATTTCCATCCCTCTATCGATTTCGATTTCAGGGCCGTCGCTCTTCTTGGCGATCCTTATGAGCCCTGTTTCCTCTATAGCGGATTTTTGGCTCGCGGCTCCATCTTTGTCATCGCCGTCGCGGCGCGGCGACGCTGAACGCTGATCGTCCACTTTTGACAAATGCCACAAATCGACGCGAGCGAAATCGGCGGCAAAATTTGCGTCCAAAAGACGCACCGTGACTGTCGCGCGATTCCTCGCCCCACGACAATTTCTGCTCAGTCAACGCGTTCGGCGCAATCCTGAAAGGCGCCTGACGTCGCGCCAAAAGTGAGAACCGCCTCGCAGGAGAAGCCTCTGGCGCTGGTCCACCCATCGCTCCTCGTCCGCGCTCCGCCGCGTTTCCCAACAAAAAACCCCCGGCTTTATGGGCCGGGGGCTTTTTTATAATTCGTCAGTTTCGCTTAGGGCATATCGCCCGCGACGAACTTCGGAATCACCGGACCGCCGATTTCGGCCGCGAAGCGGCGTCCCGTCGGCGAGAAGAACAGCAGCAGGCCGCCAATCTGGCTGTCGGTGTCGTAAGCCAGGTCGGACAGACGCTCGATGTCCCAACGCGCGTCCTGCACCTTCACCGCGACTTCCTTGGTCTCGCCCGGCGCGATCGGCGTCGGGTCCGTCGACAGACCGCGGTCCGCCAACAGATAGTCCGG
>JALHNQ010000027.1 GCA_022843405.1 Methylocystis sp. | reverse complement strand
ACCGTCGACGCCCTCTGGGACAGGATCGGCGCCTTGCTGCTGGAGTTCTCGCCAACCGAATGCGCAAACTTCTTCGCCGCCGCTGGATACGAACCGATTTAAGACGAATCCGCTCTAGAAGTTTTCGCATTGCTGGTTGTGAAGAGAAGTCCATTCAAATGAACATCGTGTTTATTGCTTTGATAGGACTGTCTCTTGGCTGGCTTTGCTCGCCAGCTATCGCTGAGCCAAGGATCGCATGGGTGGAAACTCGGCCAAACTTTTGGGACCTATATACGAGTTTGACCTAACCTGAAAAGTAAGCTATAAGGGTCTCATTGATGGGGACCGCCATGCTCGCCAACTTCGATAGCCTCTACAGCCTCTTTGATGCCTTCCCGGACGAGCAGTCATGCATCGACCATCTGCGGGCGATCCGCTGGCGCGATGGCGAGTTCTGCCCCTACTGCGGGGGCGCGAAAATCTATCATTTCAGCGACCGCAAGACGCATAAGTGCGGCGAGTGCGGTCAACGCTTTTCAATCAAAGTAGGAACAATCTTCGAAGACACCAAACTGCCGCTGCGCAAATGGTTTGCAGCCATTTGGATGATCACCAATCATCCGAAGGGCATTGCGTCCGTCACGCTCGCCAAGGATTTGAAGATCACGCAAAAAAGCGCGTGGTTTATGCTGCATCGCCTTCGCCATGCGGCCCGCACGCCTTCGTTCAATGCGCCGCTGAAGGGCGACGTTGAGGCCGACACCACGTTTGTGGGCGGCAAGGAAAAGAACAAGCACGCCAAGGACCGCAAGGGCGGCAAGCAGGGCGGCGCCGGCAAGGCGGTTGTGCTCGGCATTGTCGAGCGCGACGGCGAGCTACGCGCCGAACACGTCGCCGATCACAAGGCGAAGACGCTTCAGGGGAAGGTCCGCCAGAATGTCGCCAAAGGCTCGGCGGTTCTGACTGACGAAGACATGGCCTTTGTCGGCCTCGATAAGGATTACAACCACCTTGCCGTCAATCATTCCGCTGGCGAGTATGTGCGCCTTGGCGGCTTCGTTCATACGAACAATATCGAGGGTGTGTGGGCGCTGCTGAAGCGGCAGATCATCGGGGTTCACCACTGGGTTAGCCCGAAGCACCTTCAGCGCTATGTGGATGAGATGACGTGGCGCTATAATCGCCGCGATATGAAACCAGCGCCTCGCATGAACGATATTTTCGCTCACGTTGAAGGTCGCTTGCGATATCGAGAGTTAATCGCATGAAGACGCCGCAGAAAGACAACCCGTTTTTCGGACTAGCTTTCGAAGAAGCATTGCAGCGCCTTTTGCGGACCGATAAGGGCGAGCTTGCAGAGGCTATGACTCGCGACTTGGTAGACGGGATAAACAAGACAAAAAAGCATATTGAGAAAACCAGAGAGGAAATTGCACGTGGCGCAAGAACTAGAGACAAAAAAGACCGATTCCGTCTTTGATTTTCTCTATGTCGATCATCACCGCGTAGGGTTGTTTCTCTCTCAGTTTTCTGAGTTCGGGAACCTAACTGACATCGTCCACACAAAGGGTGTGACTGACGATGCGCTGATATCTGCTGGCGTTAAAGGGATTGTTGGAGGTGAGGCAAAGAGCGGTCATTCCTCCAATCTCCAATCAAAATACAATCCACTTTGGATTCAGGCGTTGAATTTTCTTGATGAGGTGAATGCGCGAGGCATGGTTAGCCACGATCTTGCCAGCGCCGCCATTGGTAGCCTCGTGCTGACAAAGGGCTGCCTCAACATCGTAAACATGCTGGCATTGAGCCGTTCATGGGATGTCGCTGCAGAAAACGCTAGGGAGCAGCAAAAATCGAAATCCGCTGCGGGCAACCGGAAGCTCCGAAGGACAGGCCAGCAGCAGCATGATCCAGAGGCGGAGGGCCCGGGATTGTTGCGCCTTCTGGGATCATTTGATCAGCCTATTATGATGGCTTTGGATACCGGCAAGGCGCGTCTCTGGTCAACGCTCGACCAAACCTATTTAGTCGGCGGATCATCTGATCTTGCCCTAAAGCACGGCGTCCAAATCGCCGGGGAGTGGCACGCCATCGGGATACTTGATTGCCTACCTGGCGAGTTGATCGCAGATGAAGCCAATATCGGTCGCATCTGCGGCGGTGCCGATAACCCATTTAGCAGCAGTGCTATCGGGCTGTTCAGAGAGCTTGGTCTAATATTTGGCAGGCCAGCAGATTGCTATGGGATCACGCCCATTATGATTATGCGTGAAGTCGGAGCCACATAGTCGGGTCAAACTCGTATATAGGTCCCAAACTTTTGGATAGCTGTTGACCAGAATTGGAAAGGAATACGCTTTTCAGCAGTTAAGTTCCATTTAGGATATTTTAAAATTGGTCTTATTGATGTCGAAGCATACAGAAACAAGAATTTGGAAAAAATTAGAGCTGTCAATGACGAACGGAAATTCTCAAATGACCTCCTCGACTCCGGGATTGACGTGATTTTTAAGACGTGGCCATCTCAAAAGGACATCGTTGCAATCGCGCCCGCTGGATGGTCGGCAAGTCTCCGGAGGGTTGACCAGGTCGGCATGCTAAAAATCGACGGGAAGCAGTATGCTGAATTCGATGACAGGGACTCTTTGAGCGCGATCGTTTGCCTACATAGTCCGCTACAACAATTTAGAGAATACGAATATCAAGTCCCGGTTTTTTTTAAGAGTGACAACCCAAAACAAAAAGATCTCGCGACGAATTGCAGAGATGCTGTTCAGGTCGGGCCACGGATATTGGAAGATCCAATAAATGGAGATCAGCACGGTATTAAGTTGGAAGAAAAAAAGAGCAGGCCGCAGTTGAGAGTAGTTTTTGCTGTCGATAACCCGGAGCGAAATTTTCCACCTACAAAAAAGAAGGAAAATGCGCGAAACGGCTATCTCATAATTACAACATCACAAGAAAATTTATACGACGTGCAAGAAATGTTAATGTCTCCTAGCTTTTATGGCTCGGATTCTAAACCTCATTGGGCTGTGAATATGGCCGGGGGCGGACCTACAGGTATCGTTATTCGAGGCGAAGGAACGGCTGAAGTCATAGCCAGGGGCAACCCGTCCGGCGTCATCGGATCCGCATTCGTAATCACGTCGCGCAAATGACTCTCCGAACTGTCTGCAAAAATTGTGCTTTGCGAGGTTATTGCAGGCAGGGCTGTGACTCCCGACGCCGAGGCGGGCGCTGCAGCGCTCCATAGATTGGCGTGCGCGCCGTGCCCTGGGCGATCGCCCTCTGCGTAGATTGCAAAGGCCTACTCGATCACCTCGTCGGCGCGGCCGAGTAAGCGAAAGCGGGAAGGTGACATCGCCGCCCGCTACGCGCGCGCCGCCGAGAAGCGCAACAAATTCCCGCCGCCTCATGGAGCTTCCCATCCTGCCGAGAATTCCGGGCGAGCTGAGGCTATCACATTAGGGAATGACGTCTGTTGTGCATCACAGCAAATTTGACAGCCGATTGGCGGCTCAGGGTCAAAATGCACCGTCGCCGGAACTCGGCATTCAACCTTACTAAGGAAAGTATGCGATGCGCTTCGCAGTGTCACGCAATATTTTTCAATGGCTTGGGTATTCGGTTTTCCCGATTTTTTGGAAAACCGGACACGTCCTTCGCAAATGACAGATCAAGCAACATATTGAATTACATTGCATTTCTGGTGCCCAGGGGCGGAATCGAACCACCGACACTGCGATTTTCAGTCGCATGCTCTACCAACTGAGCTACCTGGGCTCGCGCGGGCGCGATGTGTCGCGGCTTATAGAAAGCGCGCCGCGACTTGTCCATACCCCTGCCGACTGCGGGTCGCTGGCGTTCATAGGCGATCATCCCACCATATGACCCGACCGACGATCCGAAAGCGCTTGAGGTCGGCGCCGCGCAAGAGTTGGGGTTCATAGGCGCCATTGTCGCTCATGATGAGGAGTTCACCTGAGGACAGGCGCCGCAGGCGCTTCACCCGCTGATCGCCTCCTTGCAGAAAAACGTAGATATCGGCCGCCGCACGGCCGCCTTTGAGCCTGGTCGGTTCGGCCGGCAGCGCGTTCTCACTCTCATTGACCAGCAGCAGCGCGCCATTCTCGAAGGTCGGCGACATGCTGTCGCCCGCCGCGCGCATAAAGCTCATCTTGGCGCCCGGCGGCGCGAGACGGTGCAGCATCCACACGGGAAAGGGCAGAGTCTTCTCGATCGCGACAATGTGATTGACCTCCCCCGCTCCTGCGGCCGCACGCGCGTCGAGACTGGGAACATGCACGAAGCTCACCTCCGGCTTCGAGCGCTCGCCTGGCCTGACGGCGGGAGAAGGCTCGTCGTCAAGCCCGAGCAAATAGCTCATCGAAACATTGAGCTTCGTCGAAAGCGCCAAGAGCAACGCCGATCCCGGCTCATTGGCCCCGCGCGCCACGCGCGCGAGGGTGCTTTCAGGAATGTCGAGTTCTTCGGCGGCTTCGCGGTACGATTTGTATTTCGCCAGCAAATCTTTGAGACGGCGCGCGAACTCAACCAAATTTGGGTCTTTGTGCCCTTTCATATGCGAAGGCGAGCTAAATATGGTTGACAATCGCAGCCGCCGCTGTATGATTCGATCAAAGTTGGTCGATTTTTCAGGAACTGCTCCATACAAGCCTCATCCCTTGAGGCGAGGCGAGGCCCATGTTCGATTTGAGCGAGAATCGCGCATTGCGAATGATCGATGCAGAAAGCCAGCTGGTCGGCCCGTAGGAAAACAAAAGCGAGCGGGGCGACTTTCGGTTGCGAAGCGACCGCCGAAGCTGCCGGTCGTTCGCGCCGTGCGCCGACGTCGTCCATGCTCGACGCACTCGCCAATTCTGTCTCCAAACGGATGCCTCCAGCCGGCGTCAACCGTAGCTCGCGCAGTCGCCGTCCGTCCAGACCTTGTCCGGTCGACGCATGCCTCGTCAGCCAAGATCGATCGAAGGTTTCGCTTCCCTTTCACGGATCGCGCCCGGATACGTTCTTCCTGCTGGAGGCCCAATGTCAGATCGCCGCAAGAGCGAGGTCGTCATTACTTTGACGGCTGTGCTCAATCTCTATGGCGACAGCGCCCTAGACGAGATTATCGACGCTTTTGCGCTCGCGCTCGCGCAGAGCGACCCGCTTGAACGACGTCATCGCTTGGCGCGCGCGCTGCTTCGCATCATCACCACGAGGGTCGAGCACCAGAGAAGACGCCTTGGCGAGTAGCTGGCGATTGATCTTTGAGAAAAGACGGAACCCCGCATCGATGCGCTCGGAAATTGACGCGCCGCGCTTCGTCCATCGCTCCATTCATCCAGTCGCGGCATGCGCCGCGGCAACGACCTCTTTCACACAGATTTGCGCCCTTGCCGGCGCGGCGCGCTTCCCCTAAACCCGCCTTCGAATCGGAGGCGAGATGAGCAGCATCAAGAGAATCGGCGCGGGGCCGCGCATGAGCCAGGCGGTCATTCGCGGCAACGCCGTTTATACCGCCGGCCAGGTGGCCGATAAGACCAAGGGCGGACCGGTCGCCGATCAGACCCGCGAAATTCTCGCGCAGATCGACGCGCTCCTCGCCGAAGCCGGCAGCGCCAAGGCCAATATCCTCTCGGCGACGATCTATCTTGCCGACATCTCGACCTTCGCCGAAATGAACGGCGTCTGGGACGAATGGGTCGACAAGTCCAATCCGCCCGCGCGCGCCACCGTCGAAGCAAAGCTCGTCTCGCCGGCCTATAAGGTCGAGATCGCCGTCATCGCCGCGCTGTAGCGCATTTTCCTTCGAAGCGGACGCCGGTTCGGCGCTGAAAATGCGCCACCAAAAAAGGCGCGCATTTATTGATGCGCGCCGGCGCCGCTCAGCGGGTTTTGCGGGTCAAAGGCGTAGCGTACGGTCTCGAAGCGCATGTCGCGGGCGTCGATGAGCAGCAGACGCCCGACCAGCCCCTCGCCGAAGCCGACGATCTCGCGCACGACTTCGAGCGCCATCATCGCGCCGACGACGCCGGCAAGCGCGCCGAGAACGCCCGCCTCTTCGCAGGTCGGGATTTCTCCCGCTTGCGGCGGCGTCGGAAACAGGCAGCGATAGGTTGGATTTGGCCCGTCGGGGCCGCGCTCGAAGGGCCGCAGCGTCGTCAGCGAAGCGTCGAAGCCGCCGAGCGCGGCGGTGACGAGCGGCTTTCTTTCATGAAAGCAGGCGTCGGAAACGAGATAGCGCGTCGCGAAATTATCCGATCCATCGGCCACAATATCGTAGCGCGCGATCAGCGCCAGGGCGTTCGTCTCGTCGAGTCGCAATGCGTGCGGCTCGACGACGACATGCGGATTGATGCGAGAGACGGCGTCCCGCGCGCTTTCGACCTTCGGGCGGCCGACGTCCTGCGTGGCGTGGATCACCTGACGCTGGAGATTGGACAGCGAAACGGCGTCGTCGTCGACGACGCCGAGCGCGCCGACGCCGGCCGCGGCGAGATATTGCAAGAGCGGCGCGCCGAGCCCGCCGGCGCCGATGACGAGAACCCGCGCAGTTTTGAGCCTGCTCTGGCCCGGTCCGCCGATGTCGCGCAACACGAGGTGCCTGGCGTAGCGTTCAATCTCTTCAGGCAAAAGATTCAAAAGGCGCTCCGGCGCCGCGCTGGATTGCGGCAGGGCGACCATAGCGGCTTCGCCCGCCCGTCTCCAGCGATGGCGAATGCAAGCTCGGTCCGACGACCGTCAGGGTTGGACAGGCTGGCGCTTTTTCTCGGAGCGGCGCTCGCCCGCCGATTCATGGCTGGTCGCGCGCAGCGCCTCCAGACCGACGCCGCCGAGCGCGGCCGCGCCGCGGGCGTAAGCGATATTGTCGAGGAACTGCCGGGCGCAATTTTCCCAGGTGAAAGTCAGCGCATGCGCCCGCGCCGCCTCTCGGCTGATATCGAGCGCGGCGAGCGCCGCCGCCCGCAAATCCTCGTCCAGCGCGCCCGCGCCGCTCGCGCCGATGACGTCGAGCGGACCCATGACCGGAAAGGCCGCGACCGGCAGGCCGCAGGCCATGGCTTCGAGCAGCACAATGCCGAATGTGTCGGTGCGGCTCGGAAAGACAAAAACGTCCGAGGCAGCGTAAAGCGCCGCGAGTTCGGCGCTCGATTTCACGCCAAGGAACCGGGCCTGCGGAAATCGCGCTTCGAGCCCGGCGCGCGCCGGCCCATCGCCGGCGACGAGCTTCGTTCCCGGCAGATCGAGCGACAGAAAGGCCTCAATGTTTTTCTCGACCGCAAGTCGCCCGGCGTAAAGGAAAATCGGCCGCTCAAAGGGGAGCGGCGCCGCCGCATCGGGCGTGAACAGCGCATGGTCAACGCCGCGCGACCAGCGTAAAATCCGCCGAAATCCGCGCTCCGACAATTCGCGAGAAAGGCTCGGCGTCGACACCATGACGCCGGCGCCGGCATTATGGAAACGGCGCAAAGCCGCATAGGAAAGCCCGACAGGCAGTCCGAAGCGCGCCTGAATATATTCGGGAAAGCGTGTGTGAAAGCTCGTCGTGAAGCAGCGGCCCGCCCGCAGCAGCACGGCGCGGGTCACAAGTCCGATAGGGCCTTCCGTCGCGATATGGACGTGATCATAGCCATCCTCGAGCCGCCGGCGAACGGCGCGCGGCGAGGCAAGCGCCAGCCCGATTTCGGGATAGGTCGGCATCGGCAGCGAGTTGAAGTCGCGCGGCGTCAGAAAGTCGATTTCGGCGCCCAGCGCGCGGGCTGATTGCGCCATGGTTTCAAGCGATCGGACGACGCCATTCACCTGCGGACGCCAGGCGTCCGTCGCCACCAATATTCTCATCAGGCCGCCACAGCTCTCTCGTTCTGCAAGGCCTTGGCGCTTTCTGCGGCCTCCGCCGCCTCGCGTTCAGCCGCGGTATTATGCCAGCGCAAAATCTCGAATGTTCCGTCCTGATGTTCGGCGATCGCGGTGCAGCTTTCGACGAAATCTCCGGTGTTGATATAGAGCTTGCCGCCGATGGTCTTGATCGTCGCGTGATGGATATGGCCGCAGATCACCCCGTCGACATTGCGCCGGACGGCCTCGGACGCCAAAGCGTTCTCGAAATCGCCGATGAAATTGACGGCGTTCTTGACCTTCAGCTTCGCCCAGGCCGAAAGCGACCAATAGCCGACGCCGAACATGCGGCGCGCGCGATTGAACCAAGTGTTGACGACAATGGCGAAGTCATAGGCCCAGTCGCCGAAGAAGGCGAGCCAGCGGGCGTTGCGCACGACAATGTCGAACTGGTCGCCGTGAATGACGAGCATGGTCTTGCCGTCGGCGGTCTCATGCAGCGCGTCTTCGACGACTTCGACGCCGCCGAAATTGAGCCCGGTGTAATCGCGCGCGAATTCGTCGTGATTGCCCGGCACATAGATGACGCGTGCGCCTTTCCGCGCCTTGCGCAAAAGCTTCTGGACGACGTCATTATGGGCCTGCGGCCAGTACCAGCCGTTCTTCAGACGCCAACCATCGACGATGTCGCCGACGAGGTAGAATGTGTCGGCGTCGTTATGTTTGAGAAAATCGACCAGCAGTTCGGCCTGGGCGCCTCTCGCGCCGAGATGCAGATCGGACAGAAACAACGTCCGATAGCGCTTGACCGCATGTTCGCCTGCTGGATCCGACAAATGCGCCCTGTTGGAGCGCGCCGCATGGGAGACATTCGCCCTGGCGTTTCTGTCGAGCATGAGCCTGTTCGCCTCTCGCCTTCGCCGCATGGGCTGATTGACCAGATTCGGATCACAGCGAGATGACACAGGGGTTTAGAGTGCGGCGCGCGAATAAGTGGGGCCTGCGCGCTGTAATCTCCTGCGGTCGATCGCCTCGCCTGCCTTTGAGCGATTCCGAATCAGCGTGATCTTGGCGACGAAGCCGCGGCTGGGCTCCCTTCGGGGCGTTCGATATTTCGAACGAAAGCGGATATCTTGCCGGATCGATTCTGAACGGACGGGCGCAGCGGAAGCGCCGGGGATCATGGGCGTCGAAGGCCAGGACAAGCAGAAAATGCTGGAGGCGGGCGCGCTCGCGCTGTCGGGTCAGCTTGGCGCGACCGTTCAGCGCCTGCGCAAGGCCTATAATCTGTCGCTGTCCGAGCTGTCTCAGCAGTCGGGCGTCGCCAAATCGATCATCAGCCAGATCGAACGCAATGAAACCAATCCGACGCTCGCCACCATCTGGCGCCTCGCGCAGGCGCTCGACGTCTCGATCGAGCGGGTGTTGCAGACGACGGAAGAAGAACCCTTCCTCGAAAAGACCAGCAAGGCCGACACGCCGATTTTGGTCTCGAACGACGGCAAATGCCGTCTGGCGATCATCGGCTGGATCAAAACCGTCGAATGGCTGCAGTGCTATGAATTCGTCGCCGACCCCGGAGGCGCGCTGGAATCCGACGCCCATCAGCGCGGGTCGGTCGAGAGCCTGTCGGTGCGCGAGGGCGAACTCGAGGTCGAAGTGGCGGGCGCAAAGTCGAGCGTGAAAGCGGGCGAAACCCTGCGCTACCGCTGCGACAGGCCGCACATCATCCGCAATCTCGGAAAAACGCCCGCGCAGGCGACGATGGTCTGCATTCTGAAGGCGGCGGTGATGGAATGAACTTCGCCGCCGCAGGGTTTAAATGCGCCTGCGGCGGTCGATGGCGCCGTCCGCGCGTCAGGAATGCAATTCGCCGACGTGCTTTTGCGAGTAGAGCTGCACGCCGAGCTGCTTGATCAATTCAAGCTGGGTCTCGAGGAAGTCGATGTGCTTTTCCTCGCTCTTGACCACGCCCTCGAAAAGCAACTCGGAAACGCGATCGTTGATCGAGAGGCTATAGGCGGCGGCTTCAAGATAGAGGTTGCGGGCGTCGAGTTCGGTGGCGAGATCCGCCTTGATGATTTCCTCGACGGACTGACCGATGCGCAAGGGATCGAGCACCTGCATATTGGGGAAGCCTTCGAGGAACAGGATGCGCTCGGCGAAATGATCCGCGTGATGCATCTCCTCGATCGATTCTTCCCGCCATTTCTTGGCGAGTTCGAGAAAGCCCCAATTGTGGAAAATGCGGTAATGCAGCCAGTATTGATTGACGGCCGTCAACTCTGCGCGCAATCCGCGATTGAGATAATCGATGACCTTCGCGTCACCGCGCATGTCCGCATCCTTTCCATGAAATAGACCTAGGCCGCCAGTTCGTCGGCGCGACAGCCTTCACAATCGCCGTTCCCTGGGCACTCATCCAGTCCTCGCGCGGCGTGCTGGTCGACGATGGCGACGATGCTGCGCACGCAGCGCCCGCATTTCGCCTCGCAACCCATATGCCGGAACACTGACGCAACCGATGGGCGGTCGCCTCGTGACCCAAGCGTATCGCGCACATCGCGGTCTGACAGGACGTTGCACGAACAGACGATCATTGCTTAGCCTAGTTTGGAAAGATTGCAAACTGCTTTTTGGAATGGTTGCAAACTTCCTTCTTTGGAAAGATTGCAAACTACCTTTCCTATCAGTAGGTTACAATGACTCTCCGAATTTGCCAACTCCCGCGTGTCGGCTTTCCGACAGAAAGCGCGCCGCCGGGTTGTGATTGGCAAGGACCGTGCCGTCTCACCCAAATTCAATTTGAATGGATCAGGCTGGCGGCAAGAGTTGGACAAAAAAATGAGCCGCGAGTGAATTTCGCGGCTCGAAGCTCTCAAAATCTTCCTGCCTCACCAGTAGCGGCGTCGCCAGCCTCCGCCCCAGCCATAGCCAGGGCCCCAGCCGCCATAACCATAGCCTCGGCCCCAGCCGCCATAGCCGGGACCCCAGCCGTAGCCCGGCCGCCACCAGCAGCGATAGGGTCCGCAGACCCAGCGCGCCTTCTGCAGGCTCTGCCCGGCCTGCGCGGCGGGCCGCGCGATCGATCCCCGGCAGCGCGGACGCCTCCGGCGCGAAAGCGCCCGCGGCGAGAACGAAGATGAGGGCGGCGAAGGCCGACTTGACTGGCGCCGATAGGCTTTTGACGGCTGCCGATCTCATGGAGCATCCTCCTTGCGAGAAATGACGGAACCATTTTCAGGCTAGGACGCCTGCGCTGAACCAGCGCTGAAACTTACGTTCATCAGAAGGTTATGAATGTCGAAACTATTGGGCGCGCTGGATCAGGGCACGACGAGCACGCGGTTTGTCCTGATGGACGCGGGCGGCGACATCATCGCCCAGTCGCAGCGCGAGCACCGCCAGATCTATCCCCGCCCCGGCTGGGTCGAGCATGACGCAACCGAAATCTGGCGCAATGCGCAGGCCGTGATCGAAGCGACTCTCGCCAAGGCTAAAATCTCGGCAGAAGATATCGCCGCGGTCGGCGTGACCAATCAACGTGAGACGACAGTTCTGTGGGATGCGGCGACCGGCGCGCCGCTTCACAATGCGATCGTCTGGATGGATACGCGCACGCAGGCCGCCGTCGACCGGCTTGCGGCGCGGGGCCTGGGCGATCTGGTCCGCGCAAGAACCGGCCTGCCGCTCGCGACCTATTTTTCCGCGCTAAAGCTCGGCTGGCTTCTCGACCAAGCGCCCGGCATGCGGGCCCGCGCGGCCCAAGGCGAAGCGCTTTTTGGCACGATCGATTCCTGGATTGTCTGGAATCTGACAGGCGGTCCCGGCGGCGGGCGCCATGTGGTCGACGCGACCAACGCCTCGCGCACGCAGCTGATGAACCTCGAAACGCTGAGCTGGGACGAAGAGCTGCTGCGAATCTTCGACATTCCGCTCGCCTGCCTGCCAAAAATATGCTCCTCGAGCGAAGTCTATGGCGACTGCGTCGGCGCGCTCGCCGGCGTTCCGCTCGCCGGTGCGCTCGGCGACCAGCACGCCGCGCTCCTCGGACAGGCCTGCGTCAAGGCCGGCGACGCCAAAAATACTTACGGCACCGGCTGCTTTCTGCTGATGAACGTCGGCGAGACGCCGCGCGTCTCGACCAAGGGTCTACTGACGACGCTGGCATACAAGCTTGGAGACGCCAGGCCCTGTTACGCGCTCGAAGGCTCGATCGCGATCGCCGGCGCTCTAGTGCAATGGCTGCGCGACAATCTGGGGATCATCAAGGAGAGCAGCGAGATCGAGGCGCTGGCGAGAAGCGTTCCCGACAATGGCGACGTCTATTTCGTGCCGGCCTTCTCGGGGCTGTTCGCGCCGCGATGGCGGGGCGACGCGCGCGGGCTCATCGCCGGACTGACGCAATTTTCCAACAAGGGCCATATCGCGCGGGCGGCGCTCGAAGCGGCGGCCTTTCAGTCCCGTGAAGTGCTGGCGGCGATGGTCGCTGACGCCGGCGTTGAGATCGGCGCGCTCAAAGTCGATGGCGGCATGGCGGCGAATGATTTGTTGATGCAATTTCAGGCCGACATTATCGATGCGCCCGTCGTTCGGCCGCGCCAGCTGGAATTGACCGCGGTCGGCGCCGCCTATGCGGCGGGGCTCGCGGTCGGGGTCTATGAGAGCTTGGACGACATCGCGGCGCATGCGCGCGAGTCGCGCCGTTTCATGCCCGATATGTCGCCGCAGGAGCGCGCGCGGCTGATCGCGTCATGGGAAAAGGCCGTCGAGCGTTCGCTCGGCTGGGCGGTCTGACCGCCGCTCGCTTCTTGAATTGACGCATTTTCTACGCCGAACCGGCATCCGTTTCGGCGGAAAACGCTCTAATCGAAATCGACGCTCAAACCGTGTTTTTCGAGCTGTAGTTCGACCGCGTCGAGGATTTTGTGCAGTTCCTCGATATCGATCGGGGTTTCGTCGTCGGGCGGGTCCCAATGATCGAGATCGTCAAGGCGCACGACGAAGTCGGCGTCTTCCTCCGATTCGGCGTCGGGCGGCGCGGCGGGAATGGTGAGCGTTTTCCCGCCGCGGCTCACGCGAATTGCGCCCTCAGTCACCTCGACCTGATAGCCGCCTGAGCGTCGCGCCATGGCTCCCTCCAGCCTTGCGAGTTTTCACGCATCGACAAGCCCGGCGTGAGCGGCGGCCTTGCGCATGAGCGTCGGCAATCCCTCTTTATCGAGATTGGCCCGCGCCGCCCAGCGGCAATCTGCGGGCGGCGCTTTGGCGCGCGCATGCGCGACAAACACTGTCGCTTCCAGAGCAAAATGCGTGAAGACATGCGTCACCGGATGTTCGAGCGCGCGCCAGCGCGCCGCGCAAGGCGCAAAACGCGAAACTTCCTCGGCCGGGACATCCTGCGTCAATGGCGTCGACGGAAAGGCGTTCATGCCGCCAAACAGTCCCCTTGGCGGCAGCCGGCGCAGCAACGCCTCGTCGCCGCGCCGCAGGATAAAAATCGCGCCCCGGCGCCTGGGCTTTTGCGGTTTGGGCGCGCGCGCTGGATAGTTGAGCGGCGCGCCAAGACGCCGTGCCGCGCAGCGGGAGGAGAGCGGACAGGCGGCGCAATTGGGCGCGCGCGGCGTGCAAATCAGCGCGCCGAGCTCCATCAGCGCCTGGACGGAATCGCCGGGACGCGCGCGGCTCATCAGCGCCGCCGCCTTGTCGCGAATCAACGGCGCAACCTTGCGCGGCGGCTTCTCGACTGCATGGAGACGGGCGATGACGCGCTCGACATTGCCGTCGATGGCGACGCAGGGCTCGTTGAAAGCGATGGCGGCGACCGCCGCCGCCGTATAGGGACCGATGCCTGGCAGGCGGCGCAGAGCTTCTTCTTCCTGCGGAAATCCATCGGAAGACGCCGCAACCGCGCGCGCGCAGGCGTGCAGATTGCGCGCGCGAGCGTAATAGCCGAGCCCCGCCCATTGCGCGAGAACGTCATCAAGAGGGGCGCGCGCCAGATCCCCAAGCGTCGGCCAGCGCGACAGGAAGGCGGCGTAACGCTCCTTCACCGTCGCGACGGTCGTCTGCTGCAGCATGATTTCCGAAAGCCAAACTCTATAGGGGTCCGGCGCTTCGCCGCGCCGCGCGCGCCAGGGCAGATCGCGCCGCTCGGCGTCATACCAGGCGAGCAACGCTTCAGCCGGTTTGGTCGATCTCGCGTAAGGCTTTATCATGAAGCGATTGATAGAGGGCGAAGCCTCGCTCTCGCAAGGAGGCGGCTTCGCCGCACATGCAATGAGCGCTCCATCGCGCGCCAAAGGGTTCAGAGCGCGGTCGCTGGCGGACTATGTCCTGCGCGATCTCGACCCGCTCATCGCCGCGCGCGGCTTTGGCGAAGCCTCGCTGCTCATGTGCTGGAACGAGATCGTCGGCGCGCGAATCGCGCGCATCTGCGCGCCGGCCGCTCTGCAATGGCCGCCGCGACCCCGGAGCAAGTCGAACGAACCGGCGGCGGCGAAACGCCGGGAAAAGACGCCTCGGGAGCCGGCGACGCTGGTGCTGCGGGTCGACCCGGGGTTCGGACTTGAAGCGCAGCATCTCGCGCCGATCATCATCGACCGGGTGAACGCCCACCTCGGCTGGCGCTGCGTGGCGCGAATCGCGTTGCGGCAGGAAGAAATGGTTCCCGCGTCCGGATCGCGGCGGCAGATCCCGAGCCGCCCGCCCCCAGCCGACGCCGCCGCCCGCGCGCGCGCCGTCGAGGCGACCGAAGGCGTCGCCGAAGAAGGCTTGCGCGCGGCGCTCGTCAGGCTCGGCGAACGGGCGCTTTCCGGTTCAACCGGCGCGCCCGGCGACGCTTGACCGCGCCCTTTGCAAGGCCCTTGGCAAGGCCCTTGGAAAGCCCCTTGCAAAGGCTTGCAATCACGGGCGCATGCTCTTAGGTTCGCGCCGCTTCATGCCGCCATAGCTCAGTTGGTTAGAGCACCAGATTGTGGATCTGGGGGTCCCCCGTTCGAGCCGGGGTGGCGGTACCATGTTCTTGGCGCCAACGATCGTTGCGGCGGATTCCGACTGACCCGCCGCGGAGCATGCGGCGGGGACACATGAGTTGGCGACGCAGGCTTCTGGACAAGCCGCCGGAACGCGACCCGCGGCCGATTTATGTCGCGACGTTTGGACTTCTTATGTCCATCGCGAGCTACGCCATTCCTGACGAGCGCATGGCGGGCGCCTTTTTCGGCTCCGGCCTGATCACCGCGGGTTTTTGCGTGGTCTATTGGCTCGCCAATCCCACCGGCGGCGTCGATTGAGCGAGTTCATCGATGTCCTCTCACAGAATTTTGGCTGATCCATTCGCTTGGACCCTGTCATTCCCGGCAGGCCGAAGGCCTGACCGGGAATCCAGAGCAACCTTCATGGTTTTTGTTGCGACCCTGGATTCCCGATCGCGCGCGTTGCGCGCGTCGGGAATGACGCCCGAGTGGTTGCGAGCCTAAAGCAGACTGCCTTCCGAGATCGCGCGAAGGGCGAAGCCGAGCGCGATGATGCCCCATCCCTTGAACAGCAGATCAACGCCGAGAAACGTTCCGATCGCCCAGAGACCGGTAAACGGCCATCCGGTCACCAACAGGCCCCCGAGGAGCAGCGCGACGCCGCCCTGAATGAGATACATCCAGAAGCCTTCGATGTGGGACGTGAAGGCGAAGCCGATGACCAGGACGCCTTCGGCGATGAAATAGAAGCCGATGAGCAGCGTGATGGCTTCGGCGCTGATCGCCGGCCGAGTCAGGAGCATGATTCCGACGATCGCCAAAAGGACCGCCCAAAGAACATGGACGAAAAAGTCGGTCCACAGGCCCGCGGTCGTAAAGGCGAAAACGAGCACGGACACCGAGCTGACGACGAGCAGAACGCCGAAGAACCCGACCGTGAGGATCGTCGCCATCCTGGCGCGCAGGATCGCGATGATTCCGAGCGCTCCCACCAATATGCCAAGGGCGATCACCCACCCCCAATGAACGGCGAGGACGTCAGGGGCGCTTGAAACGAAAGAGTCAAACTGGCGCTGCATCTAAGGCTTCCCTCTAGGCGTGGCGAAAGCCCGATCTTTGCCGATCAGCGACAAATAGCAAGCCGATATTTGCAACCAAGCCGTTTAAGGGGCGGCGGCGTTAACTTCGGTCAACTTATCGAATAGTCTGCGCCCCATCGCGTGCTCACAGAACATGGACTCCGAGCGCTGTTTCGAGCCGCTGACCGATGACGATCTCGCGCGCCTCGCCGGGATTGCGCAAGACATATTGCGCGCGAGGGTTTTCCGAACGCCGGTCGGACGCCGATACAAGGACCGGCTGATCCTGCTCGCGCTCTGCCAAGGCGGCGCGCAGCATTATGTGGACGGCGTCACCGGCGTCAAAGATCTCGATGTCTGGGCGTTCTTTCGCGGCGGGATCGACAAGCCCTTTCCCTGGCGCGCGCGGTGGAGCACCGATTTCGGACTTTCTCGCCTCGGCCGCCATCCGGCCGATAAGGGATATCTCGGGCGGCGCGTCGACGTGATGGGCCGCTCGCTTCCAGCGATCGACACGAACGGCGAAGACGCGGTCCTCGACTGGCTGCACGGCCGCAGCACAAGCGCGAGACTTCTCGTCAAACGCCCGGTGATTGCGCTTTTTCCTCAGGCGCTTTTCGCCAAGCCGCTCTGGTCGCCCCCATCGTCGTCATAAGCGCGCCGCACCCAAGTCGAGCGGCGCGCGGCCTTCCACTCGTCGCCGCGCGAGACGCGACAAGGCGCGGCGCTTGCGCCGGAAGCTCAGGACGCGTTTCTTAGACGCTGATCGGTTTGGGAACGGAAAGCGCTCATGAAGTTTTTTCGATCGGCCGCCTTTTTCGCGGCCCTGTTCTTCTCGCTCGCGGCCGCCGGCGCCGAGCGGAGCCGCTCCGTCATTGCGCTAACGATGACCGAAGGCGAATTCGCGGGCGGGCGCATTTACCTGCCGGTCCGCATCGGCAATGTCATGGGGCCCATGCGGCTTGACACCGGGGCTTCGAGCACGCGCATCAGACTTGCGGCCTGGAACAAGGACATGCCGGTTCTCGGCGAAAGCGTCACCACCGGCGCGTCAGGCGCGACAATGCGATGCGACGACGTCGAAGCGCCGAAGGTCGAACTCGTCGCCAATGAGGGAAACAATGTCGCGCGGATGAATTATGAGCTCACGCGCTGTCCCGCCGGCGACGCCGACGACCTCTTGGGAATCGATTTTTTCAAGGGCGCGCGCTTCAGCCTGGATATCGATCGCCGCGAGCTTGTCTTTTTCGGCGCCGTGACGGCGAACAGCCAGCCTAAGCCGCTTCGCCGGCTAGGTCCCGATCGGCGTCTAATCGGCGTCGACCTACATTTCGGCAAGACGGCCTCGGTCGGGCTCTTCGACTCGGGCGCGGAAGTCTCGGCTGTCGATCAGCAGTTTATACGTAAGCATAAGGGGCTTTTCGCGGTCGTAAACGCCAAGGCGCGCGCAAGCGGCGTCGCCGGCGCCCAGATCGCCTCAAGAATATACAAGATCAAGTCGCTGGATTTGGGCGAAGGCCGCATGCTGCATGATGTTTATGCGATCTCCTATGACTTTGGCGGCTTGCGCGCCGCGCTCGGCCGCGACGTTTCTGTTCTCATCGGCTGCAACGTCATCAGAAAATTTAACTGGGACTTCGATTTCAGCGCGCCGGAGTCGCCGACCTGGGACGCGAAGCTGAAATAGGCTCAGGACTCATTGCCTCTGACAATGCGTCAGTCGTCAACACGCGGCATGTCCTGCGCCAGAGGAAAGAACGGCGAGATGGGCGCCCTCTGGCGTTCGTCGAGAAGAACTGCATCGCTCATCAAGGCCTCCCGAGTGAGAAGCCAGCGGCGCCCCGCCCATCCTCAAGCAGTTGCCTCAAACCGTTCGACCCTGTATCCGGACGACAGGGCGAGGCGCTGACATGGCGGAAAGCAAAATCGATGCTTCACTAGCGCTGCGCAGCGAGGGCCGACTGCTTGTCGGCCGCGATCGTGTCAAGCTGTTGGAGGCGGTCGCGCTCCATGGCAGCATCACAAAGGCCGCCAAGGCCGCCGGCTTCAGCTATAAGGCGGCGTGGGATGCGGTGAACGCCATCAACAATCTGCTGCCGACGCCTGCCTTTCTCACCAAGGCGGGCGGGCGCAGCGGCGGCGGCGCCGAAGTGACCGAGGAAGGACGCCGGCTGATCGCCACCTTTCACCGCCTCGAAGAAAAGCTCGCGCGCATATCCGAGACGATCGCCGAAGAGGGACTCGCCGGCGCGGAGGATTTCCTGCTCTGGACCGCCGGCATGACGATTTCGGCGCGCAATGTTTTTCGAGCCGAAGTGACCGACGTGAAGAAATGGCCGGTCGACGTCGAAGTGACGCTGCGCGTCTCCGAAAAGGATACGATCCTCGCGATCGTCACCAATGAATCGGCGGAGCGGCTGAATCTTACCCGAGGGCGCAAGGCCCTGGCGCTCATCAAGGCGTCCTTTGTCAATCTGGCGCCGGCGGAGGATGCGACGCCGCTGCAGCGCAACTGCTTTAGAGGCATGGTCACGCAACGGATCGACGCGGAACGCAATAGCGAAATCCTGCTCGACATTGGGTTCGGAAAGACAATGACCGTGGTGACGCCGCGCCGCCATGTTGAAGACTTGGGACTGAAGGAAGGAGACGCCGCTTTGGCAACCTTTGATCCCTCCGACGTCATTTTGGCGGTGGAATAGCCCGTTCCAACAGCGTCGATCATTGCGGCGCAACTGGATATGGGCTCGATTCCGCAATAGACTCTCTGCGCGTTTCGGCGGAAGCCGCATCTAAAGGAGCAGACTATGAAGCGAATCTATTTCATCGCCGCCGCCTTATCCTTTTGTGCGACGGGCATCGTCGCTGAAACGAAGAAGCCGACGGCCAAATGGACCTGCGAGGAATTCCTGGCGGTCGACGAACAATTTCAGCCAAAAGTGATCTATTGGTCCTCTGCTCAGACCAAGGCGGGCAAGGCGCTTGGTTCGGCCGTCGACATTGAAGGCGCCGAGAAGGTCGTTCCGATGGTCATCGACGACTGCAAGAAGGCGCCGCAGGAGTCGTTCTGGAGCAAGCTCAAAGGCGCTTGGAAAAAGATCGAAGCCGACGCAAAATCGCTTGGCAAAAAACTGTGAGGCTGCCGGGGGACCGGCGTGGGAGGCTGAACGATGCTTGAAACGATCGCGATCATCCTCATCATCATGTGGCTGCTCGGGCTTGTCTCCTCATATACGATGGGCGGCTTCATCCACATTCTGCTCGTCATCGCGATCATCGTCGTTCTTTTGCGCATCATTCGGTGACGCAGCGCGATTTAGCCGGCTTGACGCCCCGGGGTTTAAGCGACGGAAATGTAACGCGCAGAAAGCGCGACGGAAACGTCGCTCGACATGCCGCCGCCGCCGCGCAATCGGCGGCTTGCTACTTGCGACGGTATCCATTATTCGCAACCTCAAACGACGCGGCGCCCAAATTATGCAAGTTCGCGAAAGTTTGATGTTCACGCGCGTTGGAGATAGCTTTCCGTCGAGGAGGCTTGGGGGTCTCGTCTATTATGTCGCATGAGGATTTTTCGAGAGATCCTTCGGCCGCCATGGGGTCCGATCGATCGTTCGGATTCGTGATCGCCGCAGCGATTGCGATCATCAGTCTGCTGCCGCTTTGGCGCGGCGAGACGCCGCATTTCTGGGGGCTCGCCGCAGCGCTCGGCTTCGCCGCGGCGGCGCTCCTCGCCCCGGCCAGATTGCGACCGCTTAACCGGCTCTGGTTCAAGCTTGGCCTGGCGCTGCACAAGATCACCAACCCGATCATCATGGGCGTTCTGTTCTTTGGCGTGATCCTGCCGATCGCGGTGATTTTCCGATTGCGCCGCGCCGATCCGCTCAAACTGTCATTCGACAAGAACGCGGCTTCCTACTGGACCATGCGCAATACGCCCGAGACGGCGAGCGACATGAGCAAGCAGTTCTGAGGAGAGAGATACAATGAGTTTCCTGCTCGAGCTCTGGGACTATCTGAAGACCAGAAAGAAATATTGGATGGCGCCGGTGCTGGTCATCATGCTGCTCATCGGCGCGCTGATCGTCCTGCAAGGAACCGCGGTCGCTCCATTCATCTACACGCTCTTCTAGATCGCGATGCGGATACTCGGCATCTCCGCCTTCTACCACGACAGCGCAGCCGCCGTGGTGGAGGATGGCGACATTATCGCCGCCGCTCAGGAAGAACGGTTTTCGCGCAAGAAGCACGACGCCCGCTTTCCGCGTCATGCGATCGACTATTGTCTTGAGGCAGCCCGCGCCAAGCCTCAGGACATAGATTTCGTCGCCTTTTACGATAAGCCGTTCGTCAAGTTCGAGCGCCTGCTCGAGACTTACGTCGCCTTTGCGCCGCGCGGCTTCCAGTCATTCAAGATGGCGTTGCCGCTCTGGCTGCGCGAAAAGCTGTTTCAGAAATCGCTGCTGCTGAAAGAGATGAAGGCCTATTCGGCGGATGTCGACTGGGCGAACAGGCTGCTGTTCGCCGAGCATCACTTCAGCCACGCCGCCAGCGCTTTCTATCCATCTCCCTTCAAGGACGCGGTCGTTCTGACGATGGACGGGGTCGGCGAATGGGCGACGACGTCGGTGGCCTTCGGCGATGGCAACGAACTGTCGATGCAGCGCGAATTGCGCTTCCCGCATTCGCTCGGCCTGCTCTATTCGGCCTTCACCTATTACACCGGGTTCAAGGTGAACTCCGGCGAATACAAGCTGATGGGCCTCGCCCCCTATGGCGAGCCGAAATATGCAGATTTAATCCTCGACCGCCTGATCGACCTCAAGCAGGACGGCACTTTCCGGCTCGATCAATCATATTTCGACTATTGCACCGGTTTGCGGATGACCAATGCGAAGTTCGATGCGCTTTTCGGCGGCCCGGCGCGCAAGCCGGAAGAATTGCTCACGCAACGGCATATGGATCTCGCCGCCTCGATACAGTCGGTCACCGAAGAGATCGTCCTTAGATTGACCCGCGGGCTCGCTCAAGAGACCGGCGCCCGGAACCTTTGTCTCGCCGGCGGCGTGGCGCTGAATTGCGTCGCTAACGGGAAACTGCTGCGCGACGGCAGCTTCGATCAGATCTGGATTCAGCCTGCGGCCGGAGACGCCGGCGGCGCGCTCGGCGCGGCGCTCGCCGCCTACTACGACCACAAGAAAAATCCGCGGAGCGTCAACGGCGCCGGCGACGCCATGCGCGGCTCCTATCTCGGCCCGTCGTTCTCGCAAGCCGAGATCGAGAGCCGTCTGCAAGCCGCCGGCGCCAAATTCGAGATAATGTCGGAAGGCGATCTGATCGAGGCGGCGGCGCGGGATCTCGCGGCTGAGCGCGCGGTCGGTTGGTTCCAAGGACGAATGGAATTCGGACCACGCGCGCTTGGCGGACGATCGATCCTCGGCGACCCGCGCTCGGCTTCGATGCAGAAAACCCTTAATCTGAAGATCAAATATCGCGAGTCGTTTCGGCCCTTCGCGCCTTCGATATTGCGCGAGGATGTCGCCGACTGGTTCGAGTTCGACGGCGATTCACCCTACATGCTGTTCGTCGCCGACGTCGCGGAGAAGCATCGTCTTGCAATGACCGACGAGCAGCAGGCCCTGTTTGGCATCGACAGACTGAATGTTCCGCGCAGCTCGATTCCCGCCGTGACTCACGTCGACTATTCGGCGCGAATCCAGACGGTGCACCAGGAGACAAACCCGCGCTATTACGCGCTCCTCTCGGCGTTCAAGCGAACGACCGGCTGTCCCGTGCTGGTCAATACGAGCTTTAATGTGCGCGGCGAACCGATCGTCTGCACGCCCGAGGACGCCTTCGGCTGTTTCATGGGCACGGAAATGGACGCTCTGGCGATCGGCGATTGTTATCTGCGCAAAGAGAATCAGGATGCTTCGCTTAAGCGCGACTATAAGGAGAAGTTCGAACTCGATTAGAGACGGGCGTTTCTCATGAGCAGAGGGTTTCTGTCGGCTGGGCCTATGAGAGAGCGACCGCCTTCGGCGTCGAGTCGCAACCGCCCGTTTCGTTCCATCGAGCGTTCAGCGACAGGATGCAAGCTATCCCCGCGTCTCTAAAAAGTCTAATTCTACCAACATGATGGTTGACACCGCCGGTTGCGGCGCGCGCTGCAATATTATTCGTCGAAACGCGACCTTCAGAGATTTCGCATTATGGCTTTCAACCTAGCCTCGCCTTTCGACAATCATTCTCCAGCGACTCGCAAAGGCCGTTTCAGGGCGGCACAAAAACTGCGATTGCTGTTTCAGCGCATCAAGCCCGCATTGGGAACGGCGGAAAGCGCATTTTTCACGTACGCGGCAAAACGCCTGCGACGCATCAAATTATTGATCTCATATGGAGCGGCAAATGGATTTCGAGCGCCTCAAACAGAAAAGTCTTGTCCACAATTTACGTGACGCTCTGCCCCTCGCCGCCCGGCCCCGACCGGCGCTCCTCGCATTTCTTCGCGCGCGCGGCGTAATCGGGCGCGGCGCGCCGAAACTCGTCATCGTCGACATTGTCGATACGGCCGCGCAAGATTTGATGTGCCGCTTCATGATTGCTGGCGACGCCGCATCGAATTTCGTCGCGCCGCTGACGCAAATTGCGTTCGATCGCAAAAATCCCATCGTCAAGAGATTTGCGGCGCGCCGGCGAAATGCGCCGCGCCCCGGGAGCCGCGCGAGATGAGACCTATGTCGCGTCTACCCGTGCGACGCCGCCGGCGAATTGCGCGGTCAGCATGCCCGGAGTCGAATGCGCCTGGCCGCATCTTCCCTGCCGATCCACGACAATGAGGCCGCCCTGGCCGTTCACCTTGGCGACGAGATAGCGAATCGCCTCACGCGCGGCCTCCTCAGCTTGCATGGCGCGAAATTCAACGAAGAAGCTGGCGGTCCGCGCAAGCGAAACGCGGATGAAATCCTCGCCGACGCCCGTGCATGAGACGGCGCAACTGGCGTTGTCGGCGAATGTCCCGGCTCCGATAATCGGCGAATCGCCGACGCGGCCGCTGAGCTGATTGACGACGCCGCCGGTCGACGTCGCCGCTGCGAGATCGCCGTTTCGGTCACGCGCGACGGCGCCAACCGTGCCGTATTTTCCATCGCCCGCGCCCGAATGATCGAGCGCGATCTCTCGCTTTCGCTTCGCCTTCGCCAATTGCGCGACGCGCTCTTGGGTTTTGAAATAATCCTCGCCTTCGAACGCCAAACGCCGTGCGCGCGCGAAGCGTTCCGCGCCCTCGCCAACAAGAAGCACGTGGCCGCTGTGTTCCATCACCTCATAGGCAAGGCGCGCCGGATTCTTCACGCCGCGAATCGCCGCGACCGCGCCGGCCTTGAGCGTTCGGCCGTCCATGACCGATGCGTCGCACAGGACTTCGCCGTCCGCGTTTAGCACCGAACCCCGACCGGCGTTGAACAGAGGATCGTCCTCGAGCAGAGCGACGCAGTGGACCACGGCATCGAGCGCCGACGACCCTGCCGCCAGAAGGTTCGCGCCCGACTCGACAATCGCGCGCAACGAGGCCTCATAACGCTGCGGATCGCGGATTGCGCCCGCCCCGCCATGGATCATCAGCGAGAAGTCCATCATGACTTGACCGGTCGCTTGCCGATTCATCTGGCTTTTGCGCTATATTCTCGCACGCCACGATATTCGGATGTACGCCATGCGCAACACATTGCTTGTTTCCTTGACCTTCGCAACGCTTGCGGCGGGACCCGCAGCGTCGGAAACGTCGATCATAGGCCAAAAGGATGGCAAGGATATCGTCACGGTACGGGTCGACCAGGCGACACGGTCCAAACAGGCTCTGCCTTTCTATCCTGGAATCTCCACGAAGACCGTCGGCTCAAAGGGGCTGTCGTTGCTCAAGGTGGTGATTCCTCCAGGCGGCAAGGCGGAGGCGCACGTCCACAAAGGCCATGAATCCGCGATCTATCTTCTGCAAGGCCGCGTCGAGACGCGCTATGGCGAACATCTCGAAAAGAGCATCGTAAATGTCGCTGGAGATTTTATTTTTATTCCGCCCGACGTGCCGCATCAGCCCGTGAACTTGAGCGACAGCGAGCCAGCAATCGCGATTGTCGCCCGCACGGACGGGGACGAACAAGAGCATGTCATCCTCTATCCAGAGAAAAAGTAGGATGCGGTCAGAGCGCCCGGCGTGCGCGGCGGACGATCAAGCGCGACCACCGCTGCGACGCGCGTTAGGACATCAGTAAAGCGCGGCGTCGTCGAACAAATGCCACAGCGACTTTTGTAGCTTGCGGCTGGTGATATGCGCGCCGGCGGCCCGGCGCTCGAGCACGAGTTTCTTGTCGTGAAAATCTTCCATGCCGACGCGATGGCCGACGCTGATCGCCGTCGCATCGGCCAAATCTTCATTAAACAGCCGCAGCATCGAAACCTGACTTTCTTCGTCGAGCGCCGACGTCGCCTCGTCCATGATGATGATCTGCGGCCGTTGCAGCAAAAGCCGAACAAAGGCGATTCGCTGCCGCTCGCCGCCGGAAAGAATTTGATCCCAGCGTTGCTCTTCATCGAGATGTTTGACGAGATAGCCGATGCCGCAGCGCCGCATCGCGCCTTCGATCATTTCGTCGGTGATTTCCTTGTCCGAGATCGAATAGAGGATGACTTGCCGAAGCGCGCCCAGCGGAATGTATGGCTTTTGCGGCACAAAGGCGATGTGCGCGTCTTTCGGCAATAGAATCCGGCCGGAGCCCCACGGCCACAGTCCGGCGAGCGCGCGAATAAGCGTGCTTTTTCCCGTGCCGCTCGGCCCCGCGACAAGCAACTTCTCGCCGATCGGAATGACCACATTCGCGTCGGCGATCACAATTCGTCCGTTGCGATGCGCGACGGCGAGATTTTGAATGTGAATCGTGTCGTCATCGCTGACGCCGAATTCGATAAACTCCTTTTCTTCCATGATGACGCCGACATCGAGGCTCTCAAGAGCTTCGGCAAGTTCGTCAACCCGGTTGGCGGAAGCCATCCATTCCGCGACGCGCACGGAATTGTCGATGAACCAGTTAAAGGCGACCTGCACCGACAGGAAAGCGGCGGCCAACTGCATGACGGCGCCAAGCGTCAAGGCGCCTGACAAATATTTTGGCGCAACGAGCACGAATGGAATGAGCGGAGTCAGCGCGCCGTTGGCGTTTTGGACGGTCGCGAGCACGCCACTGCGACGGATCTGGCGAACCCAGGCGGCGACGACGCATCGATAGTTCTGCAGGATAGAACTTAACTCGTCCGCGTCGCCGCGAATGAGCGCGATGCTTTCCGCATTTTCCTTCAGCCGCGAGAGTTCGGCGAGGAATTGCGCTTCGGCTTCGTTCTTTTGCGCAACGGCTGGGACGAGCGGACGTCCCGCGAGAAAAGCGACGCCGCCAGCGATCGTCGCGTAGGCCACGGCGGCAAAGCCGAGATAGCCTGGCAACACAATCCGAGCGCCGAAGAGATCGAACTCCAGGGCCCCGCCGACCGTCCACAAAATCCCGACGAAGGCCGAGGCTGTCGCCAACGCGGTTAAAAAGCCGACCGCGAATTCGACGAGCGGATCGATTGCGAGTTGAATGTCCTTGGCGATCCGGTATTCCGGCGAGGTCTGCTCTCGAGCGGCAATCTCAAGGCGGTAGTAGCGCTGGTCCTCGAGCCACCAGCCGGCGAGTCTCTGAGTGAGCCATTGTCGCCAGCGCATCTGTAATGTCATGCGCGTGACAAGCGCGCCGCTGACGGCGGCGGCGCTGAAGATGACTAGAACCGGCAACAGGGCCGTCGCCCAGGCGAAGGATTCGACGTTCTTGCTTTCGAGCGCGTCGAAGAACCTCCGGTTCCATTCATTGATGCAGAGCTGCGCCCCGAGCTGCAGGGCGATGCAGAAGGCGACCAAGCCCGTCAGGATCCACGCTCGCCGGCTGGTCTCGCCAATCCAGTATTCGAGCGCGAGCGCGCAGAATTCCCGCCACCGCGTTCGATCCGACTGCTTGACCTCTGACGCGAAAGCGCTCTCTACAGCGTGATCGTTCAAAGTCAATTCGCCCCTCTGCTTGAGCGCTCGAAGCGAGCGAAGGGGCTCTTTGCAAGCGGCTTGCCGCGCATCGCGTACTCACGCCGCTATATGGCGCGCTAACGAACGCGAGGCTACAACTTTCAGGCGTTCTTTTCGTGGAACGAGACGGCAGAATGGATGGGTCGCGGGCGATCCCGCTCACATACAGCGTAGTCTAGGCGGCGCGAGACGCTTTGCGCTCAAAGAACAGCGCCTGGCTGATCGTGGCCTTGACCGTATCGACCTTGTAGGGCTTGCTGATGAGAAAGGCAGGCTCCGGTCGTTCTCCGGTCAGCAGCCGTTCCGGAAATGCGGTAATGAAAATGACCGGCGCGTCGAAACTTTCGAGCATTTCGTTGACGGCGTTCAGACCTGAACTCCCGTCGGCGAGCTGAATGTCGGCGAGGATCAGGCCAGGCTGCTGACGCTTGGCGAGTTCCAGCGCCTCCCGATGCGTGCGCGCGACGCCAATCACGCGATGGCCGAGATCCCGTGCAATGAATTCGATGTCCTGCGCAATAAGCGACTCGTCCTCGATGATGAGCACGTCCGTCGCGACGCGCTCGGCGATTTCACGGCCGGCGTCGGTCACGAGCGCTTCGACCTCTTCTTCGGTCACGCCCAGAATCGCGGCGACGTCCGCGACCGAAAAGCCTTCGACAGTGCGCAGCAAGAAGGCTTGCCGTGAACGCGGCGTCAGCATGCTTATATTGCGCTGCGCGGCCGAGATTTCGTCGGTATTGGGCGACGGCTCGGTGTTCAGCCGGATCGACGACCAGGACGCCATGAACAGATGGTAAAGCCCGACTTTTGGCGACATATTCGCGGGGAAAGCATCGGGGTCCGCGACCAACGCTTCGAGCGTGGCGACGACATAGGCGTCGCCGCTTCTTTGCGAGCCGCACAGCGCCCGCGCGAAGCGGCGCAAGTAAGGCAAGTGCACCGCTATTTCACGCGATAGATTCATGGCTTCATCCTATTGCCGGCCAAACCGCGAAGTCAATTCAACCCCGCGTTTGTTATGTCGCCGTCTTCCTCGGTTGCAATTACGGAACAATTAGTGTTCCTACGCGTTTCAGCAAGGGAAGTCGTGCGCGCGGCGCCCCGAGTTCAGGCGGGCAGTCTCGGGGTGACCTCGGGGTCGAGAATGAGCCAACGCGAAAATCAGCACGACAATCACGGCCCCTGCAGCGACGCGGAATCCAATGTGCACAGGGCTGCTGAAGGCGGCGAGAATGACGTTGACGGCTCGAACGTCGACGGCGTCGCGCTGGATCCAAAAATTCAAGCTCAGCTCGGGCGAGTGTTTCGAGCCTATTGCGACGATCTGATACATCAACCGATTCCAGACAAATTTACTGTGCTGCTGGCCAAGCTGGAAGCCAAACAGCGCGAAAAGAAATGACCGAAGATTCCTTTGGAGATCAGATGGTGGCGCAGATGCCCTATCTGCGCGCCTTCGCCATTTCGCTTTGCGGCTCGCATAGTCTCGCCGACGATTTGGTTCAGGACGCTCTGGTCAAGGCTTGGTCGCACGCCGATTCCTTCCAGCCGAATACCAACCTGCGCGCCTGGCTCGTGACCATCCTGCGCAACACCTATTTTTCAAGCTATCGGAAGCGCTCGCGGGAAGTGCAGGACAGCGACAATCTCCTGGCCCAGCAGATTCCTGTGAAGGGCGGGCAGGAGTCGGCGCTGACCCTCGCCGACGTTCAGGCGGCGCTGGACAAGCTCGCGCCCGAGCACAAGGAAATCCTGCTGATGATCGGGATCACCGAACTGTCCTATGAGGAAGCCGCCGAGATTTGCGGCGTCGCCATCGGTACGGTCAAGAGCCGCTTGAATCGGGCGCGCGCCAAACTTGCCGAGCATTTGGGCCTGCTTGCCACGAGCGAAATCGATACCGATCCGACCGTTTCGAACCTTGCCGCGCGGCGGCCGTCCCGGGCGATATAGCAAACCGGGGCTTTGCGTGGGTGTGCGCCAGGAAGTATCTGCTCTATCTGAAACTTGCGGCTTGGCAAATCCCCCAGCAATCGGCAGCGTCGATGACGAAAGGCTGCGAAGGTCAATGTTCCCGGCCCCGCCTACCTGCGGCCATGCACGCGGCTGCCCGCGCCATGGCCACGACCCTGCTCACACTTGCCCTAACATCGGGGGCGTTGGCAGAAGACGACGCATCGACAATGGCTGAGGTCTGGCTCACCGTCGTCGCAGCCTTAACTGTGGCGCTGGCCGCCGCCATTTTGGTGATCGGCCAACTCGCGAGGCAGCGCCGCGCGGCGAAAAAGGCGCAACATGAACTCGCCGAACTAACCCTCGCGGTGGAAGTGCGCGGCGACCCGCATTGGCGCGACACTGGAATCGCCGAGGTCGACGCGATCGCTCACAGCCTTCAGGACATCGACGAGCGTCTGCGAGCGAAACGCAAAAGATTGGCTGAGTTGAACGACCTGTTGACGAAAGCGTCGACGGTCGTCAGCCGAACCAGCGCCAATCTGCAACTGCGCGCGCTGCTCGACGCCGTGCCCGTTGGAATCCTTATTGCCGAAGCGCCAAATGGACGCATCGTCGAGGGCAACGCCCTCATGGAAACGATTCTGCGCCGCCCCGTTCGCTATTCTGAAAGCACGGAAAGCTATGGCCAATGGAACGCCATCCATCCAGACGGCCGGCCTGTTCTGAGCGGGGAATATCCGCTGGCGCGCGCGCTTGCTGGCGAAGATCATCCGCAGCTCGAGTGCAAGATCGAACGCGGCGATGGCGCCTATATTTGGATCAACATCGTCGGCGCGCCGATCCGCAACGACCAGGGCGAGATCATCGGCGCGATCGTCGCCGTCACCGACGTCGACGACATCAAGAACGCAGAAATTCACAACCAGATGATGAACCGCGAGTTGCATCATCGCGTGAACAATTCGCTCGCAATGATTCAGGGAATCGCCAACATTACGGCGCGCACCGCGCAGGACTTTTCGAGCTTTCAGGAGGGCTTCTCTCACCGCGTGCAGTGCTTGAGCCGCATCTCCACGCTGCTCGTGCAGACGTCATGGGAGCGGACGCCGCTCAGAGACCTGGTCCTGGTCGCGCTGTCCTGCGGCAGTCACGACTATGGCGACCGCATCTCAATATCGGGCGAAGACGTGGAATTGCGTTCCGCGGTGGCCTCGGCCTTGGGTTTGGCGCTCAACGAATTGCTCGCCAACGCTGAACGGCATGGAGCGCTGTCGGACGACGACGGCAGTGTCTCGATCGAGTGGCGCGCGGACCTGGAAGGAGATCGGCCGCGTCTCATCTTGAATTGGACCGAGGCGGGCGGCCCAATCGTCGAACACCCGCAGCAGACGGGCGTCGGGCATTTCTTGATCACCAATGTGCTGGCGCGTCAGATGGGCGGCGAAGTGCGGCTCTCCTATCGCGCCGAGGGTCTGCAGGCCGAAATTTCAGCAGATATTTGAAACGTCCTCGTCGCGCGGCGCGCTCATCAGACGGTCTCCTGCGGCGTCACCTTGAGAGCGGTGACGCGATTCCTGATTTTGCGCATCACCTCGAAACGGAAGCCGTGATAGGTGAAGACCTGTCCGGCTTCCGGAATCGCTCCCGCCTCGTGGATCACAAGGCCGGCGATCGTCGTAGCCTCCTCATCGGGTAATTCCCAGTCCATGACGCGGTTCAGATCGCGCACCGGCACGGCGCCGTCGACCAACACCGATCCATCGGGCTGCGGGCGCACGCCCTGAACAGCAAGATCATGTTCGTCACGAATGTCGCCGACGATCTCTTCGAGTATGTCTTCAAGCGTGACGAGTCCCATCACCTCGCCATATTCGTCGACGACCAAAGAGAAATGGGTCTTGCGCTTGAGAAAGGCTTCGAGCTGATCCTCGAGAGTCGTCGCCTCGGGCACGAACCAGGGCGCAAGCATCACGTCGTCGACACTGATTTTCGAAGCGTCGCCGTCAGCGGCGTTCAACGCCCGCAGCATATCCTTCGAATGAAGGACGCCGACAAAATTATCCGGTCGCTCGCGCCAGAGCGGCATGCGGGTGAACGGCGAGGACAGCACTTCGCGCACAATCTGCGCCGGCGGCAGATCGGCGTCGATCGTGCGCATCTTGGTGCGGTGGATCATCACGTCCGAAACATGCAGCACCTGCAAATCGAGGACCCCGCCGAACATGTCGCGCGCCGAGCGTTCGACGTTGCCTTCTTCATGCAGAATGTCGACCGCGCTTTTCAATTCGTCATAAGGCGAAAGCACGGTCCGACCGTGGCCGACCTCCACACCCATCATCTTCAACACCATGAGCACGACATATTCGACGCCCGCGAGGAGCGGTCCCACGATGCGCACGAAGGGCGCGATAAATTTCGCGACCCGCAAAGACGTCTCGTCGGGATGATTGATCGCCAGCGTCTTGGGCAAAACCTCGGCGAACACCAGTAGCAGAACAGTCATGATGATGGTCGCGTAGAGCGCGCCATTGTCCCCGGCGACGACGACGAGCACGCTTGTGGTGAAAGCGGAGCCGCCGATATTGACCAGCGTGCCGCCAAGCAGCAGCGCGGCAATCATTCGGTTGCGCTGGCGCAGCAGGCGGTTCACCGCCGCGGCGCGCTCGTCGCCCTCCTTTTCGAGAGAATGCATACGGGCATGCGATGCGGCGGTGAGCGCCGTCTCCGATCCTGCAAAGAACGCCGAAAGGAAGACGCAAATCGCGACGATGAGAACCGCAGTCCAAACATCGACCTGCGGCGCGCCGGTTTCGAGGCCATGCATGGGACTATGTCCGCTTCAACTCATCCTGAAGAAACTCAAACGTCTCGGCGGCGTCGACGGATTTGGCGATGAACGCCTCGCCGATGGCGCGCAGAAGAACAAAGGTCAGCGCGCCGCGCTCGACCTTTTTGTCTTGATACATGGCGTCGAGAATCGCCTGCGCGTCATCGCGCCAATCCGGAATGTCGCGGATTCTGGTCGGCAAGCCCACGGACTTCAGATGGTGTTCGACGCGCTCCGCCACGGCGGCGGCGCACGCGCCGCGGCGCGCGGAAAAACGCGCCGCGCAAACCAGCCCGATCGCGACGCCCTCGCCATGAACGAGGCGGGCGCCGTCGTAGCCGGTCAAGCGCTCGAACGCGTGGCCGAAGGTATGGCCGAGGTTGAGAAGCGCCCGTTCGCCCTGCTCGGTTTCATCACGCCCAACGATCGTCGCCTTCGTCTCGCAGCTCACCGCGACCGCGCAAATCTGCTCCGCCTGACTGTGGAAAACGGCGTCCGCATCTGCTTCGAGCCAGTCGAAAAAGCGGGCGTCGCCGAGAAGGCCGTATTTCACAATCTCGGCATAGCCGGCGCGAAACTCGCGCGGCGGCAATGTCCGCAGCGTGTCGACGTCGGCCAGAACCAGCGACGGTTGATGAAAGGCGCCGATGAGATTTTTGCCGTGCCGGGAATTGATCCCGGTCTTGCCGCCGACCGAAGAATCGACCTGGGACAAGAGCGTCGTCGGCATTTGCACGAAGCGCGTGCCGCGGCGCATGCTCGCCGCGACAAAACCCGCAAGATCGCCGACGACGCCGCCACCGAGCGCGACGATCAGATCGCGCCTCTCGATCCTGGCGGCCAGCACGTCGTCGCAGACGCGGCCAAAGACCGAAAGCGATTTCGACGCCTCGCCCGGCGGAACGATAATGGTCGTCGTCCGCAGTCCAGCGTTCTTCAGGCTCTGTTCGACTATCGGAAGGTGCAGTCTCGCGACGTTCTCGTCGGTGATAATGGCGCAAGCCGCGCCGGGCGCGATACCCGCGACAAGCTCGCCGGCGCGCTGCAGCAGCCCGTCGCCGATCAGGATGTCATAGGACCGTCCGCCGAGGGCGACCCGAACGGTCTCCTGACGAGTGGCTTCTTCGCCTTCCGCGCGCGCAGGATGAAGGTGATTCATGGCTTTGGCGAAACCTTTGCTTTGCGCGCGCCGTCTGAGCTCCTCGATCCGCGGCAAGGCGGCGGCGAGAACGGCGAGCGTATCATCCGCCATCGCGTCCTGAGGAATTTCCCGCGATTCAACGTGAAGATCGGCCAATTCGTATACCGGGCGGCGCGCCTCCATCAACTTGCGCAGTGTTTCCTCCGGATCGTCCGTTAGCAGCAAGGGCCGATCGTTCTTGCGGCGCACGCGCTTCAACAGGATTTTGAGATCCGCGTCGAGCCATATGGATACGCCCCGCTCGGCGACGCGATCGCGGGTGCGAGGATCGAGAAACGCCCCACCGCCGGTCGCCAGCACGATCGGGCCGCCGTTCAAGAGGCGCATAATCACGCGACGCTCGCCGTCGCGGAAATAGCGCTCGCCATATTTGGCGAAAATCTCCGGAATGGACATGCCTGCCGCAGCGACGATCTCGGCGTCGGCGTCGACAAAGGGCAATCCCAGTCGCGCCGCGAGTCTCTGACCGATCGCGCTCTTGCCGGAGCCCATCATGCCGACGAGCACGATCGCCCGACCGTCGAGCGCGGCACGAACAGCCAGAACGCGCTCATCGTTTGGCGCTTGAGTAGTCATTTGCGCCACATTTAACCCGCGCGGCGCGGAATTTCATCCGCTCGTCCAAGTTCGCGCATGAGATAGGCCACCATGAACGGGGGCAATCGGGCGTCCGACAGCGCCTCCGGACTGGAGATCATATGCGCGTCGGTGAGTTCAGGCGCGCGTTCGGCCGCAAGAAACGCCCTCACCTTGGCGGCGAGGGCCTGCGACGGCGCGTCAAAATCCAGTCTCTTGATGCAGGCGACATTCTGGCGATCGACGATGACCGTCCAGTTCGCCGCCGCTCGCGCCTCGGCCGCGTCGAGGCCCGTCTCTTCCGCGAGTTCGCGCGCCAGACTGCCGTCAAGGTCGACGCCGCCGTCAGCGAGGATGTCGGAAGGATCGGGCGTGCCGCAGGGAAAATAGAGCTGGCCGGCAAAGGAGTGGCTTGGCCCCATCTCGCCGAGGAGATAGGCGCCGTCGCGGGCGCGGACCGCCGGCATCGAGAAGCAGTTGTAAACGGACTTGTCCGGCCAGCCGAGATCGCGCCAGACGAGAAAGCGCGAGAAGCGCGTTTTAAAGAGCGACATCTGCAAGATGCGCGCGCCATCCTCGCCGGTCGCCCGCGCGACGCGACAGGCGAGCAGCACCAAGCCATCGTAGAGCGCCGGATTGGCGCGCCGGCGTTCTTCCCAGTGACGCTCGATCATGTCGGACCGCTCTTTTGCGAAACCCCAATGGTGATCGACGAAGCGACACTCAAGCCGGTCGACCTCCAGGATTTCGAGAGTCACAGTCGGACTGCTCCTTGCCCGCGCCGGCGTCGGGGCGGGGATTGCATGTCGCGGCGCGTCGTTACGCCTGCATTTGTAGAAGCGCCGTGCTGTCGCGAAATTCGACGATCTCGACGATGCGGCCATCTTCGAAGCGCACGAAATCGGCGAGCTGAACCTGGCCGCGACGACCGGTGCCGCGGTGGCGCCACTCGACAGTTCGACGCGTCGCCGCGCTTCCGCCGTCAACGATGACTTCATCGGGCGTCGCATGTCCCAACTGCTCGAATTCCATGCCGACGCCGCGCACGATGTTGATCAGCGCCTCAATGCCGCGATGTCGTCCGGCATGCGCGATCGTCGCTCGGTCGCCAACGAATTCGCACACCACGTCGGGCGAGCATAGTTCGCGCAACAGCGCGATGTCGGGTCCGCAAGAGAAGCTGCTTATTGCGACCAGTCGGCGCGCCATTTCATCGCGCGGCAGTCCGGGGCCGCGCGGATTGAGAATTTCGTCGAGACTTTGCGGCAGGTATGCCGCTCCGCGAGACACGCAACGATGGTCCCGGAACTCATACATTTCTGAGACCAGCCCGTTACGCCACCGCAGAAAATGCGCCATGTGCATAGGATGGATCTGGCCCGTCGCGCGGTGACGCCAACTGCTCAGCCAACGCAAAGCCGTGTTGTCGCCTTCGACGAGAACCGAAAGAATCTCCGCCTCGATTGGCTCATAGTCGACATCGACGCGACGCAAATGCGCGCGTAGCGCATCTCGCCCGCGCCACTGTCCCGGCGGCAGCAACCCAAGCCGTGAGCAGCTGTAATTCAATTCGACGTCTTCGACGAAATGGTCGACCAGCGTCTGGACGTCATAAGTCATGCGGCTCCGCACGATCTCATGAACGCGGCGACGCGTTTCGCTCTCGATCAGCTCACTCGACCGCCCGCCCGGCCCGTGCATTCATCCCCCGCTTCGGCGACGCTTTGGTTGTTGCGCGAAGCGCTAACCGCAGGATCAGAAATCCGCCAACCCCGAGTGCGCATTCGCCTTTTTGAGTTCATTATGCGCTAATTACGGTCCTTGTCGACCAACTTATTCTTGCCGATCCAGGGCATCATGCCGCGGAGGCGAAGGCCGACCTCTTCGATCGGATGCGCATTGTTTCGGGCGCGGATCGCCTTGAAGGAGGTCTGGCCGACCCGGTTCTCCAACATCCAGTCGCGCGTGAACTTGCCGGTCTGGATATCGTCAAGCACACGCTTCATCTCGGCCTTGGTTTCCTTGGTGATGATGCGCGGACCGGTGACATATTCGCCATATTCGGCCGTGTTGGACACTGAGTAATTCATGTTGGCGATGCCGCCCTCATAGATGAGGTCGACGATCAGCTTCACTTCGTGCAGACATTCAAAATAGGCCATTTCCGGGGCATAGCCGGCCTCGACCAGCGTCTCGAATCCGGCGCGGATCAGTTCGACGAGGCCGCCGCAAAGCACGACCTGCTCGCCGAAAAGATCGGTCTCGCATTCTTCCCGGAAAGTCGTTTCGATGATCCCGGCGCGGCCGCCGCCGATCGCGGAGGCATAGGAGAGCGCGATCTGCTTGGCGTTGCCGGAAGCGTCCTGATGCACAGCCATTAGGCAGGGCACGCCGCCGCCCTTGAGATATTCGCCGCGGACGGTGTGGCCCGGCCCTTTGGGCGCGACCATGGCGACGTCGAGATCGGCGCGCGGCTCGATCAGATTGAAATGAATGTTGAGCCCATGCGCGAAGAAAAGCGCCGCCCCTTGCTTGAGATTGGGGGCAAGCTCATTGGCGTAGATTTCGCCCTGAAGCTCGTCCGGCGTAAGCATCATGACGACGTCGGCCCATTTGGCCGCGTCGGCGACGCTCATCACCTTGAGCCCGGCGCTTTCCGCCTTTTTGGCCGAAGCCGAGCCGGCGCGCAGCGCCACCGCGACCTCCGAGACGCCGCTGTCCTTCAGATTGAGCGCATGCGCGTGCCCCTGGCTGCCATAGCCGACGATGGCGACTTTCTTGCCTTTGATCAAATTGATGTCGGCGTCCCGATCGTAATAAACGCGCATGTGCCTTTGGTCCTTTTTGGCGTTGGCGACGACCTCCCGCCTTTCCGCGTCGGAACAGGAGACGGTCATAGATTTTTTTGCGTTCGGGCGCTTCTACGCGGCGGGAGGCGGAAGGTCAAAGGGAGGGATGATAACGATTGCGGAGCCGCAGGCCGGGACGCGGCGTAGATGGGGCCACTCTAAAAAAGTCGTCGTCACCCATTGAAGTTTTTACGCTCCTCGCGTTAAATACAATCTTTAGTTGTATTCTCTGTCCGATTTCTAGGAGCCCGAATATGTCTGACAAGGATCAAAAAGGCGAAATGGCCGGCGGCGGCACGTTTGAGTTTTTTGTCGTCAATCTGACGACAAGCCCGCTGACCGGAAATGTAACCTGGACAGGAGGCTCAAGATCCGTCCCACTCAACGTCAATGGCCTTCTACCAGGAACCGCATCTGGACGTGCGGCTTTTTCGCCTCAAAGCGGCGTGCGCGACTTATGGCAGTGGTCGGCGCGCGGCAGGCAATATCAATTGAACGTCTATGACAATGATCGCTACACGGTAGTGGTCATCAGCGACTACGGCATCGGAATCCTTGTCACGGCGACCAGCCCAGACACCTGGAAATGGTGACCGCCGGGTAACCTGATGGAAACCTCGGCGACGAACAAAATCTAACTCTCCTTCGCCAAAAATGGAGCGCCGAACGCCCTTACGTTTGGCGCTTTTGGTTTCGGCGCGCGGCACTGTCCCTTTCCGGATCAGCGTCGTTTCTAGATCGGCTCCGGCCCGCGCGAGATCGCCGCGACTCCGGTGCGGGACACCTCGACGAGTCCGATCGGACGCATCAGGTCGATGAATTCGTCGATCTTGTGCGGCTTGCCGGTCAGTTCGAAGATGAAGCTCTCGGTGGTCGCGTCGACAATGCGGGCGCGAAACGCTTCGGCAAGTTGCAGCGCGAAGGTGCGGTGATCGCCGCGGCCCCTGACCTTGACCATCGCCAGCTCACGTTCAAGCGAGCGCTTCGACAAGGTAAGATCGGTCACCTGATGGACGGGGACGAGGCGCTCGAGTTGGTGATGGATCTGGTCGATCGTCTCCGGCGCGCCCGAGGTCAGAATGGTGATGCGCGAGAGATGCTCGGCGTGCGCGACTTCGGCGACCGTGAGGCTCTCGATATTGTAGCCGCGGCCCGAGAATAGGCCGACGACGCGCGCCAATACGCCGGGTTCATTGTCGACAAGCACGGAGAGCGTATGCGACTCGACCTTCGCGCTCGGCGTGGCGGCGGAATAAGGCGAGGGCGGAGAAGCGGGAGCGTTCATATCGGTCCTTCGGCGGTCGGCAGATCGGCAGTCGGCGGTCGACTGCAGTCCCTATGACTGCCGACCGCCGAAGCCCGACTGCCTAGACGAGCATTTTTCCCTTTTCATCGATCACCGCGCCGATCTCGATTCCGGCGTCGTCGGAAAGATCGGCGAGCAGCATGTCGTTATGCGCCTTGCCCGACGGGATCATCGGGAAGCAATTTTCGATCTTGTCGACGACGCAGTCGAAAATCACCGGTCCGTCATAGTCGAGCATCTCGATTATCGCGGCGTCGAGCGAGGCTGGATTGGAACAGCGGACGCCCTTGGCGCCGAATGCTTCGGCGAGCTTGACGAAGTCGGGGAGCGCCTCCGAGTAGCTATGGGAATAGCGACCGCCATGCAGCAGTTCCTGCCACTGGCGCACCATGCCCATATATTCGTTATTGAGGATGAAGATTTTCACCGGCAGGCGGTATTGGATCGCCGTCGACATTTCCTGAATGCACATCAGGATCGAGGCTTCGCCGGCGATGTCGATCACAAGCGAGCCCGGATGGGCGAGCTGCGCGCCGATCGCCGCCGGCAGACCGTAACCCATCGTGCCGAGCCCGCCCGACGTCATCCAGCGGTTGGGCTCTTCGAAATGATAGTGCTGGGCCGCCCACATCTGATGCTGTCCGACCTCGGTCGTAATGTACACATCGCGGTCCTTGGTCAGCGCATAGAGCCGCTGCACCGCATATTGCGGCTTGATCGCCGTTTCCGAATTGCGGAACGCCAGCGATTTTCTGGCCCGCCACTCGTCGATCTTCGCCCACCAATGATCGAGCGGCTGTTTCTCGGCGCTCATCGCCTCGGCGCGCCACATGCGCGTCATGGCTTCCAGCACATGGGCGCAGTCGCCGACGATAGCGAGATCGACCTTGACGTTCTTGTTGATCGACGAACGATCGATGTCGATGTGGATTTTTTTCGAGCCCGGCGAAAAGGCGTCAAGACGCCCGGTGATACGGTCGTCGAAACGCGCCCCGACCGCGATCATCAGATCGCAGTCATGCATGGCGTGATTGGCTTCCCAAGTGCCGTGCATGCCAAGCATGCCGAGCCAGTTCTCGCCCGACCCGGGATAGGCGCCAAGCCCCATCAACGTCGAGGTGATCGGAAACCCTGTGAGGCCGACGAGTTCTCGCAACAGGGTTGAAGCCGCGGGTCCCGAATTAATGACGCCGCCGCCCGTATAGAAGATCGGACGCTCGGCCGCCGCCATCATTCGCACCGCCTGTTGGATCGTCTCCACGTCGGCGTCGAGCTTGGGATGATAGGTCTTGTGCGCGGCGCTGCGCGGCGGCGCGTAGAGGCCGCGCGCAAACTGCACGTCCTTGGGGATATCGATCACGACAGGTCCGGGCCGGCCGGACGAAGCCACATAAAAGGCCTCATGCAGCACGCGGGGCAGATCGGCGATGTTCTTGACGAGATAATTGTGCTTCGTGCAGTGGCGGGTGATGCCGACCGTGTCGCATTCCTGAAAGGCGTCCGAGCCGATGAGATGCGTCGGCACCTGGCCGGTGATGCAGACGACCGGAATTGAATCCATCAGCGCGTCGGTGAGGCCGGTCACCGTATTGGTGGCGCCGGGACCGGAGGTGACCAGCAGCACGCCGACCTTGCCCGAGGAACGCGCATAGCCCTCGGCGGCGTGAGCCGCGCCCTGCTCATGGCGCACGAGAATGTGCTGCACCTTGTCCTGATGGAACAGCGCGTCATAGATCGGAAGGACGGCGCCGCCGGGATAGCCGAAAATAATCTCCACGCCCTGGTCCTTCAGGGCTTCGACCACCATTTCGGCGCCGGTCATTTCCTTCGACATCATCTTTTTCCGTCTTGCTACTCGCAGCGTGGACTGGGTTTCGGGCAACAAAAAAGGCCCTCTTGGGGCCTTGGGTCAAGCGCCGCTGGCGGAGGCCGGGCCTAGCCCCGCTCCGTTCCTGGCGCTTCAGATACGAGAATTGCGCGCATGTCAGCGTTTCCCTGTTAACCCAGCGACGTTACGGGAGGCGCGGCGGATAATCAAGGGTGGAATAAGTCTTCAGCGGGCGATCCATCCGCCGTCGACGACAAGCAGGTGGCCGACGATGAAGCGCGCCTGTTCCGAACACAGGAACAGCACGGCCTCGGTCAGCTCTTCGGCCTTGCCCATGCGTCCGATCGGAAAGAGCTTCCCGGCCTCTTGAGGGGTGACGCCCTCCTTCTCCATCCATTGATGGAACACGTCGCCCGGCGCGTCGATGCCGCAGGCGCAGATCGCGTTGACGCTGATATTGTCCTTGGCGACCTCGAGCGCGACAGTCTTGGTCAGTCCGTCGACGCCGCCTTTGGAGGCCGCATAGGCGCCTTCCGCCGGATTGCCGGTGAGGCTGCCGGTGATCGACGACTGGTTGACGATGGCGCCGCCGCCGTTTTGGCGCATCTGCCGGATCTCGTGTTTCATGCAAAAGAACACGCCGCGCAGATTGACGTCGATGTGGAAATTGAAGCCTTCCTCCGTCTCCTCGACGATCGGCTTGAAGCGCACGACTCCGGCGTTGTTCACCGCGCAGTCGAGGCGACCATAGGCTTCGACTGTCGTCGCCACCATAGCTTCGACGTCCCGCTCGACGCGCATGTCGGCAAGGGTGAACAGCCCCTCGCCGCCTTCCGCGCGGATCATGTCGAGAGTCTCGCGCCCGCCAGCCTCGTCGATGTCGGCGAGCGCGACCATCGCGCCCTCGCGCGCAAAGGCGAGCGCCGTTACCCGGCCAAGGCCGCGCGCCGCACCAGTGACCAGCGCGACTTTGCCGCTGAACCAACCCATGTGCTTCTCCCGGCTGAACGCAGGCGGAGGCTTTCACCCGCCGCCTTCGCGGTCAAGGCAGAGAGCTTGTCGGGACGGTCAAGCGCCTTCCGCCGCCAAAGCCCGCTTCACCCCCTCGTCCGCCGCCATCATGTCATGATGCTTGCGAACGCTCGGATATTTCGACAGCCCGTCCTCCAACATCGACGCGGCCCAGCGCTCCATCGGAAAAACATAGGCGTCGAGATAGCTGCGCTTGTCGCCCACTATGTAGCGGCGCCCGGAAAGATGCGCTTCGAGAATATCGAACTTCTTGCGCACGAGCGCCTTGGCGGCCTCGCGCACATCGTCGAACGCCTCCTTCTCGCGGGCGAGCGTATAACGGTTGGGCGAGAACAGCGAAAAAAAGGCGGGGTGAAGATCGCCGGTGATAAAGGAGGACCAGCGGTCCGCCTCGGCTTCGTCGCGCGGCGAACTGTCTGCGGCGATTCCTGCCTGCGGGAAGCGTCGCGCGAGATAGCGTAACACGGCAGCCGCCTGGGTCAGTATCCAGCCTTCGCCGGTGTCGAGCGCCGGCACGGCGCCCGCCGGATTGATCTTCAAATATTCCTGGTCGCCGAACTCGACCTCCTGCGTCTCGTAAGGCTCGCCGATCCATTCAAGCGCGATATGCGGCGCGAGCGAACATGCGCCGGTGTGATAGTAGAGCTTCAGCATGAGGGCCTCCGATTGAGGGCGTCGCTCATAGAATAGGGCGGGCGGAGCGCCCTATCCCTCGCCGCAGTCGAGAATCCAGGTCTTGTCGCAAAAGGCGACATAGAGGCGCTCCTGGCCGAGCGCCGCGCCAAGCTCTCCGGCGAGTTCGTTCAGCATCGCCTCGATCTGCGCTTCCGGCAGGTCGCCGAGATAGGCGTGCACCGCTTCGCCGGTAAAAATCGCGACCGGCTCGCGGTCCGAGCCGACCGCGCCGTCGTCTCTACGCCAGGCGTAGGTCACCTCGCCGCGGGTGAACATGCCGGAGAGCGCGGGCAGCCCCGCCTCGACCCGCCGCCGCATCCAGGCGCGCGCGCAGCGCACCGCCTCGGAGACGTCATAGACGCGCCCCTCCGCTTCCCAGCCTTCGCGCAGGCCGACAGTGATGCGGAAATCCCGCCGCGGCCCGCGCGAGCCGTCAACGAGGCGATAGATGCGCTTGGTCATGAGCGGAAGGTAAGGCGCCGCAGAGGAGCACGGAAGCTTTTGCTCAGGTCAACGCTTGCCCGTCCAGCTGGAAGCGAGTTTTTGCAGAGCCTTATCTGCTTCCTGTTCAGCTTCGCGCTTCGTGTCGTAGGCATGTGGGGACCGCAGATGAATCTGCGTCCCTTCGCAAACAGTCCAACGAAACCGCCCAGCGCAGAGTGGGTCAGGCTCGATTTTCGACGTAAAGAGATCAGTTTCGCGCATGGCCGCATTATGCGCGCAAGCAGGTCATTATCAAAATGATCGCCGTCTGCTCCGCCTTTTACTTTGCGCCCGGGTACTTTGCGCCGGCGGCTCAATACTGCGGAGGGCGCGCTTGATCGCGGTTTGGGCGAGGGGGCCAGACTCCCCCGCCGCCGAGCTGCCGCTCAGCCCTCCAGCAGCCGCCGCGCGATCACCTGCGCCTGAATTTCCGCTGCGCCTTCGAAAATATTGAGGATGCGGGCGTCGCAGAGCACGCGGGAGACGGGATACTCCAGCGCAAAGCCATTGCCGCCGTGGATCTGCAAGGCGTTGTCGGCCGCCGCCCAGGCGACGCGGGCGCCCAAGAGCTTGGCCATGCCGGCCTCGAGGTCGCAGCGCTTGCCCTCATCCTTCTCGCGCGCGGCGAAATAGGTGATCTGGCGGGCGATATGGATTTCGATCGCCATGGAAACGATCTTGTTGAAGACGCGCGGGAAGGAGAACAGCGGCTTGCCGAACTGAATGCGCTCCTTGGCGTATTTCAGTCCGAGGTCGAGGGCGCATTGGGCGACGCCGAGCGCGCGCGCCGCCGTCTGGATGCGCGCCGACTCGAAGGTCTCCATGAGCTGCTTGAAGCCCTTGCCCTCCTCGCCGCCGAGAAGATTTTCCGCCGGCACTTCGAAATTGTCGAAGCCGATTTCGAACTCCTTCATGCCGCGATAGCCGAGGACTTCGATCTCGCCGCCGGTCATGCCCTTGGCGGGGAAAGGATCGCTGTCGCTGCCGCGCGGCTTTTCGGCGAGCAGCATGGAGAGGCCCTTATAGCCCTTCTCATTCGGATTGGTGCGCACGAGCAGCGTCATCAGATCGGCGCGGACCGGATGGGTGATCCAGGTCTTGTTGCCGAAAACCTTATAGGCGCCGCCCTCTAACGTCGCACGGGTGCGCAGGCCGGCGAGATCGGAGCCGTTGTTCGGCTCCGTAAAGACGGCGGTCGGCAGGATTTCTCCGCTCGCGATCTTGGGGAGATATTTCTCCTTCTGCGCCGGCGTGCCGCCGACAAGGATGAGTTCGGCCGCAATTTCCGAGCGCGTGCCGAGCGAGCCGACGCCGATATAGGCGCGCGACAATTCCTCGGAGACGACGCACATGGCGATCTTGCCCATGCCGGAGCCGCCGAATTCCTCCGGAATCGTCAGGCCGAAGACGCCGAGATCGGCGAGACCGGAGATGACGCCGAGCGGGATATAGTCGTTCTTCGAATGCCAGTCGTGCGCATAGGGCGTGACGTTCGCAGTAGCGAATTTGCGCATTTCGCTGCGGATCGCCTCCAGCGTCTCGTCGAGGCCCGTCGCGCCAATCGTCTCCGCCGCCGCATGATGGTCGATGAGTTCGGCGAGGCGGGCGCGGTTCGCCGGCGTATTGCCGGTAAGGATCAGCCGGTCGACCGAGGCGGGACGCCGTTCGGCGATCTGCTGGCTCGTCAGCCCGAAATCGCTGAGCCGGACGATCTCGCCCTGGCTCATCGGAATGCCGCCATAAACTTGAGCGAGGAATTCGGCGAAGCCGATCTGGTTCAAAAGCTCTTCGGTTTCGCCATAGGCGCCCTCGGCCGAGAGCCGCTCGGCGTAGTCGAAGAGTTCCCGCAGACCCTGGATATAGGTCGCAAGCCAGGCGAGCCCGTGTGCGGCGTGCTGATCGGCCTCGATCAGCTCGCTGGAAAGCTTGCCGTCCTTGGTGACGCGGGCGCGCACGCTCGCGAGCGCATCCTTGTAAAGCGCCTCGACGGCGGCGAGCGCCTCTTTCGCGTCACTCGTCCAATCGGCGGCTTCAAGTTTCGTCGCGACGGCTGCGGTCATTCTTTCTT
>JALHNQ010000026.1 GCA_022843405.1 Methylocystis sp. | reverse complement strand
CAGCCACAAGAAATAGACTTTATGATTTAGCGATGGCCTCGCCTCTAATCATGTGGTTGGGACTCGGCATTGTCGGATCAACCCTAAGAATCTGGCACATGACTCCCGAATGGAGCGCTGCGCTCGCAATATCCTCTCATTTCGCAACCATCGTCCTCCTGGGGCTCGTTATCGCCTGCCTCGTCATCCGGCGGCCGACGGTTGGGAAAGCGCCGGGCGTGACGCCACGACTGGTCGCGATCATCGGCTGCGCTCTGCCGTCTTTTGTCGCGTTGGCGCCTCGAACCGATGCGTCCCCGACGACAATGGTTCTTGCGTCGGCGATCGCCCTCATAGGGACGGGCGCTGCGATTTATTCGGTTTTCTTCCTCGGGCGCGCCTTCAGCGTCTTTCCGCAAGCGCGGCGGCTGACGACTGACGGACCGTACAGAGTGGTCCGCCACCCGCTTTATCTTGCGGAACTCGCGGCGATCTCGGGCGCTCTCTGGGACATCCGACAGCCTTGGCCGCTCGTCATATTAGTTTGCGCCGTCGGCATTCAAATCCTTCGCATGCATTTTGAGGAGAAAATATTGTCCGAAACATTTCCCTCCTATCACGATTACGCGAAGCGGACGGCGCGCCTGGTGCCTGGCATTTATTGAATTTGATTTCGCGATTGGCGGCAGCTTCTTGGCGCCTGACCTCTTCTCTCTGCCATATTCACTCTGGGCGTGTGTCGGCGCCGATCGAGGCCGCTGTTCGCCTGATCGCAACGGCGACGGAGATAGGCGCAGTTCGGGCGCATCGACTTGCGTTTTGGCGAGCGCTCACATAATTTTCGAGCCAGAGCGGCGTGATGCTCTTGATCCTCATAGAGAAGCCGGAAAGTCCCTATGGGTCCGATTTGACCTCGCGTCGGTAGGACGGATTGTTCATTTTCGTCTCAGCTTTCGGTCTGTTGTCCTGTCTCCTTTTGGGCGGCGGAACGCGCGAAGGGTTGCTTTCCGACGCGGTTCTTCAACTTCTCTCAATCCCCGTTTTCCTCGCGGCGCTTTGGCGCCTCCTGGATGCGCCGCTCAGCCGCGACAGGCGTTGGGCCTTGGTCTTTTGCGCAGCGATCGTCGCCGTCCCAATCCTGCAGCTTGCGCCGTTGCCGCCCGCGATCTGGACGCGTTTGCCAGGGCGCGCGCTCGTCGTCGAGAGCTATGAACTGCTTGGCCGCTCGCCTACATGGGCGCCGATCAGCATGACGCCTGAGGCGACCTGGCTCGCCGCTCTTTCGCTTCTGCCTCCGCTCGCGATCTTCCTTGCGGTTCTGACGCTCGATCGGCGCGAGCGTCGGCGGATGAGCTACGCGATTGTCATTGTTGGCGTCGTCAGCGTCTTTCTCGGATTGATTCAGCTCGCGCAGGGGCAGACAAGCCAGCTCCGCTTTTACAAAATTACCAACGCGGGCGATCCTGTAGGGTTTTTCGCGAACCGCAATCATTTCGCGGCGCTGCTCTATAGTTCGATGTTGTTGGCCGCAGCGGCGCTTGCGCCTCGCCTTGCCGCCTTTTCGCCCGGACCCGGCTCATCTCGCCGCGGGATCGACGCGTCTTCGGCCATTGGCCCCGTGGGCGCCATCGCCGCCGGCGTCGCGCTCATCGTGCTGATCGCCGGCGAAGTCGCCGCACGTTCCCGGGCCGGCGTAATGTTGGCCGCGATCGGTCTTTCCCTGTGTTTCGTCATCGGCGACGAACGGCGTCGGATCGTCGAGAAAAAAACCTTCCCTCGGGCGTTGGCCGCGATTGTCGTCGTCGCGATCTTTCTCCTCGGACAGCACGCGCTGTCTCGACTGCTTGACCGATTTGACGCTGACACCCTCGCCGGCGCTAGGCTGGTCTTTGCGCGAAACACGATCACGGCCGCAAAGAGCGTGACCCCGGTCGGCGCGGGACTCGGCAGCTTTCCCTCTTTCTACATGACTTTCGAAAAGCCGGCCGATTTACAGGCGGGCGCATACGCCAATCACGCGCATAATGATTTTCTCGAATTGTGGCTGGAGACGGGACTTATCGGTCCAGTCATGCTTGGTCTGTTCTTGGTTTGGCTGGCGCGCAAGGCGATCGCCGCCTGGACGACGCCGGATCCCGGCCGGCTCCCCGTTGACCGACCTTTGGCGCAGGCGTCAGTCTTTGTCATTCTTCTGCTTCTCGGCCATTCGCTCGTCGATTATCCGTTGCGTACCGGCGCGATGATGGCGGTCTTCGCATTTTGTTGCGGCCTGCTGATCGATCCCTCGCCGGTTTCGGGCCGCGCCCCCTTCGCGCGTCGGCGGAGAACGCCGCCGCCGTCGAGACAAGCGCAACGAAATTGAAGATGAGACCTGTCACGCTTGCGCATGGCGCCGAAGCGCGCAAACAGCGCGGCGAGTTCTTCGGCTTTCGGCAATTTATCCTAAAGCCCTATAACTATTCGGCTGTTGACATTCGAGGCGCGCTATTTCGCGGCGTCGCGACGGCGCGCTTTTTTGGCACGTCTTGATCGTTTCCCAGCGGCGTATAAATTGCTCGGCCAAAGCCAGATTCTCGAGGATTGGGCCATTTTGGCGCGCATCGATGAATCGGCTGTTGTCGGGGTGGGCGCGGGCGAACGCGTCCTGGCGTCTTGGTGGAGGCCCAGAGCGCAGCGAAGAAAGATTGGGATCGCGCCGCCTTTTGACGGAATCGCCCGAGGGCGGGGTAGCGTGATCGATCTCGAAAAAATATAGAGCGCGCGCGATGCGAAAAGCCGGGTTCCACTTTTTCGTGAGCCGCGCTCCATGGCCGGGAGGCGATCGTGTATTTGGAGCGCATTGAGCGATCAGAGACAATGCTTCCGAGAAAGTGGGATGTTCGAAGTCCCCTTGAGAAGGGAGAGCGGTGGTACGTCGTCCGCTCCTTGCCGCGACAGGAAGCGCGAGCCGAGTTTCAACTTCTTCGGCAGGGCTTTCCCGTTTTTTTCCCGCGCGCGACAAAAACCGTCCGGCATGCGCGAAAGCTGCGCATGGTGAAGGGCGCCGTCTTTCCCACCTATATGTTCGTCGTGCTCGACGTCGAACGCGATCGCTGGCGGTCGGTCAACGGCACCGGCGGCGTCGCGAGCTTGATCATGCAAGGCGATACGCCCCAGCCGGTTCCTGTCGGCGTCGTCGAAAATCTGCTCGATCTTCTCGACGAGGAAGGCATGGTCCGGCTCGATCGCAATTTGCGTGAAGGTCAAACGGTGCGAGTCGTCGCCGGCGCTTTTGCAAATGCAATTGGCGTGTTGGAGCGATTGGACGCCAATGGGCGGGTACGCGTGTTGTTGGACATCATGAACGGTAAAGTGCCCGCGCATCTGGATCGCCTTGCGTTGGAGGCGGCCTGACGCGAAAGAAATGGCGAAGGCGTCGGGCGTTGTGAGCGTCAAACGCGAACAACGGTAGCAGGAACCCGGCGGCGTCGCGGTTGAATCATTCGACGCCGCATGAGCCGTTAGCGGCTTGCAAATGATCGGCGTCGCGCAGCGTGGCGCGACGCCAATAGTCGGCGACAACGAGTGAGGAGACCCTCTTCACCCGAACGGCGGTAGCGTGGAGCGAATGCTCTGCCGCCTGCAGCTGATGGCGTCGAAGCCGGTTCGACCGGCCCTTCGGACCAATTCGCGAAAACGCCGACGCGATAAGAGGCGATCTCGCAAGTGTCAGGATCAATGCCAAGTCATTGCTTTCCATGCGAACCGGCTGATGTGCGGCATTAACGGAGTCTTTGCTTACCAAGGCCTCGCCAACCCGGTCGACCGTCGGGAGCTGTTGGCGACGCGCGACCACATGACAGCAAGGGGGCCGGACGGCGCAGGTTTCTGGATCAGCGATGATCAACGTGTTGGCCTGGGGCACCGTCGCCTGGCGATCATCGATCTATCCGAGAACGGGGCGCAGCCGATGCGCACGATCGACGGTCGGCTCGCGGTGACGTTCAACGGCGAAATCTACAACTACCGCGATTTGCGATCCGAACTCGAAGCGAAAGGCTATGTCTTTCGTTCGCGTTCCGACACCGAAGCGCTTCTGCACCTCTATGCCGATCGCGGCCCCGACATGGTCCATGCGCTGCAGGGAATGTTCGCCTTCGCGATCTGGGACGAGGCCAAGCGCGAACTCTTGCTGGCGCGCGATCCCTATGGCGTCAAGCCAGTTTATTACGCCGACGATCACAAAACCTTCCGTTTCGCTTCGCAGGTCAAGGCGCTCATCGCCGGCGGCGCGGTCGCGCGAGATCCCGATCCTGCGGGTCAGGTCGGTTTCTTGCTGTGGGGCAGCGTGCCGGAGCCCTTCACCACATACCGCGCCATTCGCATGTTGCCTGCCGGATGTTGTCTTGTCGTCAATCAAACCGGCGTTGGCGCGCCGGCCCGATATCATTCGATCGGACAGGTCTATTGCGATGCGCAGGCTCGCATGCGGGGGCCAGGCGTTCGTCAATATGCGATTGGCGAAGAGCTGGCGCAAAAGACGCGAGACGCGCTGCTTGACGCCGTCCGGCGCCACCTGGTGGCCGATGTTCCTGTAGGGGCGTTCCTGTCGGCGGGAATCGACTCAGGCGCGCTTGTCGGCTTGATGCGAGACGCCGGCCAGGCTGAAATCAAGACCGTCACGATCGCATTCGATGCGTTTCGGGGCAGTGCGGAAGACGAAGCGCCGCTCGCCACCGAAGTGGCTCGGACCTATGGCGCGGCGCATGCGACGCGGGTTGTCGCCGAACAAGAGTTGCGAACCGATCTGCCTAAAATCCTCGCCGCAATGGACCAGCCTTCGATCGACGGCGTCAACACATGGTTTGCATCGAAGGCCGCGCGAGAGCTTGACCTCAAAGTTGTCGTTTCTGGCCTTGGCGGCGACGAACTGTTCGGCGGCTATCCCTCGTTCCGGGACATTCCGCGATGGGTGGCGCGTCTTAGCGCGCCCGCGCGCCTTGCGAAACTTGGAGCGATCGTTCGACGCTTGCTGGTCGCCAGCGGGCTCGACCATCGGCTGCCGAGCCCGAAAGCCGCTGGACTCCTTGAGTTGGGGGGGAGTTTCGCCGGCGCCTATATGCTGCGTCGCGGGCTCTTCATGCCTTGGGAGCTTGATCGCCTGATCGACGGCGACATGCTGCGCGAGGGCCTTGCGACATTGCAAACGCTCGAGCGTGTGCAGGAAGCGATGACGCCATGTCCGGCGACGCCGTTCGCCACGGTCGCGACGCTTGAGTCGTCGCTCTATATGCGCAATCAGCTTCTCCGCGATACGGATTGGGCCAGCATGGCGCATGGTTTGGAGGTTCGCGTTCCGTTGGTTGACGCGACCTTGCTCGAACGGATCGTCGCGCTTGGCGAACCCCCACAGAGCATCGCGCCAAAATCGCTTCTTGCGCAGGCGCCACGGCGCCCGCTTCCGGACGCGGTGGTCCGACGGTCAAAGACCGGCTTCGTCGCGCCAACGCATGCCTGGATGGCCGCCGACAGCAAGGGACAATCGCGATCTGCGTCGGGCGGCGATCGTTCCCGCAAGGGAATCGACTCGCGTATCTGGGCGCAACGGGTTCTGGCGGACGCCATAGCGTGACGATGCCGCAAACCGAGCATGGCGGCGCAAGCCCGGCAGGCGACGTCATGCAGACGCATGTCGAGCGCGCGCCTGCCGCGACGATGACTGGCGAACGCGTGGTGGTGCTTGAGGCCGGACGCGCCGAGAGCAATTATTGGCGCGATCTGTGGAATTATCGCGAGCTGTTTCTGATCCTCGCGTGGCGCGACGTTTCGGTGCGCTACAAGCAGACCATGATCGGCGTCGCCTGGGCGGTCATCCGCCCGCTGACGACAATGGTCATTTTCACCATCATCTTCGGCAGGCTCGCGAAGCTCCCGAGCGAAGGCGCGACGCCCTATCCGATCCTGGTGCTGTCGGGAATGCTGGCGTGGTTCCTCTTCTCGAGCATATTGGGCGACGCTTCAAGCAGCATGATCGGCAACGCCAATTTGATCGGAAAAATCTATTTCCCCCGGATCATCCTCCCGGCCTCGACGGCGGTTGTGGCGCTCGTCGACCTGGCGATCAATCTTGTCGTCCTGCTCGCCCTGATGGCGTTCTATGGCTTCTTGCCGGGCTGGAGGATCGCGCTGCTTCCGGCGTTCATCGCCTTCGCGGTTGTTGCGAGCTTCGGGCCCGCGCTGCTCATCGCCGCGCTCAACGTCAAATACCGAGACTTTCGCTTCATCCTGCCCTTCTTGCTGCAATTCGGGCTCTATGTTTCGCCGGTCGGCTTTTCCAGCAGCGTGGTGCCTGACGGCTGGCGGTTCTTCTATAGCCTCAATCCAGTTGTCGGGGTCATCGACGGCTTTCGCTGGTGCCTGCTCGGCGGCGAGAGCCAGCTCTATATGCCGGGATTCGTCGGAAGCTGCGCCGTCGCCGCCGCGCTCGCCTGGCTTGGCGTCGCTTATTTCCGCAAGTTCGAGCGGTCCTTCGCGGATGTCATCTGAGCGCGTAGGAGCGGCGGCTTGAGCGGAGACGTCGTCATCCGGGCCGACGGCCTCGGCAAGGCCTATATGATCAGCCACGCGGCCGGCGGCAATGAAAGATACGTCGCCCTGCGCGACGTTCTCGCGGGCGCGGCGCGCAGAGCGATGGGCAGGATTCGCGATCCGGCGCGCGGCGCGAGCGTTTCCGGCGACAGTTCGGTCGAGGAGTTCTGGGCGCTAAGAGATGTGAACTTCGAGGTCAAACGTGGCGAGGTGGTCGGCGTCATCGGACGCAACGGCGCCGGCAAGTCGACGCTGCTAAAGGTGCTCTCGCGCATTACCGAGCCGACGCGGGGCAGGGTCGAGATCAGGGGACGTCTCGCGAGCCTGCTCGAAGTCGGCACCGGCTTTCATCCGGAACTCACCGGGCGCGAGAATATTTTTCTCAACGGCGCGATCCTCGGCATGACGCGCGCGGAAATCCGCAGGAAGTTCGACGAAATCGTCGCCTTCGCCGAGGTCGAGAAGTTTCTAGACACGCCGGTCAAACGCTATTCGTCCGGTATGTATGTTCGGCTGGCCTTCGCGGTCGCCGCGCATCTGGAGCCGGAGATATTGGTCGTCGACGAGGTGCTGTCGGTTGGCGACGCCGAATTTCAGAAGAAATGCCTCGGCAAGATGCAGGATGTGTCGGGGCAGGGTCGTACTGTGCTGTTTGTCAGTCATGACATGGCGGCTATGCGGTTCTTGTGCCCAAGGTGCATCCTCCTAGCGTCTGGGAACATCGATGCGTTTGGCGAAACGCATACCGTGATTTCAGAGTATAACCGTGCAAGAGCGGCTGCGAATTCGAAGTCTTATCCGGAAGGGTCCTTGGTACGTTCGATCGTTGCGCGCCAATCCGAGAGCAGAATTGTTATCGAGCTCGAATACTCCGCCCTTCCATCAGATGTTTGTTTCCCAGGCGTCGGTTTCATCATTCATGGCTGGGATGGGCGACCGCTATTTGGGCACAACTCAATGCTTGAAGAACGCCCGCAAAGGTCGACTACGCGGAATGGCGGTCACGCGCGCATTGTAGTCAACGGGCCGCCGCTTTTGGATGGAAGTTATTTGATATCGATTCAGATGGGAGATCATCATCACACATACTTTTCAGATCCGCAGTGCTTAGCGTTGGAAGTTTCCGCCATGATCGACTCCCGGTACCAATTGGAGCAGAGGAAAGTTGGCTCGATATATCCGTCTTGCAGCTACGAATTCACGGATTCACTATGACGCTCAAGCGGCGCGTGCTTTCTATGTTAGACGGGCCGGGCGGTCGACATATGCTGAAAGCTCTAGGTACGGCTAAAGCCAGACAGATAGCCGGAAGCGATGTGGAGATAGGCTTCGATCAAGGCTGGTTTCATCGGGTTGGACTGTATCGTATTCCGGATGGAAATCGTTTCGACTATTATGAGTCAACGTTTCGGAATTGGCCAAGCGAGATTGACACTTATTTTGCCGACGTTGAGGACCTTTGGTACCGGAGCTATCGACCGCGTCTAGGTGACGTTATTGTCGACGTGGGTGCGGGGCGTGGAGAGGATATATTGCCTTTCTCGACGGCGGTTGGCCCAATGGGTCGAATTTATGCGATAGAGGCAAATTCCTCATCATTTGATCGTCTTTCACGCCTCTGTCGTCTTAACGGCCTGACCAATGTGACGCCAATCCATACGGCGCTGATGGATCAGTCGGGATTGGTTAAAATTGGTGATGATCAGGCTTGGGAAGGCAACACCATTGGTTGCGGCACTACCTCGATCATGGCGACGACTCTTGATGAGCTTTGCGCACGCCATTCGATTACGCGCATAGACTTCCTGAAGATGAACATAGAAGGGGCCGAGCAGCACGCTTTGCTTGGCATGCTCAAAGCGATAGACATGGTGTCAGAAGTCTGCATCTGCGCGCATGATTTTCGCGCCGAACGCGGGCACGGAGAAAGTTATCGCACGCGCAATTTTGTCGAGTCTTTCTTACGAGATCATGGTTTCACTGTCTGGAGGCGAGTGGACGACGAGCGGGACTATGTGCGGGATCATGTTTTCGGATCGCGCCTTGGCCGGGAAGCTAAACTCTGAAACGTCTCTTGTTCTTTACGAATGCCTTTCCGTATTCGTCGACGGAACCCTGGAAGCTTAATGAACTGCGAATTCTTGCACAACATTTTGATAATATTACGATTGCTCCGTTTGTCGAGCTGGAGCCAATTGGCGTGGAATTGCCGACCAACGTCAATGTGCTGCCGCCATTGTCAAGGATGTACGCGGGGCCGATCAGAAGGCATGAGGTTCTATCGCTCCTCGGGCCTCGGTTCCACAGGCATCTCCGAGGACTGGCAATCGAACGGTGTCAGCCGAGCATAGAAAATGCAAAGAAGTGGCTAATCTCGTCAGTGGGCGTTGAACGAGCGCTCCGCACCGCCTTCTTTCGAGATCAGCTTCTGCCGGCGATGAAAGAAGCGGTTTTGTATTTTTTTTGGGGAACGGATTACGCCCGCATTCTACCTTTCCTGCCAATGAGCGTTGCTCGATCGTCGGCGGTTCGGTTTCACGGCTTTGACCTTTATCATCAGCGGGCAAGCGGCTTTTTACCGCATCAGAAAGCGATTATTGAGCATGCCGGCAGTGTCCTAGCCGTGTCTGCGCACGGAGCCGCATATTTGCGAACGTGCTATCCGCGCCATGCTGGCAAGATCAGAGTGGCCGCGCTTGGCACCGAAGTGCGAGGCCAGTGCAAACGGAGTGACGATGGTGTTTTGCGCGTTGTCAGCTGTGGCTTCGTCAGATCTGAAAAGCGCACGAACCTTATCGCCGAGGCATTGCGCTCGACTACGCGAAGAGTCGAATGGACGCACATTGGGGATGGTCCGCTGTTCGATGAGTTGAAGGCCGCGACAGCATTGCTCCCCACAAATGTTTCTGCACGTCTGCTCGGTCGAATGTCGAACGAAGCGATTCTACAGCTCTACGAGAGGCTTCCAATAGATGTATTTGTTAACGTCAGCGCGACCGAAGGGCTGCCGGTCTCCATCATGGAAGCTATGTGCGCTGGAATTCCTGTAATAGCGACAGATGTGGGGGGGTCGAGTGAACTCGTCGACGCCAGTACCGGCATGCTGCTGCCAGCAAATTTTGCCGCAACTGATCTCACAGCCGCATTGGAGACGTTTGCCGACTTGAGGCCGGACGAAATTGAGCTGTTGCGCAAGAATTGCCGGGCCAAAATTCGACGAGACCATGACCGCGATTTAAATGCCAACAGGCTCGCACAAATCCTGCTGGAATTATCGAAGACGCGCGCATGATCGCCATCATCGATTATGGGCTCGGTAACTTGCGCTCGATCGAGAACGTGCTTCGGCGTGCTGGCTTCAAAGCCGTGGTTTCGTCCAATAGGGACGTAGTCGCCAAGGCGTCGAAGCTGATACTTCCCGGAGTTGGTCACTTCCGTTACGGCATGGAGCAACTGCGGGACAGCGGTCTCTTGGACCTGCTTGACGACTTAGTGATTGGTAAACGGCGGCCGATTCTCGGTATCTGCCTCGGTGCGCAGATGTTGGGGCGCCACAGCGAAGAAGGCGATACGAAAGGACTTGGCTGGATCGACATAGAGACGGTTCCCTTCGATCGCGCTCGCTTGACGAGCTTGGACAAGGTGCCGCTCATGGGCTGGTTAGAGACGAAGTGTGCGCCACATCCGCTGTTTGCAGGTTTGCAGATCCCCGCGCGGTTCTATTATGTTCACTCATACCACTTCATATGCGCTGATCCGAAGATTGCAGTCGCAACCGCAGTTCATGGATATGAATTCGTATCGGCTGTAGCAACTGGCAACGTCATGGGCGTTCAGTTTCATCCGGAAAAGAGTCATGTTTTCGGGAGCACGGTGCTCATGAATTTTGCGCGCATGGCGACCGAATGAATGACTCGTCGCGTGCGTGTGATCCCAATTCTGCTTCTCACTAACGATGGTTTGGTCAAGACGCAGCGTTTTCGCAGGCCACGCTATCTTGGCGATCCGATTAACGTCGTGAAGATATTCAACGACAAGCAAGTCGATGAGTTAGTGCTGCTGGACATTGAGGCAACAACCGCCAATCGCATCAATTATCAGCGCGTTGAAGAAATCGTGAGCGAGGCTTTCATGCCAATCGCATACGGCGGTGGGATAAGCAGCGTAGAGGCATGCGCGGGTTTATTCCGTTGCGGCGTTGAGAAGGTCGTTATCAACTCGGCCCTGGCAACAGATATTAGCTTGATCACGCGGCTGGCCGAGCGCTTCGGCTCTCAGGCCGTAGTCGCCTCGATCGATGTCGGCAGTAAACTGCTGCGTCGCAATCAAGTCCTTTTCAGGAACGGACGTTTAGCGATCAATGCAACGCCGGCAGAACACGCCGTCGCCTGTGCGCGTATGGGCGCGGGCGAGCTCCTGGTCACCGCCATAGAACGGGAGGGCACATTTCAAGGTTACGATATTGAGCTCCTGCGTTCAGTTGCCGAGGCCGTCGATGTGCCCGTAATTGCCAACGGCGGCGCGAGGGGAATTGATGATTTTATAGCGGCCGTGAGGGATGGAAAGTGCAGCGCTGTGGCGGCAAGTAGCATTTTCGTCTTTGCCGGGAAGAAAGAAGGCGTGCTTATAAACTATCCGACTGAGCAAGAATTGGAGGCGAGTTTTTGGTCTCGAGTCCCTTGATCTCAAACGATGCGACCGAGCAGGGGCTTTTAGTTCCCGACAAGTTCCGCATGTGCGCCAAGACGGTGATGGATACGACCGATCCAGACATTACCTTCGATGATCAGGGGGTGTCTAACTGGTGGCATGATTTCCACGCAGAGAGAGCGCGAAGGCTTGAGGGAGAGCTGCGCGATGCCGCATTGAAGGCGAAGCTCGAGGAGATTCGGGCCGTAGGCGCCGGTCGGGCGTTTGATTGCCTTATCGGCGTGAGTGGCGGCGTCGACAGCTCGTATGTTTTGCATCTCGCAAAAACTTGGTCGTTGCGGCCGCTAGTATTGCATTTCGATAACGGTTGGAACGACGAATTGGCAGTGTTTAACATCGACAGGTTACTAAAGAAGACCGGATTCCAGCTGCAAACGTTCGTTATGCACTGGCCTGAGTTCCGGGATCTGCAGCGAGCGTATTTTCGAGCCTCGGTGATCGACCTCGAAGTCCCGACCGATCACATGATCTTTGGCGCAATGAACAAGGTCGCGAGTCAGAACGGCATTAAGCACATCCTCGCGGGCACGAATTTCGCCACTGAGTGGGTGATGCCGCGAGCCTGGGTCTACTCGAAGTTCGATCTCGTCAATCTCACGGCGATTCATCGCAGATTTGGCGATGCGCCGTTGAAACGGCTGCCCAAGCTCGGCGTTTGGCAGCGGTACTACTACGACATTGTCGAGGGCATCCGAACGATCAACATTTTGGACCTCGTGCCGTATTCAAAGAGCATGGCAAAGCAACTCCTGATCGATGAGTACGGCTGGCGTGATTATGGCGGCAAGCACTACGAGTCGGTGTTCACTCGGTTCTACCAGGGCTACATCCTGCCGCGTCGGTTTGGCGTCGACAAGCGTAAGGCGCATCTATCAAATCAAATTCTGAACAACGAGATTACGCGCGAGGAGGCGTTGGCGGAGCTCGCGCGCCCGACTGATGATCGAACTCGCCAAGAGTATGAGAAGATCTACGTCGCCAAGAAGCTCGGCTTTTCGGATGCCGAATTTGACGAGATTTTGTCACTTCCTACCCGGCGGCACGAAGACTATGGCACCGACGCGCAAGGCGCGAGGTTTGCGCGAATCTTGTTGGACCCCATCGGCAGCATACGGCGCAGGGTCGTCCAACAGCGGGGGCAGATCGCTAAGGAATGACGGAAGGTCGGATTGGCCACAGGATGCGTCGCATTGCGCGGCGGGCTGAGATGATATTCTCACGCTATCGTAATCCGATCCAACCAGTGGAATTCCGCTTGGCGCTCGATAGAGTGACTGCGGGAGGCGCCGACATTCTGCTCGTGCATAGCTCGCTGTCGGCATGCGGCCGTTACGTCGCCGGGGCAAATGATGTGATTGCGGCTCTGGCTGAGTCCTGCAACACGTTGGCAATGCCGACTCATTCCTACTGTTACCCGCCCGCCCCAGACGTGCTCGCCCCGCTGTTTGACGCTCGGAACACTTCATCCAAAGTGGGCGCTATTACGGAGCGTTTCTGGCGACAGCCAGGGGTCGAGCGTAGTATTCATTCAACGCATTCACTTGCCGTTTCCGGACGGGATGCGAGATCTTGGTGCGCCGGACACTATCTCCACGATTCGCCGTGTGGAGAGGGCACGCCTTATGAACGCTTGGTCCACAGTAGGGCTTCGGTGCTCATGCTCGGGGTCACATTCAATGCCTACACATTCTTCCATACGGCGGAGTTCAGCGCTGCAAGCCCGTTCGCCGCTGAGATGGGGGTACGTGACAGCCTCCGTTTTCTTGATGAAGGCGGGCGGACAAGGGCGCGTATCTCTCGCCGGCAGGGGCGATCGCCAACGCGGTTTGCCGAGGCGGGGCTCTTTCTCGAGCGGATTGGTCTCGTGCGACGCGAACCGCTGGGCATGGGTTTTCTGCTGTTCGTGCCGGACAGTGCAAAGGTGCATGACTTGCTGCTTAACCGCCTGAAGCGCTGTCCTGACTTTCTTCGCGATTCGTGCAAGACTGAACTTGCATGAGCGGCGTTGCGCTGAAATCCGCAGTCCGACTCGTGGCGCGCAACACCATTGGCTGGTTGCCGGCGCCGGCATCACGACTAACGGGCCAACTCGCCATCCATGGGGGCGCGCCGGTTCGCGATACGCGGCTGCGGCCATACGCCGACCCGCGTTCTGGTAGGTGGCTTGCCTGGCGCACGGCTATCGGGCCGGCGTTTCGGCGCATTTTCCTGTCGGGCGCCGAGGGATTGCCACAGCCGCTCGCGCGCGAATTCGAACGCAAATGGGCGGCCTATTGCGGCTGCCGGCACGCGCTGCTTTTGCCGCATGGGACTGACGCGCTGCGCGTCGCCCTCGCCGCGATTTTCGATCACGACGGTCTTGAGTATGGCGGGGAAGTGATCGTTCCCAACCTATCGTTCATCGCGACGGCGACGAGTTGTCTCGACCGCCGCTTCGGCGTCGCGCTCGTCGACGTTGATCCCGACACGATGATGCTCGATCCGGCCGCCGTCGAGGCGGCGATCGTCGCCGGCCGCACGCGCGCGATCATGCCGGTCCATCAGTTCGGCCATCCCGCGGACATGACGGCGCTCACGTTGATCGCACGCCGGCACGGCCTCAAGATCGTCGAGGATGCGGCGCAGGCGCATGGCGCAGAGTGGGAGACAGGAAAGGCGGGGGCGCTCGGCGACGCCGCCGGCTTCAGCTTCCAGTCGAGCAAGACCCTCGCCTGCGGCGAAGGCGGCGTCCTGACGACGAGCAATGACGCCGTCATCGCGCGCGCGCGTTCGATCTGCAATGTCGGCCGCGCGCCGGAAGGCGGAAGCCGGTGGGAACATCCGGAGCTCGGTTGGAACCTGCGTCCGACCGAATATCAGGCGGCGCTGCTGTTGCATCGTCTTCGCCGGTTCGACGAGCTTCAGGCGCGGCGCGCCAAGCGGTTCGAACTGCTCGAACGGCTGATCGGCGAGGAACAGGCGTTGGCGCCGCTGCGTCGTCATCCGGGCGTGCGGCGGCACGGCATGTATATGTTCGCGATGCGCTATCGCCCAGAGCGCTGTCGCGGCGCGCCGCTGGACATATTTCTCGCGGCGCTGGCCGCCGAAGGCGCCCCCGTGCATCGGCTTTACCCGGCGACGATCGCCGGTCAGCCGATCATGCGCAAGTTGGCGGCGACGCGGCCCGACTATGTTCGCGTCCTGCCGACGCCGAACGCCGATCGGGCGATCGACGAACTCGTCTATATCGCGCATGAGATTTTCCTCGGGACCGACGCCGACATGCAGGACATCGCGGCCGCGATCGCAAAGATCACAGCGTATTATGTGTCGGGCGGCGCATGAAGTTCGCCGTCATCGGCTGCGGCTACATTGCAGAATCATATGCGAGCGCTTTGCCGTATCACCGCGAGCTGCAGCTCGTCGGAGCCTGGGATCAGGATGCGCAAAAGCTCGAGGCGTTCGCGACGCGCTGGGGATGCAGGCGGTATGCGAGCGAGGCCGACCTTCTGGCGGATAACAGGGTAGAGCTGGTGTTGAACCTGACCAATCCCCGCAGCCACGCCAGCGTCACCCGCGCCGCACTCGAGGCCGGCAAGCATGTCTACTCGGAAAAGCCGCTTGGCATGACCGGGGAAGAGGCAGGCGCGCTGGTCGACATTGCGCGCGCTCGTAGCCTGATGCTCGCGAGCGCGCCGTGCAGCATACTGAGCGAAACGGCGCAGACGGTGTGGCAGGCGCTGCGCGCCGGCGCGATCGGCAAGGTTCGTTTGATCTATGCCAGCTTCGACGATGGCATGATCGCGCCGCGGCTGGCGCCGTGGAATTGGCGCAACGCGGCCGGCGTCGCGTGGCCGGCCAAGGACGAATTCGAGGTCGGCTGCACCTATGAGCATGCCGGCTACATTTTGACTTGGCTGGCGGCATTCTTCGGCCCGGCGCGGCGGGTCACCTCGTTCGCGGCCTGCCTGCTGCCCGATAAAGGCATCGCGGTCGAGCGCATGGCCCCGGATTTCACCGCTGGCTGCATCGAATATGATGATGGCGTCGTGGCGCGCGTGACGTGTAGCCTCGTGGCGCCGGAGGACAAATCGCTAACGATCATCGGCGACAAGGGGATCCTCCACGTCCACAATGTCAGGCACGAGCGCTGTCCGGTCCGCTATCAGACCTATGAGCGCAGTCGTCTCGGCGCGGCCATCGAGCGGCGTGTCGACGCGCTGCGGCTTTGGCTCGGCATGCCATTGCTGCACAGTGGGTGGACCGGTTGGCGCACTTACCCTTACGTCGCCACGCCTCCCCATTGGCTTGCGGGGCGCAAGGCCGTCGATTTTCTGCGCGGGCCTTCGGAGATGGCGGCGGCGCGACGCGAAGGGCGCGCGTGCCGTTTGTCGGCGGATCTGGGTCAGCATATCGCGGAGGTCGTCGAATCTCTGCAGCACCCGTTGCAAGGGGGCGCGCGGATGATTCTGTCGAGTTTTCCCGACATTGAGCCGGTATATTCTGGCGCACCCGGACGTCGGTAGGATTGCCCACAGGGATTCGATCGTTCGATGTTGGGCATTTCGAAAATTTCGCGGCTGGTCAAGCAGCACGCGCTCAATCCATTTACCATCGCCGCAATGCGCAAATCGGGAGATCCGATGGTGATTGCGCTCGCCGACGCATTCGAGCGCACGCTGTCCGGAAAACTTGTCAAATTCGAAAAAGACGCAATCGACAGGATCGAAACAAGGCGCACGGCGCTTCTAGAGCGAACCGATTTGGTTGAAGAGATCGATTATGGCGCGGGTGATCCAAAGAGCAGACCGCGACCGCCAGGCGCGTCGAGCGTCGGCGCCATTCGGGTAGCGGATGCGTGCCGCGAATATAGCCGAGTCGGCCGTTCCTCGTTGCTGCTCTTCAACGTCGTGAGAGCGTGCAAGCCGATGAGGGGACTCGAACTCGGCGCTTGCATGGGTCTGTCGGCAGCCTACCAAGCCGCCGCCATGCGATGCAATGGACAGGGGCGCCTCGTCAGCCTCGAAGGGGCGCCGAGCTTTGCTGAAATCGCGGCCGAAACATTCAGCACGCTGGGACTTTCCGACATCGCCTCGGTCGAGATAGGGCCCTTCCAGAATACATTAGCGGCTGTATTGCAGCGACTGAAGCCGCTCGATTACGTCTTCATCGACGGGCATCACGACGAAGCGGCGACGTTGAGCTACTTCAGGCAAGCCATTTCATTCTTGGCGGACCGATCAGTCCTTGTTTTCGATGACATTAACTGGTCTCCAGGCATGAACAGGGCTTGGAAAGCGATCCAGCGCGATCCGACAGTGGCGGTTTCAGTGACGCTCTCGGGCATGGGCGTTTGCGTCATCGGCGGCTCGGTGAGGCGCCACTATAATATGTTGCTGGGGTGATTTGGTCCTAGAGACAATGAGCGATCTCGTCTCCATCCTAATCCCTTGCCACAACGCGGAGCGCTGGGTCGGACAGGCGATCGAGAGTGCGCTGGCGCAGACCTATGCGCTGTGCGAAGTGATCGTCGTCGACGACGGATCGACTGACGGAAGTCTCGACATTATTCGCGGCTTTGGCGATCGCATTCGCTGGGAGACGGGCCCCAACCGGGGCGCCAACGCCGCGCGCAACCGTCTGCTGGCGCTCGCGCGCGGAGAATGGGCGCAATATCTCGACTCAGACGATTATCTGCTCCCCGACAAGATCGCGACGCAGATGCGCGTTCTGGAGGAATGTCCCGACGCTGACGTGCTGTATGGTCTGGTGACGAAAGAGTGGCGCGACGGCGACGGCGTCAATCAAGAGCTGCAGCTCATCCCTGAGCCGCGCGATCCCTGGGTGCTGCTTGCACGCTGGTATTTGCCGCAGACCGGCGGCCCGATCTATCGCAAATCGGCTTTGCTCGACGTCGGCGGCTGGAAGATCGATCAGCCATGCTGTCAAGAGCACGAACTTTATCTGAGACTGCTTAAGGCCGGAAAGCGTTTCGTCTATTGCCCGCATAACGGGGCGATTTATCGAATCTGGAGCGGCGACACTCTTTGCCACAGGGACGGCGGCGAAGTGCGGCGGCGGCGGCGCGCGATACTTGCCGCCGAGGAAGCGCATCTGCGCGGCGCAGGAGAGCTGACCGCGACCCGCCTGCAGGCGATCAATCAGGCCCGCTTCGAAATGGCGAGGCTGGCGTGGCGCGAGGACCGAGGCGCGGCGCTGTCGATCGTTCAGGACATTCTCGCGGCCGATCGGCGTTTCGTTCCGCTCGGGAATCAGCCGGGCGGGCATCATCCGCCGCTGACCTACCGCGTGCTCTACCGGCTTCTGGGGTTCGTCGCCGCAGAAACCGTCGCCGAGCAGATTCATTTGCTTCGCTCGCGGCGCGCGGACAGACGGCGCGCTTCGGCTTGAGTCGGTCAACGCGAGCTGTTGGAAGAGACCATGTGATGGCCGAGCCGATGAATGACTCAACGCCGGCGCTTTCCGACGCCCAGCAGAAGAACGTAAGCTGGTGGGAAGAAAACCCCATGACTTACGACTGGGAGAACACGCTGCGGCTGACGCCGGGCAGCCGCGAATGGTATGAGGAGATCGACCGCCGTTTCTTCTCGGCTTCTTACTTCGCCAAAGGCGCGGACGGCGCGCCATTCGGGCGCTTCATGAAGCCGGAGCGCATCGCCGGCAGGGACGTGCTCGAAGTCGGCTGCGGCATGGGCGCGCATGCGGCGATGCTGACGCGGGCCGGCGCGCGGCTGACGGCGATTGATCTCACGGCGCGCGCCATCGAGGTCACGAGACGCCGTTTCGAAGTGTTCGGGCTGAATGCCAACATCCAGCGCGCGGATGCGGAGCAACTGCCGTTTCCGGATAAATCCTTCGATACCGTGTGGACCTGGGGCGTGATCCATCACAGCGCGCGTTTCGAAAGCTGCCTTTCGGAAATCGCGCGCGTGCTGCGCCCGGGTGGCCATCTGATGATGATGGTCTATTACCGTCCGAGCATCGTCTACTATGTTCACAACGGCGTGATCCGCGGCGTGCTCATGGGCCATCTGCTGCGCAAGTCCTTGGAGCAGATCTATGTCGATGCGGGCGACGGTTTTTACGCTCGAACGTTCAACAAGCGCGAATTGAGCGCCCATCTCGCTCCGGCGTTCGAAAATGTCGCGTTCAGCGTCATCGGACTTAAGGCCGAACTCTATCCGATCCCGCGCACAGGCTTCAAAGTCTGGCTGGAAAGCGTGACCCCGGACGCGCTCGCCTCCGCCGTTCTCGGCCGGTGGGGATCGATGATCGTCGCCGAGGCGACGCGCAAGTAGGCGCTGTGATCACGAGGAGCGCGACGACGGATTTGGCCGGGAGCGAGGCCGCGCGGAAGATTCTGGTTTTTAGAGTCGGCCAGCTTGGCGACATGATCGTCGCCTTGCCGGCGCTGTGGGCGGTTCGCCGATACTGGCCGGACGCCAAGCTGACTTTGCTTTGCGATGTGCATCCTCGCCGTAGATTTGTGCTCGGTTCGGACGTTCTCGGTCCGACGGGGCTGTTCGACAGCATCGAGCATTATGCCGTGCCGTCCGGCGAGGGCGAGAGCGTTCGATGGCTCGGCCGCCGCTTGGCGCTGGTCCTCAAGCTTCGGGCGTTGCGCTTCGATGCGCTGGTCTATCTCGCGCCGAGCATACGCACGCCGGAACAGGTCAGGCGCGACGTCGCCTTCTTTCGAGCGGCGGGAATCGACCGCATCTACGGCGCCGCTCATTTTCCGCCCGTGCCGGTGAAGACGCCGGGTCGCCCCTTCGACGAAGGCCTGCCTGAGGCCGATCTCCTGCTGGCGCGTCTGGCCGCCGATGGAATCCCCGCGCCTTCGCCTGGCGACGGCTCGCTCGATCTCGCGCTGGGCGACGCCGAAGCCGCGGCGGTCGCTCAATGGCGCGCGACGCTGGGCGCCGACGGCGGCCGGACCTGGATCGGCGTGGGGCCGGGCTCGAAAATGCCGGCGAAGCGCTGGCCGCTCCAACGCTTCGGCGAGGTCCTCGACAGGCTGATCGCGCGCTACGACATATGGCCCGTGGTGTTCGGCGGGCCGGAAGATCGCCGCGACGGCGAAGTCCTGTTGGCGCGCTGGGGACGCGGCTACAATGCGGCCGGCGCCTTGAGCGTCCGCGCGTCTTCCATGGCGCTTAAGAACTGCGCAATGTTCGTCGGCAATGACACCGGCACGATGCATCTGGCGGCGGCGGCCGGCACGCCCTGCGTCGCGATTTTCTCCGCCCGCGACTGGCCGGGCGCCTGGTATCCGTACGGAGTCGCTCGGCGCGTGTTCCGCGTCCCGCTCGACTGCGAAGGTTGCTATCTCGTCGAATGCGCCGATCGCCACAACGAATGCCTGACCCGGATCACAGTCGACGAGGTGGCGGATGGATGCGAAGAGTTCCTGAGGAAAGCGACAGCCGAGCCTCGCGCCGTCGGCCAAGTTGCACATGGTTGAGAGCGTAAAGCGCCCGTTGGTTTTCAACTGACGCAATGACTCGACCGCTCCAATGTTTGCCCTTGAGCGCAGTCCTGCCGACCAAGGACAGAGCGCCCGTCCTGCTGCGCACGCTCAAGTCGCTCACGGCGCAAAGCGTCCTGCCGGCGGAGCTGATCGTCGTGGACGGCTCGATGGACGACGGCGCCAACGCGATGGTTGAGCAATGGGCCGCAGATTTTGCGCCGGCCACGAAGGCGATCTGGCTGCGCGCGACGACTTTTGGCGCCGCCGCCCAGCGCAATCAAGGCGTGGCGATCGCGACGCAGCCTTTCGTCTGGTTCTTTGACGATGACATACTGTTCGAGCCGGAGTGCGTCGCCCGGCTGTGGCGGGCGATCGAGTCCGATGAGGCGCTCGGCGGCGTCAACGCCATGATCGTCAATCAGCGCTATCAGCCGCCGGGCCGCGTCAGCCGCATGATGTTCGCTCTGATGAGCGGCAGGAACGAGCCGACCTTCGCCGGAAAGGTGCTGGGTCCGGCGGTGAATCTTCTGCCCGAAGATCGCGACGACCTGCCCGAGGTGGTCTCGACCGAATGGCTCAATACGACCTGTACGATCTACCGCCGCGAAGCGCTGCCCGACCCGCCCTTCGATTCGATCTTCACCGGCTATTCGATGATGGAAGATCTGACGCTGTCCTTGCGCGTCGCGAAGCGATGGCGCCTCGCCAATGCGCGGACGGCGCGCATTTACCACGACAGCCAGCCGGGCGCGCACAAGGCCGACAGTGCGGCGCTGGCCGAGATGGAGCTCGTCAATCGGCATTACGTGATGACGCAAGCGCTCGGGAGAACGCGCGGGCTGGATTACGCGCGCCTCGCATTGTGGGAAGCGTTCCAATTCGCCTGCAGTGGCGGCAAGGGCGCTCGCCTGCGCGGCAAGCTGCGGGCGCTCCGCCGCTTACGGGCGGCGCTTTGAAATCCGGCGCGCTTCATGAACGCTTCAACTATGCCGTCGCCGTCGAGCGCAAGTGGAGGTGACGATCGCATCGCCTGATGGCGCGAGCGCCCGCAAAATGATCGGCGAGCCGCGCACGGTGCTGGTCACGGGCGGCGCCGGCTATATCGGCTCGCATGCCTGCAAGGCGCTGGCGAGGGCGGGCTATCTGCCTGTCGCCTACGATAATCTCGTCCACGGACACGAGTGGGCGGTTAAATGGGGGCCCCTGGAGCGCGGCGATATCGCGGATCGCGCCCGTCTCGATGACGTCATCCGCGCGCATCGCCCGCGCGCCATCCTGCATTTCGCCGCCTATGCCTATGTCGGCGAATCAATGTCCGATCCGGGCAAATACTATCGCAACAACGTTGCAGGTTCGCTGACGCTGATCGAAGCGGCGCGAGACGCGGGGATCGACCGGTTCGTGTTTTCGAGCAGCTGCGCGACCTATGGGCATCCGAACGAACTGCCGCTGCGTGAAGACGCGCCGCAGCGTCCGATCAATCCCTATGGCGCATCCAAACTGATGGTCGAACGCATTCTCGCTGACTTCGAGATGGCGCATGGGATGCGCTCGATCGCGCTGAGATATTTCAACGCCGCCGGCGCCGATCACGACAGTGAAATCGGCGAAGCGCATGCGCCGGAAACGCATATCATCCCGCTTGTGCTCGACGCCGCGTCCGGTCATCGCCCACAGGTGACGGTTTTCGGAACCGATTACGACACCCATGACGGAACGTGCATTCGCGACTACATCCATGTCTCGGACCTCGCGGACGCGCATGTAAAGGCGCTTCAGGCGATCGAGGCGGGATCGCCGTCGACGGCGTTCAATCTGGGCGTCGGTCACGGGTTCTCGGTGCGGCAGATCATCGATTCCGCCGCTCGCGTCACAGGGCGCGAAATTCCTGTGCGCTGGGGCGCGCGTCGGCCGGGCGATCCGGCGGCCCTGATCGCCGACGCCAGCGCGGCGCGGCAGGCGCTAGGCTGGACGCCGCATGTCACCGACATCGACGATATTGTGCGGACGGCCTGGAACTGGCGCCAGCGCTCGCCATCCGCCCAAAACTGATGAGCGAAACGGAAGCGAAGAACGGACAGGGCGTGGCCGCTCGCATTCTCATTGGGATCGTAACGCGCAATCGCGCGAAGATTCTTCCGAAAGCGCTGACGTCGGCCTTGTCGCAATCAGCAGGCGGCGTCGAAGTCGCGGTGATCGACGACGCCTCCACCGACGACACGGCGCGCCTGCAGGACGCTTTCCCTCAAGTTGACTGGACGTTTCGCGTTGCGCCGCAAGGCTATATGTCGGCGCGCAATCAGTTCATGGGACGCGAAGGCTTCGACTATTTCGTCAGCCTCGATGATGATTCATGGTTCCTGCAAGGCGACGAGCTGGACATCGCGCTTGCGCATTTCGACCGGGATCCATCTCTGGCGGCCATCGCTTTCGACATTCTCTCGCCGGACCGAACGCAGGCGCGGTCGCGCGGTCCGGCGCAGCCGGCCGCAACGTTCATCGGCTGCGGGCATATGCTGCGCTTGTCCGCGATCCGCGCGGTCGGAGACTATGCGCCGACGCCCGGCGGATATGGCGGAGAAGAAAAGGACCTTTGTCTGCGTCTCATCGATGCTGGCAGGAAGATCATTCTGCTTCCTGGCGTTCATGTGTGGCATGACAAGACCATGGTCGCTCGCGATATCGCTAGCCAGCACCGCTCCGGAGTTTGCAACGATCTTGCCATGGCCATTCGTCGCACGCCGCTGGCGCTGCTGCCAGCCATCGTCCCGATCAAGCTGATCCGGCACCTTTCGTTCTCATGGCGGGCCGGTCTGATGAAGCCATGCCTGTCAGGGTTGATGCTCCTTGCGGGATCGCTGCCCCTGGTGTGGCGCTGGCGAAATCCGGTGCGACTCAGCACGCTTCGGGCCTATTCGGCAATGTCGCGGCAACAGTAACGCTCATGAGAGTCGAGCCGATGCTCTTGCGCGTTCCACGCGGACTGGCCAGTCGACTCCGGCTCGCCCTCTATCGCGCCCTCGGCATGCGCCTCGGCCGCCGCAATCGCATGGAGGGCGGCGGCCGCTGCCGGCGTCTCGCGCAGATCGAGATCGGCGACGACAACGCCTTTACGCAAGGCTGCTGGCTGTGGCCGGAAGATACCGACGACGATGGCGTCCGCCTTCGCATCGGCAGCCGCAATTATTTTAATCGCAATCTCATGATCGACGCCTGCGGCTCGATCGAGATCGGCGACGACAATATGTTCGGTCCGGATGTCTATATCACCGACAGCAATCACACATTCGGGCGCGGCGTCACGCCCAGCCAAGCGCCGATGAACAAGGGACGCGTGAAGATCGGCGATCGCTGCTGGATCGGAGCAAAGGCGATCATCCTCAAGGACGTGGAGCTCGGCGACGGCTGCGTGATCGCCGCGGGGGCCGTCGTCACCCGCAGCTTCGCGCCCGGAAGCGTGATTGCGGGCGTTCCGGCGCGCTTGATGAACCCGACCTGACACAGTCGTTCCCAACGGAATTCCGCCCAAGAGGTCGCTTTCGCTCTCGTTGAAGACTTTTCTAAATTTGAAGGAGTTCTTGCCATGCAAAGTAAGACGCCATGGTGGAAAGTCGCGACCTATTGGAGCCACTCGTTCATTCCAGAACTTGTCCGGACGGATGGCGTGGCTTTCGATTTCGGCGCAAATTACGGCGGGTTCTCATGTGCAATTGCGTCGTGCTGCGGGCGTGTCTTCGCGTTCGAGCCAGATCCGACCTGGCGCGGCCGCCTTGATCTTCCAGCGAACGTCACTCTGTTCGAGAAGGCGGTCGCTGCGAAGCGAGGCACGATCCGCCTCTTCGTCAACTCCACGACATGTTCATCCCTCCATTATGCGGACGGTCGCCACACTTTGGCGGATGTGGACGCCATTACCCTCGCCGACGCGCTCTCCCTTCACCCCGCCGGCGTTATTGATCTTGTTAAGCTAGACATCGAAGGTGAAGAGCTGCCGGTTCTCGAAGGCGCGGCGGATGAGCTTTTGCAGCGTATTGCGCAGCTGACAGTTGAATTCCACGACTTCCTCGATCCCGCAAGCCGGCCAGCCATTCGCCGCGTAATTGCTCGGATGGAGCGACTCGGGTTCCTCGTGCTGAAAATGAGCTGGCGCAGCTATGGCGATGTCCTACTGCTCAACCGCAATCTCATTAATGTGCCTTTCCTGAGCAGGCTATATTTGAGCTACGCTCACCGCTATGGCGCGGGCCTCGCTCGCATGGCGAAGCGGGCATTCAGAGCGAAGGCGGCCTGAGAAAGCGCCAGCGGAACTTTGGCGCCGGTCGGGCGACGCGACCACCTCAGTCGGTTGGATCAAGGTGTAGCAACGAGCCTTGACCGAGCCCGTCAGTTCGCAGGAAGCCGTCAAGAAAATCGCAATGTTTAATGACATCGACATAGGGCGGCGACAGGTTCTGCTCGCCCATCCTGGAACCCAATATTCCTATCATCTGGCGCGAGAGCTGGAACGGCGGGGCAGACTGTTCGCTTTCCACACGGGAGTTGCGATAACAAGCGACTTCGCTTTGAGAAAACTGGCCGCCGTTTTGCCAGCTTGGGCGCGTGGACAATTGGCTAATCGCTGGCTCGGCGATCTGCCTGCCGCCAAGGTTCGCCTTCATCCATGGAGTGAGATAAGACATCTCATACATGGTCGATTCGGAGGCGGTCGCAGCGAGGCGGCGCTGCATCGTCGCAATGAGCAGTTTCAGCTCTCGATTCCCGACCGAGACATCAAAGCGTCCAACGTTGTCGTCGGATACGATACGTCATCCTGGCTGCTTGCGCGCCGTGTGAAGCAGTTGAACGGCGCATTCATTCTCGACCAGAGCATTGGCCATCCGGTCGAGAAGGAGCGGATCTTTCGTTTCCTCCGCGATCGCTTTCCGGAGTGGAACGCTACGGCGCCGCGCAAGTCGGACGCCCATATCGACGAGGAAATAGAGGAGTACAAGCTTGCCGATCTCGTCGTGGTCCCGAGCGCCTTCGTGCGCCGAACGCTGACGGCGCAGGGCGTTTCCGAGGCAAAAATTCGGGTCATACCGTTTGGCACGGACCTCGGCTGCTTCCACCCCGCAGAGGCGGCGAGGCGGACCGGACCGATCGTGTTTCTCTTCGTGGGTTCGATCTCGGCGCGCAAAGGCGTCCCGATTCTCCTCGAAGCCTGGCGTCAGATGCGAATCGACGCTGCCGAATTGTGGTTGGTCGGACCTGGCGTGGCGCCGGAAGCCGCAACTGTCGATTTGCCCGCCTCGGTCCGGTTCTTGGGACGTAGGAGCCGGTCGGAGATCGCCGAATTGATGCGGCGAGCCGACATATTTGTGTTTCCGAGCTTCTTTGAAGGCTTGGCGCAGGTCCAGATCGAGGCGCTGGCGTCCGGCCTGCCGGTGATCAGCACGATTGAAGCCGGAGCGGAAGACATCGTTCGCGACGGCGCGAATGGATTCCTCGTTCCTGCTGGAGACGCCACGATTTTGAGAGATCGGATGCTGCAGGCAGCCACTGATCGGAACCTGCTCGACGCGATGCGAAGCGCGGCGCGCGCCGAGCGTGATCGGCTGAGTTGGACGGCTTATGGCGAGCGCTGGGCGGAAGTCCTCGACGAATTCGTCTGATGCTGATCATCATCGCCACCCACCCAGTCCAATATCAGGCGCCCTTATGGCAGGCGCTGGCGAAGGACGGCCGCGTGCCTTTCGAGGTCTGGTACCTCACGCATCACGCTGTCGCCGCGAGTCTCGACGCCGAATTCGGCAAGACTTTCGCCTGGGACATCGATTTGCTGGCGGGCTATCGGCGCCGTCTGCTGAACGCCGCTCCCGGCGCGACGCCAACGACCTTCATGCGCTGTCGCTCGATCGAGCCGCTCGAGCCGATGTTGCGGGCGGCGGGCGCGCAGGCTGTGTGGATTCAAGGCTGGCAGGCGCTGGGATATTGGCAGGCGGCGCGGGCGGCCAAACGGGCGGGATGCGAGGTCTGGTTGCGTGGCGAAAGCAACGATCTGGCGACGCCGCCCCGGTGGAAGGCCCTGATCAAGCGCCTACTGCTTGGCCAGCTTTTCGCGCGCGTCGACAGGTTTCTCTGCATCGGCGCCGCCAACAGGCGCCTCTATGAGCGCTTCGGCGTTCCCGACAGCCGCCTCGGCCACGCGCCCTACGCCGTCGACAACGACCGGTTCGCTGCGCAAGCGGCGGCGTTGCGCCCGCAGAGAGCTTCTCTCCGCGCCCGTTGGGGGATCGGCGAGAACGCTTTCGTGGCGATGTTCTGCGGCAAGCTCGTCGCCAAGAAGCGTCCACAGGATCTCGTCTCGGCGGCGAGACAGGCGAGAAGGGACGGGTTTGACATACATTTACTGTTCGTCGGTTCGGGCGAGCTGGGCGACGACTTGCGCCGGTCGTGCAATGTCGTCTTCGATGTTGATCAAGGCGGCGCCAAGACGAGCCACCTCAACGATGAGCGACCGCCCGCATCCTTCGCCGGCTTTCTCAATCAGACGGAAATCTCCATGGCTTATGTGGCGGCCGATTGTCTCGTGCTGCCTTCCGACTTCAAAGAGACCTGGGGCTTGGTCGTCAATGAGGCGATGGCGAGCGGTCTGCCGTGCATTATCAGCGATCGCTGCGGCTGCGCCGAGGACCTCGGCGTCATAAGCCCAAATCTGATTTTCCCATTCGGCGACGTCGACGCCCTCGCTGAGCGTCTTGAAGTCCTGGCGCGCCGTGAACCACGCGCAAGCGTCGCGCCCGAGGCGCTGGCGGCGTTCTCGTTCGAACGCAGCGTAGAGACCGTATGCGCGGCTTTCGATGGCATTGGCTGACGACGGAAGGCGGATGGCGTGAACGACAAGCAGATCCTATCCGACGACAGCAGTCGGACGGACTATGACGAATGGCATGAACATATGGTCTGCGCCGAAACAAAGAGCCCGCTCGACTATCCATGGTACGAATCTGTGTACCGTGGCTTAAGGCCAATTTCGACAGGACGCCTGCTTGAGGTAGGGTGTGGACGGGGACAGTTCGCCGTCTGGCTGTCTAAGCAAAAGCCAAATTTTGAGATTACCGGCCTCGACTTCTCGGAAGCCGCGATAAATTTGGCGACGCAAAGAGCGATGGCGGAACGGGCGGGCGTTACGTTCATGCAGGGAGACGCGCAGGCTTTGCCCTATGCCGACGACAGCTTTGACATCATAGTGAGCTGCGAGTGTTTGGAGCACGTGCCGAGCCCGTCCCAGATGGCTCGTGAAATTGCACGCGTGCTCAAGCCGGGCGGTCGCTTCCTGCTGACGACCGAAAACTATTTCAACGGCATGCTGCTCGCTTGGCTTATGAGCTGGGTTCGCGGCCAGTCGTTTAACTCGGGCTCTGGCGTGCAGCCAAGAGAGAATTTCTTCGTGTTCTGGATGGTGAGCGGCTATTTGCGAAAGGCAGGTTTGATTGTTGCTCAGACCGAAGCCTCACACTACCAATGGCTCTTGCTTCCGCGGGTGGACCCCGCGCGCCTGTGCACGCAACATTTCGATAGTCCGTTAGCGAAACGATTGGCCAAGCCCTTCGGCAGGCATTTCACATTCATCGGCAGGAAGCCGATTGCGCATTAGCCCCAGTCCAGTGCGCGCGGCTGTCATCTGTGGCGCTGGGATCGTGTCGGGCAAGGAGGTTATGGCGCTGGAACTCGGCGACGGTTTGCGCGCGAGGGGGGATAGGATCGTCTATGTGACCAGCTTGTGGGGGGACAAAGACTTCAGCCGACGGCTCACCAGCCATGCAATCCCGTTTTATAGCATGCGGCTCGGCTTCATTTCGGCTGCGCTCAATTGGGACTGTATGAGGATGACCGCGGACCAATTCGTTCGGTGGCCGAAACTTCTCTACGATTACGCAACCTTTCTCAAGCGAGAGAAGCCACGCCGCGTCATCCACACCAATTGGCACCACGCGCTCCTGCTATGGCCGTTCCTTCGGCCTGAGCGGGACATCTTCTGGTTACACGAAGTCGTACCCGACATGCCGCGGTATGCACGCCTGTTCCGTGGGTTGGGACGCCGCATGCAGTGCTTTGTCGTCGTCTCGGACGCTGTGGCCTGTTCGCTGCGACAGATCGGCGTGCCGAACGCGAAGATTCACGTCATTCGAAATGGCCTCAATGATCCGGCGTTGGGACTAAACACAGACGGTCGTACAACGACCGGCGGTGACATAGGCATCGTCGGCCAGATCGGCGAATGGAAAGGGCATGAGGATCTGCTCGAAGCGTTCGCTCGGATCGCCGACAAGCACCCAGACGCTCGGCTTCACATTTTCGGCGACGCCGACCGAGAGTTCGCACGCCGTCTTATCGAGCGGACGGAGAGCGCCGGTATCGCGAAGCGCGTCATTTGGCATGGCTACATCACCGACAGAACAAAAATTTATCAGGCCCTAGACATCTGCGTAACGCCGAGCCGCGCAGACGATCCTTTGCCGACGTCGGCGATTGAGGCCTCATTCTTCGGCCTGCCAGCCATCGCGACGTGCAAAGGCGGCCTCCCCGAAATCGTCGTCGACGGCGTAACCGGCTTTCTTGTCGATGCGCGCTCGCCAATTCAGCTCGCCGATCGGCTCGACCGGCTGTTGGCAAGTCCGGAGTTGTGTCGCCGGATGGGCGCGGCGGCGCGCGAGCGCGCGACGCGGCACTTTAATCATGAGCGCTTCATCAACGATTTTTCGCGACTGCTGGCCAGTTTAGAATGACCTGCGCATCGAAGGCGCCGGCATGAGGCGCATTCTCTCCGAGCCCGCCTTTTGCCTGCTGCTGGCCATCGCGCTCTATCTGACCGTGCTGCCATCCTCCACGCCGGAGCTGTGGGCGACATCGATCATCGCTTTCGTCGCCGCGCTTGTGGCCCTTGGGTGGCATAGGGCGCCTCCGGTCCTGGTGTGGTTGATCGCGATCAACATGCTGACGGTTTGGGCGGATATCGCCCAGATCGAATTGAACAACAACGGTTGGGCGGCCGTTGGCGTCGTCGCCAATCTGCCCGACGCCATCGTCCGCAGTTCATGTGCGATCGCGTTCCTGGCGATCGGCATGCGATGCGGTCTTTTGCTCGGCCGCAAAATCTTCGGATATCGCCGCGACGCCGTGCAGGACCAGGCCGCGAACGCCTCTTATTCGGTGAAGCGCATCGCGCTGGCCTATCTCGCATTCTTGCCCATTTCGGTCGTGGTCGGCGTGATCGGCCAAGTCATGCCCGGGCTCTCGCAGCCCATCTACGCTTTTGGCCTGATAAAATTCGCCTTGATCTATCTGCTCGCTGCAAGAGTCTTTGCGACCGGCCGCGACACTTATCTGCTTATGCTCGTCATCGTCGTCGAGATCCTGACCGGCAGCATCGGAGGCTGGGCCTCCTACAAGGAGGGTTTCTTCGTCGTCATGATCGCGCTCTTGACGACGTCGCGTCGCTTTAGCGTCCAGCAGGTCAGCGTCGCGATCGCCGGCGTCGCGGCGATGCTCTACCTCTCGCTGGGATGGACCGCGGTCAAGAAAGAGTTTCGTCGCAATATTGTCGGCAGCGACGTGTGGACGTCTCTCACGTGGCTCGCCGACAAATATTTCGGCGACGAAATCGATCTTGGCGCGGCGACCGTCGACCTTCTGGATCGTATTGGCTACAATAAGTTTTACGCGATGATCATCAACGCCAATACGGAAAGCCTGCAGGGCATCTACTACCGCGCGCTTCTGCATATCGTCACGCCGCGCGCGTTTTTCCCCGACAAGGCGGTCCTCGACGATTCGGCGCAGACGGCGCAGGCGCTCGGCTGGTCGATCATGGACGATACGTCGATCGGTCTAGGTTATATCGCGCAGGCCCATATCGATTTTGGTTTTCCCGGCCTGCTGGCGCCGATGATCCTGCTCGGCGCGGCCTTAGGCGCCGTCTATGCCTATTTTCTCACGAGACCGGCGCCGCCGCTCATCCGCGAGGCTATTGCCGTCGCTTGCCTGTTCAACGCCCTTGCATTCGCCGCGAACATTGACAAGCAGTTAGGCGGGTTGATCTGGGCGTTGCTGGTGCTCGCCTTTGCGCTTCGCTTCGGCGGAGCGATCCTAGACCGATGGCTCGGGAACGGCGGCGCAGTCATCGAGGATTACCACGCGCGCCGACTTCGCGTCGCGAAGACACGCTAGGGAGAGCGCAGCAAGTTGCGGGATCAGGCTCGTGTCGTGAGTGCGCCGGAACGTTTTCTCATTCTTGACGCGCTGCGCGGCGTTCTCGCATTCGTCGTTGTCCTCGGGCATCTCGGGATGCCGCCGGTGTTCGGCGCAATCGAACAGAGCGATCAGTTCTTGAGCGGCATGGCGCGGCTCTGGCGCACATTGGCGTTCGCTCCCCCGGCCGTCATCGCTTTTTTCGTGATCTCCGGCTTTTGCATCCACTACCCGTTTGCATGCACGGGCGAAAAATTGCCGGTTCTACGCTTCTATCTTCGCAGATACCTCCGCATCGGCGTGCCGATCATAGCGGTCGTCGCGATCCTCCATTTGATGCAGCCGCACGTGGTCGTGCTGGGCAAAAACTCAGTACTATGGAGATCGACGCTCTGGAGCGTCTTATGCGAGGAAATCTACTATGCGCTTTATCCATTGCTGCTGTTGGCTCTGCGCTATGTCGGCATAAGGTCGCTGGTGGCGGGTTCAGGGCTGTCCGCCATTGCCGTGATCGCCTTGACCTTCCCGGCCGTTGACTGGAGCGATCTCGGCGTGGTCGGCGCATCAATCGTCTTGCTTCCCGTTTGGCTTCTTGGAGCCATGCTGGCGGAACGGGCGAAAAGCGCGCGGACCCCGCTAGCCATGAGTAGCAATTTTGGCGTCGGCGTCGGTTGGTGGCGCGCCGGGGCATGGGGTGTGATGTGGCTGGCGCTGCTCATGCATTTTCATGGCGGTCTGCATCAGACGGCATCCGGTCTCATCTTGGGCGTTTTCGCATTTCTGTGGCTCAAGGCGGAACTAGCGAATGCGGCGACGCCTCGTCCATTTCTCATCTGGTTTGGAGCCTGGAGCTATTCGCTTTATCTAATGCACCCGCTGGTCATTTCATTCGTCGTTCACAATGGGCTTGACGCCAATGCTTCTGTGGTCGCGTGGACGCTGACGATGGCGCTGATTCTCGGGATTTCTTACCTCGTCTTTGTGCTTATTGAGGCTCCGTCGCACGCCCTGGCCCGCAAAATTTCGCTGCGCGCGCCGGAGGCGCCAGGCTTGACGGCGCAGAAGTCTGTCTTAATGGGCGTGCATGTCGAGTCGGAGCGTTTCAGGCGTTGACGTCCGATGTAAACGATGATGACGCCGTCCAAGCGCGACACCAAGAGGGTCAAGCTCGTCTGCCGGCGGCTGTCTTCGTCGATCTCCGCGTCGAGAGCATCGGCGAGAGCCGGCGTCCGCGGCCGTTGAATATCCTCCATGTCATCCCGTCGATCTCGGCCGCGCATGGCGGACCAAGCCGGGCCATCGCCACAATGGAGCGGGCGCTCACGGCGGCGGGTGTGAATGTGACCACGGCGACGACCGATGATGACGGTCCCGGCCGGCGATTGCGCCGCGATGATCGTGCTGCCGAGGCTAATGGAGCGAAGCGAATCTATTTTCGCAAGCGGGTCGATTTTTACAAAATTGCGCCTGGGTTCGCGCCCTGGCTGTGGCGCAATGCACAGAGTTTCGACGTGATCCACGTCCACGCGATATTCTCCTTCGCCAGCATCGCCGCCGGCGTCATTGCGCGGCTAAGACGCATTCCCTATGTCATCCGCCCGCTCGGCGCGCTGTCGGTCTATGGGGTGACGCAGCGGCGTCCTTGGCTCAAGCGCATCTCTCTGAGGGTGATCGAGGGGCCGATACTGCATGGCGCGGCCTATGTGCATTGCACGAGCCAATCCGAACTCGACGAAGCACAGGCGTTGGGGTTGAGCTTCAACGGTGGGGTGATTCCTCTCGGGGTCGAGCGATCACTCGCCGGGGGTGTGGCGCAGAAAGTAAAGAAAACCGCTTCAGATGGCGGCCCTCGCCTGACTTTGCTTTATCTGTCGCGCATCGACCCCAAGAAAAATATCGAAGCCTTGCTCAGCGCCTTTGCAAGTGTTGCGCGCCAGCGCCAGGACGTGACGCTGAATATCGCGGGCGATGGACCGGCCGAATATGTCAAAACGCTCAAAGCGCGCGCGGCCGCGCTGTCGATCGAGCGCCGCGTCGAATGGCTCGGCCATGTCGAAGGAGACGCCAAAGCCGCAGTCCTCGCGGCGGCCGATCTATTCGTCTTGCCGTCCTATTCGGAGAACTTTGGCATCGCTGCGGTTGAGGCGATGCTCGCGGGACTGCCATGCATCCTTGCTGACGGCGTCGGCATCGCCAATGAAGCGGGCGCGGCCGGCGCTTGCCATGTGACGGCGCCTGAACCACACGCTCTTGCTGAAGCGATTGCGCAATTGCTCGATGACGAGGCGGCGCGTGAGCGCATCGGGCGACGGGCGGCCGCTTTTGCGCAACAGGAATTTGCGACAGAGGTCATGGCCCAGCGACTGATCGCGCTCTATGCTTCTCTGGTCCAATCCAGCCGGGAGCGGCCGGCGTGAATTTTCTCGATCAGATCGGCGTGCTGATTCTAACCTATGATGAGGCGCCTAATATCGGCCGAACGCTTGGCGCGTTGCGCGCGTTCCCGGAGATCGTCGTGCTCGACAGCGGCAGCGCCGATGCAACGCCCTCGATCGTCGAGGGCTTCGCCAACGCGCGGCTCGTCGCTCGGCCGTTCGATGAGCACGCCAAACAATGGAGCTGGGGCCTTACCCAGTGCGGGCTGACGCGCCCGTGGGCGCTGGCGCTTGACGCCGACTATCTTTTGCCTGCCGAACTCGTCGATGAGATATCGCGACTGGCGCCATCCGACCAAATATCCGCCTATCGCGCGAATTTTCGCTATTGCATTAACGGGCGGCCATTGTCGGGCGCCCTCTATCCGCCTGTCATGGTCCTCTTTCGCCGTGACCGCGCGCGCTATGTCCAGGAAGGTCATACGCAGCGGCTTGTCGTCAATGGCGTGATCGCGGAGCTCAAGAAGCGGATCGACCATGACGACCGCAAACCACTTTGCCGGTGGCTGCAGTCCCAGCAGCGTTATGCGCGGCTGGAGGCGCTGCACCTACTCGACATGCAGCGCGGAAACATGCGGCTCACTGACCGCCTCAGGCTTACCGGCTGGGCGGCGCCAATTCTTATGTTCTTGTATGCGCTGATCTGGAAGCGCTGTATTCTCGACGGCTGGCCGGGCTGGTTTTATGTGTTGCAGCGGACGCTCGCCGAGACGATGATCGCGCTTGAAATCGTCGACCGACGCCTTCAGCGCCAAGGCGCCGGGCTTGGCGCCGCGTCTGGCGCCACGCGCGCGTCGCCGACGGACAAGCCGCGCGAGGGCTGAAGGCGGAGATGCGCGACGTTACGGGCGCGTCGGGCGCGCAGGCAGGACAAGGCGCTTGGAAAGCATGCGATCCGGCAATCTGAAAGTGGCGACAGAAAACTGGCTCGGCAAGCATGTATGCGTGCTCGGCGACGTCATGCTCGATCGCTTTGTCTATGGCCAGGTCGAGCGCGTTTCACCCGAAGCGCCCGTCCCCGTTCTCCAGTTTCAGTCGGAAACGGTCATGCTCGGCGGTGCGGGCAATGTCGCACGAAACATTGCGGCGCTGGGTGGAAGGGTCACCCTCATCGGGGCGCTGGGCGAAGATAAATCCGCAGAGCTGATCGCCGGCTCTCTGATTGCGGAGGAAGGCATCGAAGCCTATTTCCTGCGCCGCCCGGGCGTCCCCACAACGGTCAAGACTCGTTTCGTCTCGGATGGCCAGCAAATCATGCGGCTCGACGTCGAAAGGAAGCAGGATTTAACCGAGGCTGAGTCCGACGACATAGTCGGCAGTTTCGAGACGGCGCTCGCGACGATCGACGCGGTCGTCCTTTCCGACTACGCGAAGGGGATTCTCACGCCCGCCGTGATCGGCCGAATCATAGCGCTCGCCGGCGCCCGCACGATTCCCGTCGTCGTCGATCCGAAATCGCTCGACGTAAAGCGCTACGCAGGCGCCACCGCGCTGACTCCGAACCGCTCGGAAGCCGAGGCGATCACGCATCTCGACTGCCGGACCGACGAGAGCGCCCAGACGGCGGCGCGCAGGATTTGCGAACTGGCTGGCGTCGATTCCGTCGTCATGACGCGCGGCGCCCAGGGAATGACGATTTTCGACAGCGCCGCGGCAGGCGCCGCGATCAGCGTTCCGGCGGTTGCGCGCGAGGTCTTCGACGTGTCGGGCGCAGGCGACACGGTCGTCGCGGCGCTCGCGCTTTCGCTCGCGGCCGGGCTTGATGTGACCAGCGGAGCGCGCGTCGCCAATGCGGCGGCCGGCATCGCAGTCGGCAAGCGCGGCACCGGCGTCGTCCGCGCAATGGAACTCGCCGCTGCGCTGTTCGGCTCGGCGCAGGGTGACCCCAAGATCGTCGAGCGCCGCGCAGCGCTCGCGATCGTTTGCGACTGGAAGCGCCAAGGGCTCAAAGTCGGCTTCACCAACGGCTGCTTCGATCTTCTGCATCCCGGCCACGTCGAACTTCTGAAGCGATCGCGCGCCGGTTGCGACCGCCTTCTGGTGGCGTTGAACAGCGACGCCTCGGCGCGTCGCCTCAAGGGGCCGACGCGGCCGGTGCAGAACGAAACGGCGCGGGCGCGGGTCATGGCGTCGATCGCCAGCGTCGACCTCGTCACCCTGTTCGAGGAAGACACGCCGCTCGAACTGATCGAGCTCTTGAAGCCGGACGTGTTGATCAAGGGCGCGGATTATACGATCGAGACCGTCGTCGGCGCGGATATCGTGCAGGCTTATGGCGGCAAGGTTCTCCTCGTGCCGCTCGAGGCCGGACACAGCACGAGTTCGATCATCGCGCGCGGCGCCAAGGAAAGCGCCTCATGAGCGGCGCGCGGGAGGTTCTGAAGGTGGCGCGCGATGAGCATGCTTGGTCCGACAGTGTGAGCGCGCCGGCATGCATGTAATCACCGGAGGCGCCGGCTTCATCGGTTCGAACGTCGCAGCCGCTCTCGACGACGCCGGCAAGGCGATCGCCATCGTCGACGCGTTGGGCGCGAATGATTTCAAGTGGCGCAACATCGCCAAACGGCGCCTCGTCGATCTCGTGAAGCCCGAGGATTGCATCTCCTTCGTCGAAGCCAATAAGTCGACTATCGAGGGGATCGCGCATATGGGCGCGATCTCGACGACGACCGAAAGCGATGTCGACGCGATCGTCGCCAACAATATCCGGCCGTCGGTCGATCTGTGGCGCTTTTGCGCGACGCAGGGCATTCCGCTCGTCTACGCCTCTTCGGCCGCGACCTATGGCGACGGCGCCTTCGGTTTCGATGACCGTTTCGACGAGCAATATCTGGGGAGTCTGCGTCCGCTCAACGCCTATGCCTGGAGCAAGCATGTCTTCGACCGCTTTGCGCTGCGCAGCACGCAGGGCGGCGAGCCGGCGCCGCCGCATTGGGCGGGCCTCAAGTTCTTCAATGTCTACGGCCCGAATGAATGTCACAAGGGCAACCAGCGCAGCGTAGCGGCGAAGTTGCACGAACAGATCCGCGCGCAAGGAAAGGCGCGTTTGTTCAAGTCCGATAATTCGAATTATGCTGACGGCGCGCAATTGCGCGATTTCGTCTGGGTCGGCGATTGCGTCGACGCGACGCTGTGGGCGCTCGATCCGAAACTGTCGCAATCGGGCGTGTATAACGTCGGCTCGGGCGTCGCCCGTTCATTCTGCGACACGGCGGAGATCATATTCGGCGAGCTCGGCCTCGCCCCGCAGATCGAATACATCGACCTGCCCGAGAACCTCGCCGGCAAATATCAATATTACACTTGCGCCTCATTGGAGCGCTTGCGCGCGGCCGGCTTCGCGAAGCAGACGACGTCGCTCGAGGAAGGTCTGCGCCGCTATGTGCGGAACTATCTCGAACAACCCGATCGCCATCGTTGATCATCCAATTGCGATCGTCGATGGCCGCCATCGGGAAATATCGTGAAAGCGCGAGATGATCATCATTGGCCTCAACGCCTTTCATGGCGACGCGTCTGCGGCCCTCCTGCGCGATGGCCAACTTGTCGCTGCGGCCGAGGAAGAGCGCTTCCGTCGGGTCAAGCATTGGGCGGGCTTTCCTTCAGAGGCGATTCGCTATTGCCTGTCCCAAGCTCAGGCGTCTTTGTCGGATGTCGATCACATTGCGATCAATCAAGACGGCGGCGCCAACTTCTCCGCAAAGCTCGCTTACCTCCTCAAAGCCCGCCCGGGCCTTGGCTTGTTGATGGAAAAGCTCAAGACTCGCGGCACCCGCGCGCGCTCGTCCGAGTTCCTCGCGCAAGCCTTTCCGGGCGCTGCGCCGCGGGCCGAGCTTCACCACGTCGAGCACCATCTGGCGCATCTGTCATCCGCCTTTCACGTGTCGCCGTTCGAGGAGGCGGTCGTCGTTTCAGTCGATGGCTTTGGCGATTTTGCCAGCGGCGCTTGGGGCGTCGGTAGCGGGCAACGCATCGACATCGAAGGCAGAAGTCTGTTTCCGCATTCGCTCGGCATATTTTATCAGGCGATCACGCAATATCTCGGCTTTCCGCAATACGGCGACGAATACAAAATTATGGGGCTCGCGCCTTATGGCGCGCCGCGATATTTGCCGCAGATGCGCGAGATCGTCTTGCTGAAGAGCGATGGTTCGTATGAACTCGATCTGCGCTATTTCCGGCATCAGAAGGAAAAGATCGCCTATGAATGGCAAGGCGGCGCGCCGGAATTCGCGGACCTGTTCACGCCGGCGCTCGAGGCGCTGCTAGGGCCTCGACGCAGACCAACCGAGCGGCTCGAAAATCGTCACCGCGACATCGCGCGCTCCGCCCAGGCGATGTACGAGGAAGCCTTCTTCAATCTGCTCAATGTGCTGCACGCCCGACACAAGATTGCTAACATCGCTCTTGCCGGCGGCTGCGCGATGAATTGCGTCGCCAACGGCAAGATCCGCCGGATGACGCCGTTCAAGAAGGTCTATGTGCAAGCGGCGGCTGGCGACGCCGGCGGCGCAATCGGCGCGGCCTTCGCCGTCTGGCACAAGAGCGGCGGCAGGCGCGCGTTCGTGATGGATCACGCCTATTGGGGGCCGCAGTTCGGAGCGGACGACATTGAACGTCTCCTGACCGAGCAGTCGGCGCGCATTGCGTCAGCCGATTGCGCTGTCGTGGAAATCGGAGACGAGCAGGAGCTTTGCAGCCGAACCGCGCAAGCGGTCGCCGATGGCAAGGTTGTCGGCTGGTTTCAGGGACGCATGGAATGGGGGCCTCGCGCGCTCGGCAATCGTTCGATCATTGGCGATCCGCGTCGCGCCGACATGAAGGAAATTCTTAACGCCAAAATCAAACGGCGCGAGTCGTTTCGTCCTTTCGCGCCGTCCGTGCTCCAGGAAGCGGTTTCGGACTGGTTCGAAGACGACGACGATGTTCCGTTCATGATGCAGGCGTTTCAGATCCGCGAAGCGAAGCGGCCGATCGTTCCCGCCGTCACACATGTCGACGGCTCCGGCCGCCTGCAGACGGTGAAACAGGCGGCCAATCCGCGCTACCATGCGCTGATCTCTGCGTTCTTAGACCTCACGGGCGTGCCCATGGTCCTGAACACGTCGTTCAACGAAAACGAACCTGTCGTGTGCAGGCCGGGAGAGGCGCTGGACTGTTTCCTGAGAACCAATATGGACGTTCTTGTCCTCGGGAACGCGATGATCGCGCGCTGCGGATCAGACGCCGGCGCCTTGCTTGAAGGCCGATAGTCGTGAACGCCTAGAGGAGGCGCTTGGCGCCGATTTCATGCGGGCCGTCCCCGCTACGCAATAATTCGTCAAAATAGTCGATTGTTTTCATCAGTCCGTCTCTGAGCGCCACGGAAGGCTCCCATCCCAACAAAGCCTTCGCCTTGGCGATGTCTGGCCGACGCTGCTTGGGATCGTCGGCAGGGAGCGGCATAAACACGAGCTTCGACTTGGAGTTGGTCAACTCCACGATGAGTTCGCCGAGTTCCCTGATCGTAAACTCGCTCGGATTACCGATATTGATCGGACCGGTCGTCTCTCGATCCGTCGCCATCATCCGTATCATCGCCTCGACGAGATCGTCGACATAGCAGAATGAACGGGTCTGGCCGCCATCGCCATAGAGCGTGATGTCCTTGCCGGTGAGCGCCTGCATCACGAAGTTGGACACGACGCGCCCGTCATTGGGATGCATGCGGGGGCCGTAGGTATTGAAAATGCGCACGACCTTCGCCGCCATTTTGTGCTGGCGGATATAGTCGAACACGAGCGTCTCGGCGCAACGCTTGCCTTCGTCATAGCAGGAGCGAAATCCGATCGGATTGACGCTGCCCCAATATTCTTCCGGCTGCGGGTGAACGGTTGGATTGCCATAGACTTCGGAGGTCGATGCTTGCAGCATCTTCGCCTTCACGCGCTTGGCGAGGCCAAGCATGTTGATCACGCCCATCACGCTGGTCTTGGTCGTTTGAACTGGATCGAACTGATAATGAATGGGCGACGCCGGACAGGCGAGATTATAGATTTCGTCAACCTCCACATAGAGCGGAAAGGTCACGTCGTGGCGCAGCAGTTCGAAATTGCGATGATCGAGAAGATGCCCAATGTTGCGTCGCGCGCCGGTGAAAAAATTGTCGACGCACAGAACGTCGTGCCGGCGTTCGATAAGCCTTTCGCATAAATGCGAGCCGAGAAATCCGGCGCCGCCTGTCACGAGAATCCGTTTATGCATGGCCATCCTATCGCGACGAATGAAGACGCGCCGCGAATAGGCCATGCGAACGCACATTTGTCCAGTGACCGAGCGCGTCGCATAAGATGCGTAGCTTATTCGGTTATTTAACGACGCTTGCCGGCTGCCGGCGCCAATGGCTATAGTTGCGGATCGGCGTATTTGCTTGGGGCCATTCGACGGCCAACAGGGGCAAATAGATCAAGCTAAATTCAAACTTCGTCTGTTGGATATCCGCAGTTGACATACGCTCGCGAAACGCGCGGATGCAGGTCTGTGAGTAAGGATCCGCAGAGTCGCGCGATGACCGGTCCACGGCTCATCTTCGTCAATCGCTTTTTCTTTCCAGATCATTCCGCGACGAGCCAAATTTTGTCCGATCTCGCCTTTCATCTCGCGAGCAAAGGAGCGCCGGTCAGCGTGATCGCCAGTCGCGGACTCTATGACGACGCCCGGTCCGATCTGCCGGCGTTCGAATTCAAGGACGGCGTCGACATTCATCGCGTCTACAAGCCGCGATTTGGTCGGGGTTCGCTTGCCGGCAGGGCGATCGACTATCTCGCCATGTATGGAAGCTTCGCGGCCGCCGCCTGGCGGCTTGCGGAACCCGGAGATCGATTGATCGTCAAGACCGATCCGCCGCTATTGTCGATCGCTCTTGCGCCAGTGGCGCGACTGAAAAAGCTTGCGTTCGTCAACTGGTTGCAAGACCTCTATCCTGAATTGGCGCTTGCGCTCGGGATGCGCATGCTGGCGCCCATCGCGCCGCTGATTCGCGCCGCCCGAAACGCCAGCCTTAAGGCGGCGCATCGCAACGTGGTGCTCGGAGAGCGCATGCGGCGGCGTCTCGAAACGGTCGGCGTCAGCGCCGGGCAAATCGAGATCATCGCAAACTGGTGTGATGACGAGTCGATCAGGCCGACTCCCCCAAGCGACAATCCGCTCCGCTCCGCCTGGGGACTCGATGACAAATTCATTATCGGCTATTCCGGCAATCTCGGTAGAGCGCATGAATATGCAACCGTGCTCGATGCGGCGGAATATCTGCGTATGGAGCAGGACATTGTCTTCTTGTTTATTGGCGGCGGGCATTTGACGCAAGCATTGCACGCCGAGGTCGAGCGCAAAGGCCTTGCGGCGATGTTTCAGTTTCGGCCCTACCAGCCGGCGAGCGCCTTGGCGCAGTCGTTGAGCGTTCCCGACGCGCATTGGATCTCGCTCTTGCCTGCGATGGAAGGCTTGATCGTGCCTAGCAAATTTTATGGCGTCGCGGCTGCAGGACGCCCAACCATCGCCGTGACTGATCCTGCCGGAGAAATCGCCGAACTGGTCAGGCGAACTCAATGCGGCGCGGTCGTCGCGCCGGGCGATGGCCGCGCGCTCGCCCGGGTGATCCGCGAGTTTAAGCATGACCGCGTTCGTCTTGAGGAGATGGGACGCAATGCGCGCGCGTTGATCGATCGATCATTCTGCAGAAAGATCGCGTTCGAACGCTGGGAGTCGCTTTTGCGGAGGGTTGAACGCGAGTCGAAAGAGACAGATGTCCGTGCAGAGGCATAGCTGCGCAAACGGCATAAGGGAGTTTGCATCGATGGAAGAACGCATCTGGGTCGCCGGCCATCGCGGCATGGTTGGTTCGGCGATTACGCGCCTGCTGGAATCGCAGGGTCGCAACGTGCTTGCCGTCGATCGTTCGACTCTCGATTTAAGGCGTCAGAGTGAGCTTGAAACCTGGCTGCGCGCAAATCGGCCCACGGCGATCATTTTTGCGGCGGCCAAGGTTGGCGGCATCCTCGCCAACAGCTCTTATCCAGCCGACTTCATCTACGACAATCTGACGATTCAGACCAATGTCATCCATGGCGCGCATAAGGCCGGCGTCGACCGCCTGGTTTTTCTCGGCTCCTCCTGCATTTATCCAAAATTCGCGGCGCAGCCGATCGTCGAATCATCGCTGATGACCGGCCCATTGGAGCCTACCAACGAATGGTATGCGATCGCCAAGATCGCCGGCGTCATGACCTGCCAAGCATACAGACGCCAACATGGCCGGCGCTATATTTCGGTAATGCCGTGCAATCTCTACGGTCCAAACGACAATTTCGATTTGCAGAGCGCCCATGTCCTGCCGGCGCTCATGCGCAAATTTCACGAAGCGAAGCTTAGCCGCGCGCCGGAAGTCGTCGTGTGGGGCACAGGCGCGCCATTGCGCGAATTCATGCATGTCGACGACCTCGCCAGGGGCGTCGTGTGTTGCCTCGACTCATATGACGAATATGACCATATCAATTGCGGCCCCGGCATGGACCATACGATTCGCGACATCGCTGAAACCATCGCCCGCGTCGTCGGATATGAGGGGAGCCTCGTCTTCGACGCCAGCAAGCCGGACGGAACGCCGCGCAAGATTATGGACTCAAGCCGGATTCGCGCGCTGGGATGGAAGCCGAAAATTGCGCTCGAAGAAGGTCTAGCGTCGACCTACCAATGGTATCTTCGGCATATGGCGAATAGGGCGGAAGCGGAGACGCAAAGCGCTTGATTTGCTGTGAGCTTAATGGGGGACATAGATCCCGGAGGCTCCGCGCCGCCACGAGGACGGTGAGCGACTATAATGCGATTCCTTCGCCGCAACCGCTCTGGAGGCTCTATCATTTGATCAGACCTTTCCGGCTCGCGTTCAATTTATGGGTGCTTGAAATCGTAGCTCGGGAGTCGAACGCGCCATCTCGAAACGCGGCGCATGGCGGCGCAATGCCTGTTCGGCGCCTTGAAGCGGTTCGAGACGATTTAGGCGGGGGCTAGCGCCGTGGCGCGTCATCATTTGCCAACCTCAAAGTCGCATTTTCGAGCGAGATTGGCTGCTACGGATTTGTTTTGGGCGGCGGCGGCGCCGGTGATCGCCCTCGCATTGCGCGACCCAGGTCTTCTCGATCCTGCCGACTTCCCGCAAAAGATTCCGGCGACATATCTTTATGTCTTGGTCGCGATTCTTTGCGCGATTCCCGCTTTGCTCGCCTTTCGGGTCAGCGATGGATTGAACCATCTGGTTTCCGTTCAAGACGCGCTATCGGTCTGCGGCGCCGTCGCGCTGGCTGTCGCGTCGAGCAGCGTCATTCTCTTCATATTCACGCGCCTCGACGGCGTCCCTCGATCGACGCCGTTGATTTATGGGCTGGCGTTTGCCGGCGGCCTGATGGTCGATCGCGCGGTCGCAACGCTCATTCATCAGAAGGCATGGAGAGAACAGCGTCGATCGGCGGAGACCGCCGCGGCGCCATACAACCCGCGTCGACTCATCATTATTGGCGCCGACCGCTTCGCGTCGCTCACAATCAAATTGCTGGATCATCAACGGCCGCGAACGTTCCAGGTCATTGCGGCCGTCGACACGCGTCCGACGTTCATCGGACGAAGCATCTGCGGCGTCAAAATCGTCGGGCTGCTTCAGGATTTGGAAAGCGTTCTGGAAGAATACGCCGTTCATGGCGTCGATATCGATGAGATTTGGCTTTCGGATGAGGCGACCGGCATTCCAGATGAGGTCATCGAGGCGGCGACGGACTATTGTGATCGTCGCGGCATGAAGTTTATTAAAATATCTCAGGCGCTGAATTTGTCGCCTTCCGATCGTGCGCCAGCTCAGCGGTCGAATGACGGCGCGCTCCCCTCGATCAAAGTTGGCGAGTATTTCAAGTTCAAGCGCGCGATCGACATTTTCGTGTCGATCATCCTGCTCATCGCGCTCTTGCCGCTGACATTGATCGCTGCCTATTTGGCGCTGCTCGACGTTGGAGCGCCGGTGATTTTCTGGCAACAGAGGGTCGGACGAAACGGAAGTAAATTTCTCCTATACAAATTTCGCACCTATCCGGCGCCATTCGACAAGAATGGCGACAGAATTACTGACAGTCAGCGACTCTCGAAAATCGGCCGCATGATGCGCGCGGCGCGTCTGGACGAAATCCCTCAGCTGCTCAACGTTCTGGTCGGGGATATGTCGCTGATCGGGCCAAGGCCGTTGCTGCCGCAAGATCAACCCGCCGATCCGCGCATTCGGCTGCTCGTGCGCCCGGGCATTACCGGCTGGGCGCAGCTGAATGGCGGCAGGACCGTCACGGCGAGAGAGAAAGACGCGCTGGACGTCTGGTATATTTTGCACGCGTCCTTTTGGCTCGATCTAAAAATCGCGGCAAACACGCTGCTGATCGCGTTCACTGGAGAAAAAATGAATCACTCAGCGGTCGCGCAAGCGCTGCGCTGGCGGGAGGAAAATCTCGCGTCGGACCCCGCCTTCGTTGGCGCCGACGCCAAAGCCGATAGGTTGTGACTCCGGCGTTGGGCCGTCGGAGTCAGAGCGCCGAATTGAGAAGGTCGGCGCCCCAATTGAAATGATAATTGACCCCGGCGCGAACGACGACGCCGTCGAATACGACCTTCGTCACCGGAATATTGGCCCAGAGGAGGCCCCCCGGCGCGATGCGGTCGGCGCTTGACGCGCTGCGGGCGCAAGCGCCGCCAGGGGTGTTCGTCGCCTGACTCGAACAGGTGGTCACAAGTGGCGACGACATGAGATCGACGCTGCCAAGATTATAATAGAGGCCTTCCGCCCTGGCGCTCCAATTATCGGCGAACATCCACTCGGCGCCGCCGCCCGCCGACCAGCCGGTCATGAAACCCGAATAGGCGCCGCCGCCAAACGCGGCGGGATTGGCGTAATTCCACGCGAACACGCCCAAATCATTTTGGCGCTGGATGCTGGATGTATTGACGTGCGAGGCGGACGCGTAGACGTCGCCATAGGCGAGACCGCCCGTGCCATAGGCCAGAAGCGTGTCGGTGACCGCATAGCCGAGCCTGCCGCGGAAAGTGCCCATCCAGTGGGTTCCCGCGGAGACCGCGCCGCCGCCGATGGTTTGGCGGGTCAGCACAAGAGACTCCAACCCGCCGTTCTCCTCCTTGTCGATATAGCCCGCGCTTTCGACGAGACCGCCGGCATAGGAGCCCTTGCCGCGGAACAGCGTCCCCTGAATATCCGTTTCAAGGCCGAGCACGACGTTTGATTCGTCCTGATAGTTCCAACCGATCTGGCCGCCGCCAATGAAGCCGTTGCGGCTGACATTGGCGATTCCGGTGTTGGCGCCCGCGGCCGCGCCAGGCAGGAACAGATTCCACCAGGCCGCATTGTCTTCCGGCGGCTCCTCGTCGATGATTTTCTCGTTCCACAGCGCGGCGAATTGGTCGCCGAAGCCATTGGGGCTGACGCGGGCGCCGGTTTTTGCGCCCCAGCCGTAACCCGCGTTGAGGCCGGCATAGAGACCGGCCCATCTGCGCGGGGCGGGCGCATCGGCGCTTGGCCGCGCGGGTTCGTTGGGCGCCAACGCCATCCAGCCGCTCGGCTCGGCGCCGAAATTCCATTTCATGCCGGCGTAGAAGGCGGTGGGCGGGCCGACCGACACCATCTTCGGATTAAAGAAATTCGCAAAGTTGATCGAGTCGGTTTCGAAAAACGTGCCGAAGTTGCGCGACCGCGTATTCGTCACATTCTCGATCAGCGCATAGAGCTGCAGATAGGGCGTCAGGTCATAGGACGTGCGCAGGTTCAGCAGGCCGTAAGGCGACAGCGTGCCGAACTGGTTGGCCCAATCGCCGACGAGATAGGGGCCGCTGGCATAGACGAAGTCGCCGCCAATCCGCCATTTCGGCGTCACTGAATAATCGACGCCGGTCTTGAAGCGGTGGTGCGCAATCGACGGCAGCGAGGCGCCCGGCTTGACCAGAACGCCGGTCGCGCCGGCCGCCATCACTGCGGGGTTGCCCGGCGCGCCGAGAATGTTCTCTGAATTGAAGTAGGCGTCGGTCAGCGTGTAATTCACATAGGCCGACATGCGCTCGCCGGCGTAGCGCATGGAGAACTCAACGCCTTGACGCACGGTGTTGCCGGCGTTGGTGAAATAGCCGCGGCCGACGATCTGGCTGGGAATGCTCAAAATGTCGTCGAAGACATTGGTGCGGAAGATTCCTGCTGACCACTGAACGGTTCCCGGGAAGCGGTAGAGCATGTCGGGCAGGGCTTCGGCCGGTCTGAAACCGCCGCGCAGGCCCATGTCGATCGTGTTCGACGTCACCTGTTTCAGCGGCGGATCGGACACCAGGAAGGCATCGATCACGCAGGGCCGGTTCGGGTCCGAGCAGCCCAGCTCCAGGGGCGTCGGGGCGCGGTTCGCGACCGAATAGCTGGCGAAGGCGGCGATCTGCGGCGTGATCTTATAGGTCAGGCCGCCCATCGGATTGACGTGATTGAAGATATGAGTCGCGTTCAGCGCCGTGCCGGTATTGTCGTACATCTGGACGCTGGCGCGATTGTAGCGAAAGCCGCCGGTGACGGTGAGCTGATCAGTCAGATCGAGCGCGTCGAGCGCATAGGCGCCGAGGTAATAGTTCGACACATTGAGGCTGACCGGCGAGATGCCGGCGGCGGGCTCGTTGGTGAAGTAGTTGAAGCCGGTGACCGTAAAATCACGATTGATGATGCCGAGTTCCTGATTAGCTTTAAAGCCCGTGTAACCGTGTTCCAGATTGACGCCGAAGGTGAATCTGTTCGGGAAGCCGAGTATCCTGTCGGTGTTATTGAGCTGCGCGGTGAATCCCAGCGTGTTGATCTTCGTCCATGTGCGGTCGATTGCGCCGAGCGCCGGACCCAGGATCAGCTCGTTCCCGGTATTGAAAAAATTCGGGACGTTGGTCGGCTGGTCGTCGTCCGTCGTGCAAAATTCCTCTCCGCCCTCGCATTCGAACTCGGTCGTATTGCCGTCGACGCGCGCCTGATTATAGCCGCGATAATGAATGTCGCCGAGCAGCTTTGTCGTCGGGCTGACGTCGACCACGCCGTTAAGGTCGAACATCATCACCTGATTTTTGTAGGTCTGCGGCGTCGTATAGGTCGAACTCTTGTCGCCCGCGACCATCTCCACCGGCGCCGGCCCCGAGGCGCCGAAACGATTCGAGCCGAGCGTCGCATTGGCGTGAATCTCGACGCTTTCGGCGCGATAGCCGATGTCGCCATAAAAGCGCTTGATCTGCGAGCCGGAAAAATAGCGATAGCCGGAGTCACCCGACGCCTCGCCGGCGGCGTAGAGGGCGAAATCCGCGATCTTGCGTCCATATTGAAACACGCCCTGGCGGCGGTTGAACGAACCGCCGCGGATGTCGAGTTCCGACCCCTGCCAGGTGAAGCCGTTCTTCATGTCGAGAACGATGGCGCCGCCAACGGCGTTCAACCCATAGAGAGGATTGCCGGTCTCGATCGCGACCCGGTCGATGGCGACGCTCGGGATCAGGTCCCAATTGACCGTATCGCCCCACATCTCATTGATGCGGACGCCGTTTTGGAACACGGCGAGGCCCTGCGGCACGCCGGCGTAGGGCGACGCGACGAAGCCGCGATAATCGACCTCGGGGAAGGAAGGATTGCCGCCGACATCGTTGATTATCACGCCGGGGGCGGTGCGTTGCAGCGCCCCGCCGAGGTCGAACTGGCGGGTGTTGGCGATCTCCTTGCTGTCGACGACGTGAACGGCGGCGGGCACCGGGTAGTTCACCAGCGGCGAGACATAGGGCGCCGGCGCGGGCGCGGTTTGGGCGATCCTGGGCGCGGGCGCCGCCACGGTCGAGCGCTGCGGCGCGGGCGCGGCGGCGGCTGGCGCGGGACGGGAGGAAGAGCGGAGCGGCGTGGCGCCGACCTCGATCGTCGGGAGCGACTGCTGGGCATAAGCAGCCCCAGATGCGAGCGAAGCGGCAAGCGCAATGAAGGAAACGTGTTTTTTGGAACCGGTCATTTCTGCCCCATGCGTTATGTGGGCGGTTATACCGTCAGAAATGACTTTTCGTCCCTCGTCAGCTTGGCTGTAGAGCTAAAATTTCAAAGGTGTGACATGCTGTCTACACTTCTGAAAAATAACGGTTTTGTTAGGACATGATCCTGTAATAATCGGGACAAAATCCCGACGCCAAGGCAGGTGATTTTCGGGTTCAAACATCATGCTGAGTGGGCGGTGGGTCATACGAAATCCGGTTGATCTTCTCGGCAGTCATTCCCGACGCGCGCAGCGCGCGCGATCGGGAATCCAGAGCAAAACCAACATTCTTGGGTTGGCCCTGGATTCCCGGTCAGGCCTTCGGCCTGCCGGGAATGACACAGCCCCAGCGAATCGATCAGCCGGAATTCGTATCATTTGAATTTCAGACTGTGACCGACTCGGTCATTCCCAAGGGCGCAATATCTTCGATGAAATGCCGCTCAACTTTTGCACGCGCCATGGCCCAGATTTTCAATGC
>JALHNQ010000025.1 GCA_022843405.1 Methylocystis sp. | reverse complement strand
ATGGTGTTCCGTCAATTATCCTTTCATCGCTGGTAACAAGATAGCGACGAAGCGGAAGCGACGAACAATCAATTACAAAGCAGTTCTTGCACGACTCGACGAGCTGTGAGTCGCCTGCATCGATCTCTTTTGAACATATCGTATCATATTGACAACATTTGCATTTTAGCCATTGCGCGATAGATTTGCGGCGAGACGTGAGCGCCGCAATGGTCCCAATGCCGACGAATCGATTTGTGGCCGCGAACCGGACTGCGACTTTCGAATTTTCGCTCGCGAGGGTCCCATGACCGAGCGGGCAGTGAAATTCCTCGAACGGCTGCAGGTGCCAACTGGCCCTATGGCCGGCAAAAAGCTGAGAGTCGCGCCCTATCAGAGGTCCTTTCTCGGCGGGTCCCTGGCCGATGGCGTCCCAGGGGCGGCGTTGAGCGTCGCGCGCGGCGGCGGAAAGTCGGCGCTGACGGCCGGAATCGCCCTCGGGCATCTCCTCGGCGAGATTGACCCGCAAGTGAAACGTGAATGCCTCGCGGCGGCTCGAACGCGCGACCAGGGGCGAATTATTTGGGACTACGCCGCCGGCTTGGCTCGAAGCCTCCCTCCCGCCAAGCAGAAGCTTTTGACGTGGCGTCGGGCTCCCCGGCTCGAATGCGAATATGATGGGCCCGGTGGGCCGCATGTGCTGCGCATCTTGCCCGCCGATGGTCGGACTGCTCTTGGCACTTCGCCGACGATGGCGATCGCCGATGAGCGGGCGCATTGGCGCGAGGCCGGCGATGAGCTCGAGCACGCGCTGATAAGCGGCTTGGGAAAGCGTGGCGGACGCTACATCGCCATTTCGACCTCGGCGCCAGATGACGCGCACGCCTTTTCGCGAATGCTCGATGATCCGCCGGACGGCTACTATGTGCAGGAACATCGGGCCGACGACGGCTGCGCGCCGGACGATCTGGAACAAATCCGCAAGGCGAATCCGGGCGCCGAATATGGCGTCGGCGCGAGTCTCGAATGGCTTCAGGCGCAGGCGCGCCGCGCCATCGCGCGCGGCGGCTCAACGCTCACGTCGTGGAGGCTCTACAATCTCAATCAGCGTGTCAGCGCCGAAAACCGCGACGTTCTTTTGCGTGTCGATGAATGGCTCGCATGCGAAACGACGGATCTTCCGCCGCGGCAAGGGCCGTGTGTGATCGGCGCCGACTTGGGCGGCTCCGCCTCTATGTCGGCGGCGGCGTTCTTCTGGCCTGAGACCGGCCGCCTCGAATGTCGCGGATGGTTTCCCTCAAAGCCGGGTTTGCGTGACCGGGGCGAAGCGGACGGTGTTTCCGGCCGCTATGTCGAAATGCAGTCGCGCGGTGAACTCTCGACGCTCGGCGAAGCGACGGTTCCTATTCCGGCATGGCTCGCGGAAGTCATGCGGCATGTTCAGGGCGAGCCGATCGCAGCTTTTTGCGCCGACCGCTACAAGCAGAGCGAACTCGGAGAGGCGTTGCAGCAAGCCGGCGTTCGCGCGCCGATCATGTGGCGCGGATTCGGTTTCAGAGACGGAGGTGAAGATTGTTCGCGGTTTCAACGCGCCGTTGCAGACGGCAAGGTGAAGTCGGCGCCGTCGCTGTTGCTGCGATCGGCGTTCGCCGACGCTGTTGTTCTTCGTGATCCCGCGGCGAATATGAAGCTGGCGAAGGCGCGCTCCCGCGGACGAATCGAAGCCGCGTCCGCTTCCGTGCTGGCCGTTGCGGAAGGAATGCGCATCGCCGGCCGCCCCCAACGCACTGCGCGGGCGGTGTGGGCATGAAGGCGGGCGCGAAAATCTATTACACGTCGCGCTGGGCTCGCATTCGATGGCTCGCGCTGCGGCGCGACGGCTTCGCCTGCGTCAGATGCGGCGCGCGGGGACGGCTTGAAGTCGATCACGTCGAGTCGATTCGCCGCGCGCCGGAGCGCGCGTACGACCTCGGCAATCTGCAATCTCTCTGCCAGTCGTGTCATTCGCAAAAGACGAATGAAGAGATGGGCCGCGCGCCGAGCCTTGTGCAAATCGCATGGAAAACTGCCGTCGCCGAGCTGGCGCGGCCTCAAATGGAAGGGACCAAACAATGCTTGAGAGTGTGAAAATCAGCCGCCGTCAGTCGGAAATCCGACAGGCGCTCGCCGGCCTTGTCGGGAAGGAAACGCCCGACGAAAACGAAGTGCGTTCAATCGGCGAACTCGACACGGAATTTCAGCGCAATGAAATTCGGCTGCGCGGCGCATTGATCGCGGAAGACACCGAACGACGCGACGTAAAGGGCGAACTCGAAACTCGCGGCGATCGCGAATACGCCGATCTCATCGGCAAGTTCGAGATGTGGCAAGTCGCTCTTGCGCTTGACGAAGGCCGAGCGCTCAACGGCGCGACGGCCGAAATCGTTTCGGAATTGCGCGCCAAGGGCGGTTATCGCGGCTTCCCTGTGCCGTGGGCTGCGCTCGAAAAGCGTGTCGGTGAAACGGTTGCGTCGGGCACGCCTAATCCGATGCGCACGGCGCCAATCATCGACCGCATTTTTGCTGACAGCGCAGCGGTCCGCATGGGCGCTAGCATGATCAACATCGACTCGGGCGACGTTGAATATCCGGTCACGACGTCGGCGGTTGCGGCGGCGTGGGCGGCGACCGAGACGGGCAGTGTCGGCGGTCCGACCGCTTACGCGACGACCGACAAGCCGATGACGCCGGCAAATACGCTCGGCATCACGATGAAAATCACGCGCAAGTCGATGAAGCAGACCGGCGACGCGTTGGAACAGGCCGTGCGGCGGGACATGAATGGCGCAATCGGCGTTGCTCTCGACAAGGCGGTTTTCCTCGGCGCCGGATCATCTGGCGAGCCTGCCGGCGTTCTTGTTGGCTCCTACTCCATCACGTCAACATCCATCGCCGCTGCGGCGTCTTGGGCGGCTTTCCGTGGTGCGGTAAAGCGGTTCTTGATCGCCAATGCAGCCGGTTCGCCATCCGCTGTCAGATTGCTCGTTAGGCCAGAAGTCTGGGACGCGATGGACGGAACGCTGATCACCAGCACGGCCGTTTCGGAATGGGATCGATTGCTCGCATCCATCCCGGCGTCGAATGTTGTCATGTCGTCCAATGCGCTAGCGGCTCCTACGGGCTCGCCGCTTGCAACGAAAGCGCTTCTCACGACGACTATAGGCGGCGTTCCGCCAATCTTCGTCGGCACATGGGGCGCGATCGATCTGATCAGAGATCCATACTCCGACGCGGCTTCCGGCGGCCTGCGTCTCACGGCTCTCGCGACGATGGACGTGACCGTTTCGCGGCCGGCGCAACTCGAAATTCTGACCGGCATTCAGTAATGGAGCGGCGCGCGCTTCAAATCGAACTTCGCGCGGCGGGGAGCAATTCCCGCCGACTCGAAGGCTATGCCGCCGTTTTTGGCGTCGACACGAAGATTAACGACTTCGTGGAAACGATTACGCGCGGCGCATTCTCACAGTCGCTTGCGAGCGGGCGCGACATTCTTGCGCTTGTCGACCACGCCCAGGGGAACGTGCTCGGGCGGACGAAAAGTGGAACGCTGAAACTTTCGGAAGATACGCGCGGGCTGCATTTCGCAATCGACGTTCCCGATACGACGCTCGGACGCGACGTTCTAGCGCTCGCGGAACGCGGCGATATTGGCGGCGCATCGTTTGGTTTTCGCGTTCCGAAAGGCGGCGACGCCTGGACAGGTGACAGGCGAGAACTTCGTTCCGTAGAGCTTCACGAAATCAGCATTGTGCAAAGCTTCGCAGCCTATCCGCAAACGTCTGTCGAGGCGCGGTCGCGTCGTCAAAGCGAAGCGTCGGACGCTGCCTTGCGCCGTTCACTCGCGAGGTGGCGCGCATGACGGCGACGACGATTCGACAGGTGGAGGCGGCGCCAGCGTCCTATCCCACCGCGCCGAGCGGTCTCTCCGCTGCGGCTGCGGCGCTCGACGCCGCGATGATCTGGCAGCGCATCGAATCCTATATCGCCTATCGCTTCGCGGAGCGCGAGGTTGTGTGGATTGTTGAAGGGCCCGGCGAATGGGCGCCGCCTCTCGCGCCGGCGACGGTCACAGCGACGGAAGTATGGGAAGGCGACGCCTGGGCATCGTTCACGCCAACGCCGTCGCCGCTGGGCGGCTACGTCCTGCCCGGCTGCGGCGCCTACCGCTTCACGGCCGACGTCGGCGGGGGTGCAGTCCCCGAACGGGTGACGGAAGCCGTAAGACGCCTCGCCGAATATTTCGCCGGCGCGGCGCAGTCGGCGAATCCCGGCTTGCGCCAAGAGACAGTCGAAGGAGTCGGCTCATTCGATTACGACGCCGGCACCATCGCGAAAGCGATGGAACGTAGCGGCGCCGGCGACTTGCTCAGGCCATATCGGATGGTGAGCTGATGGCGTGGCGTTGGCCCTGGCAAAAGATGGAGAAGCGCGCATCGGCGAGCGGGTTTACCGCGGAAATCATGGCCGCGCGCGAGTCATATATCAGCGGCCGGCGCGGCGTTGCCGAACTGACGGCAACGGCGCAAAGCTGTATCAGCCTTTGGGAGAACGCATTCGCGATCGCGGATGTAAGCGGAACGAATGTCCTCGACCGGCGTACGATGGCGTTGCTGGCGCGATCGATCGCGCTACGCGGCGAAGCGCTCTTTCTTATCCGCGAGAACGGTCTTGTGCCGTGTAGCGATTGGGATCTACGGACCCGCGGCGGCGCTCCTTCAGCCTATCGTGTCAGCATATCGGAGGCCGGCGGAGGGACAACTCAGACCGCGCTTGCCGCGGAAGTCCTTCATATCCGCATCGGTTCCGATCCCGCAGCGCCATGGCTGGGAACGGCGCCGCTGCGCCGCGCGTCGCTAACCGCTGGCCTACTATAGGCCGTCGAATCGGCGCTCGGCGACGTGTTCGAAAACGCGCCGCTTGGCTCGCAAATCGTCCCGTTTCCAGAATCGCGCGACGTCGACCTCGAGCAGATGGGGCGCGGCTTCAGAGGACGCCGTGGCCGTGTCTTGCTTCGCGAGTCTGTCAACGTCTCGGCGGCCGGCGGGCCGGCGCCGGCGAGCGATTGGAAGCCGCAGGATGTGACGCCGGACTTGGAAAAGTCCATGTCGCTGGAAACGATGGAAGCCGCGCGCAATGCGATCTGCGGCGTATTCGGCGTTCTGCCCGCGATCTTCGATAAGGCTGCGCAAGGACCGCTTGTGCGCGAGGCGCAGCGCCATCTCGCGCAGTGGACGCTCCAGCCGATCGGCGAGCTTATCGCCGAAGAGGCGAGCGCGAAGCTCGGCGGGCGCATCGAAATTGACGTCATGCGTCCGACCCAGGCCTTCGACAGTGGCGGCGCGGCGCGGGCGTTGTCGACGCTCATAGATGCGATGGCGCGCGCGAAGGAAGCGCAAATTGATCCCGCCGCCGTTGCCGGCGCTTTCCGTCGCATCGATTGGGAGTCGTGACATGACGCCGGAAGCCGCCCGCGCCGCGCTCGACCGTATGCTCGCGCAATATGGCGAGCCGTGCGATCTGCAGCGCACCGTCTCGGGCACCGTGAGAAGCGTAGCTCTGCGCGCCTCGATCCGGGATTACCGGCCGGCCGAACTGCTTGGCGGCGCCGGCCTGCAGGCCGGAGATTCGCATGTCGTCATCTCGACAAGCGAAATCGACGCCGCGCAGTGGCCGAGCGCCGTGGCGCTCGCCGAGGCGACAGCCGGGGATCCGCGCATCCCGATCAAAGGCGACAAGATCATTACGAGCAATGGCCGCGTCCGCATCGTTCAGGCGGCCTGGCCCGCGCCCTATGTCGACGGCGAACTTCTAAGAATCGAACTCTCCATCCGATAAGGGGAGCTAATGCTCGCTATCTCGCCGGCTACGAGGCTGCGGCTCTCCGCCGTAAAGCCCGAACGGGTTCGCAAGCTCGCGCAGCATCGGCGCGCAGCGATTCGAGATGCGTTAGCCGCGATGATGAAGGAGGCAGAGCCGACGCAATTCGCGCTTGAAGCGCCATGTCGCTATGGGCTGCGCGTCGCGCTGATCTTCGAAGGGTGGGGGTGGGGGCAGGCGGACGCCGAAGCGGCGCTGGTCGTCCTTGCCGCACTGGCGCAGGCCGGCGCGCGACGCCCGTCATGGCAGCAAGGGCAGCCGGAGTACACGCAAGACGGACATATCCCACGAACGCGCGAGCGCTGCCAGCGATGTGCCGCGCCGTTGCCTGAAGGCAATTACAGATTCTGCGGTCCAGTGTGCGCCAAAGCTTACAAGATCGATCGGAACCGGCGCGCAGACAAAGAGGATCGAAATGCGAAGGATCAAGCCTACCGCATCGCCTGGTCAGAGCGACAACCTCCTCGCGTTTGTCCAGTCTGCGATAAAAGCTTCCGGCCAAAGAGGGCCGGCAATCAAACCTACTGCTCGCGCGCCTGCGCCGATGACGCTCGAAGAACTGCCGGACGAAAGGTGCGCATGGTGTGCGAAGCCGTTTGAAACGAGACGATCATATCAGAAATATTGCAGCGTTGCTTGCCGCAGACGCGCCGATTACGAGGAACGTCAGGGCTGGCGCGCCGAAGCGCGCGGGGCGCTCACATGTGTTGAATGCTCTTCGCCGATCGTCGGCGCCGGCCGGAAAGACAAGAAACTGTGCGCTACATGCCGGCGCGCGCATCGGCTGGCGAACTGCAAACGGCATCGCCAACGCGCGAAGGCGAGGAAGACGGGCCTGCGGGGGACGAATCAGTTCAGCGCCCGCGCGCGGGGCAAAGAATAAGTTATCCCCTCTTTCTTGGCGAAATCTTTGGCGGCAGTTCCTTTAGCTTGGGCCGCAGCATTTTGAGCCTCGGTCTTACTGGCTTCGCCGGTATGGGCCTTTTAAGGGCTGCTCTTCCCGCCTCGGTGATCCTGGCCTGCTTTATTCCGTTGGGAGTCCGACGTCGTTCAATCCATCCCTTGTCGGCCATAGCCTTGAAGGTGCCTTCCCCCGCCTGACCGGGATTGGGGTTCGCTTCGGCTTCCCAGTCTGCAATTATTAGAGCTTCTAGGACTTTGCGCTCCCGCGTGCTCGGCACGTCATCTTCAGACATGGCAGTCCCCTGCGGGCCGGATTGGCTGAGGCCAAGTTATGCACAACATTATGGAGATGGCGTCGCGGCTACTGAAAGACAAATGATTTCAGCTACTTAATAGCGCTCGCTGGCTCCCCGAGTAGGACTCGAACCTACGACCTAGCGATTAACAGTCGCGTGCTCTACCAGCTGAGCTATCGGGGAATGCGGTCCCGCCTATACAGGCCAGGGGGCGGTTTGCCAAGCCCGCCGGCGCCCGCAAGAATTTTCGCTCGAACCGCTCACGCCGGACTCAGCGCGTCGGCCGGGGCGAAGGCGGCGAGCGCCGCCGCCACATCGTCTGGCGAGGGCAGTCCCGCCTCATTGCCGAGATGCTGGATCTTATGCGCCGACGCCGCGCGGGCGAATTCGAAATGCGCGCGCCAGGGCGCGTCCGGCCGTTCGAGATAAGAGGCGCAATAGGCGCCGTGGAAGACGTCGCCGGCGCCTGACGTGTCGACGATCAACTCATGCGGCACCGAGAGCGACGGCATTTGCGAAACCTCGCCGTTCTCGTCGTACCACAACATGCCCTTCTCGCCGGTCGTCACCGCGCCGATCCGGCAGCCCTTGGATTTCAGCCAGCCGAGCATGTCGAGCTCCGAGAGCGACATCTGCTCGCAGAGTCTTTCGGAGACGACCGCAACGTCGACATAGCCCGTCAGCTCCTCGATGCAGGGCCGCAGCGCGCCGCCGTCGAGCGAGACCAGCAGGCCCTGCGCCCGCGCCGCATTGGCGTAATAGAGCGCGGCGTCGGCCATATGTCCGTCGACATGGAGAAGTCGCGCCTGCGAAATGTCGAGCCGGGGAAACCGCTGCAGATAATTGTCGTCGCGGGCGCGCAGGATCGCCCGCTTGCCGTCATTGGGCCAGATGAAGGAGAGCGAGGAGCGCGCCACCCGGCGCGGATGGACATGGATCCCGTAAGTGTGGGCCATGTCCATGAACATATGGCCGAGCCAGTCGGACGCGAGCGTGGTCAGCAAGCCGACGGGATGACCAAGCTTGGCGCAGGCGAAGCCGGCGGTGACGGCGTTGCCGCCGAAACTCACCGCATAGTCGTTCGCCAGCGTCTTCTGATCGCCGTGGGGCAGCCGCTCGGCGCGCATGGTGACGTCGATATAGGCGTGGCCGATGAAGAGCGCGTCCAAGGCTCAGACCTCCCAGATGCCGAACGGGCGATCGAGGCTCTAGCCTCAGACCGCAAAGCTCGTTCCGCAGCCGCAGGAGGCGACGGCGTTGGGATTTTCGATGCGGAAGGACTGTCCCATCAGATCGTCGACGAAGTCGATTCTGGCGCCCGCGAGAAAGCCCATGGACGAGGGGTCGATCGCGACCCGCGCGCCGGCCTGTTCGACGAGCGCGTCCTCTTCATGCGCGACGGGGTCGACGCCGAAATGATATTGGAAGCCAGAGCAGCCGCCGCCTTCCACCGAAATGCGAAAGACGGCGCCCGGCGACTCATTGGCGAGGATCGCGTGAATGCGCCGCGCCGCCTGTTCAGTGAGCGCGATATCGCTTGGCGCCGTCGTCATCCGTTTCTCCATCTCTTGCTGATAAGGGACGTCGCGCGTTAGAGCGCGATTCGCGCGCGGTTGCGCGATCGAATGGAACTCGCCCCGAAAATCGAATTTCGGCCTATCCAGTTTTGCGCCTCGCCAGCGCTTTGCGGGATATGCTCCATGCCGCAAGATAGGTCCAAACTCATGGCCTTTCAATGAAAGGAGCGCAATGTGGCGATTCGCGGCCCTCTCGCGGCCTACGCCAGCGACGCGGCGCGCTCGCGCGGGCGGCTCTATCCGGAGGCGCCGTCGCCGACGCGCAGCGAATTCCAGCGCGACCGCGACCGCATCATTCATTGCACCGCTTTCCGCCGGCTGGCGCATAAGACGCAAGTTTTCGTGCCGCTCGACGGCGATCATTTCCGCACAAGACTGACCCATACGATCGAGGTCGGGCAGATCGCGAGGGCGCTGGCCCGCGCGCTGCGCGTCGACGAGGACCTCGCCGAGGCCGTGGCGCTCGCCCATGACCTCGGCCATACGCCTTTCGGCCATGCCGGTGAGGGGGCGTTAGAGGCCTGCATGGCGCCCTATGGCGGCTTCGATCACAACGCCCAGGCGCTGCGCGTCGTCACGCTGCTCGAGCGCCGCTACGCGCGTTACGACGGGCTCGATCTGACATGGGAGACGCTCGAAGGCATCGCCAAGCATAATGGGCCGCTCGTCAGCAGCGATGCGCCGGATCAGCGCCATCCTCTCCCTCATCCTGAGGAGCCTATGCATGGCCGTACGCTGCCGCGCTACATCGAGGAATTAGACGCCGCGTTTCCGCTCGGCCTCGATACATTCGCCAGCGTCGAGGCGCAGGCTGCGGCCCAGGCCGACGACATCGCCTATATCGGCCATGACATCGACGACGGACTGCGCGCCGAATTGTTCTCGCTCGACGACATTGCGCGAACGCCTTTCATCGCCGGCGTTCTCGCGCATATCCGCGAGAAACATTCGGGCCTCGAACGCGGGCGCGTCATCCACGAGCTGGTACGCCGCGTCATCACCGCCTTCGTCGAAGATTCGATCGGCGAATCGCTGCGCCGGATCGCGCGCGTCGCGCCCGCGAGCGCCGACGATGTGCGGGGAGCGGGCGAGACTCTCGTCGGCCTTTCGCCGCCGATGGCCGAGGCCCAGCGCGAGATCAAGAGTTTTCTCTTCGCCAATATGTATCGGCATGAAAAGGTTTTGGGCGTCTGGGAGCGCGCCCGCGACGCGATTTCCCGGCTGTTTCCGGCCTTTTTCGAGAAGCCCGAGCTGATGCCCGCCGAATGGGCGGCCCAGGCCGCCGCCCTGCAAGGAGCCGAGCGCGCCGTGGTCGTCGCCGACTATATCGCCGGGATGACGGATCGCTATGCGCTCAATGAGGTGAAGCGGGTGTTTGGGGGCTAATTGGCCGCTCGATCATAACGGCCTGCCGCCAGTCGAGCTCTGCGGACGGGGTGATTTCCCCGGGCCAAGCTGTTAAACGGGCGGCCGACCTTCCCACCCGGACCTCCATGAACATTTTCGACGACTTTCACGCCCGCATCGCCGCCATTCTCGATCGCATCGCCGCCGACGGGCGCCTGCCGAAGCTCGATCATGCGCGCTTCGTCGTCGAGCCGCCCAAGGATGTGACGCTCGGCGATCTCGCGTCGAACGCCGCCATGGTCTTCGCCAAGGAGGCGAAGCCGCATTTTTCTTCGCCGCGCGAATTGGCGGTCGAGATCTGCTATGCGTTGGCGCAGTCGGAGAACGTCGCCGCGGCGGAAGTCGCCGGTCCCGGCTTCATCAATATCCGCCTCAAGCCGAAGATTTTCACTGACGTTCTTCGCGCCGCGCTGCGAGATCCGGCAAATTTCGGCCGCGTCACGAAAAGCCGCGCGAGCGCGATGCAGGGCAGGGTGAATGTCGAATATGTGTCGGCCAATCCAACCGGGCCGATGCATGTCGGCCATGGCCGCGGCGCGGTCTTCGGCGATGCGCTAGCCAGTCTCCTCGCCTTTTCCGGCTGCGAAGTGACGCGGGAATATTACATCAACGACGCCGGCGCTCAGGTCGACGTTCTGGCGCGTTCAGCCTATCTGCGCTACCGCGAGGCGCTCGGCGAGACGATCACCATTCCCGAGGGGCTTTACCCTGGCGACTATCTGAAGCCCGCCGGCGCAGCGCTCGCAAAAGCGCATGGCGCAGCGTTCGTTGAGAAGCCGGAAAGCGAGTGGCTGCCGATCGTTCGCGCCGCCGCCATCGACGCGATGATGGCGATGATCCGCGACGATCTCGCCGCGCTCAACATCACGCACGAGACGTTCTTCTCCGAGCGCACGCTGCATGAGAAGAAAAACGGCGTCTCGGCGATCGACGCGGCGATTGACTGGCTGCGCGCCAAGGGACTCGTCTATGAGGGCCGCCTGCCGCCGCCCAAGGGCCAATTGCCGGAGGATTGGGAGGACCGCGAGCAGACGCTGTTCAGGTCGACGCAATTTGGCGACGACGTCGACCGGGCGCTCAAGAAATCGGACGGTTCGCCGACCTATTTCGCGGCCGATATCGCCTATCACAAGGACAAGATCGATCGCGGCTTCGACACGCTCGTCGACGTCTGGGGCGCCGATCACGGCGGCTATCTGAAGCGCATGTCGGCGGCGGTCGCGGCGCTTTCCGACAGGCGCGTGACGCTCGATGTGAAGCTTTGCCAGCTCGTCAAGCTGATGCGCGCCGGCGAGCCGGTCAAAATGTCGAAGCGGTCAGGGGATTTCGTCACCCTGCGGGAGGTCGTCGAAGAGGTCGGCGTCGACGCCGTGCGCTTCATGATGCTCTATCGCAAGAATGACGCGCCGCTCGATTTCGATCTCGCCAAGGTCATCGAGCAGTCGAAGGACAATCCGGTCTTCTATGTCCAATACGCCCATGCGCGGGGAAAGTCGGCGCTGCGCCAGGCGCTCGCCGCATTTCCCGATATTGAACTTGCAGCCGAAAGCCTGGCCGGAGCGGAACTGACGCTTTTGGCGGATGAGGGCGAGCTTGCATTGGCCAAGATCATCGCCCAATATCCGAGGGCAGTCGAGGCGGCGGCGGCGGCGCATGAGCCGCACCGCGTGGCCTTTTACCTCCATGAACTGGCGAGCGTGTTCCATTCGCATTGGAATCGCGGCAAAGATCAACCACAATTACGCTTTGTTAAGGCTAATGATAGACAGTTGACCATCGCTCGGATTGCGCTGGTTAGCTCTTTAACAATCGTCCTGGGGTCAGGCTTGAGGCTGCTCGGCGTGAGCGCCCCCGACGAAATGCGCTAATCGACGCTTGAGGGGCATACGTCCGGGCGTCGGACGCGCCGATCTATTTGCTTCGCGCCCCATAGGAATCAGTGAGCGAGGTGCATCATGCGCGAGACATCCGTTAGAGGCCCGGCCATCGACCTCGGCGAGTTCGAACGGCGGCTGCGCGGCGCGCAGCAACGTCCCGCCCAAGGCGACGATCTTCTTGGCGAACTCGCGCGGCTGGTCCATGGCGAGGACCCGGCTGCGACAGATCCTTACGGCCGGATTCTTGCCGAATCGCATGATCCTCGCAGTCAACCCTCCGACCTTCGGGGGTCCTATGACGCCGCGCCGGAGGTGACCGCGGAGCCGCCCTATTATCCAGAGCAGGCAATCGAACAGCCCTTGGAGCGCGCTTATTCGGTCGGCCCTGACGATCACGAACTGCCGCCGAGCCATGAGCAGCAGCAGGGGGCGCATGAGACCGTCTATTACGGCGCCGAAGCCAATTGGAGCGAAGATTCGCAATATCTCGACTACGGTCATGACGACGGAGAATACGAACCCCATTACGATGGCGGCTGGCGATCCTGGTTCCGGCCCTGGCACGCCGTCGTCGCGATTTCGCTCGTGGCGGTGCTGAGCATCGGCTTCGCCTTCTGGCATCGCAGCGGTTCGAACGCCTCTCGCGAGATCGCGACGATCATGGCGCCTGACGGACCTGTGAAGGTCAAGCCAAGCGCCGAGACCGAGGCGACGGCGGACGCCAGCGGCGCCGTGGTCCTCGATCGCAAGGAGCAGGCGCCCGTTCAGCAGGTCGTCACCAATCAGGAACAGGCGGTCGATCCTTCCGTCACGCCGAAAGCGGCGCAGCTCGGCAACGGCCCTGTCGATCTGCCGCATGAGCCGCCGCCTGTGGCGGCCGCGCCCAAGAGGGTAAAGACCGTCACCGTGCGTCCGGACGGAAGCCGGGTGGATGAAGGCGCGCTGCCGCCGGCCGTTGCCGTGGCGAGCCGGCCCGCGCCGGAAGCGTCGCCTGCCGCCAACGCCGCCGGCGCTGCAACCACGACCGCGACCCCGCCGAGCCAGGCGAAGCCGACGGCGACTCCGCCGCGCACCGTCAAGCCGAAGCCCACGAGCCCGAAAGCCGCAGAATCGGCGGAAGCCACGGCGCCCGATGCTGACGCCGATCAGCCGGGCGCTTCGAGCACGGGCGGATTCGCCGTGCAGTTTGGCGCAACGGGCAGCGAAGCAGATGCGCGCGCCATGTTGAAGACCGTCGCCGAGAAATATCGCGGTCAGCTTGGCGGGCTGAAGCCGACGTTCAAAATGGCCACTGTCAACGACAAGACGGTCTACCGCGTGCGCGTCGGCGGCGTGAGCAAGGAGTCCGCCAACGCGATTTGCGGCAAGGTGAAAGCCTCGGGCGGCGCCTGTTTCGTCGCGGGGAACTGACCCGAAAACATGCGCGCCTTCATATGTGGACTAAAGGGCGGCACGCTCGATCACGAAGAGCGCGCCTTCCTGCGCGAGGCGGCGCCCTGGGGCGTCATCCTGTTTCTTCGCAATATCGATGCGCCGGAGCAGGTGTCCCGTCTGACCGCCGACATTCGCGACGTTCTCGGCCGCAATGCGCCGATTTTCGTTGATCAGGAAGGCGGCCGCGTTCAGCGGCTCGGTCCGCCGCATTGGCGCGCCTATCCCGCAGCGGCGCGATTCGAGGCGGCGGGCGCCGACGCCGCGCAGGCCGAGCGGCTTGCTTGGCTCGGCGCGCGGCTCATCGCCCATGATCTGCGACAGGTCGGGTTCGATGTCGACTGCCTGCCGGTGCTTGATACGCCTTCGGCGGACTCCCATGGCGTTATCGGCCATCGCGCCTACAGCCGGGACCCGGCGCGCGTCGCCGCTATCGGCCGCGCGGCCGCGGAGGGTCTGATGGCGGGCGGCGTCATTCCGGTGATGAAACATATTCCAGGGCACGGGCGCGCCCGCGCCGACAGCCATTTCGAGCTGCCGGTCGTCGAGGCCGGCCGCGCGGAGTTGGAGCGCGTCGATTTCGCGCCCTTCAAGGCCAACGCCGATCTGCCGATGGCGATGAGCGCCCATGTCGTCTATACGCATTTAGACCCGAGGGTGCCGGCCACCCTGTCGAAGATCGTGATCGACGATATCGTGCGCGGCCATATCGGCTTCGACGGTCTCTTGATGACCGACGATCTGTCGATGAAGGCGCTGACGGGGAGCTTTCGCGAACGGGCCGAGCGCGCGATTGCGGCGGGCTGCGATGTTGTGCTCCATTGCAACGGCGATCTTGCCGAAGCGCGGCCTGTCGCCGAAGGCGCGCCGGCGTTAGCGGGCAAGGCGCTGGAGCGCGCCGAAAAGGCGCTCGAATGCGTTCAGCAGATCGAACCCTTCGACGTGGCCGAGGCCACGCGCGAATTCGACGCGGCGATATCGGCGGTGGCGTGAGCCAACAGGTCTTGTCGTCGCCAGAAATTGTTAGTCGTCGACCTCGCCGCGCAATTCGTCACGACAAACATGTTCCAGCAGTTGAAGATCGATCTGCGCCAATTTCCATATGATTGGCGCTGCGACGCTTTCGTAATCATGGCGCAGCACGTTGCCGATGCCGGCCACCTTCTTCCATGGAATCTCGGGATGGCGCGCTTTGATCTCATCACTGAGGTGACGGCTCGCTTCCGAAATGATTTCAATTCCGCGCTCGACCAGCCACTGTCTTTGCCAATCCGTCTCATACGCGTCTAGCGATATGTCCGCCATTACGGAATGAATGCGCTCAATTGCATCGATAATATCGTGGAGACGGAGTGCAGCCGAGCGCGAAGTCATCAAAAGATGCGAAGCGCCGTCGCTTCAATTTGCGGCCGCAGGCGCTTATGCAGGCTGTCGCGCGTCATGATGTCAACGCGCCCGTCTAGAATGCGTGCGGCAAATTCCTTCACGTCCATCAACTCAAAGAGGCCGAAGTCGCCTTTTTCATAATCGAAAAAGAGGTCGACGTCGGAATGCTCCACCGCTGCGTCGCGCGCCGTCGAGCCGAACATATAGAGATGCTTGACGCCAAGCTTTTGCAAATCCGCCCGGCGATCGAGCAGTCGATCCACTGCATCTTTACGTCTCATGCCCCGAATATAACAGTTCGAGGATAGGTCCTCTACCCGCTGCGAAAAAGCGGACGTCGGCTTTTCACGTAAACGGCGCGCCAGGCCTTCTTAATCATGCGCGTCATCAGCATTTGGGTGAAGGCGTTCGCATGCTGCGCAATGATCCAGCCTGGCGGTTTGAGCTCTTGTGCTCTGCTCGGCCAGTGATACTGTGAATATATGAAGAACATCACAGTTTCACTGGATGACGAGCTCTATCGCCGCGCGCGGATCAGAGCGGCGCAGGAAGATACTTCGGTGTCGGCCGTCGTGCGGCGCTTCCTGACGGAATTTGCTTCCGAAGGAACGGAGTACGAGCGGCTGAAGCGTCAGGAGCAGGAACTCCGCGCGCAGATCCGGGAATTTCGCGCCTCGGATCGGCTCCAGCGCGAAGCCGTTCACGAGAGGCGCGTCGCTCCGAGAAAAGCGTGATCGGCTTTCTCGACACGAATATCCTGCTTTATTCGATCAGCCGCGACGCGTCTGAGGCGGAAAAGCGCGAACGCGCCATCGCGCTGCTGGATCAGGATGATTGGAGCTTGTCGACCCAGGTTTTGCAGGAGTTCTATGTTCAGGCGACGCGACCCTCCCGGAGGGACGCTCTATCGCATGACACTGCAGCCGGCCTCGTGCGCGCTTGGCAGAGGTTTCAGGTTCAGGACATTACGCCTGCGATCGTCAACGCTGCGCTCGACATTAAATCGCGCTATGGCTTTTCCTACTGGGACGCCGCCATCATCGCCGCGGCGCAGGCGCAGGGGTGCGCTCGGCTCTATTCCGAGGACCTTTCGCACGGACAGGTCATCGATAATCTGCGGATTGTCGATCCCTTCCGCTAAGTCGGCGAGCCAGGCGAGCCTGGAGGCTCGCGGTCCGGGAGGCGCCCGCCCTTGGAACGCGAGCCTCCTGGCTCGCCAAAGCTCCTGCGACCGATTCAGTTATTTCATGGCGTAAGCGGCCTCTCCTGTGGACGGCCGGCGCAAAGCGCAGGCCGCGCTTGCGATTGCGGCCCTGAGGGGCCAATCTCGGGCGGGAATCCCTCGGAAGTGCTGATTCGCCAAGGGAAAACAGGCGCAAAGCGATAGAAATGGCGCAGGAGCTGACCTTCGAACTGGACGAGCCCCGCGGCGCGGGCGAGGAGGCCTTTCTCGTCGACGTCGACGGGTTTGAAGGCCCGCTCGACCTGTTGCTCGAACTGGCGCGCCGGCAGAAGGTCGACCTCGCGCGCATCTCCATTCTTGCGCTCGCCGAGCAATATCTCGCCTTCATCGAGGCCGCCCGCCGGGTGCGTCTGGAGCTTGCCGCCGACTATCTGGTGATGGCGGCCTGGCTCGCCTTCTTGAAGTCGCGGCTGTTGCTGCCCGAGCCCCCGAAAGGCGAAGAACCGTCGGCGTCCGACCTCGCCGCCGCGCTCGCCGAACGCCTGCGCCGGCTGGAACTGATGCGGCGCGCCGCCGACAAGCTCACCGAACGCGCCAGGCTCGGCCGCGACATGTTTTTGCGCGGCGGGCCGGAAGGGATCGAGACGATTTCGCATCCCAAATTTCAGGCGAGCCTCTACGATCTTCTTTCGGCCTACGCCCGCCAGCGCCAGAAGACCGCGACCTCGCGCGTGGTGCTGCGCCAGCGCGCGGTCTGGTCTCTGGCCGAGGCCCGCGACGCCCTCGAACGGCTGATCGGCGTCGCGACGGAATGGACCGTGCTCGACGATTTTTTGCTGCATTACTGTGTCGACATGCAGACGGCGCGCACGGTGCGCGCCTCGGCCTTCACCGCCTCGCTCGAAATGGTGCGGGAGGGGCGCTTCGACATACGTCAGGACCGGCACTTCGCGCCGCTTTGGGTGCGGCGGCGCGCGCCTGAGGAAGCGGAAGCGTCCGCGGGCGCGTCCTAGGCTGGAATTTCGAGGAGGAGGCGTGGTGGCGCAGGCTGCGGAGAAAATCGAACTGTTTGACGTGAACAGCGACGAGGAGCTTGCGCGTCATGAGGCGCGGCTGCGCGAAGCGGAGCGCATTATCGAAGCGCTCCTGTTCGCCTCGGCCGAGCCGCTTGACGAAGCAGAAATGGCGCGCCGTCTCGAAGAGGGCGCCGATCTCGAGCGCGTCCTAGAGCGGTTGCGCGCCCATTATGCGGGCCGCGGCGTCAACCTCACCCGCGTCGGTAAGAAGTGGTTTTTCCGCACCGCCGCCGACCTCAACTGGATTCTCGCGCGCGAACAGGTCGAGGAGAAGAAGCTCTCGCGCGCCGCTTTGGAGACGCTGGCGATCATCGCCTATCACCAACCCACGACCCGCGCCGAGATCGAAGAGATTCGCGGGGTCGCCATATCGAAGGGCACGCTCGACGTGCTGCTCGACACCGGCTGGATCAGGCTGCGTGGCCGCCGCAAGGCGCCGGGAAGGCCGATCACCTATGGCACGACCGACGCCTTTTTGATGCATTTCGGCCTTGAGCAGATCGGCGATCTGCCGGGGCTCGACGACCTCAAGGGCGCCGGCCTGTTCGACGGCCGCCTGCCGAAGGGCTTCGGCGTGCCGCAGCCCTCGGATGACGCCGCCTTGCGCGACGACGAAGAGCCGCTCGAAGACGAAGCGCCGGCGCTTCTGGAAATGGAGTTTCCGGACGAACCCGAGGCGCTGGACGCTCCGGACGAGCCGGAGGGCGACGAGCTTTGACGCCGCCGCGCCCTGGCGCGGTCAGGCGATAATCTTCCTGCCTGTCAAAAGAAGCGCGCAGCGCAGCCGGTTGCGTTCCCCGTCCTTGTTTTTAAGCCGAGGGGCGCATAGTTTCCGGGCAAACGCCGGTCACGCCGGTTTTCTCCTAAATGAAGGATGCGCGCCATGGGCGGTCTGTCGATCTGGCACTGGATCATTGTCGGCGCGGTCGTCTTCATTCTCTTCGGCGGCAAGTTCAAGATTTCGGATGTGATGGGCGACGTCGCCAAGGGCATCAAGGCCTTCAAGAAGGGCATGACGGAAGACGACGCTGCGGATGGTGTGAAGGAAACGCCAAAGACGTTGCAGCATCAGGCGGCGGAGCAAGCCGATCGAGAGAAGTCCTCGGAAACCAAAAAAATATAGCGCGAATACCCTCCCCTCGAGGGGGAGGGTCGCGCTGAAAGCGCGGGGTGGGGTGACAGCCCCCTGAACCTCGCGGGTCGTCACCCCACCCCGAAGCGCTTCGCGCTTCGACCCTCCCCCTTAAATGGGTGGGTGCAAGGCGCCTTGGGGATCGGGTGAAGATTGGTTTTCCTCACCCTCATCCTGAGGAGGCCTCGAAGAGGCCGTCTCGAAGGACGAGGGTGAGGAAAAATACGCGAAATCGGGCTTCCTCGTCCTTCGAGACGCGTGCTGCGCACGCTCCTCAGGATGAGGAAGCCCTTCACCCGATCGCCTTGGAAGGGCGCCCGAGCCACGCGCATGTTCGATCTGGAACCCGGCAAGCTCATCGTCATCGCCATCGTCGCCCTCATTGCGATTCCATCAAAGGACTTGCCGCGGGTATTGCGTTCGCTTGGCCAGTTCACCGCAAAAATGCGCCGCATGGCGTCGGAGTTTCAGGGACAATTCGCGGAGGCGATGCGCGAGGCCGAACTCGAAGATTTGCGCAAAGAGGTGAGCGAGATGCGGGACGCCGTCAAAGAGAGCGTGAAGCTCGACGGCGCTTTCGATCCGATGGCCGAGGCCCGCAAGCGGATCACCGGCGCAATCATGGGCGAACCGGCGTCGCGCGCGCCGCATCCGGAAGAGAAGCGCAGCGGCGTCGCGGCGGATCAAGATGCGCCAATCGCATCCTTCGAGACGCAGCCTTCGGTCGCTCCTCAGGATGAGGCCTTCGAGACGCGGCCTTCGGTCGCTCCTTGGAATGAGGATTCTGATTTTCCTGAAAGCGAGCAGGCCGATCCGTCGAAGAAGGCCGCCACATGAACGAGGCCGACGAAGCCGAAATCGAGGCGAGCAAGGCGCCGTTGATCGAACATCTGATGGAATTGCGTGAGCGGCTGATCAAGGCGCTGCTCGCCTTTCTCGCAATGTTCGTGCTCTCCTTCTTCTTCGCCAAGGATATCTACAATCTGCTTCTCATTCCCTACACGCAGGTCGCAGGCCCTGAGGCGCGGCTCATCTACACGGCGCCGCAGGAATATTTCTTCACCCAGATCAAGGTCGCGCTGTTTATGGCGGCGTTTTTGTCCTGTCCGATCGTGCTGTCGCAGATTTACGCCTTCGTCGCGCCCGGGCTCTACAAGCATGAGCGCAGGGCGTTCCGGCCCTATCTTTTCGCGACGCCGATCTTCTTCGCTTTCGGCGCGCTCGTCGTTTATTTTCTGGTGATGCCCAATCTGCTGCGTTTCTTCTTAGGGATGCAGCAGGCGAATGAACCGGGCAAGGCGCAGATCGAACTGCTGCCGCGCGTCTCCGAATATCTTTCGCTGATCATGACGCTGGTGCTTGCCTTCGGCATCGTCTTTCAACTGCCGGTGGTCCTGACCCTGCTTGGGCAGATCGGCGTCGTCACGTCGGAATTTCTGAAGGAGAAGAGGCGCTACGCCGTCGTGCTCGTCTTCATCGTCGCCGCGATCCTGACGCCGCCGGACGTGTTCTCGCAGCTCGCGCTGGCGGTGCCCGGCATACTTTTATACGAAGCGTCGATTTACGCCGTGCGCGCAATCGAGAAGAAGCGCGCCGCGGCCGAAGCGGCGGCGAGCGGCGGCTCATAAGCGACATCTCGCCGCTTGACCCTGTTACCTGCCCGCGAGAGAAAGGCGCCCTCGACAAAGCCCCCGCCGTCATGGCCGGGCTTGTCCCGGCCATCCACGCCGAGACGTTGCGGCTCATTTTGAAATGGTGTCGTAGCGGCGTTGCGTGGATGCCCGGCACAAGGCCGGGCATGACGCGTTTGCAACAGTTCGCCCGTTACTCCCCAGCGCCAGCAGGCCGACATGTACGACATCAAATGGATTCGCGAGAACGCCGAGATTTTCGATTCTGGCCGCAAGCGGCGCGGGCTTGAGCCTATCTCAACGCAGCTTCTCGCCTTCGACGATGCGCGCCGCGCGGCGATCAGCGAACTGCAGCGCGCGCAGGAGCGGCGCAACTCTGCCTCGAAAGAGATCGGCGCGGCGATGAAGGCGGGCGACAGCGCCAGGGCCGAAGCGCTCAAGGTGGAAGTCGCGCAGATCAAGGAAAACTGGCCAGCGCTCGAAGAGGCTGAGCGCTACGCCATCGCCGAACTCGATAATGCGCTGGCGAGCATTCCCAACACGCCGCTCGACGAAGTCCCCGACGGCGGCGACGAGAATGACAATGTCGAAGTCGCGCGCTGGGGCGAGCCGCGCGTATTCGACTTTACGCCGAAGGAGCATTTCGAGATCGGCGAAGGCCTGGGCCTGATGGATTTCGAAACGGCGGCGAAAATTTCCGGCGCGCGTTTCGTCGTCAACAAGGGCGGTTTGGCGCGGTTGGAGCGCGCGCTCGCGCAATTCATGCTCGATCTACATACGAACGAGCATGGTTACACGGAAGTGAGTCCGCCGCTGCTGGTGCGCGACGACGCGATGTTTGGCACGGCGCAATTACCGAAGTTCCGGAACGATCAATTTTTTGCATCGTGGGAAATCAACTGGAATGACTTGAACAGCATACTAGAAGCGCCTGTGGATTACCCCTGGATCATGGAGCACATGCCTCCGTCGAAGGTACGAGAAATTGCGGAGCGCATTGTTGCAATCACGCCAGAAGCCGAAAAAAAATATGCGGAAGAAAATGAGACCGGCAGCCTAATTTTGAGAGATTTCATTGATCGGACTGGAGCGCGGGGGGTTGGGCGACGATCCTGGCTAATCCCCACCGCGGAAGTGCCGCTCACCAATCTTGTGCGCGAATCCGTTCTCGACGAAACGCAATTGCCCATGCGCATGACCGCCGGCACCTATTGCTTCCGCGCCGAAGCGGGCGCCGCGGGCAAGGACACGCGCGGCATAATCCGCCAGCATCAGTTCTACAAGGTCGAACTCGTTTCGATCACGACGCCGGAGCAATCGCTCGACGAACATGAGCGCATGACCGAATGCGCCGAGAAGGTTTTACAGCTTCTCGAACTGCCCTATCGCAAGGTCACGCTCTGCACCGGCGACATGGGCTTCGCCTCGCAGAAAACCTACGACCTTGAAGTCTGGCTGCCGGGGCAGGGGAAATATCGCGAAATTTCTTCATGCTCGGTCTGCGGCGACTTTCAGGCGCGGCGCATGAACGCCCGCTATCGCCCCTCGGGGGAAAAAGGACCGCGCTTCGTCCATACGCTGAACGGCTCCGGCGTCGCGGTCGGCCGCGCCATGGTCGCGGTGCTGGAGAATTATCAGCAGGCCGACGGCTCGGTCGACGTGCCGCGCGTGCTGCGGCCTTACATGGGCGGCTTGTCGCGCATTTCCCGGTGAACGGTTTTTCGCTTGCCGCAGCGCCCGCGTCGCGCGGGCCCTTCGCATTCGGGCTCGGGCAAGGTCCCTAAAACGGGCGTCCAGCCATAGCCGTAATCGACGCGTGGCGCATAGCCGTCGCTGAGCAGGCCGGGTGCGGTGATTGGCAGCGATAAGGGCGCCGTCAGATAGGCGGGATTGGGCGGCGGCGCGCCCGGGATGACATCTGACGCCGGAACATAGCCCGTGGTCCCGCCATATTGCACCTGGCACCAGCGCCCGCAGCCCAGGACATTGAACGGGATATTCGCGCCCATGGTCGTGACCGGTTGCGAGTCGAAACTGGGGCTCACCTGCAGCGGCATGTCCGCCGCCACATAGGCTTCAAAGGCGGCGGTGCAGCCGGGAGCGACGGCGAGCAAGGCCGCCAGCAAGAACGACAGTCGTAAGCGCATCAAAAATCCCCCAGAGAATGAGGCCGAGCAATTTGGGGCATTGTGGACGTTCGGCGTCGAATCGTCCAAAGAAACCTGGGCCGCGCCCGGCGGCCCCAAGCGCGAGCGAAGCCGCCAGAACATGCGCATTCTCATCACCAATGACGACGGCATTCACGCGCGCGGTTTGGCGATCGCGGAAGCGATCGCGCGCCAATTCACCGATGACATTTTCGTCATCGCGCCGGAGTTCGAACAGTCCGGCGTTTCGCATTCGCTGTCGCTCAACGATCCGCTGCGGCTTCGGGAGATTTCACCCCGGCATTTCGCCGTCAAGGGCACGCCGACCGATTGCGTGATCATGGGCGTGCGCAAAATCATGCTCGATCATCCGCCCGATCTCCTGATTTCCGGCGTCAACTGCGGCCAGAATGTCGCTGAGGACGTCTCCTATTCCGGCACCATCGCCGGCGCCATGGAGGGGACAATCTTGGGCATTCCTTCGATTGCGCTCTCGCAGGTCTATGATTTCTTTGCGAGCCGCCGCACCATTCACTGGGAATGCGCCGAGAGTCATGGCGCCGAGGTCGTGCGTCGACTGCTGGCGGCGGGAATCCCGAAGAATGTTCTGATGAATGTGAACTTCCCCCATTGCCCGGCGCAGGAGGTCGCGGGCGTCGCGATCACCATGCAAGGAAGGCGCAGCAGCGACATCATGAGGATCGAGGACCGCAAGGACGGCCGCGGCAATCCTTATCACTGGATTTCCTTCCAGCGCGGCGACTTCAAGCCGGGCCAGGGCACCGATCTCATGGCGCTTGAAGACAGGAAGATTTCCATCACGCCGTTGCAGCTCGATTTCACCGATCACCCGACCGTGACGCGGCTTGCGGCGGCCTTCGAGAGCGACAAATGACGGCCGACCGCGGCGCGCAGAGCGCCGCCGAATTCGAAGAACGCGCGGCGCTGCTGCTGACGCTGCGTCAAGGCGGCGTGCGCGATCTGTCGGTCTTGCGCGCAATGGAGGCGACCCCGCGCGAGGCTTTCGCGCCCTATCGCTTTCATGATCTCGCCAATCGCAACCTCTCTTTGCCGATCGGCTGCGGGCAGACCATGTCGCGCCCGCTCGATCTTGCCCGGCGGCTCGAGGCGCTCAAGGTCGGTCGCGGCCATCGGGTGCTGGAGGTGGGGGCAGGGTCGGGCTATGGCGCGGCGGCGCTGGCGCAGCTTGCGCGCGAGGTCGTCAGCCTCGAGCGCTTCGAGACTCTCGCGATCGAAGCCTCGAAGCGCCTCGCCGCCCATGGCGCGATCAACGCCAGGGCGGTTTACGCCGACGGGCTCGATCCACCTTTCGAGCTTGGGCGTTTCGATCGGATCATCGTGCAGGCGTCGGTCGGCGCCGCGCCGGCGGCGCTCATCCAATTGCTCGCGCCGGGCGGGGTCATGCTCTTTGCCCGCAGAGCGCATGCGATGGCGGGCGCGCGCGCCAAGGAACGATTGATCAAGCTTGATCGCGACGAGGACGGCGAACTGCGGGAGACCGATTTCGGCCCGTGCCGGCTGGGCTCGGCCATTCCCGGCCTGGCGCAGGCGCTCTGAATTCCCGTCCGAAATGCTGAAAATTTTCGTAGTCGGCGACGTTTCGCGTTCATCTTAAACGCCTCCTTAACCGCCGACCTATAACCAATAGTGCGTTCAATGTTGCGTTCGGGTGGGTCGCGTCATGGCAATCAAGCCTCCATTTGCTTATTCACGCGCCGCAGTGCGGTTGTTGGCGGCCACAGGCGTCGCCGCTCTCGTCGCCGGCTGCTCCGACGCCTCGCGTTTCGCGGGCGATCCCTTCTCAGACCCCTTCTCAGGCTCGGCCAAGACCGCGTCGCTTGGAGTCGATCGGTCGCCGGTTGGCGCCATCGCCAGCGCGCCAGCGCAGAGCGCGCCGTCGAGCGCGGTGGAATCCCGTCCGTTGCCGGCTCCGGCCGCCAGCGCCTCAGCGAGCCGTATCCCAGCGCCTGCGGCTTCGCAGTCGCCCATACGCGTCGCCGCGGCCGGCGGCGGCCACTGGAGCGCCGAGGGCGGAACGCCGATCGTTGTCGCCCAGGGCGAGACGGCCGGATTGCTCGCCACCCGCTATGGCGTGCCCGCCGACGCCCTGCTGCGCGCCAATGGCTACAATGTCGCGTCGCAGGTTCAGCCGGGCGCGCGTCTGGTGATTCCGGTCTATCGCGCCAGCGCCGCCCCCGCCGTCGCTGCGCATGCGCCTTCTGGTTCGACGAAAGCGGCCGCCGCCGCTGCGCCGACGGCCAAATCCGCCGTCGCCAAAGCTTCGGCGCCGACGAAGCCCTTGCGCAAGACCGAAGCCGAGCCGGCGAAAGCTAAGCTGGCCGACTCAAAGCCCGGCGCCAAAGCCGCGCCTGAAAAGGCGTTGGCGAAGGCCGATCCGCACAGCGCCGCCGCAACGCCGGCGCGCGCCGTCAAGACAGAGCGAATCGCGCGCGCCGCGCCGGCCGAAGCCGAGGCGAATGCGCCCGCGACGCCGGTGGAAACCGCAAACGCCCGCAAGGTCGACTCGACCGCGACCGCCTCCATCCCCCCGGCGAATGACGTCAAAGCGGTCGCCGCCGACGATGGCCGGCCTGAATTCCGCTGGCCCGCCCGCGGCCGCATCATTCAGGGCTTCTCGACGGGCGGCAATGACGGGATCAACATCGCCGTGCCCGAGGGCACTCAGGTCAAGGCGGCCGAAGGCGGCGTCGTCGCCTACGCCGGCAACGAGCTCAAGGGTTACGGCAATCTCGTGCTCATTCGCCACCCGAACGGTTTCGTCTCCGCCTATGCTCATAATGGCGAGATCGACGTGAAGCGCGGCGATCAGGTCAAGCGCGGCCAGACGATCGCCAAATCCGGCCAGTCCGGCAATGTCGGTTCGCCGCAGCTTCACTTCGAGCTGCGCAAAGGTTCGACGCCGGTCGACCCCACGCGATATCTGGCCGGTTTGTAAGCGTTAAACGCCAGAACCCTCCGGCGCTCCGCGAGACATAGACGCTGGAGTTCGGGGCGGCGGGTCCAAGGAAAGGCCCGCCGCTCTCATCTTTTGATGCGTCGTGCTATAGGCCGCGGGTTGTCGCCAGAGGAACCCGCACAAGTGACCTATCGTCTCGCTTTCGCACTCGTCTTCGTCGCCATGCCGGCAGTCGCGGCCGATCCGACCGGCGTCCCGCAATGCGACGCGCTGCTCAAGCGCTATGAGGCGTGTTCGAGTCAGTTGCCGCCGCGTCGGGTGCATGCCGCGCAAAAAGAGCTGCTCGACGGCGCCATGGGCATTCGCGCTGCGGCGGCCGATCCTTCGAAACGCGCTGATCTCGAACGCTATTGCGTCGACCGATTCGAGCAGATGAAGAAAGAAAGCGACATCAAGGAGTGCATGTCGAAGCCTTGATCGGCGCACGGGCCTGGACGTAGTCCTTTCCACGCATTTCGATCAAGCGGGAGGCGGCGCGCTCGAACTCGCGCGCCTCCGCGCCGGAGACGCCATGATAGAGTTCGCATGGTTCGGCGGCGGCGGACATGATCAGCAGAACGCGCGCCTCGTAGAAAATGTCGATGAGCGTAATGAAGCGGCGCGCTTCGTTCCGCTGTTCGGGAACAAGAATTGGAACGTCTTCCAAGACCACCGCGTCGAATTTCTCGGCGAGCGCCATATAGTCCGTCGCCGAAAAGGCCTGACCGCAGAGCGCCGTGAAGGTGAAGCGCGCGACGCGGCCCGCCGCCTGCGCGATCTCGATGCGCCGTCGCTTGACCTCGATCGTCGCCGGCGTTTCCGCCGCCCCATCCGCGAGCGTCGCGTAAAGCGCGTCGATTGCCGCTTTTGCGCGCGAGTCGGCGGGCGAGAAATAGACTTTTCCGAGATCCTCGCGCCGCTGCCGATAGTCGCTCGACGCTTCGAGACGCACGACGTCCATGTGTTCCTGCAACAGGGCGATAAAAGGCAGGAAGAGATCGCGATTGCGGCCGCCTTCATAGAGCCGCGACGGCTCGACGTTGGAAGTGGCGACAACGACGACGCCTGACGCCAGCAGCGATGAAAACAGCCGCGCCAGTATCGTGGCGTCGGCGATATCGTTCACGGCGAATTCGTCGAAGCAAAGCACGCGCGCTTCCTTTGCGATCTCGCGCGCGATGCAGGTCACGGGATCGGCGTCGCAGCCAACCGGGTTCCGACGCAGTCGATGCAGCCGGTCGTGCACATCCGCCATGAAGGCGTGAAAATGCGCGCGGCGTTTTCTGTCGATCGGAAGCTCGCTGAAGAACAGATTCATCAGGAATGTCTTGCCGCGTCCGACCTGTCCCCAGAGATAAAGCCCGCTCGGCCGGCGGGCGTGAGGGCGAAATTTCGCAAGAAGCGCTTGCGCCAAATTGGCGCTCCTCGGCCGCCGGCCGGAAAGCGCGTCGGCGAGCGCCTGAAGCTTCTCGACAGCGGCGCGCTGCGACTCGTCGCGCTCCAACGCGCCTTCAGCAACGAGTGCGTCATATTTCTCGACGATGGGTTGAGCGCGCGACGTCATAGGCGCCGCATCCGACCGTTCGTCTCCGCAAGCGCGCCGGGGCGAAGCTCGCAATAGAGCAGGCGGTCGGAGTCGACCGGCCCCGGCATGGTGATCTTGCCGCGGGGCACGCGCGCGAAGCCGAGCCGCGCGTAATAGTCCTCGTCGCCGACGAGCAGGACGAGGCCGTGTCCGGCGTCGCGCGCGGCGTCCAGCGAATATTTGACCAGCGTCTCGCCGACCCGCTGCTGGCGAAACGCCGGCTCGACAGTCAGGGGTCCAAGCAGGAGCGCCGGCGTCGATCCGACAAGGATTGGGGTCATCCGATTGACGCCGACGAGCAGCGTGCCGATTCGCGCGACGAAGGACAGCGAGCGATCCGGCTCGACGCCCTCGCGCAGGCGATAGGCTGTGCGCGCATATCGGCCCGGGCCGAACGCGCGTTCGTCGAGCTTTTCGATATGCGCGTCGTCGGCGGCGGTGAGCGGCGCGAATTTTACGGCGAGATCAATCATGTTGGCGCCTAAACCCTGGGCGAGGCCATATCACGCGTTGACGGCGCCGCAAAACGCTTGGTTGCGGCGCGATAGGGCGCATGCGAGCCTGCTTAAGGGAGAAAAGCCGATGGCGGAATATCGCTTGCGTCCGGCAGCCTTGGCGGACGCCCGTGCGATCGCCGAGATCAACGCTGCGGCTTGGCGCGAGACCTACGCCGGGCTTATGCCGGCGGAAGCGCTGGCGGGCATCGACCTCGACGATTGGACGCGGCGGTGGCGGGACAGGATCAGTTCGGGCGATAGCGGCCAGGCCGTTTTCGTCGCCTTTGAGGACGGCGTTCCGGTCGGCTTCGCCCGCTGCAACCGCCAAACCAATCCGAAGCTCGTTCCACTCGGCTTTGACGGCGAAATCGCCTCGATTTATCTCTTGCGGCGCGTCCAGCGCCAGGGATTGGGCAGAAGCCTGATGGCGCGGCTCGCCGAACATCTGATGTGCATCGGCTGCGCGAGCGCCGCGGTCTGGGTGTTGCGCGACGCGCCCAAGGCGCGCCGCTTTTACGAGGCGCTCGGCGCGACGCGTGTTGGCGTCGAGGGCGTTTGGGAAGTTGCGGGCGCCATGCTTCCCGATCTTGCCTATGGATGGCGCGATTTGCGCGTCCTGGCTGGTGCCACTGTCGACGACGTTCGAAAAGCCTCACCAATAAGGTGAAACTGGCGTCTTTTCCAACGCCTCGGATAGTCGCGCCCGCGTCGCCGCGGTCGTCTCCGCCGGCAGCGCGTCGAGCGCGAAGAAGCCGGCCTCGGCGATTTCGCGATCGGGGGCGCGCGGCTCGATGACGCGAAAAGCGCGCGCGACGTAAAGCGCGACATGGTCTCGCGCCGAGAAGCGCCGATTGAAATAAACGCCGAAGAGTTCCGGCGGTTCGTCGAGCATGACGTTGGCTTCTTCATGCAGTTCGCGCTTGAGCGCGTCGACCAGCGTTTCGCCGGTTTCGACGCCGCCGCCTGGCAGATAAAAGCCGCTGACATAGGTGTGACGGACGAGCAGCACGCGGCGCCGATCGTCAAGCACAAGGCCGCGCACGCCCAAGGTCATGGGACGCTGAAACCGCGCGCCCAAGGCGATAAGCCTGCGCGTGAAACGAGATCGCGACGAATGCGTCTCGCCGGCTTGCTCCTGCTCCGTCAAAACTAACTCCGACCGCCGTCACTCTGGCAAATGATCCGCGAAGTCTCTACTAATCGCCCGCCCATCCTAGCAGAAAGCGCCGCTGTCGAACGGGCTTGAAGGGACATGAGGTTTTCTTGAATTTTCGACTGGCTCATCTGTCGGACGCTCATATCGGTCCCATTCCGCGGCCAAATCTCGCCGAGCTCCTCGGCAAGCGCGTCACGGGCTATGTGAACTGGCTCTATAAGCGCGGCGCTCAGCACGATATGGGCGTGCTCGCCAGGATCGTCGCGGATATCAAGGCGCAGTCGCCTGACCATGTCGTCATGACCGGCGATATCGTCAATATCGGACTTCCCGGCGAAATCGCGCTGGCCAAAGACTGGCTCGCCTCTCTCGGCGCGCCGAGCGACGTGAGCTTCACGCCCGGAAATCACGACGCCTATGTGGCGAGCGTGACGGATCTCGTTCACGACGTTTTCGCGCCTTGGACGAGCAGCGAGATCGAAGGGGCGGGCTTTCCCTATTTGCGCCGTCGCGGCGGCGTCGCGCTGATCGGTCTCGACACCGGCGTGCCGACGGCGCCATTCGTCGCTTCCGGCCGGCTTGGAGAGGCGCAACGCGAGAGGTTCGCTCAATTGCTGGATGGCGCGAAGGCGGAAGGGCTGGCGCGGGTCGTCTGCCTCCATCATCCGCCGCATGTCGGCGGCGCCAGATTGCTCCGCGGTCTCGAAGACGCCGCGGAATTCGAAGCCGTGATCGCCCGCCATGGCGCCGAACTGATTGTGCATGGGCATAATCACAAGCCGAGCCTGCATCGACTTGCCGGACCGGGCGCCGAGGCGCCAGTGGTTGGCGTCGCGTCGGCTTCGGCGCGTCCTGGCGGGCATTATCCGGGCGCGGCCTACAACCTTTATGAAATCGCGCGAAAGGACGACGCGCTGAGCATCCTGCTGCGCAGACGCGGATTGAACGACGCCGGCGAGATGATCGAGCTTGAAACGGTCGAACTGTGAAGATCAGCCGGTGAAATAGCTCTGATAGATCCACGCCGCCAATACGGCCAGCAGCGCAAAAAAAGCGGCGGCGCCAAAAAATTCCACCATGAACGCGGCGACGCGAGCGACTTTGTTGGAGAAAGATGCGTCGTCATCGCGCGCCGTCGCCCTGTCGCGCGCCGCGGCCGCCTTGACGGCGAGCGCCTGCGCCGCGCCGCCGCTCGCATAATCGATCGCCAGCGCTTTTTCGCGCTCGATCAGACGATGCGCGATATAGGCGGTGATCGCCTCGACCAGCTCCTCGGCGTTGTCGCTTTCGCAAAGCGCGACCCGGCCATGACGCGTGTCCTGAAGAAAACGGTAGGTGCGCCGATCGCGATCCATTTCGACAAAGCCGATCTGGTCGATGAACAGGCGCGGCCTTTCCCCTGGGGCCACCCCCACGTCGAAAATATCGCAGTCGTCCGGCAGCTGGGCCAGGACCGGCGCCAGCGCATCGCCGAGCATTTCCAAACGGGCGATTTCCGCGGCGCGCAAATCGGAGATGGCGGCGGAGCGTTCGGCGTTCTCGAGGCGCGCGCGGCGCAGCGCGCTGGCGAGACTCGCCATGCGCTCGTCAAGCGAACCTGCGTCCTTGCGGGCGAATCGCTCCCGTTCGACAAGAAGCGAGAGGCGCTCCGCAGGCGTGGCGGAGGAAGCGTCCTTCAGGTCGTCGTCGCGAGTGTCGGTTGGCGGCGCGGGCAGGGGCTCTTCCATCTCGTCCACTCGCTGATGCCCTCGTGACGCAGCCGGGGCGATAAAGCATTGGGACTATAGCGGCTCTCGGCGGCGGTGCGAAGCGCCAGGGCGCCGGAGGAAGGCGGGAGTCGACTTTTTCCCCCGCGTCCGGCAAGGGAATCCTTACGATCGGCGCTGATTCCGGCCATTAACGATAAAAACGCCGGATGCGACAGAGGCGCGGAGGGGATCCATGGCCGTCATTCGGGGCGAATCGGACGTCAAAGGCGCGGTGTTTGAGCGCATCCTCATCGGCGCAGGCTTTGCGGTCTTCGCGGCGCTGGAGGCGGCGGGCGGCGGCGAGCATGCGATCGTCGCCGGCTTTTTCGCCGGCGCCGCGATTTTTATGCTGCGGCGATCGTCCGAGAGCACGCGCCAGGCGGCCGATTTCATCGTGGATTTCCTCGTCGTCGCGATTTTTACCCTGCTCTGCGACCGCTCAGGCGTCTTGTGGCGCGCGCCGGAAAACTTCGCCGAACTGTTTCGCTTTTCGCCCGTGGGCGCGGGGACCGCCGCCATTCTCTATCTTGCCGGGGTCGTCACGCTAAGGGCGCGTTCGCGCATGGCGGTGCGCGCGGCGCTTTTTGTTTTGCCGCTGCAGTTCTGCCTCTTGCTCGCGCTCGGCTCGCCGGTCGTCACTCAGATCGGCGGCGGGCTGCTGTTCGGCCTCGACGTCCCGGATGCTTTTAGAAATATCGCCGGCCGCACGCTGGTCCTGTTTCTGCTCAATGAGTCGATCGTGGTCGGCGTGCCTCTCGCACTGGGCCGCTTTCTTCCGCGACAGTGGCGCCCGCATGGCGTTCTGTTCGCTTCGGCGTTCCTCGCGTCGCTAACCCCCTATATCGCGACCTCGGTTTCCTTTTTCGTCGCGCCCTATTTGCCCTATCCCGCGACGGCGGCGGTCGCGGCCGTGGCGGCGGCGTTGGCGCAAGCCGGTTTGTGGGGCCAAACCTATCTCGTGACTCAGGCGATGGCCGGTCTGTTGCGGGCGACGCCGTCGCTGCAGGTCGTGGTGTTTCATGATTGGCGGACGGGCGCTGAAAAGGGCGCCGTCTACGGTCTGGTGTTCATGGCGCTGCTGCTCGCGGCCGGACTGGTCGTCTCATTCCCGCCAGCCATGGCGGTGATTTCCGCCTCCGGTCCGGTCGGCGGCGCGTTGATCGGCGCGGCGCTTTTCCCGTTTGCGCGCGCGATCGTGGAGAGCACCGACTCGACGCCGCCGTTTTTCGCGCGCGTCAAAGAGCTTTATCTGCATCCGTCCAATTATTTTCGCGGCGCGGTCGCCGGCGCGGCCGTCGGATTGGCGTTGATCATCGGACTTCCGGCGGCGAGCGGCGGCCACAGGTTTCTGTTCGGCGCCGTCGCGGGCGCGCTCGCTTATGCCGGCGTCGACGCGGCGATCGATTTCGCCGCGCTGACGCAAGGACGCCGGCAGCATCTGCGCAGCTGGCGAGTCTATTCGCTTGGCGCGCTCCTCGGCGCGCTCGTCGCCGGCGCCATCGCCTGGTATCTCGACATGGGGCAGGTCGAAACGATCGTGGCGAAGTTCTTCGCCTATACGTCGCTCGACTATGCGGCGGACGGGCGTCCGATCAACGCCTATGTCATTCGTCCGCTGTTTTCGAAATGGGGCGCGACGGACCTCGGCAAAGTCGACGGCGGCGTGCGGCTGCTGTTTGATGAGTCGTTTTCAGGCGTCATTCAATGGGTGTTCGCGGCGCCGCTGTTTTCGATCAATCTGTTTTTCCTGACCGCGCTCGTCGAGCGCAGCCTGCAGCCGCTTCGGAAACTAGCGAGTTGGCAAGGCCTCGACATGCTCGTCGAAAACGCCGTGCGCGTTTTGCGCTGGGGCCTTTGGATGGCGCCGGTGATTTATTCGTTCCTCAAGGCGTCGCCGGATCCCACTTGGTACAATCAGGACGGACTCATCAGAACCGGCGTCGCGAGCTGGATGAGCTACATCCTTCCGGACTCCGATTTCCGCGCCTGGAGCCTCGATATTTTCACAGCGCTTCTCGCCTATGACGCGCTGCGCGTTTTGATCTGGTTCGACCATATGGGCCTGCGGGTCGCGACGCTCGTCAATCTCTCTTTCGTCGGCGGCGACGTGGCGGACGAAAAGGCGGCGGGCTTTCTGGGAAAAGCGCAAACGAGCCGTGCGATCCCAGAAGGGATTCGCCGCTTCGGCACCTGGGCGCCGCTCCTGCTTCCCTTTTATATTCCCCGCGGCGCGGATTGGGACGGCGCGTGGAGCGCCTCCGAGCAACTGGCGCATACGCGGCCGCCTTCCTATGCCTATCTGGTCAGCGGCTATCTGATCTACGCCGGCCTCGTTGCCTTCGGCCTCGTCATCTTCCTTCTCGGACGGCTGGCGCGCGCCCAGAAAGTGACGATCGAAGGCATCACCGGCGCCGGCGGCGTGCCTGGCTCGCGACCGTTGAAACTGACCAACGGGCTGATGACCAGCGAGTGGTTCCAAGACGGGCAGGGCGCGATACGCATCGAAGGCGTGGCGCGCGGCGGACCGCCGATCGATCTGACGCGGCGGCCAGACGATCACGCCCATCCGCGCGGACGCTTCCTGTTTCTGCGCGAAGACGGCGGCGAGCTGTGGTCGATCGGCGAGGCGCCGACCCGTTGCCGGGCCGCTCAGGCCTCGCTCACCGACGCGGGCGAGAACTGCTTGTTCTTCATGGCGGAGCGCAACGGATTCGCGGTCGAAGCGTGTGTTTCGCTCGCCGCTGACGAAGCGGTCGAAATCACTCGGCTGAAAATTGTCAATCTCGAGCAGCGGCATCGCAAATTGACGCTCGCGTCGCTCCGCGAATGGGTGCTCAACGAAACCGGCGTCGAGCTACGTGACGCCGCTTACAACGCGATCCATGTCGGCACTTGGTACGTCCGGCCGCTCAATGCGATTTTCGCGCAGAATCGTTTGCTCAAGGGCGGGGCGCGCCGCCAGTCGGATCGCCGGCTGTCGCCCGAGATCGGCTTTCACGCCATCGGCGCCGCCGCTGGCGAGCAGATTTCCGTCATCGGCTATGAGGACGTGAAGTCGCGTTTTTATGGAATGGGGTCGGTGCATGCGCCGGACAGCCTGCTTGGATTGGCGGCGCCGCGCGATCCGAGAGACGAAGGCTTGCTCTACGGATTCGAACCTTGCGCCAGCCTGCGCGTCGAAGTCGAACTCGCCGCCGCCGGCGCGACCGAACTGATCATCGTCGACGGCTGGGCGCGCGACATGGGCCGGGCGACGGATTCCATCGCGCGGCATCTAGGCATCGCGCCCGCGCCGCCCGAGACGCTAAACAAGGCGTTGTCGCGTCGCCGCGGACTCATTTTGCCGCCGCCGCCCAAAAAACCGCGCTACGCTTTTTCTCAAGATGGACGGAGCGTCACGCTCGCGCCCGGCACGCCGCGACCCTTCGCCCATGTCATCGCCAACGCCTTCGGGCAAGGCGCCGTGCTCAGCAATGACGGCGATATTTTTTCATTCCACGGCAATTCACGATTGAACAGTTTCACGCCGTTTCGCATGGGCGAGGGCCGCATGGCGCCGGCCGGTCAGAAATTCTACGTTTACGATCTTGCCCGCACCGACGCGCATAGTCCGACCTTTGTGCCGCTGCGTCGCCGCGACGCCGAATATCAGGTGACGTTTTCGCCGGGAGTGGCGGTCTTTCACGCCGAGCGCGACCATCTCGATCTTGAGATGACCGTATTTGTGAGCCCGACGCGGCCGATTGAGTTCAAGATACTCAAGATCCGCAACAGATCCGATCACGAGCGCCTGCTGCAAATTACGCCGGCGATGGAAATCGTATTGGCGGAAACGCCGAACGAAAGTCTCGGCGCGCTGGAGTCGATCATCGACGAGAATGTGCGTTCCATCTACTATCGCAATCCCCGCAATAATTTCGTGCGCGGCTGGGCCTTTGTAACGACCTCGATGCCGGCGGAATTCGCGGAGACGTCGCGGCGTCGCTTTCTTGGGCATGAAAGCCGCGATCCTTATCTGCCTTACATGGTCGAGCACGGCCACCCGGACGCCGGCGCCCCGGCGCATGAACGAAAGGTCGCCGCTTTCAGCGGCGCAATCGACGTGCCGGCAGGAGAAGAAGCCGTCGTCGTCGTCGCGCTCGGACAGACGACGACGATCGAGGAAGCGAAGCGGCTTGCCGATTATGCGCGCGATCCGCAGCACGCCTATGCCGAACTCGCGGCGAACGCCCGCGCCTGGGACGATCAGCTGTCGGTGTTGCGCATCAAGACCAACCGCCCCGACTTCGACCGTCTGGTCAACGACTGGCTGCCCTATCAATTGCTCGCCGCGCGCCTCTGGGGACGCACGGGTCCCTCGCAGCGTTCGGGCGCGACGGGCTACCGCGACCAGTTGCAGGACGTCATTCCGCTGATCCATCTCGCGCCCGAGCGCGCCCGCGCGCAAATCCTGCTGCATGCCGCGCATCAATATATCGAGGGCGACGCGTGCAAATGGTGGCACCGCGCGCCGAACGGCGGCACCGGCCTTGCGGACCGCACGCATTCATCGGATCCGCATCTCTGGCTGCCCTATGTCACGATCCGCTATGTCCGCGGAACCGGAGACTCCGCCATTCTCGACGAGGTGGAGACCTTCCTCGAAGCCAATCCCGTGCCGAAGGATCAGGAAGGCGAAGCCACCGTGCCGCTGACTTCGCGCGACAAGGACACGCTGCTCGGCCATTGCGCGCGCGCCATCGAATGGACGCTCGATCGCTTCGGCGCGCATGGTCTGCCGTTAATGGGCACGGGCGACTGGGACGACGGAATGAATCTCGTCGGCGACGAAGGCCGCGGAGAGAGCGTGTGGCTCGGTTTCTTCCTGCACGGCATCCTTCTCGACATCGCGCCGATTTTCGAGGCGAAAGGCGAGGCTGAACGCGCCGAGCGTTATCGCGAAAGAGCGGCGAAGCTTCGCGCGGCGCTTGAAACCTGCTGGCGCGGCGACCGCTATATCCGCGCCTATGCCGACGACGGCGGAGAAATCGCGCCGATGAGCGCGATGACCTCGTCATGGCCCACGCTGGCCGGGGCCGTCGACGCCGCGCGCGGCCGCGAGGCGATTGAGAAAGCCCTCGCCGTTCTTGGACTGGGCGATCGCGTGCTGCTCGTCGCTCCGCCCTATGACGAACATTCGCGGCCCTATCCGGGACGCAGCGCCGAATATCCGCCCGGCGTGCGCGAAAACGGCGGCCAATATTCGCATGGCGTGTCATGGTTCGTCGATGCATTGGCGAAGCTCGCCGCGCAAGCGCAACAGGACGGCGATACCCGCGCCGCCGACGAATTGTTTCGTACAGCGTTCGAGACGTGGGTCGCGATCTCGCCGATTTCCAAGCTGACGACGCCCGAGGCGGCCGACATTTACGGCCTGCCGCCGCATCAGCAGCCGGCCGACGTATATAACGGCGAGGGCTACGAAGGGCGAGGCGGTTGGAGTTGGTACACCGGCGCCGCGGCGCGCATGTTGTCGGCGGCCTATGCGCTGCTCGGGTTGGAATTCGAGAATGGCGAATTAAAGCCGCGCCCCGACGCTTTCCTTCCCAAGGGCGATTTGCAGCTTGAGAGCGTGACCTATCTCGGCAAGACGTTTGCGGCGGAGAAACGTCGCCGGGTCTGGTAGCTCGGCCTGGAGGCGTTGAGGTCTGACTGATCGCGTCGTCACGCTCGACGCCGGCTCGGCTAATTGGGGTTGGCGCTCGACAGAACAGCGAAGGCGCGCAATGACGCGCTGATCTCGGCGCCTCATTCGCGTATTCCGGTTTTCGTGACGGCGACCGACGAGGAAGCGATGATCGCCCGCCACACGATTGAAACGGCGGGATTGTCAAACGCGGCCAGGTAGAGCGGCGGCGGTTGGGCGCCCGCCATCTGCGGAGCCAAACGCAGTCGCCCCGGCGAATTCCAACAAATTCCAACCGATCGTGGCGTAGTCCAAAGAGACGAACCAATAAAATCAATTGACCGAGCGAGTTTAAATCGCCAAGATGTCGACATTCATTTCCGTTGAAGGCGTAGTTTTCCGTAGCGGCGCGGATATCAGTGCAAACGCAGATTTCGCCGTCAGATTTGTCTGGCGCATTGACGAGGTCGCAGTGCCGAGCGTCCGAAAAAATGATCGCCAGTCATCCGAAGAAACGGGCCTGATCGCCGCCATCGCACGGCGAATTCCCCGCGTCATATCGCCCAATCATCTTACGTTTGTAGGCCTGGCCGGCGCTTTCCTTGTCGCCGTTGGATTTATCGCAACCCGCTGCTCGCACTGGTTTCTGGCGCTTGTCGCCTTGGGGCTCGTCGTCAATTGGCTCGGTGAGAGTCTGGAGCGCGCCGTCTCCGCCCGCCGTGGCGTCACGTTCCCGTTCTATGGCTATTTCATCAATAATTCTGCGGATCTCGTCGCTCAAACGCTGATGATCCTGGCGTTTGGCTTCTCGCCCTATTTCACGATTCCGTCGGCGCTGCTCGTTCTTTCCCTCTATCTGTTGCTCAGCTCGTATAAATATTTGCTCGTCGTGATCCATGGCGAAGAACGGCCGCCCGACGGACTTGAGCCCAAGGGTGTTCGGCTGTTCGTGATGGGCTGGTCGCTCTCCGCGGCGTTGCTTGGACATGAACTCGCCTCGCAACGCATTCTTTCCTTCGCCGCGCTCGACGTCGTCGTCGGAGGTCTGTCGATTTTCGCCTTTGTCGTCTTCATCTTGATCGTGCGACGTGACCTCGCCCTCGTTCGGCTGCATGAGCATGAGGCCGCCAATGTTCGCAGCGACGAATTTTCATCGGACGAAGACGAGATCATTTCGATCGTCCCGCAATGCGCGGCGGCCGGCGGCCGATCGGCGGGGCGCCGCGACACGATTTCCACGGGCTAAGCTGCAAATTTCCGAGCCGTGCGGCGTCGTCCGGCCACGCATGGAAATTTCGTTCTTGCCAGCTTCCAAGTTTTGACGACTTCACCGGTTTTCGGGCATTTGCCGAGCGGCGGGTTCCTCCGGTCGTGATGCTGGACGGAAGGCGCTCGCCGATCGAGCGCCTTGACTGGCGACGGAGCGCAACGCGATCGCCAGCTTCGGCGGGGCTGGTCTATTTTCAGCGCGCTCCTTTTGTTTGCCGTAATTCTGTAATTGACGTACGAAGCGGAAAACCAAAATTAACGCGTTGCTTGGTGGTCAAAGCTGAGGTGCAGTTAACAGGAGTAGGCCGTGACGTACCCCAATAGCGCAAAGCTTTCGACTGACAACCGGACCGTGGCGTTGTTTGAGGAGGCTGCCAATAATTTTCGAACCTATTTCGAGCGGCAAGTGCTTGCCGCGCTGCCGGAATTCGCGCGCCGCGAGTTGGAGAGCGAATTGAACGCATTGTCCGATCTGTCGGAGACCGATCCTGTTCCGGCGTTGGCGGAGACGTCGCTTGTTCGCGCGGAGCAATGCGCGCATGACCTGCTGAGCATGAACTATGACGGTTCGGCCGGCTCCTTCTTGCGGCGCTCGGTGCGCGAAGCGGCGGCGGACATCAAAGGGTCGGTGATCGCCGCATCGAGGCGGGGCGGGAATGTAATCGCCTTTCCGCGCAGAGTTTCCTGACCGAAAGTCGAATAAATCCCTAGTTGCGGAGTTCTAAGGCTTCGTCGCCGCGGAAGCGGCAGTTCGCCGAATCGACGCCGATGAGCGTCATCAATCTCTTTGCGCAACTCCTGGAACCATTCTCATTTGCGCAACGCCTCGAAGCATTGAAGCGGACGTTATCGCCGCGCGATTTGGGAATCAAACAGCTCGTCCGCCTGCCGATGCGGATGCGACCTGCTAAGTTCCGCTCGATGGCGGCCGTTCTACGCAGCGGCCAACGTCCATAACGAGCGGAGATCGCTAAATGCTCACCTCAATCGCAGGCCGGTCGGTGATCGTCACCGGAGGCAGCCGGGGCATTGGCCGCGGCATGGCCCGCGTCTTCGCCGCCAAGGGCGCGCGGGTGCTGGTGGTCGGCCGCGACCTCGCGCAAGCCGAGGCGACGGCGGCAGCGATCCGGGCCGATGGCGGACAGGCCAGCGGTTTTTCCGCCGACGTCGGCGATCCCGGCGATGTCGCGCGCATGGCCGGCGCGGCGGTCGAGCGGCATGGCGGCATCGACATTCTCTGCGCCAACGCCGGCGTCTTTCCCGCCGCCCGCCTGATGGAGATGACTCTGGCGCAATGGAACGAGGTGTTGTCCGCCAACCTCGCCGGCGCCTTCCTTTGCGTGCAGGCCTGCACGCCCGCGCTGGCGCGCAGCGGCCGGGGGCGGATCGTGCTCACCTCCTCGATCACCGGCCCGATCACCGGCTATCCCGGCTGGACGCATTATGCGGCGAGCAAGGCGGGACAACTTGGCTTCATGCGCACCGCGGCGCTGGAGTTGACGCCGCTCGGGATCACCATCAACGCCGTCCTGCCCGGCAATATGCGCACCGAAGGACTCGACGCGCTCGGCGAGGACTATGCGGCGAAAATGACGGCCTCGATTCCACAAGGCCGGTTGGGGAGCGTCGAGGACATCGCCTATGCCGCGCTGTTTTTCGCCAGCGACGAAGCCGGCTACATCACCGGCCAAACGCTGGTGATCGACGGCGGGCAGGTGTTGCCCGAGTCGCTGATGGCGCTGCAGGAGATCGGTCGCTGACGCGGGATATTTGATTTCGGGAGCCGCCGCGGCCCATAGTTCGTGATGTTGCGAGCCGACGCACGCGGGGCGGAGGGATTTGTGACGGGAAGCGGCTGTTACCTCCTCGGCTGCAGCGAAGCCGAGCAAGCGCGGCTCGACAGCCAGAGCGCCGTTCTCGCGCCCGCGACACAAGCGCAATTGGACAGGCTCGGAATCAAGCCCGGCGAGCGCGTCATCGATCTGGGCTGTGGCCCCGGCTATGTGTTGAGTCTGTTGGCCGAGCGCGTCGGCCCGACCGGATCGGTGATCGGCCTTGAGCGCGACGCCCGTTTCGCCAGCCTGGCGCGCCGCCATGTCGCCGAGCGCTCCCTATCGCAGGTCGAGGTCATCGAGGGGGACGCGTTCGACGCGGGACAGCCGCGCGCGTCGTTCGATGGCGCCCATATGCGGCTCGTGCTTGTCAACGTGCCGGACCCCCAGCGAATCGTGCGCGAAATGGCGTCGCTCGTGCGCCCCGGCGGCTGGGTCGCGAGTTTCGAGGCCGACCTGCTTTCGTTAAATTGCGACCCGCCCAGCGCGGAATGGAGCCGTCTTCTCGACGCCTATAGGGCCTATTCGGACGCGCAAGGAATCGACCTGTGCATCGGCCGACGCACGCATTCGCTTTTTCGCGCGGCCGGCGTCACCGATATCCACGTCGAGGCGGTCGCCTATGTCTCCTCGGCGCCTAATCCCGGCCGTCTGATTCTGCTCGACTTCGTCAATAATGTTCGAGAGCAGATGATCGAGCAGGGCTTTATCGGACGCGCCGAGCTGGAGAGCGACGTCGCCGCCGTCGAGCGGCATCTGTCCAGTCCCGAGGCGCTGGTGACCTCACATCTTTTCTACCTGCTGACGGGCCGCATTCCGCGATAGGTCGAGTGGCGGAACCGGTTGGTTGAGGCGAGGCTGCGGGAAGCCGGCGACGGGGCTGAGAATCCCGCAGCCCCATCTCATGAATGATGATGGTGATGATGGTGGTGGTGGTGATGATAATGATGATGATGGACCGCGCCAGCCGAGATCGCCGTTGCGGGAGCCGGCGAGGGGCTGACAGGCGCCGCCGTGGGGTTCCCCGTCACCTTGTTCAAGACGCCGGTTAATGCCTGACCTGCTTCGGCGCCGGCGCGATTCACGCCCGCGCCAAGCGCTGAAATAGGATCTTGGGCTTTCGCCCCTGGCGCGATGACAACAGCGCCGAGCATCAGGCCAAACACCAACCCAAACTTCTTAAGGCGCATCATTCGAACCTCCCTCTCTGCGAAATGGACCTCATCAGTAGTTCACAGCGGCGCTCGAGCCAACGCCTTGAACAAAATCCCTGCGGCTGTTCCTTGTCAATTTGCCAAGGTGAAGGTCGGCGTCGCCTTTTCGCGACGGCGCCTGAATCCATCTCTGAGGGAAGGCCAGGGCGTAATACTCAAAAAAACAAGTACACGCCAACGACGCCGGCAGCGATTGGGAAACAACGAAATCCCAATTCCCTTTTTTAAACTCGATCGCGATCGTTGGCGGGAACTATCACCGTTTTGCAACCGTCTCGAACAGGTCGGGAGTGCCGCTGTCGCGCCGACGCGACAAATGTTCCCCCATATGCAAGCAAGGGTGCTTCACGCGCGAAAGTCCCTTGCCGCCTTCGCAATGAAGCCAACCACCATTTTGCATCTTCGTGCTTATGATCTCAGCGCCGCATTTGGGGCAGGGGTGTCGATAGCTTTTCTTTCTTGTTTCGTCCTGTCGGTCATAGACCGCCAAATGTTCGCGAACGATATAGACCCGCCCAGAACGCGTTCGGCGTTGATGCTGCCGGCGCTTCACAAATCGGAAAGTCATCGAATTTTCTTTCAGCGTCGTCTTTGGACCGGCTAAGGGTCTAAAGCGGCGAGGTTTTTCGCAAAACGCCACGCTGCGAATCAGCCCTCGGTTTCTTTATACACCGCCACGCGTGCCCTGCGGCCCGTCCTATCGAACGCTGTTCAACGGGAGAGTTCGCGAGCTACAGAGGGGGCAGTTACGCCCGTTGCACGAGATGCCTGCCCTATTTTGCTGGAGGTTTTCCTGCCGCGGCCAGCTTCGCGTTAAGAGCATCCTTTTTGGCCTTAGCGGCGGCTGGGCCTACATAGAAATGGTCGAATAGCTCCTCGATCATTTCGAGGCACCATTCAGCCTCGTGGTCTTCCACCTCGATCACCTGCAACGTAGTTTTGTCGTCGATCGGATGGGCAGAAAAATTGCCAAAATTTCTAATTGCATCGACCGTTTCGCGCAATTTGTAAGGCAGAGATTTCTTGGGATCGGTCTCATTGAGCAATAGGTCAATTTCCCGAGCTAGATCGCGGTCCTTATAGCCGTACGAGTGAAGGATATTTTGCAGACAACGTCTCGAAAGGGCGGCAGACGCCTTGGGGCTGATCGAGAGAACATTGCACGCCTCCACATAGTCCTGCGCGACGTCGGGCGGAACTTCCCTCGGCACCGGTCCACGCGCGGCGCCGAGCGGATAGACCATTCTCCAGCCTTCTTTTGAATCCCCAATCTCAATGGTGAGTTCGTCGCACTTGGGACAGTGCGCGGTTCGATATTTCCAGAGCTCGCCCGAAGGAGCCCGGAGAACTCTACCATAGCGATCGATAGTATTTTCAAACCAACTGTCATGGAAGGCGATCAAGCAGTGTGGGCATTTCATTAAAGCGAGTCCGCTTGGGTTCGGTTTTTTTAATCTGGGATTTTTTACAAATCTTTGATTTTACTGGTGCCGCTTGAGGGATTCGAACCCCCGACCCCATCATTACGAATGATGTGCTCTACCAGCTGAGCTAAAGCGGCGATCGCTTTGCGCGAAGGGCGCGCGGCGCGTCACTCTTATCGGCGCGCGGCGGCTTTTTCAAGCAGCCACGCGCCTTGCAAGGCGGCGGCGCTTTAGGAACTGCGGCGCGCGGCGGCGAAGGCCAAATAGGCCCGCGCGACGGCGCTTGCGATATCAGGCGTCGCATTGACCGGAACGCGCCCCCAATCCTCGAGCGCGCCGCGCCACATGCGGATGGCGCCGGCGTCGGTGAGCGCCGCGAGATAGGCGTCGATCTTGCTTCGGCGTCCGGGCGCGGGGACGACATAGACCGGCGCGGCGGCGGCGATCGCTTCCCCCACCATGTTGACGCTGTCGCCGGTGACGATGATCGCATCGGCGTTCGCCAGCATCGAGAGATAGGGGTTCTCTCCCTCTCCATCCCAGAAGAAGCCGCGCGGGGCGACCAGAACGCGGCGAAGCGTCTCGCGCAGGGCGAGGGGCGTGCGGCGCGAAGCGGTGGCCATCACGCCGCGCCCGCTCGCGAGCAGCGAAGCGGCGATATGCTCCAGTTCGGCGATGTGCGTCGCGCCGTAGGCGCCATGTCGGCTGTCGCCGCCGACGATCAGCGCGACGCGCGGACGGGGCAGGGCGGCGATGCGGGGATCAGGCGCGGCGCGCGCGTCCGCGAGCCGTTCCGGCGTGATGCGGTTGGCGGGCGTCAGCGGCGTCACGACGTTACCGCCGGAAAACCCGTCATGGCGCGGCGCGACGATGAGATCGCCGGCGCCGAGCCCGTTCGCCGGCCTGTTTACATAGACCGTGAAGGTCCGCCCGCCCGAAGAGCGCTTCAAGCGCTGGAGCGCAGGGATCGTCCGGCGTCCCGCGGCGATGGCGATGTCGGGATAGGGCGGGGCATAGGCGCGCGCATCGCCCGGATCGGGGGGCGCGAAAGGCGCGAGCGCGGCATAGTGCGAACGCGGCGCGATGCGGCGGAGGTCGGGCGTAAGCCCCAGCGCCTCAGCAATGCCGAGCGTTTGTGCCTCATGGCCGGCGCGTCCGTCGGAGAGGATGCGGAGTGTGGTATGCGGCGGAAGGGCCGAGCGAGAGGAGGCGCCCCGCGCCTCACCCAAAGGCAACCTTCAGAATCTCGTAGCTTTTGCCGCCGCCGGGCGTCGTGACCTCGACAGTGTCGCCGACCGTCTTGCCGATCAGCGCCCGGGCGATCGGGCTCGTGATCGACACTCGGCCGCTCTTCACGTCGGCCTCGGTTTCGCCGACGATCTGATAGGCCCGCTCCTCTTCGGTGTCCTCGTCGACGACCGTGACCGTCGCGCCGAATTTGATGGTCGAGCCGTTGAGCTTCGATACATCAATGACTTCGGCGCGCGACAGCTTGTCCTCAAGTTCGGCGATGCGGCCTTCGTTGAGCGACTGGGCTTCCTTGGCGGCGTGATATTCGGCGTTTTCCGAAAGGTCGCCATGGGCGCGCGCCTCAGCGATCTGCTGAATGATGCGCGGACGGTCTTCCTGCTGCCTGCGGCGCAATTCCTCAGTGAGCGCCGCATAGCCGGCGGCGGTCATGGGCACCTTGTCCACCATTGCTCTCGCTTCTCGCCTTTCTTAAGTTTCGCCCGACATGCGGCGCTTCAATTGCGCCGTCGGCGCGCGCGTCGGTGCAGCCACCGGTCAAGCTGGGGTTGGCCAATCGCGGCCAAAAGTCAGCGCATCGCCGACTGAGTCGCAGAACTCCTCAATATTCAGTTGGTCGCGGTCGGCGGAAAATAATCCTGCAGCGCCCGGACCTTAAGGTCCCCCGACACATAGGCGCGTATCCCCTGGGCCGCCGCGACCGCCCCTGCCAGGGTCGTGTAATAGGGAACCTTATGCAGAAGCGCCGCGCGGCGCAAGGAGCGCGAGTCGGCGAGCGCCTGCGCACCCTCAGTCGTATTGAAAACAAGCGCGATCGAGCCGTTCTTGATCGCGTCGACGATATGCGGCCTCCCCTCCGAGACCTTGTTCAGCTTCTGGGCGGCGATTCCCCGCTCGACCAGATAGCGCGCCGTGCCGCCCGTGGCGACGACGGAAAAGCCGACTTCTTTCAACAGTCGAACCGCCGGGATGATGCGGCCCTTGTCGGCGTCCTTGACCGAGACGAAAACCACGCCTTCGCGCGGCGCCTTGGCGCCGCCCGCGAGCTGACTTTTGACAAAGGCGGCGTCAAACGAATTGTCGAGGCCCATGACTTCGCCGGTCGAGCGCATTTCCGGGCCGAGGACGGTGTCGACGCCCGGAAACCGCGCGAAGGGGAACACGGCTTCCTTCACCCCGACATGCGCCGGCTTCGTTTCGAGCGGAACGAAGTCGGCAAGCTTCGCGCCGGCCATAATCTGGGCCGCGATTTTGGCGATCGGCCTGCCGATGACCTTGGCTACGAAAGGCACGGTGCGGGACGCGCGCGGATTGACTTCCAGCACGTAAATTTCGCCGTTTTTGAGCGCGAACTGCACATTCATCAGCCCGACCACCCCGAGCGCCATCGCGAGGCTTGCCGTCTGCGCCTCCAGCGCGGCGATCGTCTCGGGGGCGAGCGAGCGCGGCGGCAGCGAGCAGGCGGAATCGCCCGAATGAATGCCCGCCTCTTCGATATGTTCCATGACGCCGGCGATCACCGCCTCGTCGCCGTCGGCGAGACAGTCCACGTCGACCTCGATGGCGTCGGTGAGATAGCGGTCGAAGAGCAGCGGATTCTTGCCCAGCACCGTGTTGATCTGTCCGGTCTTGTCGTTCGGGTAGCGCGCCTTGACCTCGGAGGGCACGAGGCTCGGCAATGTTCCCAGGAGATAATCGTCGAGATCGCTTTGGTCGCGGATGATCGCCATGGCGCGGCCGCCGAGCACATAGCTCGGACGCACGACGAGCGGCAATCCGAGTTCCTGCACGACGATGCGCGACTGCTCGACCGAATAGGCGATGCCGTTCTTGGGCTGCTTGAGCCCCAATTTGTCGAGCAGCCGCTTGAAGCGGTCGCGGTCCTCAGCGAGATCGATTGAATCGACCGGCGTGCCAAGGATCGGCGCGCCGGCCTGCTCGAGGCCATGCGCAAGCTTCAGCGGCGTCTGGCCGCCATATTGGACGATGACGCCGATGAGCGCGCCGTTGGATTTTTCGACGTCGAGGATTTCAGCCACGTCTTCATTGGTCAGAGGTTCGAAATAAAGCCGATCGGAGGTGTCGTAATCGGTCGACACCGTCTCCGGATTGCAATTGATCATGATCGTTTCGAAACCGGCGTCGCCGAGCGCGAAGCAGGCGTGACAGCAGCAATAGTCGAATTCGATGCCCTGGCCGATACGGTTGGGGCCGCCGCCGAGGATGACGATCTTGTTCCTGTCCGTTGGGCGCGCTTCATTCGCTGGAACGCCGATGAAAGGCGCTTCATAGGTCGAATACATATAGGCCGTCGGCGAAGCGAATTCCGCCGCGCAAGTGTCGATGCGCTTGTAGACGGGACGCACGCCAAGACGATGGCGCATGTCGCGGACGGCGTCTTCCTCAAGCCCGGCAAGCGTTGCGAGACGCAGATCGGAAAAGCCGGCGAATTTGAGCTTGCGAAAATTCTCGGCGTCCTCGGGCAGGCCGAAGTTCTTCACCTTTTTTTCGAGCGCGACGATTTCGGCGATGCGCTCGATGAACCAGATGTCGATCTGGCTCGCTTCGTGAATCGTTTCGGCGGTCATGCCGAGCCGCAGCGCCTGGCCAACGACGAGCAGCCGGTCGGGCGTCGGCGTGCCGAGGGCGCCGCGCAGCACATTCATGTCGTCGCCCTTGCCGAGGCTTTCGATCTCGATCTCGTCGAGGCCGGACAATCCGGTCTCCAGCGAGCGCAACGCCTTTTGCAGCGACTCGGCGAAGTTGCGGCCGATCGCCATGGCTTCGCCGACCGACTTCATCGCGGTCGTCAATATCGGTTCGGAGCCCGGAAACTTTTCGAATGCGAAGCGCGGGATCTTGGTGACGATATAATCGATCGTCGGCTCGAAGGAGGCCGGCGTCGCGCCGCCGGTAATATCATTGGCGATCTCGTCGAGCGTGTAGCCGACCGCGAGCCGCGCCGCGACCTTGGCGATCGGAAAGCCGGTGGCTTTCGACGCCAGCGCTGATGAGCGCGACACGCGCGGATTCATCTCGATCACGATCATCCGGCCGTTCTTGGGATCGACCGCGAATTGCACGTTGGAGCCGCCGGTCTCGACGCCGATCTCGCGCAACACCGCGATCGAGGCGTCGCGCATGATCTGATATTCCTTGTCGGTCAGCGTCAGCGCCGGGGCGACGGTGATGCTGTCGCCCGTGTGCACGCCCATCGGATCGAGGTTTTCGATCGAACAGACGATGATGCAATTGTCCGCTTTGTCGCGGACGACCTCCATCTCATATTCTTTCCAGCCGAGGACGCTTTCTTCGACCAGAACTTCGTTCGTCGGCGAGGCGTCGATGCCGCGCTCGACGATTTCGATGAATTCCGCCTTGTTATAGGCGATGCCGCCGCCGGTGCCCCCTAACGTGAAAGACGGGCGAATGATCGCCGGCAGGCCGATGTCGTCGAGCGCCTCGAGCGCCGCGGGCAGCGTCTTGACGTGATGCGACCTCGGCGTTTCCAAGCCGATCTTGGTCATCGCCTCGCGAAACAGTTCGCGATCCTCGGCCTTGTCGATGGCGTGCGCCGTCGCGCCAATCATCTCGATGTCGAATTTTTTCAGCACGCCCATTTTCTCGAGACTGAGGGCGCAGTTGAGTGCGGTCTGTCCGCCCATCGTCGGCAGCAGTGCGAAGCCGCCGGGCGCCGCATAGCGCTCCTTCTCGATGATTTTGGCGACGATTTCCGGCGTAATCGGCTCGATATAGGTGCGGTCGGCCATGTCCGGATCGGTCATGATCGTCGCCGGATTGGAGTTGACGAGAACGATCCGGTAGCCCTCGGCCCTCAGCGCCTTGCAGGCCTGGGTGCCGGAATAATCGAATTCACAGGCCTGACCGATGACGATCGGGCCGGCGCCGATGATCATGATCGTGGAAATGTCGGTTCGTTTCGGCATGCCGCCTCAGTTGTCGTCGCTCGTCAACGCTCTTTCGCCCTCGTGCCGAGGCGCGCCGTAAGGCGCGTCTCGAAGCAGGAAGGCGGATTTGTCCAGCAGCTTCCTCGTCCTTGGAGACGGCGGCTGCGCCGGCTCCTCAGGATGAGAAAACCTTTCGTCGTTCGCCCGGCGCACGCCGTGCAGGAGGCGAGCGCGCATAAAAAAGGGCCGCGAGTCCGGCCCTTGGACCGGAACGCGTCCCGAACTTGCCCGTCATTCTATCGGCTGAACGGTATGCGGGCGGCGAGCGGGGCGCGCCCGGCTCGAAAGTCGCCGTCTGTCTAGACGAGAATGACGGTCGTGTGAAGGGCTATCGGCGTGGGAGGGGATAGCAGGGTCGCGTCCTGCGCACGCGCATCGCGCGGCGAGCAAACTGCGCTATCATCCCGATTCCTCGCGCGCTTAGAAATGACGCTCATGCGACTTAAGACATTCTTGCTGCCGATCCTGCTTCTCGTTTCGAGCGCGACATGCGCGGGGGCGGGCGATCTCTCCGACGTCATCGTCCAATGCGCCGCCTGCCATGGCGCGGACGGGATCGCCAAAAGCGCCGACGTTCCGCATCTCGCCGGACAGCATGAGCTTTATCTCTTCAACCAGATCAAGGCGTTTCGTTCCGGCAAGCGGCCGCATGAGGAGATGCGCTATATGAGCCGCCAGCTGTCCGAAGCCGAGATGCGCGAGATCGCGCGCCATTACGCCGCGATGCCGCGCTGAACATGTCGACCGCGCGCCAGCTAGAGCGGATTCGTCTTAAATCGGTTCGTATCCAGCGGCGGCGAAGAAGTTTGCGCATTCGGTTGGCGAGAACTCCAGCAGCAAGGCGCCGATCCTGTCCCAGAGGGCGTCGACGGT
>JALHNQ010000024.1 GCA_022843405.1 Methylocystis sp. | reverse complement strand
TCCGGCGCTACGGCCTTCGCCGGCGCAACGGATTTCGGCGGAGCGACCGCTACGGGCGGCGCCGGTTCGGCGGGGGCGGCGGCTATGGCCGGTGGCGGCTCGGCGAGAGCGGCTGTTGGCCCCGCCGCCGTCGGCAGAGGCGCAAGCTTGGGCGCCAGGGCGGCGCCGGTCGGAACAGGAATTGACCCGCCCATCGGCGCAACCGCGGGGGGACGTTCGGCCGACTTCGCCGGAGCAGCGCTGGCCGCAGTCTCGGACTGGCTTTCCGTCAGAGTCGGCTCGGCGGCCGCCGCGGCGGTCTTCGGCGCGTCTTCAAGCGGCTCGACCGGCGCTTTGGCGCTTTGTTGGAGCGCCGGCGCGGAGTCCTGCGGCTGCGTCGCGGCGCTGTCGATCGCCGGCGCGGCGGCGTCCGGAGCGACCAGAGGCGGCGCCGTCGCCAGCGCCGGATCGTCGTTCGGGTCAACCGCGCTCCAGGGGCCCAAGACCCAGGTCAACGCTGCGAGACCGATGATGACGATCGCCGCCGCGGCGAAGAACAGTCCGCGGCGTCCGCCTTCGCGCTCATCCTCGAGCTCGTTGTCGAACTCCTCTTCCGTCGCATGGAGCGCGCTCCAGGAATCCTCGGCGCGCGGCGCCTCAGGAGACGGGCCCGCATCGATCGCCGCACCGGCGGGTGAGCGCTCGCCGACCTCGCGGTCGGCAAATCGGGCCGACGGCTCCAAGGGAGGCGCATGGCCCAGGTCACGACGCAGTAACTCTTTAAACTCGGCAAATTCAGCCATCAGCTCCTTGTCGTCGCCGATATCCATCATGCCAGAACCCTTTCATTGCCGCGCGCCAGGAACTCCTCGACGAGTCGCGCGCGGTCACACCATCCGCGTCAAGGCAAACGCAAAAATGTGGCTGTTCTGGGCCGGTCGCCCAATCCAGGTTTAAAACATTTCTTATCAATATCTTATTTGAGCTTAGACCGCGGGATCCGCGAGCGTCGGTTACATCATGTGACATAAATCCGCGCCCATGCTGGAAGCAATCCAGATTAGCGAAATTGACCTTGGCGCTTCGCGATTTCTAAATGTCGAAAGCGCGAGGAACGCGTTTTTCCTCTTCCGGCGGACTGCTTCAAGTGACCCGATCCTGCTTAAGCAAGGCGCAACGAGCTGCGCTTTGCGCCGTCTTCTCATTGCTCGGCGCGGCGTTCTGCGCCGAGGCTGCGCCATCGGGCGCGGTCGCGCCCGACGAGCGCGGCCTCACGCCGCTGGAACTGCTCGGCAAGCGCGTTTTCGAAGATGCGAAACTTTCGAGCCCGGCGGGCGTCTCCTGCGCCTCCTGCCATGACGCCGCGAAGGCTTTTCAAGGCAACAACGGTTCGAGCGTGCCTGCCGTGGCCCGCGGCTCGCTGCCGACCTCATTGGGCAAGCGCAACACGCCCTCGATCATGTACGCGTCCTTCGCGCCGCCTTTCGGCTTCATCGACGACAAGGACGAAGAGACTGGCAAAATCGAAAAGATTCCGGCGGGCGGACAGTTTCTCGACGGCCGCGCGCGCGATCTCCTCGCTCAAGTTGAAGGCCCAATCTTCGATCCACTCGAGATGAACGCGCCGTCAAAACGCTACGTCGTCGAAGCGGTGCGCGACGGCGCTTACGCCGACCTTGTCCGCGAGGTCTATGGCGAAAAGGTTTTCGCCGACCCGGACGCCGCCTTCGAGAAGCTTGCGCAAGCAATCGTCGCTTTCGAAGGAACTACGCGCTTCCATCCCTTCGCCTCGAAGTTCGACGACTATCTGCGCGGCGCGGCGCAGTTGACCGCCATTGAGAAGAAGGGCTTCGAACTCTTCAAGGATCCCAAGAAAGGCAATTGCCTCGCGTGCCACGCCGGCAAGGAAGAGTCGCGCGATTCGCAGGACTGGCTGTTCACTGATTTCACCTATGACGCGCTCGGCGGCCCCAAGAACAGCGCAATCCCGAGCGCGGCGAAACCGGACGCCGCCCCCGATCTCGGCCTGTGCGCGCGACCGGGGCTCGCCGAAGCGGCGCCGGCGGATTTCAAGGTCGAGAGCGTCTGCGGCGCCTTCAAGGTGCCGACGCTGCGCAACATCGCCGTGACCGGCCCCTATCTGCACAATGGCGTCTTCGACAGACTGCGCGACGTCGTCGCCTTTTATGCGACGCGGGACACCGATCCCGGCCATTGGTATCCGAAGGACCGGCGCGGCAAGCCGCAAAAATTCGACGACCTGCCCGCCGCCGCGCATGACAACGTCAATGTCGATGAAGTCCCCTATGATCGCAAGCTCGGGGAAAAGCCGCGGCTGTCGGATAAGGAGATCGACGCGATCGTCGCTTTCCTAGAAACATTGACCGATCGGCCGAAGCCTTGAAGAGCGAGGCCTAGCAGGGATACCGGTTGTGATAGCCAAACAGCGAGCCCAAGGGCGGGCTGTGGCGCAACTCCGTCAGCGGCCAGGCGAAATATTGGCTGCTGCCCGAATAGGGATAGCCGAAATCGCAGCCCGACGTCTCGGTGACCCGCGACGACATAAACACAAGCTCAAGCGTCGCGACGAAATAGCGTCTGTTGTCGATCGCAACGCGCGTCCAGCTTGGATCGTCGCGCAATATTTTGACTTCGGTCCCCGCTGGCGCCGTTCCGATCGCCGCATAATGTTCTTCCGGACCGGCGCGCAGCACCGCCGGATAGGCGAGCGTCAACTTGATTGCCGCCGCCTGCTCGCCACATAAGACCGCAGAAAAAAGCACCAAGGCGAATAATGACCGACGCATGCCGATTTTCCGGTTGCTGTGCGCTCCCGCAAATCCCCGGGCGCGGAAGCTAGCCTAAGAGATAATCCCGCCGGCTCCAAATGGGACCGGCCAAATAAACATGTGAGACTGCGGCATGAAGAAATCGTCGGCGCAGCGGGAGGCGCTCGGCTTTCCACTCGATCGAGGCGCGCGGCCTATGCTTGAAGCTGGCCGCGACGCTCGCTTTTCAGCGGGCTCCCGACTGGCGCGCGGCGCGCTGATGCGGCGGATCGCTTTCTCTCTTCTCGCCGCCTGCGCGGCCTATTTTGCGCCGCCCTTGTGGCGCGCGGCGCAAAGCGCCGTCGCCGAGACGAAAGCGAAACAGGCCTCGATCAGCTTTGCGCCGGGCGAACTGCCGGCGGATCGCGACGGCGCGAGTCTTCTTACCGTTCCCGCGCCCGGCCGCTATTCGATCCGCGCCAAGAGTCCCTCGGGCGCGCGCATCGAACTTGTCGATATGATCGCCGGCCCGCTCGATTCGAGCGGCGCGCCCGGCCTGCGCGATGGACGAATCGACGCGCTGCTCGACAAAGGCGTCTATAAGCTGCGCGCTTTCGGCGTCAAAGGCGCAAATGGCAAGATCGCGCTTTCCGCGCAGCCTTTCGTCGAAGCCGACGCGTCGAAGCCGACGCTTGCCCCGGGACGCATTCAAAGCGGCGAACTCGGCGATCTGCAGCAACGCTCATTTTCCTTCGACGTCGGCGGAGAAGGTCGCGTGAATCTCGAAGCGATCGGCCGCGCGCTCAGCGATCTGCGCGTCTGGCGCAGTGACGGCGAACTCGTCGATCTCGCCTTCGCGCAAGAGACGGTCGAAACCAAGCCAGGCCGCGCCATGAACCGGCTGCGTCTCGAAGGCGCGCTGGAGCCCGGGCGTTATGTCGTCACCGCCTATGGCGGCGAGAAGCTCGTCTGGGCGCAGTCCGATGCGGCGCAGCCCTTCATGTTGCGGCTTGAGGAGCCGGCGTTGCTCGCAGCTGGCGTCGCCGAGGGCGTAATTGGTCCCTTCGGCGCCGCGCGTTTCGACGCGCCGGCAAGTTATGACGCCTTCCGTCTCGATCTCGCGCAGATAACGCCAGCGCGGCTCGCAGCACAGCGCAATGACACAAGAGAGATTGCGACGATCTCGAAGAACAGCCGCGCGCCGTCGGCAAATGTCCGGATCGCCGCAGACGGCAAGACCAACGCGCGTCTTGAAGTCTCCGGCTATGAGGGTCAGGCGTTCAGTGTGCGCGGCCTGCGTCAGTCGGATCGGGAGACATTCGAAGCGTCGGGACCGCATCTCGTCAGCGTCGACCTCGCCGGCGACGGCGGCGACGAAGCGCCGGCGACAGCGCTCTTCGCGCGGATCGAAAAGGACGGCAAGACGCGGGTCATCGCCTCGGACGCGCCGCGCATCGGCGCCGGAAAAACGTGGCGCGGCAAATTCAATCTGTTCGGGCCGACGTCGATCCTCTTCGAAGCCACGCGCGACGGGCCCGTGGCGATCGACGCGAAAGGGATCAAGGTCGACGCCTCGATCGAACCGGCGCTTGGCGCGCTTGCGGCGCGCGCCGACGGCAAAGACCCGGCGCGTTACGACCTCCAGGCGGGCTATTATTTTCTCAAGCTCACGCCGAAGGGCGATTCCGGCGGCGTCATCGATGTGACGCTCGGTCCGCCCGGACTCTCTGTATCAGCGCCCGCGCCGGCGCCCGCGCACGCAACAATGTCCTTCGGGACGCAGATGCTCGAACGGGACGGCTCCTATCTCATTTTGACGAATGTCGCGCCGCAGCTCTTGACCGGACCGCGCGTCGTCGCGCTGCCCGTTGAACTCGACAAGGCGCCCTTGGCGATCTGGCAGGAGGCCGGCAAGGACATTGCGCTGCCGGTGCGGCTTCCCAAAACCGGCAGAGCGATGGCGCGCGATGCGCATGGCGCGGATGTCGCGCTGACGCTCGCCGATCAGAGAGAAGAGAACGCGCAGCGTCTCGCGACGATAAGGATCGGCACAACGGAAAAATCGCGCGCGCTCGGACTTATCTTCATTCCCGAGCCGACGCCGGCGAAGCCCGAAGAGCCGGGCAGAATGGCGACCGCCGCGCTTTCCGCCGCTGTCGCGCATCCGGCCTTCTTCGATCTCGCCCGCGATGAAACGAAGAGACTGCGCTTCGATGTGCCGCAAGGCGGGCTCTACCGTGTCGAAACGCTCGGACGCATGAAGACGGCGCTGCGAATCGGCGCGAATGTCTCGCCGCGACTTGGCGAAGGGGAAGCGAACGGACCCGGCGCTAATGCGCTGGTGACGACCTTTCTGCGCGCCGGCGCCTATCGCGCGGCGGTGACAGCGAAGGACTCTGCCGGACATCTCGGACTCGCCGTCTCGCCTGCGATCCTCGCGCCGACGGCGAAGCTCATCGATGCCGGCATCGCGCGCGCGACGCTCGATTCTGGCAGGGGCGCGATCGTGCCGATCGAGATCACAAACGACGGCGAATATCGCATTGAGATTCTCGGCCTGAAGCAGAAATGGCGCGCGCGATTGGAGGATGCTGACGGCTGGCCGCTCGCGGCGCCCGGCGAAATGCAGCGCCTTACGCGGCGGTTCGAGAAGGGCGCCTATCGGCTGATCGTCATGCCGAAGGATGTCGAAGCACGCATGGCGGCGCGGCTGACGCCTGTCGTCGCCGCGAAGCCGCTCGAAGGCCATGGTCCGCATCCCCTGCCCTTCGGTAAAGCGCAGCGGCTGCAATGGCGCGAACCGCAGGCGCGCGACGCGACGCGCGCGCCGGATATCTGGCGCTTCACGCTCCAAGGCGATTCCGACGTCGAACTTTCGATCGGCGACGGCATGGTGGGGGAGATTTTCAAAGGCGAAAAGGAAAGCGTCGGCAAAGTCGCGTCAGAAAGGCCGCTCAAGTCGAAGCTGACGGCGGGCGAATACCTCGTCGAGGCGCGCAGCCTCGCCCATGACGATCGTCTCGACTATGAGATTTCGCTTAATTCGCAGCAGTTGCAGCCCGACGCGATGCGCATCGTCGAACCGCCGACACGCCTTGATTTCTCGCTGGCGAAGGACAGCATCGTCGATCTTTCGAGTTTCGGCGACATCGAAACCATCGGCGCATTGAAAGACGACAAGGGCGACGTGATCGAACGTCTGCAGCCGCGCGCCGACGATTGGAACTTCGCGCTGTCGCGGCGCCTGCCCGCCGGAACTTACCGCCTTGAGCTTGAACGACTCGGCGCCGAAGCGAGCGCGCCGGCGCAGGCGGAGGAGACCGAAGAGACGACGAGCGAGGAAACTCCAGACGCTTCGAACGACGAAGGAAACGCCAATGAAGAAGAAGCGGCGACGAATGACGACGCGCCGCTTAGCGGCGTCGAGCTCCGCCTGTCGCTGCTTGAGGAGAGGAATGACGGCGCGCTGACGCTCTCGGGCGAGAAGACGTTGAACGGCGCCGGCGCGCATGTTCTTTCCCTCGCGCCTGCGCCCGCGGAAAGTCTGGCGCTCGTCGCGGCGCGCTCGGAAGGCGAGACCGCCATATCGATCGAACGGCGTGACGCTGATGGCAAATGGCGCGCGATTGGCGTCGAGCGCGGCCCCGCGCCGGTCGCCGCCTGGCCCGCATCAGGCGACGCCAACCTTCGCGCCGTCGTCTGGGCGATCGACGGCGGCGAAGCATCGATTGCGCTTGCCGCGAGGACCATCGAGCGCCGCGCGCGAAATTTCGGCGAAATCACCCTGGCGCCGGTCGACGGCCTTCCCGGCGTCTGCGTCGGCAAAGTCGCGACGCCCGACGCTTCGCTCGTCACGCTTGAGACGCCGCAAAATATCGCCGCCGGTTCGACGCCTGGAGCCTTGTTGCGCGGGGCGCGCTCCGGAACGCTTGCGCCGCAAGCGCGGGATTTGTGGCTGATGAGCCGCGGCGACTGCGCGTCGCGCATCGGCGTCGCCGCCTTCGACTGGAAAGGCGCCGAAATTTTACTCGACATCGGCGAGGGCGAGCGCGCCCATCTCGTTCCCTTCGCCCCGCCCGCCGGCAAATTGCGGCTATGGCTGGCGCGCTCGGCCTTTGCGCAGCCGGCGCTCGACGGCGGCCGTGGCGTCGGCGCGGCAAAGGGAGCGGCGTTAACGCTCGCGGGCGACGCCCCGCTCGAACTTTGGAACGCGGAAAGCGTCATGCCGATGCGCGTCGCGCTGAATGCGATCGACGTCGACACGCGGGCGGTCATGAAAGGCGGCGCGCTGTTTTCGGGGATTATTCCGCCGATGAGCGCGCAGCCTGTCGACATGGATGACGCCGCCGGGCCGCTCGCGCTCGATCTTGCAGGCGGACTCGCCGCTCTTGCGCAGCCGCGCGTCGTCTTTAGCGACGGCGCCGCCACGTCGCGCATACTGCACGGCGTCAAATCGCGCGTGCTTCTCGTTAATCTGACGCAGACGCCGCTGCCGGCGCGCATCGCGCGCGAGACAGGCGAGAACAAACGACTCGACGCGAGCCGCGCCTTCACGCGATTCTTCCCGGCTGCGGGGCAGATCTCGCTGCCGCTCGACGCGCAGAAGAACGACAGGCTGATCGTCAGCGGCGCGCAGGCGACGGTCATATCGAACAGCGGCCGGATCGCGCGCGGCGACAATATCGCGCTCGACGGCGCCGGCGAAGCGATCATCGATCACGGCCCCGGCCTCGTCGCCTTTTGGATCGAGCGCGCCGGCGTTTCGCCCTGGCCTGCGGCCACGGCGCGCGCGCTCAATCTACCGCAGCGCGTCGCGCTGGAGGGCGCGGCGATGCGCTTTTCGATCAAGAGCGACAAGCCGGCGCTGTTGAAGGCGAGCGGCGGCGCGCCGGCGATCGTCGCCTTCACGCAGAACGGCCGGCGGGAGACATTCGCCTTCGCCAATGGCGTCGATCTTTATCGCTACATGACGCCGGGCGAAGCGACGCTCGACATTTACGCACCCTATGAGGGAACGCTCTCGGGCGCGCTCGATATTTCGACGCAGCCCGTCATCGAGGCGCATGAGGGCGTGAATGATGCGGTGGCGGTTTCGCCCGGCGCGACCGCGATATTCAGCTTCGAGGCGAAGGAAGCGCGCGATGTCGGATTGGGCGTGCGCGCCGAACCCGATCGCGTAACGGCGCGCCTCTTCGATGCGCAAGGCAAGACGCTCGGAGACGGCGTCGCGCAGACGATGAAGCTTCCGCCTGGCCGCTATTTCCTCGAGGCGCGAACGCCCGCCGACGCGCCGGCGACGACGATCCGCGCGGCGATCGTCGGCCTGTCGCCGCCGGTCAACGCGCCGCCAGCGGACATCGTCGCGGAACTGCTCGACAAAGCGGGCTTGAAGAAAAGCAAAGCGCAATGATTGCGAAAGGCGCTACGATGAAAAAAATGCTGCTTCTCTCGCTTTGCGCGCTCCTTGCCGCGGCGGCGCCGCTGCGCGCCGAGGCGCCGCCGATCTTCGATCGCGCGCAACGCGCCGACGGTGCGCGTGTCGCGCCCGACCGCTTTCTGCGCGCCTATGATCCGGTGACGGTCTTCTTCCCGACCGAGATCGGACCAAAGAACGGCGGCGCGGAGGATTCGCCGCAGAAATATGTGGCGATGATTCCTCAGCCCGCCGGCGAATGGCGCTGGCTCGGACCGCGCGCGCTGCAGTTTCGTCCCGCCGACGCCTGGAAGCCGCTGTCGCGCGTCGACGTGAAGCTCGGTTCGGCGCAGTCCAGACTCGTCGTGCTGCTGCCGACGCCGCGTTCCACCAATCCTGCCGAGGGCGCCGATCCGCAACTCGAACTGACGCAGATCGCGCTCACCTTCGCCGAGCCGATCGACGTCGCTGCACTCTCGCGGCTGCTCACGATCGAAATCCGCCCATCGCCGGGCGTCTCGCCGCAAGGCGGCCAGATGCTCGGCGCCTCGGCCTATGAAATTCGCCCGCTGGAACGAGACGCACGCGCCGCGGAACAGACCTATGTCATCCGATTTCGCGAGCGAATCGCCGACGGCCGTGTCGCCATCCTGCGGCTGCGCCTTTCGGACGAAGTCGGCTTAGATGACCAGACCTATGAATTGCGGCTGCGCACCGCGCCGCCCTTCGCCGCCACCGAGGCGAGCTGCGGGCGCGGCTGGAGCGACGACCGCGCCGACAACGTGCTGCGCTGCGCCTCCTATCTCATGTCGCCGGAGAACGGCGAGGACGAAGGCGCCGCCGCCGCCATCCCTTATGCGCCCGCGAGCAAGCGGCAACTCGCGCTCTCCTTCAACGCGACGCCCGAGACGCTCGACATTCTGCGCGCGCGCGAAGCGCTGCGGATCACGCCGCCGGTCGACGATCTTGCCGTCGAGACCGACGGCAGACGCCTGCGCCTCGTCGCGAAATTCTTGTCGGATCAGGTTTATGAGCTTTCGATCGCGCAAGGCGCGCTGAAAGACTCGCAAGGACGCGCGCTCGCGAGCGCCTTCACGCAGCGCTTCGCCTTCACCCGCGATGTCCCGGCGCTGCAGTGGGATGCGGGCTATGGCGTCGCCGAGCGGCTCGGTCCGCAACTCCTGCCGCTGCGCGGCCGCGGCTATGACCGCGCCGACATCCGCATCCACGCCATCGATCCGCTGTCGCGCGATTTCTTTCCCTTCCCGGCGCATGGCGTCGAGACGAGCGACTCCGCCGCGCCGCCCTTGCCCGGCAATGAGCCGAAGCTTTGGAGCGAGCCCGCAAACATCGAAGCGGAGGCGATCAAGGAACGCATCAAGTCGCTGGGGTCGCCCGCCGTGTCGCGGCTCGTCGACCTGCCGATCCGCCGCAACGGTCCCGACGCGAAATTCGGCGTCGATCTTAAAGAGGATTTCGCCAAAATCTCCGGCCGCGATCAGCCGGGAACCTATCTCGTCGGTCTGCGCGCCGTCGATGACGACAAGCGCCGCTGGCTGCGCGTGCAAATCACCGATCTCTCGCTCTCGGCGATCGAGGAGCCGACGCGGGTGCGCTTCGCCGTCACTTCGCTCGCAACGACGCAGCCGGTCGGCAATGCGCAAGTCCGCATTGAAGGGATCAGGGACGAAAAATTCGTCACGCTGGCGAGCGGAGCCACCGACGCCTCCGGCTTCTATTCCTGGACCCCGGACAAGCGCGGCGGGGCCGAAGCGCGTCGCATCGTGGTGAACAAAGGGCTCGACACGCTGGTCGTCGACCCCGCCAGCGCGCCTTCGGAATATTCGCACGAAATCTGGTCGAAGCCGGAATCGGAATGGCTGGCCTGGACGAACGAAGCGGAACAATCGCGCGCCGAAAAGCCGCGCACGCTCTGCCATCTCTTCTCCGAACGGCCGATCTACCGGCCGGAGGAAAGCGCGCATATCAAGGGCTTCGTGCGCAGCTACCGCGGCGGCGCGCTGAGCTTGACCAAGACCGGCGGGACGCTTGTCGTCACCGGCCCCGGCAATCAGGAGTGGCGCATTCCGGTGAAGCTAGACGCGAGCGGCGGCTTCTATCACAAGTTCGATGCGCAGACTCAGGCGACCGGCGACTATTCCGCAAGGTTCGAGCCCGACGCGCCGAAAAAGGCGGAGGCGCAAAAGGACGAAGCGGGCGAGGGAGAGAGCGAAGCGGCCGAAGCCGCTCAGGACATTTCCTGCGGACAATTCTCGTTCAAGAAAGAGGCCTATCGGCTGCCGACTTTCGAAGTGGTGCTCAATGCGCCGCAGACAGTGGCGCTTGACGGAACTTTCGACGTCGATCTTCTCGCCCGCTATTTCGCCGGCGGACTTGCGGCGGATCGTCCGGTCAAATGGCGCGCCGCGCAATTTCCGCATGTCTTCACGCCGCCGGGCCGCGAAGGCTTTCTGTTTTCGACCGACGCGCGCTTCTCGGGCGACGGCAAGTTCAAGTCGACCGCGGTGCTGGAGCGCGATCAGCGCACCGACGCCGGCGGCGCCGCGCGCATAACCTTCGACACGACGATCGAGCCGACCGCGCAACCGCGCCGCTATTCGATCGAGGCGACGGTGACGGGCGATGACGGCGTCGAAGTGCGCAATGTGCAAAACGTCATCGCGCTGCCGCCTTTCGTGCTCGGCGTAAAGACGCCGCGCTATGTGGAGCGTCCGGGTGTCGTCTCGCCGCAGCTCATCGCCATCGACGGCAAAGGCGACGCGGTCGTCGGCTTGAAGATGACGCTGCGGCTCATCAAGCGCAACTGGATTTCGACGCTGCAGGCCTCCGACTTCGCGCAAGGGGCGGCGAAATATGTCACGCAGACGCAGGACGACGTCCTTGTCGAACGCAAGGTGACGAGCGCCAAGGAGGCGCAGAAGGTCGAATTGGAGGCGCGCGACGCCGGCGTCTATGTCGTGCAGCTTGAGGCCTATGACAGGCTCAAGCGCCGGCAACAGGTGAGCGTCGACTTTTTTGTCGGCGGTGATACGCCCGTCACCTTTGCGCGGCCGCCGGCCGAATCCGCGACGATTACGACCGACAAGGACAAATATGCGCCCGGCGAAACGGCGACGCTGATTATCCAATCGCCATTCCAGAATGCGCGCGCGCTCGCCATCGTCGAGCAGCCGAGCGGCGTTTACGACTATGAATTCGTCGACATCGCCAATGGCTTCGGCCGCTATGCGCTGCCGGTCAAGAAAGAGCAGCTGCCCAAGCTCGCCGTGCATTTCCTGATCATGCGTGGACGGTTGAAGGACGCGCCGCCGCAGCCGACGGCGACTTTCGACCAGGGCAAGCCCGTCACCATCGCGGCGACGAAATGGATCGAGGTGACGCCGGTCAAGAACATCGTCAATGTGAAGCTCGAACATCCGACGAAGTCGCGTCCCGGCGAGACGATCGAGGTGGCGCTGCGGCTCTCCGATGATGCCGGCAAGCCGCTCGCAGGCGAAGCGACATTCTGGATGGTCGATCAGGCGGTGCTGTCGCTCGCCAAGGAACGGCCGCTCGATCCCCTGCCCGACTTCATCGTCGAGCGCGAAACCAAAATGGCGGCGCGCGACACGCGCAACATGGCCTTTGGCGTCATTCCGCTGGAAGAGATCGCCGGCGGCGACGGCGACGAACTGCAGGAATGGGGCGCTGAGAACAATATTTCCGTGCGCAAGAATTTCACGCCCGTGCCGATCTATCTGCCGAGCGTGAAGATCGGCCCAGATGGCGTCGCCAAAATCAAGGTGCAGCTTCCCGATACATTGACCGTATTCAAGCTGCGCGCCAAGGCGGTGAGCGGCCCCGACCGCTTCGGCGCCGCAGGCGGCGAATTGCTGATCCGGCAGGCGCTCGTCGCGCAGCCGGCGCTGCCGCGCTTCATCAGGCCGGGCGACGCCTTCGACATCGGCCTCGTCGCCCGCATCGTCGAAGGACCGGGCGGCGTCGGCAAGGCCTCGATCGCGGCGCCGGCGCTGACGCTCTCCGGCGAAACAAGCCGCAAGATCGACTGGACGCAGAATAAGCCCGTGCGCATCGATCTGCGCGCCTCGGCGCCCGCCGCGCTTGCCGGCGATACGACGCTCGGCTTCCGTATCGAGCGCGACGCCGACCATGCGAAGGACGCGGTCGAAATCGCTCTGCCGGTGAAGGCGGATCGCGAAGCGGCGCGCCGCTTCGAACTGGTCGAGATCGCACCCGGCGAAACCAAGACGATCGCGCCTTCGGGCGAAGCCTCGCGGCCGGGCAGTTTCTCGCGCGAAACGATCGTCGCCGCCGATCCTTCGCTGGTGAAGCTCGTCGCCGGATTGAATGCGCTGGTCGAATATCCCTATGGCTGCACCGAACAGCGCCTGTCGCTCGCGCGCGGCGGACTGGTGCTCAAAAGCTTCGGGCCGATTCTCGCGGCGGCGGGGCTGGAGGATCGCGTCTCCGCCAATGTGAAATCGACGGCGCAGATCATCGATCAGTCGATCGACGCCGATGGGCTTGTCGCCTTCTGGCCGCGTTCGCGCGGCAATGTTTCGCTCACCGCCTGGGCCTATGAGTTCCTGGCGCGAGCCGAGCGCGCCGGCGAGCCGATCGACAAGACGCTTCTCGATCGTCTCGGCAACATACTGAAATTGTCGTTGCGCTCCGATTATCCGCGACTGATGTCGGGCGATGAATTGCGCGAACGCGTCGAGGCGCTGTCGGCGCTCGCCGAAGGCGGCAAGCTCGATGATTCTTACGTCGCCGAATTCGCGCGCCGCGCCGACTTTCTGCCCAATATCAGCGTCGCGCAGATGGCCTCCGCCGCCGCGCTGCTTCCCAATGTCGATCAGCGCGCCCTCGCATCGCTGATCGAAACGATGTGGAGCCGGGTGAAATTCGCCAACCGCAACGGCGTTGAGGTCTATGCGGGACAGGCGGCCGAGAGCGCCTCGCCGCTCATTCTACCTTCCGAGACCCGCAGCCTCGCCGAAATGGTCCGCGCCGCGGCGCTCGCCGCCTCGGGCGATCCCCGCGCCAATGCGCTGCGCGACGCGCTGTTGCGGCTTGGCGAAGGCGACGGCTGGGGCACGACCAACGCCGACGCCGCCGCGATCGAAGCGCTCGCCGAAGGCTGGCGGCGGCCGGCAGCGCCGATCGCCGTGAGCTTCAGTGATGGCGGACAGGATCGGGCGTTGACGCTCGACGCCAACACGCCGGTCGTCCGCCATGTATCGAAGAGCGACGCGCCGCTGAAGATCGCCAACGGCTCGAACGCGCCGCTCGTCGCGATGATCGAGACAAGCTTTACGCCGGCCGAGCCCGGCGCGAGGGCGCAACCGACGAGCGACGGCTTTACGATCGTGAGACAAAGCTGGCGCGTCGAAAGCGGCAAGGCGCCGGAGAAGATCGACTTGAGCGAAGGCGCCTTGCACGTGAAGCAGGGCGACTTGATCGAGGAGACGACGGAAGTGGTCAATCCCGAGGATCGCACCCATATCGCGATTTCGATCCCGCTCGCCGCCGGCTACGAGCCGCTTAACCCCAACATCGCGACGGCGCCCGCCGAGGCGCAGCCGTCAATTGCGCCGACGCTGCAGCCGAGCTGGGTCTCCTTCGGCGACGATCGCGTGTTCTACGCCTATGATTCGCTGCCGAAGGGAACCTACCGTTTCGCCTTTCGCTTGCGCGCGCAGACGGCGGGCGCCTATACGCAACCGCCTGCGCTGGTCGAGGCGATGTACAAGAAGGGACTTCGCGCAACGAGCGCGGGGGCGAGGGTGGAGATCGGGAAGTAGCGCGCGCAACCCTCTCCCTATGGGAGAGGGTGGCCCGGCGAAGCCGGGTCGGGTGAGGGGAAGCGATAGTTCCGGATTGGCGCAGAGGCATGACGAATAACGTCGCAACCCCTCACCCGGCTGCTCCGCAGCCACCCTCTCCCAAGGGGAGAGGGTTGGCGCGCGGCATCGCGCTTGCGCTTGCTGTGGCCCTCATCGCAACCGCCGCCTGGCTCTCGCAGAAGGCGCTGTCGCGCGCCGAACTCGTCTCTCCCCGCGCAAGTTCGATCGTTTACGATCGCAACGGCGCCTTTCTCACCCAGATCGGCGAGAAGACTCGCGACGCCGCGACGGGGAAGCCGCGCGTCGATTACGGCTATTGGCCGCTCAACGCCATTCCGCAACGCGTCGCGCAAGCGACGCTCGCTCTCGAAGACCGCCGCTTCTACGCGCATCCCGGCGTCGACATCCGCGCGCTGCTTCGCGCCGCATGGCGCAATCTCACGTCGCGGAGCAGACGCGAAGGCGCCTCGACGATCGCGATGCAGGTCGCGCGCATGCAGGGCGAGCGGCCGCGCTCATTCGCCGAAAAGCTGGTGCAGGCCGCGACGGCGCTCGCCATCGTCTCGCGTCACGGACATGAGGCGACGCTCGCCCATTATCTGCGGCTCGCGCCCTATGGGCTGAACGGACATGGCGTCTCCTATGCCGCGCGGTTCTATTTCGACAGGCCGGTCGAAGATCTTTCCTGGGCGCAGGCGGCGTTGCTCGCCGCCATCCCGCAATCGCCGGGACTGATGAACATCGCGCGCGAAAGCGGCCTCACATTGGCGGCGACGCGCGCGCGCTACGCCATCGCGCGGCTCGAAGCCGAAGGCGCGCTCGATTCCGCGCAAGCGGCGCTGGCGCGCGCCGAGCTCGATCATATGCGCCCGTTCGACGCCAGGCGCCGGCCGGAGACGCTGCATCTCGCGCTGCGTTACGAGGCGCTCGCCCGCGAAGGCCTGGCGCGGCCCGTCGCTGACGACGACCGGCGCATCCACGCGACAATCGATATGGACATCGAACGCGACGCGCTCCGTCTCGCGCGCCGCTATCTTGCGACTTTTCGCAGTCGCGGCGCGCGGCAGGTGGCGGTGATGGTCGTCGAACGCGGAACGAACGCCGTCATCGCCGATGTCGGCTCTTCCGACTATAACGACCCACAGGCTGGCGCCTTCGACTTCACCCGCGTGCGGCGTTCGCCCGGCTCGACGCTAAAGCCGTTCATTTATGCGCTGGCCTTCGAGCGCGGCGTTCTCAAGACGACCGATCTCTTGAACGACATTCCCGAAGGCGCGTCCGGCGTTAGCAACGCCGACGGACTCTATCTCGGGCCGCTGACGCCGCGTCAGGCGCTCGCCAATTCGCGCAATGTGCCGGCGACCAATCTGCTGCGCCGCGTGGGGCTTGAAGCGAATTTCAATTTCCTTCGCGATCTCGGCCTGCATGATCTTGAAACGCCGGCCGAGAGTTTCGGAATTTCGATGGCGATCGGCGCGCTGCCGACGCGGCTCGAGGATGTGATGCGCGCCTATGCGGCGCTCGCCGACGATGGGATGATGCGCGAGCTTGCTTTCACGCGTGACGGATCGCGACGGCCGCCGCGGCGCATATTGTCGGTCGACAGCGCGCGGCTCGTCGCCTCAATGCTCGCCGACCCGCAGGCGCGGCTTCCCTCCTTTCCGCGTTACGGGCCGCTCGAATATCCGTTCGCCGTCGCGGTGAAGACCGGCACGTCGCAAGCCTATCGCGACGCCTGGACGATCGCCTTCTCGCATAAATTCATCGTCGGCGTATGGATCGGGCGCGGCGACGCCGGCGCCATGCGGGCGATGACCGGCGTATCCTCGGCGGCGCGGCTGGCCCATGCCGTGCTCGCCAAACTGCATGACGCCAAGCCGGGAGAGATCGCGCCCGAATCATTCGCGCCGCCGCCGGGACGAATCGCCATCGACCTCTGCCGCGCCGGCGATGGGAGCGACTGTGCGCAAACGCTGCGCGAATGGGTGAAGCCGGCGGAAGCGCGGGAGGCCGAAGCCCTACAAGCGAATCCCGCTCAGCGGACGAGCATGGCTGAAGCGCCCTATCCCGAGGCGGCGGGCGCCGCGCCGCTCGTCATCGCGACGCCGGAGCACAACACCCATATCTGGCGGAACCCGGAGCAGCCGGAACGCTTGAACCGTCTCGCGTTGAAACTCGCGCCGATGGGCGCAGATGCGCAGATCGTCTGGACGATCGACGGCGAGCCTTTCGCCACGGCGCAGGCGGACGAGACCGTATTCTGGCCGATGACGCCCGGCCGGCATCGCATTCAGGCGCGGCTTGCGCTCGCGCCTGTCGCGTCGCGCGCGGTGAGGATCGTGATCGAGTGAAGAGAGCGCCAAGCGTCATTCCCGATAGGCGGAAGGCCGCGTCATCATCAGCGTTTTTGCTGGATTCCCGATCGCACTTCGCGCGTCGGGAATGACATCGCGCACTCACCCCTGCCCGCTGATGCGCTCGATTTCGGCGCCGCAGCCGCGCAGCTTCTTCTCCAGCCGCTCGAAGCCGCGATCGAGATGGTAGACGCGGTTGATCGTCGTCTCGCCGCGCGCGGCGAGCGCGGCGATGACGAGCGAGACCGACGCGCGCAGATCGGTCGCCATCACCGGCGCGCCTTCGAGATGATCGGCGCCCGTGACGATCGCCGTATCGCCTTCAAGCTTGATATGGGCGCCAAGCCGCGCAAGCTCCTGCACATGCATGAAGCGGTTTTCGAAAATCGTCTCGGTGATCCGCGAGACGCCCTTGGCGCGGGTCATCAGCGCCATGAACTGCGCCTGCAAATCGGTCGGAAAGGCCGGGAACGGCGCGGTCTCGACGCTGACCGGCGAAATGCCGGCGCCATTTCGCGTTACGCGCAGTCCTTCGTTGGTCTCGCTCACGCTGGCGCCGGCCTCTTCGAGCGCGTCAAGCGCGGCTTGCAGGAGATCGGCGCGCGCGCCGGCGAGAAGAACGTCGCCGCCCGCCATCGCCACCGCCATGGCGTAGGTGCCGGCCTCGATGCGGTCGGGCATGACCGCATGTCTTGCGCCATAGAGCGAACCGACGCCGTCGATCTCGATCGTCGATTGGCCGGCGCCTTTGATTCGCGCCCCCATTTTCACGAGACAGTCGGCAAGATCGATGACTTCCGGCTCGCGCGCGGCGTTGCGCAGCACGGTGGTTCCGCGCGCCAGCGACGCCGCCATCAGCGCCGTATGGGTGCCGCCGACGGTGACTTTGGGAAAGTCGATCTCGGCGCCGACGAGGCCGTTCTTGGCGGAAGCGACGACATAGCCGTTTTCGATGTCGATTTTCGCGCCGAGTTTTTCCAGCGCCATGAGAAGAAGATCGACCGGGCGCGTGCCGATCGCGCAGCCGCCGGGCAGCGATACGCGCGCCTCGCCGCATCGCGCAAGTAGCGGCGCGAGCACCCAGAAGCTCGCGCGCATGCGCGAAACCAGCTCATAGGGCGCGGTGGTGTCGACGATGTCGCGAGCGGTGAGATATACGACGCGGCTCGCGTCGACGGAATCGCCGGCGCGTTTGCCGGCGATGGCGTAATCGACGCCATGATTGCCGAGGATGCGCTCGAGGAGCGTCACATCGGCGAGGAGCGGCATATTGGCGAGCGTCAGCGTTTCGCGGGTCAGAAGCGACGCGATCATCAACGGCAAGGCGGCGTTCTTCGCGCCGGAGATGGGGATGACGCCATTAAGCCGGCTGCCGCCGACGATCTTGATTTTGTCCATCACCCCTCGCTGTCGGTTTTCGAGCGCCCGCGCTTCGCCTGCGCCGATTCTTTCAGCGCGTGTTCGCGCGCCTTGCGGCGAACGAGATTGGCGCGTAGCGCGGCGGCGAGCGCCGCCTTCTTCTTTGACGCGCCGCTAGGCTTCGGGCCAAAATCCGCCCCTTTTTGGGCACCCTTTCGCTCCTCGTCGTCGTCGCCGGCCATATCGTGCAAACGATGCTCCTAAGGCATTGGGCTAGTAAAGCTTTGTCCCGAGGGCGGCAAGGCGCGCTTTTCCTGCCCGGACAACGCGGCGCGCTGCCAAGCGCGCGGAGTCTGGCCAGTCCAGCCGACGAACGCGCGCGAAAAATGCGCGGCGTCGGAATAACCGAGCTCATAGGCGATCTGTGTAATCGGCGTCGCCCCGCCGCTCAATTGCGCTTGGGCCTTCGCAAGAACGACGCGGCGGCGAATCGCTTCGAAGCTCTCGCCAGCTTCAGCGAGCCGGCGTTGCAAGCTGCGCGGGGAGAGCCCCAGTCGTCGGCGGATATAGTCAATCGTCGGATGGCGCTCCAGCAGCGCGAGTTCGACGAGGCGTTCGACGCCTGCGGAAAAATCCGTCGGCGCCGGAACATCGTCGATGCGCGCGTCGATCGGATCGACGCATGCGGGATTGGCGTTGCGCAAGAAGTCGGCCGGAAAGATCAGCGCGGCTTTTTCTCCGGCGGCGACTTCGCAGCCCAGAATGTCTTCCAGCGCCGCACGCGCCGGCGGCTTTTGCGGCAGCGTCGCCCGCAGCGGCGGGCCGGCCGCAAAATGTTTGAGGGCCGAAAGCATATAGCCGAAGGCGAGCAATTCGTTCTTCCGCCGCCCGATGGGCGCATCATCCAAGATTTCGTATGTCCAAGCCATGAGACGCCGCGCGCCGCCCTCAGTCTCAGCCAAACTCATATGCGTCATGGACTGCAACATCGAGCGAATGCCAAAATTGCAGCGCTCAATGGCGTCTTCGAGCGTCGGCGCCGTTCGCACGCGTCCGCCAAAGACGCCGAGCCCTTCCATGCCGGCCTGAGTGGAAAGGCGCAGCGGCAACGTCTCGTCGTCCAATTCGCGCGCGGCGTGCTCGACGAGCGCGAGCTGGTCTCTCAGCAGGATGAATTGCTCCGGCGCCTCGATCAGGCGCAGGGGCAGTTCCGCCTTGCGGAAGACGCGTGCGACCGAGCCGCCGGCCCGCTCGACAGCTTCTGCGACCGGTCCCATCGAACGCGCTTTCGTGAATCCGACTGCGCCCACTGATCGCCTCCTGCGCCGCGAAAGTTTCACCGCTGACGCGAAATGGCAAGTTTCTCGCGCCCTCTGCGCCTAGCCTGGTTTGTCGGCAAAATCGAGGAGGCGACTGGATGATCGGCCTTTGGACGCAACATGCGCAAACATTTCTGCTCGTTCTCGCGGCGCTAACCCTCGTTCTCTTTTCGATTCCGATCGCCGTCGCGCCGCTTCAGTGGGCGCGCCTCGTCGGCTGGCGCCTCCCCGAAAGCCGCGACCTCGCGCTTTATTTCGGCCGATGTCTTGGCGCGTTCGCCCTCATCTTGAACTTCTTCATGTTCCGCGCCGCATTGACGGCCGAAGCCATGACGCCGACATTCGAGTTTATGGCGATGGTTTGGACCTTGATGATCGTCGTGCACATCATTGGCGCGGTCCAGCGCGTTCAGCCGGTCATCGAGACGCTCGAAATCGGCTTCTGGATTGCCTTAGCGCTGTTGACTGCGGCCTTCTGGCCAGTTTCAAGTTGAAGCCTCGCCCGAAGGCGCACGGAGTCGCCAAAGCATAAAGGCGCGGGCAAAAAATATGACGTGATGGTTGCGGAGAACGCGGGGTGGCAAGCAAATGAACGCGACAGTCAACATAACGAAAAAGCTCGACGCCTCCGCCGAGAGAGCCTGGGCGGCGATCGCCGGCATCGGCGGGCTCGATCGCTGGTTCCCGATCATCTCCGCCTGCCGCTTGGAAGGCGTGGGCGTCGGCGCCTGGCGAATCATGACGCTGACGACCGGCGAAGAAATGCGCGACCGCATCGTCGAGATCGACGCCGCCGCGCGTCGGCTACGTTACGAGCGACCGCTTCACCCATTTCCGGTGAAAGACTATGCGGGCGTGGTCGAGATTCAAGAAGACGGCGCGTCGCACAGCGTTCTGTCCTGGACGGTGACCTTCGACGTCGCCCCCGAGCATCGAGACGAAATCGTAGCGCTCATAGACAACGCGATTTCGGACGGCGTCGACGGACTCAACAAGGAACTGCGCGAGGCGTGACGAACCATTTGGATCGGAGCCGCTTAGGATAGTCCCCGCACGGCGAGCGTGGCGTTGATGCCGCCAAAGGCGAAAGAATTCGATAGCGCGACGCGAATCGGCATGTTGCGCGCGACATTGGGAATGGCGTCGACCTCACATTTGGGATCGGGCTCGAGAAAGTTGATCGTCGGCGGCGCGATCTGATCGCGCAGCGCGAAAATCGTGATCGCAAGCTCCAACCCCCCGCTTGCGCCGAGCGCATGGCCGTGCACGGGCTTTGTCGACGACACCGGCGGCGGCCTGTCGCCGAAAACGGCGCGCATCGCCTGCGATTCGGTGATGTCGTTGGCGTAGGTCGCCGTGCCGTGGGCGTTGAGATAATCGACGTCTCCGGGCTCCAGTCCGGCGCTTTCGAGCGCGAGCCGCATGCAGCGCGATGGGCCTTCGACATCGGCGCGCAGCGGATCGAAGGCGTCGCTCGTCGTGCCGTAGCCCGCGAGTTCGCAGAGCGGCGTTGCGCCGCGCGCCTGCGCCGCCTCCAGCGTCTCCAGAATGAAGACCGCCGCGCCCTCGCCGAGAGTCATGCCGTTGCGCTTTTGCGAGAACGGACGGCAGAGATCGGGGGTCAAGACGCGCAGCGCCTCCCAAGAGCGAATCGCGCCATTGGTCACGCAGGCTTCGGCGCCGCCGGCGATGGCGCGATCGGCGCGGCCGGCCCGCAGCATTTCAAAGGCTTCGCCGATCGCCTGCGTGGCGGAGGAGCAGGCGGAGGCGAGCGCGAAGGTCGGACCCTTGGCGCCATAGCGCATGCCGAGAGTCGTCGGCGCGGCGCTCGGTATGAGACGCGGCACGGTCAATGTGTCCGGCCGGGTCTCGATCTTATATTCCTGATAGGCGTTGTTATCGATCGTCGTGGCGCCGCCGATGCCGGTGCCGATAATGACCGCCGTTCGCGGCCCGCCGACCTCTTTGCCCTCGAACCCGGCCTGCGCCAGCGCCTCGTCGGCGGCGACGATGGAGAATTGCGTAAACGGATCGCAGTAGGGAAGCAGTTCGGCGCCGATATAGGCCGCGGGATCAAAATCCGGGACCTGCGCGGCGATTCCGATTCGTCCGGTGAACGGACGCGGCAGTTTTACCGGCCGCACGCAGGACACGCCGTCACGCGCCGCGCGCCAGAGCGCCGCGGCGCCAACGCCGGCGGCGGACACCGCGCCCATTCCGGTAATGACGATTCTTCCTGCGGCGCCTTGTTGCGGCATCAGCATTCAATCCCTTGCTTGATTTCAATCAGGCGCGGCTTCGCGCCGATTTCAAAAGAACTCTTCAATCTTTAGAGAAGCGCGCGCGCCTGCGTCAAACCGGGGAAGCAGGCACCAGGCCTTCGCTCACGCAACAGACGCGCACAAGCGTTGAACATACACGCTAATCGAGCAGCTTCTTCAATTCGGCGCGAAGTCCATCGGCGACATCGGGCCGCGCGAGGCCGAAAGCGACATTGGCCGCGAGAAAGCCGAGCTTCGAGCCCGTGTCGTAAGTGCGTCCGTCGAAGCGCACGGCGTGGAAGGGCCGCGTCTTGGCGAGATGGATCATGGCATCGGTGAGCTGAATTTCGCCGCCCGCGCCTTTTTCATGCTTTTCAAGCAATGCAAAAATTTCCGGCTCGAGGATATAGCGTCCGGAAATGATGAAATTGCTGGGCGCCGTTCCCTGCGGCGGCTTCTCGACCATGCCGGTGATTTCGAAGGTCGCGCCATAATCCTTGCCGCGCGCCACGATGCCGTATTGATGCGTCTCTTCCGGCTTCACTTCCTCGACCGCGATAATATTGCCGCCATGCTTTTCATAAGCCGCGACCGCCTCCGCGAGGCAGCGCGCGCTCTTGCCCTTGGCGGGAAGCGTGATCATGTCGGGCAGCAGCACCGCGAAAGGCTCATCGCCGACAATGTCGCGCGCGCACCACACGGCGTGGCCAAGGCCGAGCGGCGCCTGCTGGCGGGTGAAGCTCGTCGCGCCGGCGGCCGGCAGGTCCGACATCAGAGCTTCATATTCCTTCGACTTGTTGCGGCGGCGCAGCGTGTCCTCAAGCTCATAGGCCATGTCGAAGTGATCTTCGATCGCCCCCTTGCCGCGCCCGGTGACGAAAATAAAATGTTCTATGCCCGCCTCCCGCGCCTCATCCACGACATGCTGCACGACCGGCCGATCGACGACGGTCAGCATCTCCTTGGGCACGGCCTTGGTGGCGGGCAGGAAGCGCGTGCCGAGTCCGGCGACGGGGAAAACAGCCTTGCGAATGCGTTTGCTCATGAAGAGTTCCATTGAGATGACGGGGGTAGCGACGACGCCGGGGCGTGTAGCACGGTTTCGCCCGTTGGTAGAACCTGCTGTAAATGTCGCAGGCTAACCCACGTCGGGGCGCGGCGCGCGCAAGTCAGACGCAGCACATTAGAGGAAGGGCGCCGGCATGACGGTTTTGGTGACGGGCGGGGCCGGCTATATCGGCAGCCATACGGTTCTCGAACTGCTCGACGCCGGCGAATCAGCGCCCATCGTGCTCGACGATCTGTCGACCGGCTTTCGCTGGTCGGTTCCCGACGGCGCGCCGCTTGTCATCGGCGATTTCGGCGACGAAAGCCTCGTTTCGAATTTGATCGAGCGCCATGGCGTCGACGAGATCATTCACTTCGCCGCAAAAATTGTCGTCCCCGACTCCGTCGCCGATCCGCTGGGCTATTATCTCAACAATACGGCGAAAGCCCGCACGCTGCTCGCAACGTCGGTCGCATGCGGCGTCAAGCGCTTCATCTTTTCGTCGACGGCCGCCGTCTATGGCGAACCCCTGCACAATCCGGTGACCGAGGACGAGTCCTTGAAGCCGGTTTCACCCTATGGGCGATCGAAGCTCATGGTCGAATGGATGCTGGAGGACACCGCCCGCGCCCACGGCCTCGCCTATGTCGCGCTTCGCTATTTCAACGTCGCCGGCGCCGATCCGAAGGGACGCTCGGGACAATCGACACCGAACGCCACGCATCTCATCAAGGTCGCGGCGCAGGCGACGCTCGGCCTGCGTAAGAAGCTGCAGGTGTTCGGCGACGATTATCCGACCCCCGACGGCACATGCGTGCGCGACTATATCCAGGTCACCGATCTATCACGCGCGCATCTCGACGCTCTGCGCTATCTGCGCGACGGCGGCGCCAATCTCACGGCGAACTGCGGCTATGAGCGCGGATTTTCGGTTCTCGAAGTGATCGAATCGGTGAAGCGGGTTTCGGGCGTCGATTTCGAGGTTGAAATTGCGCCGCGCCGTCCGGGCGACCCGGCCGCGATCGTCGCCGCGAATGGCAGAATTCAGCAGGCGCTCGGCTGGAGGCCGCAATATGACGATCTCGACGAAATCGTTCGCCAGGCGCTCGACTGGGAGAAGCGCCTGATGGCGCGCGGCGGCGTTTGAACGCGGCGGAGGAGCGGGGAATTTTTCAAACGCCGGCGCTATGCTAAAAGCCGCTACGCGCGGTCCCGTAGCTCAGCAGGATAGAGCAGCGGTTTCCTAAACCGAAGGTCAGGGGTTCGAATCCCTTCGGGACCGCCATCGAAGCTGTCCAGTCTGAAGACATAGGCGACGAATTGTTCCCAAGACATGGGTGACAACCTCGGGCCGAACGGGTTGCCGAGGGGCCGCAAACTTTGCCGCTCCAGATCGATGAATCCGAGATCCAGCGGCGCGATGAGCGCGCGCCCAGCTAGTGGCGGTCTGCGCCGCTAGGCGATACAATAAGCAGCCGCGCCCTGGAGCCGTTGACGACAAGCACAGGCGCGGAGAGCCGGGAGCCCACTGATGCAGCGCGTAACGATCACGATCGACGAAGAGCTGATGAGCGCGCTCGACCAATATATGGAGGCGGGCGGCCATCGAAATCGTTCCGAAGCGGTGCGCGATCTCGTTCGCGCCGGGCTGCTCAAGACGCCCGAATCAGACGATAGCGCCCGTTCCTGCATGGCGGCGCTCGTCTATGTCTATGACCATGAGACGCGACAGCTGTCGAAGAGATTGATGAACGATCATCATTCTCATGCCGATATGTCGATCGCGACGCTCCACGTGCATATCGACGAAGCCACCTGTCTCGAAGTGTCGCTGCTCAAGGGCCAGAAGTCGGACGTAGAGCATTTCGCCGATCATTTGATCGGCGAACGCGGCGTGCGCTACGGGCAACTCGTCGTCGTGCCGGCGGATGTCGCGCAGGGCGAAGCCCCCCATGTCGATCATCTTCCCAAACGAAATCACGCGCATCATTCCAGCTAGAGCGCGTCCTCTGTGGCAAATCGGCAACGCTTTCGGCAAATTGCTTCGAGCCGATTGACCTGGCGCGTTGCGTAAGACAATTTTTAAAAAAAATCACAATATGTGCATGTTGGTGACGCCGAATGAACCGCAGAAACGCCGCTTCCGTATCCGCTGTCGCCATCGCGATCTCGCTCATTGGCGCTGAGGCGCAGGCGCAATTCACCGCGCTGCCAACGATCAATGTCGGCGGTCAGCGCCCAGCGGCCAGCACCGCTGCGCGGCCTTCGCGTTCGAGCGGGCATGCGACGCGCGGACCGGTTCGTCCCGCGCCCGCGCCGGTCATTCAGGATCCCACAGTTTCGGAGGCGCAAAAGCCGCCGCCGCTCACCGCCTCCAGCGACAAGTTCTACACAGGCGCGGAAGTGACGGCCTATCCTTATGCGCGTCCAAGCGAATCGCTTGAAATCGTGCCGGGCCTGATCGTCTCGCAGCACTCAGGCGACGGCAAGGCCAATCAATATTTCCTGCGCGGCTTCAATCTCGATCACGGCACTGATCTGGCGCTTTATCTTGACGGCATGCCGCTCAACATGCGCACCCATGGTCACGGGCAGGGCTACGCCGACACGAATTTCCTCATGCCCGAGCTGTTGTCGTCAATTCTGGTGCACAAGGGGCCTTATGCAGCTGAAGATGGCGATTTCTCTTCGGCTGGCTCCATTTACATCCAATACATCGATAAGATCGACAAGGGCTATTTCTCCGGAACCGGCGGCAGCTTCGGCTATGGCCGCGGCTTCGCCATCCAGCCTTACAAGGATATCTATGGCGGCGACGCCTATGGCGCCGTGGAGATGAACGTCTACAACGGCCCGTGGCAGCGCGGCGACGAATTAAAGAAGATCAACGGCGTTTTGCGTTGGACGCGCGGCACCCAGAGCGACGGCATGTCGCTCACCGCGATGGCTTACGCCAACCGCTGGTATTCGACCGATCAGATTCCCATGCGCGCCGTGAATTCCGGCCTGATGTCGCTGTGGGGCACGATGGACCCGACCGACGGCGGCGACACGACCCGTTTTTCGCTGTCGGGACGGTGGAGCCAAACAGAAGGCAATCACTATTCGCGCGTCGAAGCCTATGCGATCCGCTCGACTCTGGAACTCTACAACAACTTCACTTATTTCCTTGCGCATCCTGACATCGGAGATCAGTTCCGCCAATTCGACCGGCGCACGATCGTCGGCGTCAACGCGCAGCACGGCATCGCCTGGAGCTCATTCGGTCTTCCGGTCCAAACGCGCTTCGGGCTTCAGGGCCGCTATGACGATATTCGTCTAGGCCTGCAGGAAAGCTTCCGCCGCACCAGTTACGACGCGATCCGCAACGATTATGTCGGCGAGGGCAGCATCGGCATCTGGACCGACACGACGGTCAGTTGGACGCCGTGGCTGCGCACGGTGGCGGGCGCGCGCGTCGACCTTTATTCAGCCGCCACCAATTCGATACAGACGCTGTGGGACGCGCCGAAAGTCTTCAACAGCGCAGGGACGCCGGTCTTCCTGTGGACCGGTCCCTTTAACAATGGCCAGAAGGACGCGGCGATTTTCAGTCCCAAGGCGTCGATCATTCTCGGTCCCTGGTATGCGACCGAAATGTTCCTGAATTTCGGCGAAGGGTTCCACTCGACCGACGCGCGCGGCACGGTGCAGAACTTCTCGAGCGCGGAAATCGGCGGCATCGAAGGTTTCGACCTGGACAGTTTCTCGGTCGCCGCGCGCATTCCGCTGCTCGTCAAGTCGCGCGGCGCGGAAATCGGCTGGCGCACGAAATTCGTTCCCGGCCTGGAATCGAGCGTCAGCCTGTTCTGGCTCAATCTCGATTCCGAGAACCAATATGTCGGCGACGCCGGCACGACGGAATTCGGCCGCCCGAGCCGCCGCTACGGCATCGAAATCGCCAACCACTATCACCCGGTCTCCTGGGTCAGCTTCGACGGCAATGTGGCGCTTGTGAACACCCGCTTCCGCGGCGTCGATCAGAACGCCTGGCTCGGCTATGTCGAACTGACCGCGCCCGAGGCGCTGCCTTACGGAACCTTTCTTGGCAACGCGCCTGGCAATTATCTCTTCAACGCCCCGGCGATCGTGGCGATGGGCGGGCTCGAAATCGGCGAGGCCACCGGCTGGTTCGCCGGCATGAAATACCGCTATTTCGGCACGCGGCCGTTGACGCCCGACGGTTATTACACCTCGCCGGCCACCGGCACCTTCAATGCGCGGCTTGGCTATCGTTGGGATGGGGGCTGGCGCTTTCAGATCGACGCCTTCAATATTTTCAACTCGCGTTCCGACCAGATCACTTACGCCTATGGCTCGGTGCTGCCGACGGACGCGCTCTATCAGCAATGCGCCAACGGCGTCGCTCCGGGGGCCGTTTGCGGAGTCGGCGTCATGGATCGCCATTTCAAGCCGGTCGAGCCGCCGGCGGTGCGCTTCACCTTCGGCGGTCCGATCAGTTTTGACTCGCTGCCCGACTTTTCAGCGCCGCTGCGGATCGTGCCGGACTGACCGAGCTTAGCCCGTCTTGCGCTCGGCCCCATAGCATCTGGGAATAGGGTCCAGCCTGTGAATCATGGGCATCGCGGTGGATTTGTTCCCTGCCAGGAAGAAGTGGTGCTAGGGACAGCCTATGCGCTTTTCGCCTTCCTTCCTCGAAGAGATTCGGGCGCGCGTGCCCGTCTCGGAGGTCGTGCGCCGGAAGGTGAAGCTTCGGAAAGAAGGCCGGGAGTGGCGGGGCCTCTCGCCGTTCAACGCCGAAAAAACCCCCTCCTTCTACGTCAACGACCAGAAAATGCGCTGGTTCGACTTCTCGGCGGGGAAGAACGGCAATATTTTCGATTTTCTCATGGAGACCGAGGGGCTCTCCTTCCCCGAGGCGGTGGAGCGGCTGGCGGCGCTCGCCGGCTTGGCGCTGCCCGTCGAGACCAAAGAGCAGCAGGAACAGGATCGCCGCCGCGCGACGCTTGGCGAGGCGCTGGAGGCGGCGGCGGTGTTTTTCGAAAGGCAGCTTGCCGGCGCGGCGGGGCGCGAGGCGCGCGCCTATCTCGACCGGAGGCAGATTTCCTTACCCTCGCGCGAAAAATTCCGCTTGGGCTTTGCGCCGCCCGAACGCCATGCGCTGCGCGATCATCTCGCCGCCAAGGGCGCAAGCGTCGAAACCATGATCGAGGCGGGCCTGCTCGTCCATGGCGAGGATATCGCCGTTCCCTACGACCGGTTCCGCAACCGTGTGATGTTTCCGATCTGCGACCGCGCCGGACGGGTCATCGCTTTCGGCGGTCGCGCTCTGGAGAAGGACGCCCAGGCCAAATATCTCAATTCGCCGGAGACGCCTCTCTTTCACAAGGGCGCGACGCTCTACAATTTGCATAACGCCCGCAAGGCCGCGCAGGAGGCCGGCGCGGTAATCGCCGTCGAGGGCTATGTCGACGTCATTGCGTTGACCGCCGCGGGCTTCGCCAACGCGGTCGCGCCGCTCGGCACGGCGCTGACCGCCGACCAGTGCGCCCTGCTCTGGCGCCTGGCCGAGGAGCCGATCCTGTGCTTCGACGGCGACAAGGCCGGGTTGAAGGCGGCGTTTCGGGCGGTGGACACGGCGCTGCCGCTGATCGGTCCTGGCCGCACGCTGCGTTTCGTCCTGTTGCCCGACGGCCAGGATCCCGACGAATTGCTGCGCGCCAGCGGTCCCGAGGCGCTCGCCGACGCTCTGAACCGGCCGCTGCCGCTCGTCGATCTCTTGTGGATGCGCGAGACGGAAGCGGCGACGCTCGACACCCCGGAGCGCCGCGCCGCGCTCCAAAGGCGGCTGAATGAGATTGCGGAACAGATCAAAGACGCCGACCTGCGGCGTCACTATCAGCAGGAACTGGCGCACCGGCTGGACCAGCTCCTCGGCCGCGACAGGCGCACAAAATATAGGCGCCAGGATTCCTCGCGGCAGCGGCGCGGCGGTTTGGCGCGCCCTTCTGCCGATGCGCCCTTGACCATCGGACCGGCATTGGCGAATTCGCCGCTGTTTCGCGGCGTCAAATCCGGGATCACGCCGCGGGAGGCGCTTATCCTGTTGATTCTGATCAATCATCCCGACCTGATTGATCCCCGGGTCGAGGAGTTCGCGACCCTCGATCTCAATTCCGCCGATGCGCGGGACTTGCGCGACGCGCTCCTGCGATTTGCCGAGCGAAACGACCCGGCTAGAATTGAACTTCGCCAATTTCTGGCGTCTCTGGGGCTCGAGCGGACGGTCGCCCGGCTCGAGGCGATGGCCGCGCATTCGACGCTTTGGAGCGTGCGCCCAGAGGCCGCGACGGCCGACGCCGGCGAAAGCCTGCGACAGGCTTTCGTCTTGCATCGCAGATCGTTGGCGCTAAATAGGGAGTTGCGCGCGGTGCAAGCCATGCTGGCCGACAATCCCAACGAGCGGGATTATGCCCGGCTGAAGGATATTCAGACTCAGTTGTCGGCGCTAGATGGCGCAGAAGCGGCGGTGGAAGGATATGGATCGCTTTCCGGCCGGCCGTCGCGTAATTTGTGAATTCGCAGAGGTTAGCGTGGTGGCGAAGAGGGGTCGAGAAACGCGCCGCTAGCATCCGCCGAAGCTATAGCGTGGGTCGCCAAGCGACGCGCGCTTTTGGCGGCGATAAGCGGATGCTCACGAAATGCGACGTATCGGGAATCAGTGATTGCCGATACTAGGGGGCGGCGCGAAGGTTTCATGCGGTCGGCTTGGCTATTTTGCCTGCTTGCCGCGCTTTAGCTTGGGGAGGGGCGGCCTTCTCAGGTTTTTTTGAGAAAACTTGCACCTTGCCTGGTTCGGGGAGCCGATCCGGGGCGAGGCGCTTGGAGCTTATGGATGGCGAAAAAAGACGAAGACAAGGTCGAGAACGAAACTGCGGCGGTGACGGAGACGTCAGACGGGCCGCTTCTCGATCTCAACGACGCCGCCGTCAAGCGGATGATCAAGCTCGCGAAGAAGCGCGGCTTTGTGACCTATGCTGAACTGAACGCTGTTTTGCCGTCCGAAGAAGTGTCGTCGGACCAGATTGAAGACGTCTACGCGATGCTCTCTGAAATGGGCATTACCGTCTCGGAAGGCGACGATCCCGACGACGTAGAGGAGGAGCAAGCCGCCGAAGAAGAAGAAGCGGAAGGCGGCGAACTCGTCGAGAGCCCGCGCGCGACCGCTGTGGCGACGCGCACGTCGGAGCCGGCAGATCGCACGGACGATCCCGTCCGCATGTATCTGCGCGAGATGGGCTCGGTCGAGCTTCTGTCACGAGAAGGCGAAATCGCCATCGCCAAACGGATCGAGGCGGGACGCGAGGCGATGATCGCCGGGCTGTGCGAGAGCCCGCTCACTTTCCAGGCGATCATCATCTGGCGCGAGGAATTGGAGGCGGGCAAGGTTCTGCTGCGCGACATCATCGATCTCGAAGCGACTTACGCCGGCCCAGAAGGCAAGGCGGCGAAGGCCGCGGAGCCGTCCGCTGTCGGGACCGACATGGCGCCTGCAACCGCGCCGCGCACGCCGCCGGCCGGACTGGAGGAGGAAGGCTCGCCCGCCGAAGAAACCTTCGAGGAAGAAGACGACATGGAAAATTCCGTGTCGCTTTCGGCGATGGAATTGGAACTGAAGCCGAAAGTTCTCGAAACCTTCGCGCGCATCGCCGACGCCTACAAAAAGCTGCGCCGGCTTCAGGATCAAAACGTCGAGAACAAACTCAAGAATGAGACTCTGACGCCTGCGCAGGAGCGCAAATACAAGACGCTCAAGAAAGAGATCGTCGCCGACGTCAAATCGCTTTCCTTGAACCAGAACCGCATCGAGGCGCTGGTCGAGCAGCTTTATGACATCAACAAGCGGCTCATCGGCTATGAGACGAAGCTCCTGCGCCTCGCCGACAGCCATGGCGTGATGCGCGAAGACTTCATCGACAAGTTCCACGGCTCCGAACTCGACCCCAAATGGGTGATGCGCGTCGCCAAGCTCGGCTCCAAGGGCTGGAAGGAATTCGTCGCCCGCGACAAGGATCGCATCAAGGATCTGCGCGCCGACATTCACGCGCTCGCGACCGAAACCGGACTGGAAATCTCCGAGTTCCGCAAGATCGTGCATATGGTGCAGAAGGGCGAGCGCGAAGCGCGCCAGGCCAAGAAGGAGATGGTCGAGGCGAATTTGCGTCTCGTGATTTCCATCGCCAAGAAATACACCAATCGCGGCCTGCAATTCCTCGACCTCATCCAGGAAGGCAATATCGGCCTGATGAAGGCGGTGGACAAATTCGAATATCGCCGCGGCTATAAATTCTCGACCTACGCCACCTGGTGGATCAGGCAGGCGATCACCCGCTCGATCGCCGATCAGGCGCGAACGATCCGCATTCCGGTGCATATGATCGAGACGATCAACAAGATCGTGCGCACCTCGCGCCAGATGCTCCATGAGATCGGCCGCGAGCCGACGCCCGAGGAGCTTTCCGAAAAGCTCGCCATGCCGCTCGAAAAGGTGCGCAAGGTTCTCAAAATCGCCAAGGAGCCGATCTCGCTCGAAACGCCGATCGGCGACGAGGAGGATTCGCATCTTGGGGATTTCATCGAGGACAAGAACGCGGTGCTGCCGATCGAGGCGGCGATCCAGTCCAATCTGCGCGAGACGACGACGCGCGTTCTCTCCTCGCTGACGCCGCGCGAAGAACGCGTGCTGCGCATGCGCTTTGGCATCGGCATGAACACCGACCATACGCTCGAAGAAGTCGGCCAGCAGTTCTCGGTGACGCGCGAGCGCATCCGCCAGATCGAGGCGAAGGCGCTAAGGAAGCTGAAACATCCGAGCCGGAGCCGGAAGCTGCGGAGCTTTTTGGATAATTGACGCGACGCGAGGCGGAGAAACGGGGGATGACAAAGAAACCGGTCATTTTCACGATTTCCGCCGCATGGGATGACGCGGCTTCGGTCTGGAGCGGCCATTGCGATGAGATTCCGGCGGCGGCAGACGCTCCGACGCTCGACGAATTGTTCGTGAAGATGTCGGCGATGACTCTCGACCTACTGGCGGATAATCATCCCGGCGTCGATCCCGCATCGGTATTCTTACAGGTTTCTGCGCTGCGAGAGGCCGAGCAGGCGGTCGCCTGATGGGCGCTGCAATAGATAGACGCCAATATTCTGCAGTTCGCCGGCTTAAATCCCCGGCGGATCAACCGTCGGCTTGAAGAAGCCGAGGCCGAGAGAAGCGCCCAATCTCCCGCCGAAGAGATTGGGCTTGCGGCTCTCCAGCGTGAAGAGCCGGCCGCCGTTCTTGTCCCGCCAGGGAGCCTCCCAGACCTGGAACGGCCCGCGAGTCTGTTTCAGCCGTTCGAGAACCTGGGTGATGTTCGCGGTGTTTAGCGCGGCGCTCATCGGCGCGACAGCCCGGCGAATGCCCTCGACATTTCGCTCGTCATATTTGGGTACGAGCAGTTCGGCGATGACCAGCCGCGCATCGTCCGGATCGACGCCAAGACCCTCGGGCAGATCCCAGCCGGTGATCTGGTTGCGGCGCACGAGATCGCCGAGGATCGTCAGCCTCGCGAAATTGAGAACCTTGTCGCGAATGAGTCCCGGCGCACTTCGTATGCCGGGCAGCAGCACCAGCTGGAGGAGCAGGCCGAGAAAGCCGCCGACATTCTGTCCGATCACCATCGGCGCGACGCGATCGAAGCGTAAACCGATGCGCGTCATCAGCCGGTCGAGGTCCGCTTGCGTAATCTGCGGCCAAGGCGGGAGGTCGATCGTGTCCTTTGCCGAGCCATAGAGCGGCGCGAGGCAGTATGAGACGGCGCCTGGAGCGTCGGTCTTTTCCCGCATCGCTTCGAACAGCTTCTTGTCGACCTGCGGCGGCCAGTTCGTCACGATCGGATGATCGGCGGGGACGGCGAATGAGGTCATCAGAAACTTCTGACAATTGCGCCGGCCGAGCTGATAGTCGTGATCGCGGAAGGCGCGGGCGACGAAGCCGCCGAAGCCGCCGAGCAGGCCGCTGGCGATGCCGTAGCGCTGCAATTCGTTCCCGATGACGCGGCGCGGCCCGATCAGATAGCGGCTGCCGTGATCGGGGTCGACGGCGAGCGCCAGTTCGCTCGGCTTGAAGCGCGCCTGATCGATCAGCGAGGGCATCAGCGAAGAGAACAGGCTGACGATATCGATCGCAGGGTCGCCTTCGTTGCGGATCGGCTTCGGTTCCGGAAAGGGCGAGATCATGATGACCGCGCGGTCCGCCGAATCGAGGTCCCAGGGTAGGCGGGCGTCGGTCGCCTTGTCCTTCAGCGTAAAGCGGGCATATTCGAACGGATCATTGTCGATGATGCCGCCGTCCGCGCAGGTGAACCAGAAGGGATTTTCAGCTTCGACGGCCGGCGGCCATTGCGGCTTGAGATTGTCGATTCCCGCGATGTCGGCGCTGGGATATCGGCGACCGAAATAATCTTCCCTCGGCCTTGCGCCGATGAGGCGCGGCGCCAGTCCCACCGGAAAGGCGGAGGAGCCTAAAGCGCAGACAGCATAATCCTTCCATTGGTCTCTGGCCGCAGCGCTGGCGATCATCCCGATGTCGAGATTGTCGCGCGACGGATCATTGTCGGCGAAGTCGCTGTGCGTCGCCCATGAGCCGACGCCGCTCAGCACATAATGGGCGCGGTCGCCGTGCGAGATCATGTGATAGTCGCCGCCGCTGAAAGGCAAGGTCCACGGCACGCCGCGCAGATTGGAAAGCGTGAGATAAATATGGAGCTTCGCCGAGACATAGGGCCGCGGTCCTTCGACCTTCGCAACGGCGATCGCGTTCGCGGCAATTTCATCGAGCAGACGCGAATTGAGCAGCGAGACGACCGCGATGGGATCGTTCTCGCCCGGAAAAGGCACGCTGCTGGTCCGCGAGAAATCCGCCGTCTCCGGCGGGCGCGTCTCGAGATCGTCGAGCGCGAGGAAATCCCGGACGTTCGCATCGCCCGAATCGAGCGTCGGACGGACGACCCAGGATTCATAGAGCTTTGGAAGCGTGTAACGATAGACGAAGCCGTTCGACTCAAAGGTCTTGGCGTCGGTCTTGTCGACAAGCGCGATGGCGCCGATCGCCGCGGTGATCGCGCCGGCCGAGGCACCGGAGATCACCTTGATTCCGACGCGATGATTGGGAACCGATCCGTTCTGGTCCGCGGCGCGCGCCTTTTCCCAACACTCCAGCGCTTCGACCAGGAAGTCGACGACGCCCGCGGTATAGGCGCCAGCCGAAATCGCGCCGGACATTGTGAGGCCGATCTGAAATTCCTTGCCTGAAAGTTGATGCATCTTCGTTTCCTCTTCTCTCTTGCGCGGGCGCCGGAATTCGCAACGCCCGAGCGTTGCGCGCAACAGTCAAGGACATTCGCCCGCCTGTCTCATGTGCGATGACAAGCGGCCGAACTCGTCGCACTGCATGTCGATCTCATGATGTTTCGTTCGTGGAGGAAGTTTCGCGGCCAATTCGCGGAAAATGGCCGATGCAAATGTCTACCGTTCAATCACACTGAAAATTGAGTCTCACGCTTTTCTCGGCGTGCGTTTGCAGATGACGCGAAACTTATCGTAGCGCTTCGATACGGTCAATGAACCAAAGCAGCGCGAGAAGGAATGCGAGCACTGTCAGCGCCGGCGCAATAAAACTGACATAAACACTCTTGCGCCTTGCCGTGAACACGAGCGGCATGAGCAACGCGGCGACAGCGATCTGGCCGAGTTCGACCCCACCGTTGAAGCCGGCAAGCGCATACAGCAGTCCGGACGTCGACAGACGCATCGGACCGAGCGCCGTCGCGAAGGCGAGGCCATGCACCAGGCCAAAGCCGAATGCGATCGTCCAACGCGCAATTGACAGAAGAGGCAGTAGATTGTCGATCGCCGCGCCCATGATCGTCGCGGCGACCGCAGGCTCGACGAATCGCGACGGCGCGTCGATGAAATGAAACAGCGACAACGTCAATGTGACGCCATGCGCCAGGGTAAAGGCCGTCAGGATCGTCAAGGTCTGAAGCGCGCTGGCGCCGAAGCCGTCGATCGGCGTCCACCCGGCCTCGCTGCGGCGAAAAGCGGCGAAAATCATCAGCACGGCGACGAACAGCAGATGATCATAGCCGAAAAGAATGTGGCCGACGCCGAAGCCGACGAAGTGAAGGAAGGAGCCGGAAGTCGAATCATCAACGCCATCGAGACCAATGTCGGCGCGATCGGGCGAGAGCACTTCGGACCGTTCGCCGGAAGGCGTCACCAGCGTGAGAAGTCCGCGATGCGTCGGATCCAAATCGAAGAGCAGCCGATAATGGAGGCGCCGCGGCGCCCGCGTAGGCTGACATTCGGCCGTAAAGCGCAGCACCGCATAGGCGGCGCCGGCATGACGGTCGACGCGCATGTCGCCCGGGCGCAGCGCACAGCCGTCGATCGACAGGCGATCAAAGGCATAGGCTTCGATCGCGTCGCGCCGCGCTTTCAATCGGCCCCAGGTGATGACGCCGTCGTCGGGCGCGAGTCCGATCGCGGCGTCGAGATCGCGCAGCGAGATGTCCCACTGCCCGCTCGGGCGCCCGTCTGCATCGATTTCAACATGCAGATAGCTGTCAGAGGAGAGATGCGCGCGTGCGGGTTCGATCTGTAGAGCGAGGGCGAATTGCGCCGCAAGCGCGAACAGGATCAGCCGTATCCACAAATTCGCGAATATCCTGAAGCGCAAACGGCCCCCGCAATCGTGACGGCGCCGAGGCAGAGTGTCAGACCGAGGCGGGCGTGTCGCCATCGCGCGACAAAGGACGCCGCCATGAGCGCATAGGCTGCGATGGCCGCAGCGACCAGCGCCAACGCGCTCGCGTTGATCGCTCGATCCTCGATCGTTTCGCCTGCGGCGCCGATCGCGCCCGCGATCAGGCCGCAGAATAGGGCCGCGATCAGAACCGGCCGCACGCCAAGTTGAAGCCGAGCGACGCCTGCGGCGCCGAGCAAGACCAGAGCGACGATCGCCATCGTCACAGCGGAATGGCTTTCGACGCCGTCCGGACGCATCGCAAGCGCGGCGGCGAAGGCGCCGAGACCGATCGCGCCGACCAGAGCGGCGTCGGCGCGCTCTTGCTGCGTCCCCGCCCAGATCGCGAAAGCGACGACGAGCGCCGGGCGTTCGACACTGAGCAGGAAATGGACGGCGCCCGACCAGAACACGCCGAGCGACGCGAATTCGGTATGCGCATGCGCCGGGGTCGCCAACGCGCCGCACGCAAGCGCCAGCAGCAAGACCACCGAGACGCGGCGCGCAGAACTCTTCCGCCGCCTCGGCGAAACCTGCGCCCGCCTAGCGGTCGGCGAGGATCGCATCCGCCGCCTTTTCGCCGATCATATAGACCGCGCTCACGATAAAAAATCCGGGAATGCGTGGGAACACCGAAGCGTCAACGACGCGCAGACCTTTCGCGCCGCGCACCTGGAATTTCGAATCGAGAACCGCGTCGCTGGCGCCGTCAGGACCGATCGCGCAGGTGCAGGAGGCGTGATGGCCCCAGGACTGATAGCGCACGAAATCGCGAATCTGTTCGTCGCTCGTCATGTCTCGGCCAGGCGATTCTTCTTCTTCGACGACGCCGAGTTCGATGAGCGGACGCGTGAGCGCGCGCACGAATTTCACGCCGTCGACCACCGAATCGAGGTCCTCGTCGCGATCGGGCGTGCCTTCGGCGAAATAGCGGAAATTGATCTCCGGACGCTCGAGCGGATCGGCGGACTTGAGCTTCACATAGCCGGCGCGATTGTTGGTGTGCGCTTTGAGCACGGCCCAAGTGAGACAGTTGAGCCGCTCGACGACCCGCTGCGAATAACCGGGATAATAGCCGCGGAAATCGGCGAGCACGCCGAAGCAAAAGAGATCGGGCAGCGGCCGCTCGCTCGCCGAGCGCTTGATGACGGCGAGCACGGCGCCATTCGTGCCATAGACGGAGCCGGTGTAGTCGTTCTTGGTGCGCAGCCAATCGGCGTATTGGGTGTCAGTGTTCTTATACTTTGCGCCTTTCAATATGCCCCAATCGTCCGTGACGCGATTGACGACGCCGACCTCATAGCGGTCCTGCAGATTCTTACCGACGCCCGGCAGATCGATGCGCGTCGAGATGCCGAGCGGCGCCAGCTCCTCCTTGGGGCCGACGCCGGAGAGCATCAGCAGTTGCGGCGTGTTGAAGGCGCCGCCGGCGAGGATCACTTCGCGCGTGGCATGGACGGTGCGCGTCTCGCCCGGCTCTCCGCTCGGATCGTAATGCGCCTGATAGAGCTTCGCGCCCTTGCGATATTCGACGCCGATCGCGCGATTTTTGTCGTCGAACAATACGCGCGTCGCCAGCGCGTCGAGCTCGATGGTCAGATTGTCGGGATATTTCTGCTGTGTCTCGACTAGGCGCTCGCGCGTGCCCATGCGCTCGTGCTTGCGCGTATTGAGCGGCGGGTAATGCAGACCAAAGGCGTTCTCGCGGACGAGGCGCCAATCATTGGGATCGCCCTTGCCGAGGAGAAACCAGAGTGTCCGCTGCAGGAGCGAGGGCGACCGGCCGATCGCCGCCAGGATCGACACCTTCAATGCTTTGACGAGGTCGAAATCGCCGAGCGCGGCGGCGGGGACGTTCTTCTCGGTATGCAGCCAGCCCTTCCAGCCATGGCGCGTGGGATTGATCCCGAGCATGCCGAGCAGGCGGAAGAAGAAGCGATGATTGCAGTTCTCGAGCTTTTCGAAATAGGTCCGCATATTGTCGGCGCGCCAGGAGGCGTCGCCGGTGAGATCGGCGATATGGTCCCAGTCCGCATTGTGCGGATAGACCATGATCATCGCATTATGCGCGGTGCAGCCGCCGAGACAGCCGGCGCGCGGATAGAGCACACCGTCGACGCGCTTGCCATTATGATCGCGTTCCACATATTTCTGGTCTTTTTTCTGGAGCTCCTGGTCTCCATAATGACGGACGAAAAAATCCCACTGCATCGCCCGATTCTCGGTCGAGCAAGCGTGAAATACCGGAACGCGATAATCGTCTGGTAGACGCTCTTCGTCAGGATAGGCCGCGTCGCCGCCCGAAAGCGTCCGCGGATCGCCGCCTGCCTCGAGCACCAGCACTTTGCAGCCGGCCTCGGCGAGACGCGCCGCCACCGTGCCGCCGCCCGCGCCCGAGCCGACCACCACATATTCGAAGCTCGCCTTGTCGCTGAGGCTCATGGTCGTTCCCCCTCCTTCGTCGGTTGGCCCGGACGCGCCTTGGCGGCCCGGGCCTCCGACGCGTCACATGGTTTTTAAGAAGGCGATCAGAGCCTTTTTGTCGGCGTCGCTCAGCCCCGGCTCCTCGGCGAAATAATCGGTGCCGAAGTAATGACCACGATTGACGACGAAGTCCGGGCATTTATTGAGTTCGAGCAGATCGTCATATGAACGGGCGAACGCCGCGCGCGCCTGTTCGTCGCTCGGATCCGGCGGCAGCAACTTCAACGTAAGTTTTAGCTTGGCGAGCAGCTTCAGCACTCTCGCTTTGTGCAACAGATTTTCGAGCGGATCTTCTCGCTTATCGAGATCAATATTGCCGATCAGCTGCACCGGCGTGCCTTTCGGGATTGGGCCGATGGCGATGCCGTCCTTGTCGACGAAATTGCTGAGACGCAGCGCGTCGACCAGCCATTTCACGTCCTCGCCGGCGTCGAAGCCCGCCTGCAGCAGATCGGGGACATAGCCCTTCGGCACGCGCAGATAGCTCCGCTCCGTCGTCACATCGACGACGCCATGCAGCTTCTTGCCTGAGGCCGTGACATATTCGATGTCCTTCTGGCCATATTTCTCGCTATATTGCCCATATGAGCCGGCGCGTTTCTCCGGCCACAGCATCTGTTCGATCGAACTGTCGAAGGACTTCAACCGGCTTTCGACCGATGGGCTCTCGTAGAATGCGCCGACGCTGTTGTTGAGCAGGAAGGGCGCCGTCGACCACAGGCTGACCAGCGACGCCGGCCGCGTATAGCCGCGACCGCCCGCCGGCATATCGTAGGGGCGCGGCGCGCCCGTATAGGGATCGTGAACCGTAATCTTTCCGACCGACGGCAACTCCTTGTACGAGTTCGAAGAGAAATCGTTCCAGATGTTGTCGCGGATCGCATTGGTGGCCAGCGGACTGCAGGCGTTGGTTTCCAGCAGAGTCACCGGCACGCGGAGATCGGTCGACAGGAAATTATCGGTGAGGAAGTCGCTTGCCTTGGCGATCTTCTTCGCCTCCTGCTTGAACCCGTCGGTCTTGGTGAATGACCAATAATTGTTCCAGCAGGTCAGATAATCCTTGCCGACGCAGCCATTGTTCGGGAAGTAGCTGAAGGTCTTCTCCGGCAGCTTGCTCGAATGGCAGCGCAGGCAGCGTTCGCCGAACACTTCCTTGCCGCGTTCGAGCGTCGCCGAATCGGCCGTAAGGTATTTGTCGCTGCCCGGCGCGTTCTTCAGATAGTCGGGCTTGGCGGTTGCGACGAAAAACAGCGCGGTGTTGGGAGTCTGCGCTTCATTCGCCTGCCAATAGGTGGAATGGGCGCGTCCCGTCGCGATCGGAATGGCGGTGATCGGTTTGCCGCCGATCACGGCGTTAAAGTGCTCGAGCCATTCCTCGCTGAACAGGCCGATGTTGACGAAGACCCGGTTGAAGGAGCCCAGCGCGCCGACCGAATCCGCGCCGTCCTTGAGAACGCGTGGCGTGAACACCGTATCGGGCGCCTTGAAGAACTGCGTGAGCGGCGAATTGGCGGGAACATACTCGTTGAACTGCTTGTTCTGCTTCTCGCCGCCAGCGAGCTTTTCCTGGCCGAATTTCAAGGCGAGTCCCACGCGCGGCCCGAGCTGGTAGATCGCGTTCATGGTTCGCGGATTGATGATGTAGTCGGTTGAGACCAGCGATGTGTCGAGCGCGCCCGGCCGCGAAACGTGGAAAAATTGCCAGGAGAAATCCTTCGGATCGGCCGCATAGGTGAAAATGCGGTCCCACCAGAAATATTGAGCGCCCGGATTGGAGTTCAAATTCTCCCATTTCGGATTTTCCGGGTCGGCCGGCGGATTGGTCGGATTGGGTCCGACATGGCAAAAGCCGCAAGACATGCCAACGCGATAGGGGCGCACCAGGTCCTTATCGTTGTAATAGTCGGGATCGGTGTAAAAGCGCTCCGGATCCCATTTCCTTTCGGCCGCTTCGTCGAAGTCAGGATTTGGGAATAATCTCAAACCGACGATGCCGGTCGCATAGCCGTAGTAGGAACCCACCGGAAACTTGTCGCTGCGTCCGCGCGCTCCGATCTTGACGCCAGGATATTTCGCTTCGTTCTCGAAAGGATCGGGCGAGCAGTTCGGATCGCGCATGTCGAGCCAGAGGCCGAAGCGATCCGCGCGAGGGCCGGCCGCCTTCTTGAAGCAGGGCTCGTTGACGAGACCCAAATAGCTCCAGCGATTGTCGCGGCTGAATTTCTTAAGACTCGGATGGCTCGATAGGGTCTTCAGGAAGTCGAGCCCGCCGAAGGATCTCTTGTTCAAGACGTCCCACAGCCGGTCGTTGCCGGCGGTCCACACCACCCAGTTATTGCGGCCAATCACCGCCGCCTTGCGCGCATCCTCGGGCGTGACGCCAGGCGCATAAGGTTGCAAGGCCTTGGCCAGGTCTTCCGGATGTTTGGTCGCGCCGTAATCCATGTCGGCGTAATAATCGTCATCCGCGCCGGGCATAGATTCCGGCGTGCGTCCGACGCACATGGCTTCGTCCTTGACGTTGCCGGCGCCGGAGCCGCAATTCTGGCCGGCGTTCGCCGCGCCGCCCATCGATCCATAGGCGCCACTCAACGCCGCTGCGACCACCAAGCTCCGCAGGATTCTTTCGAGCATCGTTCCCTCCCCAATGTCGAATGCCTAATATTCGTCGCCTGTCCGCTATGCCGAAATCTCCGCGTCGATCGACGACCCAATCGAAGAAAAAGTTGCGCCACGCGAGTCGTGGCGCTGCGAAAACCGCTTCACGCCTAGAAAGCGGCCCGTCGTTTGAACCAGCGAATCACGCTGAGAAGAATGAGAAGCAAGACAAGCGCGACAATCCCGATCTGCACGGCCGGCCGCGCAAAAAAGCGATAGACGTAAGGCCCGGGCGCGCCCGCAGGCTGGGGCATGAAGGGCCAGGGCTCCGCTAGATAGGGAAACTTGCTCGACAGAGGCTTGTCGTTGACCGTTGCGCGCGGCCATTGCGTCGTGTCGATGAAAGCGTTTTCCTGCAGCGGACAATCGCCCTGCGCGCAGGTGAGCAGCGCTACGTCATCTTCGAGACGACGGCCATTCGGAAATCCGGCCGGCCGCGTCTTGGTGAACACCATCACGTCGGGCACAAAGTCATAATGGCGAATAAAAAAGCCGCTCAGCTGATTCAAATTGGCGAGCGGCGGCAACCATTGCTTGAGAAAGTCCTGAACCTTGGCCCGAGACTCGCCCTTTTCGCGAATCTCCGCCACGTGCTGCGAGGGCGGAATGGTATTTAAAATTTCGAAGCGGCCGAGCTGTGTGCGGTTCGATCGTCCGACATGGTCGATCTGCTCGCCGTTGCTGACGCGCTTGCTTGTGGCCCACAAAAGCCAACTCTCCGCATGTTCGGGAAAAGCGGATTTCGGAATGCTGAACGCCATGGTGATGACGTTCACCTTGAAGAATCGGGGAAAGATAAACGGATCGTCACGAATGCCGGAATAGGCCTGGATGTCCTGCGTATCGCCGAGTCCTTTGAAGGATTTTTCCTTCACCGTCGCGTCATTGTTGAGACGGACCCGGATGGTGGCGTCAGGCGCTATGCCTTCGGGCGCTTCGATCGTGGCGCCATAGCGCGCGACGTCTTCGGCATTGTCGAAGCGGAGCTTCGTGTGAAAATCCACATGGATGTCAAATTCGAAGGGCTCGAGATTGTATGGCGGCGCCCCGATCAGCGAGCGGCGCACGTCGAGGATTGCGATCCATCGGTCGCCGTCGGGATAGAAGAAGAGGCCAGTGATGTTGGCTTCCTGCTCGTCCTCCGCGAGCCACATGGGATCGGCGTGGTCCGAGGCGCGCCCTGTTCCGGGGATCAGCAAGGCAAAGAACAGGAGGAGCGCGACGAATAATTTCTTGGCCATATTGGCCATCATCGATCGAGCCATCAAACCCTCACTCAAATAAGGCTTCACCGCTAAGAAATGTTGCTCCGCGGGAAGTTATCGAACAGTAACTTTCAGTTGCGCGCACGATACGATCGGTTCATATTTTTTACAAGGCTCAAAAAAAATTTCCGCGTCTCGATCTCGACGCCCTGTTGCGAGCGTGAAATGGGCGAGCGCTGATGCGACATTTAATTCCTTTGTCATGTATGTGCATAGCGGTTGTCGCCTGCATGAACGCATTCGCCGCGCCTTTCGTTCCCAGTGACGACGATCAGTTTCTAGAGCGATTGCCTCGCGCCGCCGCGCCGATAGCGGCGGAATTGCGCGATCTGCGAGCGCGGTCGGGCGATCTCTCAGCCTCAATCGAACTCGCGCAAAAATTTGTGACGCTCGGCAGCGAAGATTCTGATCCGCGCTATTTCGGATATGCGGCCGGCGTTCTTGCGCCCTTGTGGAAATTGTCGGTTCCTCCGGTAAAGGCGCTTCTGCTGCGCGCGATGATCGCACAGAATCGGCATGACTTTTATGACGCGCTCGCCGATGTCGACGCCGTGATAAAATCCGATCCGGCCAATCTTCAAGCATGGCTTATGCGCGCGGCGATCAGCAAAATCCTCGGCCGTTTGGATGAGGCGCGCGCGAGCTGCGCGCCGCTTGCCGCATCGAGCGAGCCGCTGCTGGCGGTCGCCTGCGTATCCGACGCCGCGAGCCTCATGGGAGGATCGCGCGAAGCGGCGGAGGCGCTCGAGCAAACGCTTGAAGCGCGGCCGGGAGCGACGCCCGAGAGACGAAGATGGGCGTTGACCATTCTCGCTGAGATCGCTGCAAGGCGGGGCGAAGCGCAGCGCGCCGAACATTCGTTCAAGGCGGCGCTGGAGGCCGCCAAGCCGACAGCCTATCTCCTCGCCGCTTACGCCGATTTCCTGCTTGACGAAGAGCGTTTCGCGGACGCGGCGGCGCTGCTCGCCGGACAGGTCCGCATCGACGCTGCGCTGCTGCGCCTCGCGCTCGCCGAGCGGCGGCTCGGCTCGGAAGGTCTCGCTGAGCATGTATCGCTCATCGAGGAGCGCTTTGCCGCCTCCCGGCGTCGCGGCGAGGCGTTCCACCTTGGCGACGAGGCGCGTTTCACGCTTTATCTGCTGCGCGATCCGACCAAAGCGCTGCGTCTCGCCGAGCAGAACTGGCGCGTGCAGCGCACGCCGGCGGACGCACGCATATTGTATGAGTCCGCCGTCGTGGCGGGCGACGACGCCGCCGCCGATAAGGCGCGCGCCTTTCTGACGCGAGCCGGAATGAGCGAGGAGCGACTGACCCGCCTCTCCGCGCAGGCGGCGCGCGCCGCCACGCTGCAGAACAGCCCATAGGCGACGCGCGCCCCGGTTTTTCGCTCTGCGCGCCAAGATTATGCGCGTTGCGACGCCGGCGTCGATACGAAGTCCCCGCCAAGACCGTAACGGGCGAGCGTTTCGGCGAGGGTTCCCGAAGGTTGCGCGCCGCTGGTGAAGATGGCGCGGCGAAACGCCGGCTTGTCCGCCGCCGCATCCGCGCCGAAGCGTTCGCCGAGCAACTGATCTGAGCGGCGCGCGATCGCCGGCGCGGGATCGATCCATTCCACCGGCCAGGGCGCAAGCCGTTCGAACTCGCCGACGAGCAGCGGGTAATGCGTGCACGCAAGAACGACGGCGTCGGTGCGCCTGCCGCTTTCTTCTTTAAAGCAGGGCGCAATTTCGATGACGATGTCGGCGTCGCTGACACTTTCGCCATGCATGTAGCGCTCGGCGAGACTCGCCAGGCGCTTCGAACCGACGAGCGTCACCGCGCAATGCGCCGCGAATGTCGCGATGAGGTTTTGCGTATAATCGCGCGCCACCGTGCCCGGCGTGCCGAGCACCGAGATCATCTTTGACCGCGTGCGCTCTGCCGCCGGCTTGATCGCCGGCACCGTGCCGACAAAGGGCAAGTTCGGCCAATGCACGCGCAGATCGGGCAGGACGATCGTCGACGCGGTGTTGCAGGCGATGACGGCGACATCCGGCGCATGAGCGGCGATCAGCTCGCCCATGAGCTTCGTCACGCGCGCGACGAGCTCGGGCTCCTTCCAGGACCCATAGGGAAAGCCAGCGTCATCCGCGCAATACAGGTAGTCCGCATGCGGCCGCAGCTTGACGATCTCGGCAAAGACCGTGAGGCCGCCGAGGCCGGAATCAAAGACGAGGAGTTTGGGCGGACGAGTCATGCGCGGCGAATCTCGAAGCGAATAGGACAAGCTCCCCGTAACAAGATCAATGCTGCTAGTATTGACTAGTTGGTTTAACCAGTCTAAACCCTTTCCGCATGAGAGAAGTGCAAGCCTCCGACGCGAAGGCCCGCCTTGCGGAACTGCTGACCGCCGTGGAGCGAGGCGAAACAATCATTATCACCCGGCATGGACGCCGAGTCGCGCGCCTGGCCCCGGAAACAAGTTTTAGACAGGCTGAGATCGAGCGAGCGATCGATGATCTCGCACGCTTTCAAGAACGTGCAGGAAAAGCGCCGCTGGCCGAGATTCTGAGCGCGCGTCATCGCGGCCACAAATATTAATGGCCTTCGTGGTCGATGCGTCGATCCTTGCGGGATTTGCGCTTGCCGACGAACGTTCGTCGCGCGCGGTTGCGGCTGTGGAACGCCTCCGCGAGGAGACGGCCCTCGCGCCATCCGTGCTGTTTTTTGAGATCCGCAATGTCTTGCTCGTCGGCGAGCGGCGTCATCAAATAACGCCAACAGGAACCGAAGAATTTCTTCGGATATTGGCGCGCTTGCCGATAGCGATCGACTTCGACTGCGACGAGAGACGCCTGATGCCGCTTGCACGTAAGCACAGGCTGACCGCTTATGACGCCGCCTATCTCGAACTCGCCTTGCGGGAAGGCGTCGCGCTTGCGACCCTCGACGCCGAATTGGAGCGCGCCGCCCTCGGCGAAGGCGTTACGCTGGTCGAATAGGGTTCAGAACGGCAGGTTGAAGACGCGCGCAGGCGCGAGCGCGCCCTGGACGATCTCGCCGAAGGCGACCGGCACGCCGCCGCATGCCGCATAGACGACGCCCTCATGCGGCGCGTCGCGGCCGCGCAGAATCACCGAGCCGCCGCGCCGCAGCCGCGCCGCCGTGTCGCGATCGACGACGACGCAGGGCAAATCCGCCAATCCGGCCTCGACCGACAGCAGCGCCGCTCCGGCCATGTTCTGAGTTTCGATCTCATCGAGCGTGTAGGCGTCTTCTTCCATGAAGGGGCCGACGCGCGTGCGTCTCAGCGCGGTGACATGGCCGAAACAGCCCAGCACGCGGCCAAGATCGCGGGCGAGCGCGCGCACATAGGCGCCCTTGCCGCATTCCATGACGAAGGTCGCGTCGTCGCGCGAGGCTTCAATCAGCGTCAGCGAGTCGATCCTGACCGCGCGAGGCTTCAACTCGACATGCTCGCCCTCGCGGGCAATGTCGTAGGCGCGCTCGCCGGCGATCTTGATCGCCGAAAATTGCGGCGGGGTTTGCAAAATCTCGCCGGTAAACTGCGGCAGCAAGGCTTCGACGGCGGCGCGCTCCGGCCGCGCCGCACTCTCTTGCGTCATGCGTCCGTCGGAATCGTCGGTGTCGGTCTCGACTCCCCACCGCACGGTGAAGCGATAGGCTTTCTCGCCGTCCTGAACGAAAGGCACGGTCTTGGTCGCCTCGCCAAAGGCGACCGGAAGAATGCCGGAAGCGAGCGGATCGAGCGTTCCGGCATGGCCGGCTTTTTGCGCATTGTAAATGCGCTTGAGGCGCGACACCGCCTGCGTCGAAGTGAGGCCGACAGGCTTATCCAGCGCCACCCAACCGTCGACGACGACACGGTCCGATTTTTTTTTGCTCATTCCTTGACGCCATCCTCTTCGGCGTCGTCGCCGTCGGCGAGATCGCGCTTCACACGGTCGGAGCTGAGCAGCGCGTCGATGCGCGAAACATTGTCGAATGTGTCGTCGATGCGAAAGCGGATTTCCGGCGCGAATTTCAAATTCACCTCATGTGCAATTTCGCCGCGCAGAAACCGCTTGTGGCGATCGAGCGCGGCGAGCACCTCAGGCTCGTCCTGACCGCCGAGCGGTATGACGTAAATCGTCGCGAGCTTAAGATCGGGACTCATCTTCACGCGCGAAACCGTGACGACGTGCTTGTCCAGCACGGGATCGTTGATGTCGCCGCGCGAGAGCATCTGCGCCAGAGCGTGGCGCACGAGTTCGCCGACGCGCAACATGCGCTGCGACGGCGCGCCGGCGTGTGAGTGATGCGCTCTGGACATAACAGCTGCTGGGTTGCGTAAGCTTGAAAAAAGTCGTCATCGCGAGCCAAGCGAAGCGATCCAGGCCCATGAAGCGGCCTTCCTGGATTGCTTCGTCGCTTCGCTGCTCGCAATGACGGGCGATGATCGCGACGAATGGATTACAGCGTCCGCTTGATCTCCTCGACGCGGTAACACTCGATGACGTCGCCAGCGCGCATGTCCTGGTAGTTCTCGAAGGCCATGCCGCATTCCTGTCCGGCGGCGACTTCCTTGACTTCGTCCTTGAAGCGCTTGAGCGTCGAGAGCTTGCCTTCATGGACGACGACATTGTCGCGGATGAGCCGAACATTGGCGCCGCGCTCGACATTGCCGTCGGTGACGCGGCAGCCGGCGACCTTGCCGACCTTCGAAATATCGAAGACTTCGAGGATCGTCGCGTTGCCGAGCATGGTCTCGCGCAGCGTCGGGGCCAACAGGCCGGACATCGCCGCTTTCACGTCATCCACGAGATTGTAGATGATGTTGTAATACCGGATCTCGATGCCGGAGCGTTCGGCGGCGTCGCGCGCCTCTTTGTGCGCGCGCACGTTGAAGCCGATGACAGCGGCGTTTGAGGCTTCGGCGAGCGAGATATCGGATTCCGAAATGCCGCCGACGCCGGCGTGAACGACGCGCGCGCCGACCTCGTCGGTGCCGAGCTTGTCGAGCGCCGCGGCGATGGCTTCGACCGAGCCCTGCACGTCGCCTTTGATGACGAGCGGAAATTCCTTGCGACCCGCCGTCTTGAGCTGGCTCATCATGTCGGAGAGCGAACCGCGCGCGGAACCGCCGCGCGCGGCGATCTTGTCGCGCTTCATACGCTCGCGATATTCGGCGATCTCCCTGGCGCGGGCTTCCGACTCGACGACGGCGACGCGATCGCCCGCTTCGGGCGTGCCGCTGAAGCCGAGAATTTCGACCGGCCGGCTCGGGCCGGCCTCTGTACGGGAGGCGCCCTGATCATCGAGCAGCGCGCGCACGCGGCCCCACTGGGTTCCCGCAACGACAATGTCGCCGACATGAAGCGTGCCGCGCTGGACCAGCATGGTCGCGACCGGGCCGCGACCCCTGTCGAGACGCGCCTCGATGACCGTGCCTTCGGCGGCGCGATCGGCGTTGGCCTTGAGGTCGAGCACTTCGGCCTGCAGCGCGATCAGTTCGAGCAGCTTGTCGAGATTGGTCTTCTGCTTCGCCGAGACTTCGACTTCGAGCGTCTCGCCGCCCATCGATTCGACCTGCACCTCATGCTGCAGCAGTTCGGTGCGCACCCGCTCGGGCTTCGCGTCCGGCTTGTCGATCTTATTGATGGCGACGATCAGCGGCACATGGGCGGCGCGGGCGTGATTGATCGCCTCGATCGTCTGCGGCATGACGCCGTCGTCAGCCGCGACGACCAGCACGACAATGTCCGTCACCTTGGCGCCGCGCGCGCGCATCGCCGTGAAGGCGGCGTGGCCCGGCGTATCGATGAAGGTGATCGGCTGCCCGCCCGGCGATGTGACCTGATAAGCGCCGATATGCTGGGTAATGCCGCCCGCCTCGCCGGCGACCACATCGGCGTGACGGATGGCGTCGAGCAGCGACGTCTTGCCGTGGTCGACATGGCCCATGATGGTGACGACCGGCGGGCGTGGCTCGAGGTTGGCCTCGGCGTCGGGCATGTCGAACAGGCCTTCCTCGACGTCGGATTCCGCCACGCGCTTGACGGCGTGACCCATTTCCTCGGCGACGAGCTGCGCCGTGTCGGCGTCGATGACGTCGGTGATCTTGTACATCTCGCCCTGCTTCATCAGCAGCCGGATGACGTCGACCGCCCGCTCCGACATGCGGTTCGCGAGTTCCTGAATCGTGATCGTCTCGGGCAGAACGACTTCGCGGGAAATCTTTTCCTTCTGCTCCACCTGGCCCCGGAACAAGCGCTGCTGCCGGCGTTTGAAGGAGGCGACCGAACGCGTGCGTTCTTCGTCGGTTCCGGCGGTGGCGGTGGAGACCGTCAGGCGACCGCGATCCTTCATGGCGCCGCCGCGGGACGGCGCAGGCCGCGGCGGGGTCGGCGGCGTAAAGCCGCCGATCTGGCGCACCGGCGG
>JALHNQ010000023.1 GCA_022843405.1 Methylocystis sp. | reverse complement strand
TTCGAAAACTGCGCCGCCGTCAGCCAGAAGTGATCCAGAATCATCAGCGTCCCCTTTCAGGAAGCCGTGAATCACAACGCTTGGTTCATGCCAAGCAGTTTATGGGTCTGGACCCTAGAGCTGCGGCAGGCGTTACCAATTTCAAGGTCTCGAACGAACGATAGCCTCCCGCTTGCCTTATTCGAGCATTCCGATGCTTGGATACTTGATGGCCCCGACGCGTTCCACGCATCGGCAGATGAAGCCACTTGCGAAGGTCGGCCAGTGCAAACAAGCTCTCGTCGCAGTTGTCGTTGAAACATAGCGTTTCTGGCATGCAACGATTGTGCCGAGCAGCCCTCGCGCGCCAAGAAGGGCCAATGGGCTGCGTCAAAAGTATCAATTCAGTTTGCACGCGGAGAGTCCGTCTTTTAGCGCAATACTGCTGACGATGCCGCAGCCAATTCCGATACTTGTATGTTAATTTCTTCATTATTAACGAAATCCCGCGATTGGGTCTCAAAGCCGAAGTATTTTGAATTGCATGTTGCCTCGCCTTCTCGGCCAAACATCGTGCTGCGTCAAGAGTCGAGGATGACGCCGTGCCGTTCGGCGTTAGCCGGGGGAGGTTATAGTTGTGACATGCGCAAATGTGCTGTCGGTGTCGCAACACTCACAATCGCCTCACGATGATCTCGGCCACCCCCTTCGCGCCCGAGCCACTTCCGGCAGTATAGGTCAGTTCCGCCCTCTCGATCCGGCCGCCCGTCTCGCGATAGATGGCGCGCGTATCCTTGCTGTCGTTCATAGTCAGCACGAAGCGCCCTTTAATGCCCCCTAAAAGCGCGGCCAAATCTCGTGGTCAGCGCGTGGAACGACAACCCGGCTACTGGACCAAGACTGAACCGAGCCTTAAGACCTCACTCGATAAGCCGCGCGCGAACGAGGCCGCGCACCGAATTGCCGACGAAAAACTCGGACCCTGAAATATCTTCAAGCCGCAAAATCGACTCGCGGGCGCGCGCTTGCGCGATCAGCGCGGCGCGCAGCGTTCCCGGCAGCAGTCCGCAGAAGAGCGGCGGGGTCAGCAAAATCTCGCTTTGCGGAACGAAGAGGTTGCAGCGCGCCGCTTCGCACAGCTCGCCGCGCTCGTTTTGAAAGAGAACTTCATCGGCCCCGCAGCGCTGCGCCGCCTCGGCGAGCGCGTCTTCGTAAAGCGCGCGCCGCGTCGTCTTGTGCTGCAACAGAGGATCGGCGGAAGAAAAGCGCCGCTCGGTGACGGAAACCCGCCAGACAGTGTCGCGCGGAATCGGTTCGATCGGCGTGACGCTGGTTTCGATCGCGGCGTCGCGCGCAAGAACCAGCCGCACGCGAAGGCGCTCGCTCGCAGCTTGCGCCACGGCGGCGTTCAGCGCGTCGCGGATTCGCGCTTCGTCATAGGCGAAGCCCAGCGCCGCGCTCGAAGCGGCGAGCCGCGCGAGATGTTCGGGCAGCAAAGAAAAGCCTTCGCCGCGCGTCCACAGCAGCGTTTCGATCAGGCCGAAGTCGTTCTCGCGCCCGTCAGAAAGCGCGCCTTGATCAGACATTCCTCATACTCTTCGCGCGCGCGGGAATCGGCGACGATGGCGGAGCCCACATTGCAGACCAGGTCGCCGCCGGGAAAGATCGTCAGCGTGCGGATCGCGACATTAAAGCGAATGTCGCCATTGGGCGCGATCACGCCGAGCGACCCGCAATAGACGCCGCGCGCGGCGCATTCGAGATCGCGAATAATTTCCATCGCCCGAATCTTCGGCGCGCCGGTCACCGAGCCGCAGGGAAAAAGCCCGGCAAACACATCGCTTAACGTCACCTCGTCGCGCAACTGCGCCTCGATGCCCGACGTCATCTGATGCAGCGTCGGATAGGTCTGGATGGTGAAGAGATCGGTGACCTTCACCGTGCCGACGACGGCAAGGCGAGAAAGATCGTTCCTTAAGAGATCGACGATCATCAGATTTTCGGCGCGCGACTTTTCGTCTTCGACGAGATATTGCGCGCGCGCCATGTCTTCGGTCGGCAATGCGCCGCGCTGCGCCGTGCCCTTCATCGGGCGCGCGCGGATATCGCGGCCATGCGCCTCGAAGAACACTTCCGGCGACAGCGAGACGACGGTTTCAGCCTCCAGCGCGACGACGCCGCCATAGGCGACCGGCTGTCGCTTGCGCAGGCCGCGGTAGAGCGACAGCGGATCGCCGTCATAGCGTCCGTAAAGCGGGAAGGTGAGATTGATCTGATAGACGTCGCCGGCGAAAATATAGTCGCGGCACTTGTTGAAGCGTGTCGTGTAGTCTTCCTGCGTCCAGGCGGGCGAAAGCGGAATGTTCGGCGCGGCGCTTTCAGCCAGCGGCAGCGACCAGGGCCGTGGCGCCCGAAACGCGCCAAACAAGAGCAGCGGCGTGCGCGCCGTCGGCGTCGCTTGGTTCGCGAATTTCGGCTCCAGGGCGTAGCCCAGCTCATAGCCGGCGTAGCCGGCGAGATAGAGGCCGCGCGCGGTGGCAGCCTCCATGCGCTCGAAGGCGGCCGCGACGTCATCCGCGCCGCGCGCGACGATGATCTCCTCCGGCTCATCGAACAGCAGCGCCTCGCCGCCGCTGCGGCCGTCTTCGAAAACAACGTAAGGCCGCGCCGGCGCGCCTCTTTGCGTCAGGACGGCGGGGCGTTCGGCGGCGTCTTGCATGTTTGGCGGCGCTTTCAATGGAAAGGGATGTTACATCAGGCCGCCCCAGTTATGAAACGCCGCGTCGTCGCGCAACCTTGGCTCTCGCTTTGCCCTCGCTGCGCGCGCGGGCTATGACAGCCCATGTCGAAAACCGCTCCGCTCCGCATTCTCTTCATCGGCGACGTGCTGGGCCGTTCTGGCCGGGCGGCTGTGTCGCGCTTTGTCCCGCGTCTTCGTGAAAAATGGGCGCTCGACTTCGTCGTCGCCAATGGCGAGAACGCCGCCGGCGGCTTCGGCATCACCGAGGCGATTTGCGACGAAATGCTGGGTCTTGGCGTGGATTGCATCACCCTCGGCAATCACGCCTTCGATCAGCGCGAGGCGCTTGTCTTCATCGAGCGCCAGCCGCGGCTGTTGCGCCCGATCAATTATCCGCCAGGCACGCCGGGACGCGGCGCCGGCCTCTTTACGGCGGCGCGCGGGCAGCAGGCGCTCGTCGTCAACCCGATGGGCCGCGTGTTCATGGAAGCGCTCGACGATCCCTTCGCGGCGATCGAGCGCGAACTCGGCGCCTGTCCGCTCGGCGTCGGCTGCGACGCGATCATCATCGACATGCATGCCGAGGCGTCGAGCGAGAAAATGGCGATGGCGCATTTTGTCGACGGCCGCGCGTCCCTGGTGGTCGGCTCGCACACCCATACGCCGACCGCCGACGCGCAGATTTTGCCGGGCGGCACCGGCTATCAGACCGACGCCGGCATGACCGGCGATTATGATTCCGTCGTCGGCATGGACAAGGAAGAGCCGCTGCGCCGCTTTCTGCGCAAGACGCCCGGCGCGCGCTACGAGCCCGCAAATGGCGAGGCGACCTTTTGTGGCGTGGCCGCGGAAATCGGCGCCGACGGGCTCGCAGCCATGATCGCGCCGGTGCGGCTCGGCGGCCGTTTGCGGGAAGAGTGGCCCAAGGATTGGGGCGCGCCCTGAGCCGGAGCGAAGATTTCGCGCGAGTCTGTCAAGATACAGCGCGATCGACGAAAGACGCTGCAAAATGTTGGATCAGATTATAGAAGATGACCGGCAGCATCACTTCGGGGTGTTCGGCTAGGGCCATTGAGGCGAGCACCAGCGCGGCGCCATTGTTGTTCATGCCCAGGCCAAACATCATCGAAGCCGTATCGGCTCGATTGGCGCTTAAAGCGCGCGACAGTCCATAGCCGGCGCCGAACATAACGAAGCACAAGCCGCCGACGATCGCCAAAATCGCGCCTAAAAAATCGAGGTCGGGCTGAGCGACGACATTCGGCAACGCCAATGCTGCGTTGGAATAGTTGAGGAGCGCCAGGACAGTCATATTGGCGATCTTCAAGTAAGGGCTCGCGGCTACGACGCGGGCTTGGCCCGCAAGTCTGTTGACCGCAAGCCCCAAAACCGTCGGCAGGATCACCCATGCGCCGAGAAAGGCGAATGCGCCGCGGGAAGCGAGCTCATGCAGGTCTTCGGAATAATCCCCGATCGTCATGTAGCCGACTCCGTGGAAAACGAACGGCGTCACGATCGGACTGAGCAGCGTCGTCAGCAGCACCAGCGCCAGGCTCAATGCGAGATTGCCATTGGCGTTTTGAGACCAGGCTGTCGAGGCGCCGGCAATTGGCATGGAGGCGATCAGGGCCAGTCCTACGAGGGTTTGTTGAACCTCCTGGGGGTTGTGCCAAAGGGTCAGAGTGGCGCTCATCGCGGCGATAAATGCGAGCGGAACGACAATGTTCGCAGCCAGCCCAGACGCCAACAACTTCGGTCGGTTGAGCAGGTTTTTGATGTCGCCGGTTCTGGCGGCGAATCCGGCATTGAAGAGTAAGAGCGCTAACATCATCGTCGGCAGCGAAACATTCAACTGCACGGGAAGCAGATCGCGCGGACTGAATTCGACGCTGCGAATCTTCAGGCCGACTGCCGGCCAAAGCGCGGCTGCAACATAAGAAACGCCGATAATATAGATGAAATAATGATGAATAACGCTGACGATTATTTGTATTTTACTTGAATCTGCACGCATGTTCATCACGAGAGGGCGCCGGTATTTTGGAGCTGTCTACGCGCATGTTCTTTTGCATGACCCCAACTGGGGCGGCAGGCCGCGCGCGTCGCGGCTCTTTACTACTCTACCCAGAGCCGGCAAGCTCGCTTAAATAGCAGGCGCAGCGCCCCTGGGCGCCGGTTGGAGCGCGCGAATATGAAATGGGAAGATCTCCAGTCGTCCGAAAATATCGAGGATCGGCGCGGCCAGGGTCCAACGATCGCGGGCGGGCCGCGTATGGGCGCCGGCGGCATCGGCCTTGGCACGATGGTGATCCTCGGCCTGATCGGCTGGGCGCTCGGCATCAATCCGGCGCTTCTCATCGGCGGGGCGCAGGTGATCAACAATATGCGCCAAGAACGCGAAGCGGCTCCGCCTCGCCAGCAGACGACCCGGCAAAGCGCGCCGACCGATCAAATCGGCACTTTCGTCGCGAAGGTGGTGGGTTCCAACGAGCAGGTCTGGTCGCAGGTGCTTCCACAGCAAAAGGGGGTGCGTTTTCAGCCGCCGCGGCTCGTCCTCTATAGCGGCTACACGCAGTCGCGTTGCGGAGCGGCGCAGTCGGCGATGGGGCCGTTCTATTGTCCGCTCGACCAGCGCATCTATCTGGACACTACCTTCTTCCACGACATGCAGCGCCGGTTCGGCGGCGGCGGCGATTTCGCCTACGCCTATGTGATCTCTCACGAGATGGGCCATCACATCCAGAACCTGATGGGCATTCTGCCGAAGATCCAGCGCGCGCAGCAAATGGCGGGCAGCCGGTCCGAAGCCAATGCGCTTTCGGTGCGGGCGGAGTTGATGGCGGACTGCCTCGCCGGCGTTTGGGCCAACAACGCCAACAAGCAGAAGCCTATTCTTGAGGAAGGCGACATCGAGCAGGCGGTCGCTTCGGCGCAGGCGATCGGCGACGATCGCATGCAAAGAGCGACGCGCGGCTATGTGGTGCCGGACAGTTTCACGCATGGCTCGGCCGCGCAACGCACCCAGTGGCTGCTGAAAGGGTTGCGCACCGGGAGCGTCGACGCCTGCAACACATTCGCGAACTGAATCTATGAGACGCGACGGGCGCGGGTCGTCAGATCCGCGCCGCGTAATTTGCGCGCCAGTCGGCCGAAATCCGCGCTGCCTGCCGCGGTGAGCGCGCTTTTGGTCGCGATGAGGCCGACCGGCCGCGCCAGGCCGGGCGCCAGGCGCGTCGTCAAGGAATCCGGCGCCATGCGAAGCGTGCGAGGGCGGCTTCGATCGCCATAAGCGAAAAAATCCTGCGCCTCCTCGGCGAACCCGCGCTCCACCGCAAATCCCGCGAGGAGAAGGAAAACATGGTCGCGCCGCGCCGCCTTCAGCGCCTGCGCGACGCCGTCGGCGTGCGACGCTTCGATCAGCGCGCAGCCGGCTTCATCGGCGATTGCTTCCAGCTCTCGTGTTGGTTCGGCGAGGATCAAGGCGTCGGCGACGAGCCCCTGTAAGCATGATTCGATCAGCGACCCGAGGCTGCGCGCCACAGCCTCGCGGCGCAGCGGCGCCTTGGGAGAGTCGAAGGCGATCAAAACAGCGCTGAGCATCTTGCTGACATAGCGGAAAGGCGCGCGTGGCGAAATGCGGCGCCGCATTAACGTGCGTTGCGTTTATCTTATGGGCGGCGCCCATTGCGCGGGCGACGCCCTTCGGTCACCATCGCGCCATGCCCTCTACGCTCCCGCTCGAAATCCTTACGACAGATCAAATGGCGCGCGCCGACCGCCTGACGATCGAGAGCGGCGTGCCGGCGATGACGCTGATGGAAAGCGCCGCCGCGGCGATCGCGCGGGCGAGCGGCCAAATTCTCCAGCGCACCAGCGGGCGGCGCGTGTTGGTGCTTTGCGGGCCGGGCAACAATGGCGGCGATGGTTTTGTCGCGGCGCGGCTGCTTCGCGCGCAGCGCTACAAGGTTCGCGTCGCCTCGCTGACGCCGCTCGACAAATTGCGCGGCGAGGCGGCGCGGGCCGCCGCCTCCTGGCCCTGTCCGGTCGCTTCCGCGCTCGCGTGCAGCTTCGACGGCGTCGATCTCGTCATCGATGCGCTGTTCGGCACGGGGCTGGCGCGCGATCTCGACCCCGACGCCTGCGATCTCGTCCGCCGCCTCAACCGCTGGCGTCGCGAAAGCGGGCAGAATGTCCTCGCCGTCGACATTCCGAGCGGAGTCGACGGCACCACGGGCGCGGTGCGCGGCGCGGCGGTCGAGGCCGATACGACCGTCACTTTCTTCCGCGTGAAGACCGGCCATTTGATGCTGCCGGGCCGTCTTCATTGCGGCGAACTCATTTGCGCGCATATCGGCATTCGATCTTCGGCGATCGAGTCGATCGGCGTGTCGACTTTCGTCAATATGCCCCAGCTCTGGCGCGCCGCGCTGCCCCTGCCGCAGATCGACGGCCACAAATATTCGCGCGGCCACGCATTGGTCGTCTCCGGCGGCGCCTCCTTCACAGGCGCCGCGCGGCTTTCGGCGGCTGCGGCGCTGCGCGCCGGCGCCGGCCTCGTCACGCTCGCTAGTCCCACGGAAGCGCTCGCGGTCAACGCCAGCGCGCTGACGTCGGTCATGGTTCGGCCATCCGACGGCGCAAAAGGCCTCGCCACGGTTCTCGCCGACGAGCGCAAGAACGCCGTCGCCATCGGCCCGGGGCTGGGCGTGAGCGACGAAAGCTGCGCGCAAGTCGAAGCCGCGCTTGCGCCGCAGGCCTATCGCCGCGCCGCGGTGCTCGACGCCGATGCGCTCTCGAGCTTCGCCGGCGACCCGGAGCGACTGTGGCGCGCGACGCGCGCGGCGCCTGGCCCGGTGGTGATGACGCCGCACGCCGGCGAATTCGCCCGCCTTTTCGCCGCCTGCGAGACCAATTGCGACTGCCGTTCGAAACTCGACCAGGCGCGCGCCGCCGCGCAGGCGAGCGGCGCGGTCGTGCTGTTCAAAGGGCCCGACACGGTCGTCGCCGCGCCCGACGGACGCGCCTCGATCCTGCCTTATGCGACGCCCTGGCTCGCCACCGCAGGCTCGGGCGACGTGTTGACGGGAATCATCGCCGGCTTGCTGGCGCAGCGCATGGACGGCTTTCTCGCCGCGTCCTGCGCCGCCTGGATGCATGCGCGTGCGGCAGAAATTTTTGGTCCCGGTCTGATCGCCGACGACATCATCGCCGCCTTGCCGCAGGTCTGGCGGGAGCTGTGCGCCATCTAGCCAAAGAGTAATCGCTTGAAGCGATTTGGCTTTCAGCGCGGCCGGCGTCAGCGTGGCGCCACTCGAATGTTAGCCGGCGGCCTTGTCGTGACGATCGGACCTTCGTAGAGTCAGTCGTGCTTGAGCGAGGGCGACTCTCAACGCCGGTGCAATTCGTCTTGGTTCGCACTCCCGTTCCAGGCGGCTGGCGTCGCTGTCATATTGCTGTCGCAGCCGCAACGCTTCTCATCGCGGCGGCTAAGAAACCATCGGGCCTCGGATGAAAGCCTTCGAAAAATTGCTACTCGAGAACAAGGCCTGGGCCGAAGAGGTTCGGGAACGCGATCCCGGCTACTTCGAGCGCCTGGCGGCCAATCAGAAGCCGGAATTTCTTTGGATCGGTTGTTCCGACAGCCGCGTTCCCGCCGACATTATCGTTAACGCGCGTCCGGGGGCGATATTTGCGCATCGCAACATCGCCAATCAGGTGATCGCGACCGACTTCAATTGTCTCAGCGTCATTCAATATGCGGTGCAGGTGCTCAAGGTTCCGCATGTCATCGTCTGCGGTCATTATAACTGTGGCGGCGTTCGCGCCGCTCTCGACCGCCAGCGTCCCGAGCTGACGCTGCTCAATAAATGGCTGATGCACATTAAAGACACCTATCGGATCCATAGAGATGAGATCGATGCGCTCAACTCTCAGACCGAGCGCGCCAATCGACTGGTCGAAATCAACGTCATCGAGCAGGTAATGCGTCTGTCGCAATTCTCCATTGTACAGACCGCCTGGAAAGAGGATCAGCGACCGATGCTGCATGGCTGGGTGTTCGGGCTCGACGACGGCATTCTGCATCAGCTCATCACCTTGCCGCCGGGCAGCGACGTCGACGCCATCTATCAGCAACACGGCGGCGAGGATTTCTGATCCGCCGCTTCGGCGCGAAGCCGCCAGTAGGAGAATATGGGCGTGTTCAGGAGGCATTTCGACTACTACTACCGCTATCTCGATCGCGACATTCCGGCAGGCGTCGTTGTGTTCCTCGTCGCGGTGCCGCTGTGCCTTGGCATTGCGGTCGCTTCCGGCGCGCCGCCGTTCTCCGGAATCATTGCGGGGATTGTCGGCGGTCTCATCATCTCGGTTCTCAGCGGCTCCCAGTTGAGCGTCTCGGGCCCCGCCGCAGGCCTTACCGTCATTGTCGCGACCGCGGTCGAGAAGCTTGGCTTCGACGCCATGCTGCTCGCCGTGGCGCTGGCGGGTCTGCTGCAAGTGGCGATGGGCTTTTTGCGCGCCGGCGTCATCGGCGCGTTTTTTCCGTCCGCGGTCATCAAGGGCATGCTTGCGGCGATCGGTCTGATCCTGATCATGAAGCAGCTGCCGCACGCCGTCGGCTATGACGCCGACGCTGAGACCGATCTGTCCTTTCTCGAGGACGACAGCCACACGCGTCTGTCCTTTCTCTGGGACGCCTTTCATTCCATTTCGACAGGAGCAGTGATCGTCAGCCTCGTTTCCGTGGCGATCATGCTTTTTTGGGACACTCCGTATATCAAAAAACACCGCTACCTTTCGCTGGCCCCCGGCCCGCTGGCTGCGGTGCTATTTGGCGTCGGCTATAATATCGTCGCTCAGACGCTGTTACCCGCACTGGCGATCGCACCGCAGCATCTCGTCAACGTTCCGGCGATCTTCGGACCGATAGATTTCGCGCGCGAATTCAGCTTTCCGGATTTTACCCGGCTGATCGACGTTCATGTCTATGTGACAGCCGCGACTTTGGCGCTGGTCGGCAGTCTTGAAACCCTGCTCAGTCTCGAGGCGGTCGATAAGCTCGATCCGCTCAAGCGCGTCGCGCCGACCAATCAGGAGCTCAAGGCGCAAGGAGTTGGCAATTTCGTGAGCGGAATGTTGGGCGGCCTGCCGATCACTGCGGTGATCGTGCGCAGCTCCGCCAGCATAGATGCAGGCGCGCACACCAAGGCGGCGTCCTTCTTTCATGGTCTCCTGCTGTTGCTCAGCGCAATGTTCCTCTCGAGCATGCTCAATATGATTCCGCTCGCCTGTCTGGCGGCGGTGCTCATCTTAACCGGCTATAAGCTCGCAAAGCCAAAGCTGTTCATTCAGCAATATGAAAAAGGCTTCAACCAATTTGCGCCCTTCGCGGTGACGGTCGGCGCGATTCTTATGACGGATCTTCTCAAAGGCATGGCCATCGGCATGGCTGTGGGCCTCTTCTTCGTGTTGCGCGCCAATTATCACTCGGCGTTCACGCTGACGCGCGACGGCCGAAACTACCTTCTGCGCCTGCAAAAGGACGTGTCCTTCCTCAATAAGGCGCAGCTGCGCAGCTTGCTCGAGGACATCGACGAGAACAGTTTTCTCATGATCGACGGCACGCGCGCCGGCTTTATCGATCAGGACATCATGGAAACGATTCAGGACTTCATAAAGGCCGCGAGCGACTACAACATTCGCGTCGAACTTAAGGAGATGCGCGGGCTCGAACCGGTCAACGGATTGGCGCCCGTCCACTAGATCACGCTGCATTTGGGCGGAATCGCCCAAATGCAGCTAAATTGATCAATTCCAAAAGTGTAGAGCGCGCTCTAAGCGAAAAAAACCGGTTCCAACTTTTTCGCGAGCCGCGCTCTAACGCGCTCGCACATGTGAGGCGAAGGCGCAGGAGCGGACGCCTCGCGCCTCGCCGCCGTTTTATGGCGCAAAGCCTTCAAACACGATCTGGTCGGTCCATTCTCGCGCCCGCGCCGCCATTTCCGGCGAACGCACGGTCCAGGCGGTCACCGGCATCCTGAGCGCGTCGCGCATCAGCAACGGAATCGCGTGCGGCAGATCACGCACGTTCCATGACAGGAAATCCGGCAGCGTTCGCTTGTAATGCAGGAAATGCGTGAGTTCAGCGCGCTGCGCGGCAGATAGCTGCGGCCAATCCTCTTGGCTGTAATGCGCTTCGCCCACTACGCCGAGCGGCCGATGCGCAATCCCCAGCGCCGCGGCGCGGGCGCGAAGAAAAGCGATCTGATCTGGATCGAAGCTTTCGACGGCGACAGGCCCGTCGTAATGCGCAAGCGCAAGCGCGGCGCGCAGCGCGGCGGTCGTATCGCCATTAAACGCGCTCTTGATTTCGACGACGATTGGAGTTCGTCCGCCGATTGCGCCGAGAAACTCGGAAAAGCTCGGAATAGCTTCAGTTCCGCCGCGCAGCTTGAGACGTCTCAGCTCATCCGCCCTGTGCGTTGCGACTGCGCCGGCGCCTTCGGTCAGGCGCTCAAGCGTGTCGTCGTGAAAAACGACAAGGTCGCTGTCGGCTGATAGCTGCACGTCGCATTCAACGCTAAATCCGCCCGCGATCGCCGCGCGGGCGGCCGAAATCGAATTTTCAATCACGCCCCGCGACGCATCATGCAGGCCGCGGTGGGCGATCGGTCGCGCCGTCAGCCATGAAAGATCTGGCTTATTCACGGCAGAATCTCGAAAATCCCCTCGACTTCGACGGCGGCGTCGAGCGGCAATTGCGCAACGCCGACGGCAAAGCGCGCATGTTTGCCGTTCTCGCCGAGCACCGTAGCGATGAGATCGGAAGCGCCGTTGACGACTTGCGGCAGCGAGCCGAAATCCGGCGCGCTATTGACATAGCCGCCAAGCCGGACCGCGCGTAGTTTGGAGAGATCGCCGGCGGCGGCGTTGGCTTGGGCGAGGACGTTGAGCGCCGCCTGACGCGCCGCGGACTGCCCGTCTTCGAGCGAAACGCCGGCGCCGAGTTTGCCTTGATGCGCCGGGTCGACGCCATTGGCGCCGAGCGGCAGCTGTCCCGATATGAACAGCAAAGCGCCCGCGCGTACGAAAGGAACATAATTGGCGACCGGCGCGGCCGCCTTGGGGAGGATCAGTCCCAGTTCTTTCAGCCGCGCAAGCGGCGTATCGGACGATGCGGTCATGGCGCCTCTTTATTAGGAAAAAGTCGTTGCTCCCAAGGAAGCGCGACCCTAGTTTCCTACTCCATGCGGCGCAATGGCGTCGAATTCGCCGCCACTGAAAAGAGGTCCGATGATTTGGTTACGCGCGCTGGCCGCCGCGATCTGCGTGGGAACGCCGCTTGGCGATGCGTTGGCGGAGCGCGCCCCCGCGCTCGCCAACCATCGTGCTGTATATGAGCTGAGCCTCTTGAAGACGAGCGGCGCCAAGGCGCCGGCCCAGGCGCGCGGCCGTATCGCCTTCGACTTTTCCGGATCGGCTTGCGAGGGCTATGTCCAGAACTTCCGCCAGATTACCGAGCTGCAGCCCTCGGAGGGGGCGACGAAGCTTTCCGACATGCGCTCGGCGACTTTTGAGGGCGGCGACGGCGCCGATTTCCGATTCAAGGTGGAAACAAAGGTCGACAATTCGCGGGCCGAGGAAGTCGACGGAAAAGCCAAGAAAGCGAGCGACGCCCGGCTTGCCGTCGATCTCTCCAAGCCCAAACGCGCGCGCGTGGAGCTCGCCGGTCCGATGCTTTTTCCGACCGAACATTTGCGCAAAATCGTTGTGACGGCCATGGCCGGCGAACATCTGCTTGAAGCACGGGTCTTCGACGGCACGGGAGACGGCGAAAAGGCGTTCGACACCTTGACGGTGATCGGCAAGCCGGCGACCGAGCCGCCACAGGAAAAGGCCGCGCGCGTCAACGAACTCAAGGATTTACGCCGCTGGCCGGTGGCCATTTCCTATTTCGACCTCGGCAAGAAGGATGGCCAGCCGATTTACGTGCTGTCTTTCGACCTTTATGAAAACGGCGTCTCGCGCGCATTGAAACTCGACTATGGCGACTTCGTCTTGCGCGGCGATATGACCGATCTCGTCCTGCAGCCGACGCCGGCGTGCAAGAAATAGAATGGCGTTCGGCGGCTCACCGGCGCCGCAACATCGCCGCGATGCGGTTGGCGATTGATCGCGGCCGCCAGAAAATCACGGCGTGAATATCGAGGGTCTGATCCAGGAAAGGCGCTGTCGGCGGCATAGCAAGGAGCGTCGCATCCTCAGGAGCGCGTCTTAGCGCCGCTTCATCGTCGGGCATTGCGATGGCGACGCCGCGGTCGGTGGCGATCGTGCCCGACACGTAATGCAGCAGCATGAGATTGGCGACGATTTCCTGCATTTTCGAGCGTGGATTCTTACGACGAGCGCATCGCGGCGCGCGAATGAGATATTCTCCGCTCGTATCGTCGGAATGCAGCATTAACCCAGCGAGCCGGCCGCTTCCGGGCCAATGGCTTTCGCTCGGTCGCGTCAGGCGGATGAACGCGCCTTCGAAAACCTTTGATTGAATGTGACGCCGCTCGCACGCGCCGCTCGCCTGCGCGCGCGTGGCGTCGACATAGTCGAAGCGGATTTCCGCGTCATGCACCTTGGGGATTCGGGCGTCGCCCAATTTGCTTAAGACGGCGGCGGCCACCGCCACCGAGGCCTCGACCGTAAGGTGATTTTGATCCTGATAATGCGCCGCCGCCGGTCCGCCGGGAAAAATGTCGTCGAGCCAGATGGCAGGCGTCGCATAACGTGTCGCCGCTTCCGCGTAGAGTCGGTGCGCGCGCCGCCTTGCGCCGCGTAGCTCTTTGGACGTCGTCTGACAAGGGTCGAGGCAAAGAAACATCAACCGGATTCCGCGCCGCGCGCAGCAGGCAGCGATACCCTCCAGCGTATCGGCGACGAGCTTTTGGCGCAGGCAGTTGGCCGCGAATAGCAGAATGTCGTTCAAGCAATATTCGAATATGACGATCTCCGGATGAGTCGCCCCCTCGCGCTCCATTTTAAGGAGCGCCAGCAAACCATAGAGCGATCCAACCGCGCCGAGAAATCGATTCTCGACTTCGTGCGCCGACGCCTGCCGTTGAAACTGGAAGGCCCATCCATCTCTGATTCCGGCGTTGGAGCCGCCGAGCAGCAAAATTTTCATGTCGTAGAGATATCTTGCCAAGGGTAACGGGCCGCAGCTCGCATAATGCTCGCCGGTTCGCGTGCGCGAGGCCATAGACGTAGCTTGCATACATGCTTATGGCAAAGCGGTCTTCTCGTTCTAATTGAGGCAGTGGCCTTCCTTTCGCTATGGAGCGCGCGAGATGTTTCCCATTCCACAATGCGTTTTCCTGACGCGCGGCGTCGGCCAGCATCGTCATCGACTCACAGCGTTCGAATATGCGCTGCGCGATGCGGACATCGAACAGCAAAACCTCGTGGCGGTCTCGTCGATTCTGCCGGCTGGGTGCGACCTCGTGCCTGTTGAGAGAGGAGTCGCAACGCTTCAGCCCGGCGAAATTACCTTCACCGTGCTCGCGCGCGCCGAGACCGATGAACCAGGACGGCGCATCGCGGCGAGCATCGGCCTGGCGCGGCCGAGAGAGCCCACGCTCTATGGCTATATTTCGGAACATCACGGCTATGGCGTGACGGAACGCGACAGCGGAGATTACGCCGAAGATCTCGCCGCGACGATGCTTGCGTCATCGCTCGGAATCGAATTCGATCCTGACGCCACCTGGAATGAGCGCAAGAAGGTTTACGAAACGAGCGAGCTGATCGTCGAAAGCCTGTCGCTGACCGCGGCGGCGCAAGGCGCTCCGGGCGGCGGCTGGACTTGCGCGATCGCCGCGGCGGTGTTCCGCTTCGCCAAACTGGACGCTACGACATGAGCGATACGCCGACATTCGCCGCGAGACCGACGTTCCTCGGCGTCGAAGCGCGCGCCGATGCGGCGGTCGTCGTCGCCGGCGTTCCTTTCGACATAGGCACGACTAATCGCAGCGGCGCGCGCTTTGGGCCGCAGGCGATTCGTTACGCCAGCCGAATGCTGATCGACGGCGCACATCCCTTACACTGGACGTCGCCAGTCGATTTTTCGCTCGCCGACGTCGGCGATTTCGCGATTGCGCTCGGCGATATAGCCGCAAGTCTGAAACTCATCGAGGCGCAGGCGTCAAACTACGCGCATCTCGTCACGCTTGGCGGCGATCATGGCGTCACGCTGCCGCTGCTGCGCGCCTGCGCAAGAAGCCGGGGCCCGCTGGCGCTGATCCATTTCGACGCGCATGTCGACACATGGCCGGATAATTTCGGCCAGCCTTATGCGCATGGCTCGATGTTCTATCACGCCATCAATGAAGGCGTCGTCGATGCGCGCCGGATGATTCAAATCGGCATCCGCTCGCCCGTGCAGCGCGAGGTCTACGACTGGACGCTGGCGCAAGGCGTCACGATCGTCGCCGCGCAGGAGGCGCATGAAATCGGTCCTGCGGCCATCGCCTCGATGATCGTCGAATGCGTCGGCGACGCGCCGGTCTATTTGACCTTCGACGTCGATGCGCTTGATCCGGCTTTCGCTCCCGGAACGGGGACGCCGGAAGTCGGCGGCCTCGCCACCTGGCAGGCGCAGTCGATCATCCGCAAGCTTGCGGGTCTCAACTTCGTCGGCATGGACGTCGTCGAAGTCGCCCCCGCCTATGACGTCTCCGAAATCACCGCGCTCGCCGGCGCGACGATGGCGTGGGAATACCTCTGCCTTTTGGCGACCTCGGCCGGCGCGTCATCCGCCTAGCCTATCCTGAGCTTCACCTGCCAGCGTCAATGCGGCTCTTGCCAAGGCCGTCCTTCGGCAGCACTCTGCCTTGAACAGCCTCGATATGGCGGGTCAGCTTCGGCGCGAATCGAGGCGATCGCGGGGGTAGGGAGGGCGGCATGAGCGGTGCGGACGGGCGGCGAGGGCGAGAGGTGGTCGGCGTTTTCTCAGACGGCTATGCGCTTGAAAGCGCAGTCAACGAATTGCTGAATTCAGGTTTTGACCTCGGCGATATCAGCCTGCTCGCAGGCGAAGAAGCCGTCGTCGCCAAGCTTGGCCACAAATACGAGAAGGTCGAAGACGTCGAAGACGACGACAAGGCGCCCCGTGTCGCCTATGTGCCCAGAGAATCTCGGGGCGTCAAAGATGGCGCGCTCGTTGGCGCGCTCGTTTATGTGGGCGCGACGCTGGCGGCGGGAGCGGCGCTCGTATCGGGCGGAGCGCTCGCGATGCTTCTCGTGAGCGGCGTCGTCGGCGCCGAAGTCGGCGGGCTGATCGGCGCTGTCCTTGGCGAATTTATGGAGGAGCGTCACGCGAAATCTCTCCAGGAGCAACTGGACCATGGCGGTCTGCTGCTCTGGGTGCGAACACGAGATTCAGCGCAGGAAGAAAAGGCGAAGCGCATTCTCGCCCAGCATTCGGGCCGCGACGTGCATGCGCATGACGTGCCTGTCGTGACGGTGTAGCTGTTGAGCTTATTTCGCTCGATGACCCGCCCGACGATTGGCGGGTTCGCCATGACTCCAGCCGCTGCGTTGGAGCATTAGCGCCGGAGCCATGACGCCGGCGGTCGATTTTTGAACGGCGCGCCATCTGACTTAGCAATAATTGAGAAACAAATCGTTCACAGCGAAGCTGTTGGCGTGTGTTTGCTGTCACTATTCAGTCGCAGTTCACTGCCCTTAGAGTAGTGTCTTGATCAAGCTCTCGCGCTCGTGACACAAAGCGGAGGCATCTCTGTGGAACTGGTCGGCTGGGCGGCGATCGGGAAGTGAAACAGGCGTTGGACCTCGCAGGCCGCATCTCATTAAGCCGACGCCAAATTCTCATTGCGGCATCGGCGTTTGCCGCATTGGCGCTGGGCGTCGCGCTGTTTTATCGGATGAGTCCCGAAGGAAATCTCGCCCGCGAAGGGGTAGGAAAGGCGTCGGATGGCCGGCGCCTCCCACCGCTCGTGCGCAAGGGAAAAACGATCTTCATTCCCGAGGGTTCGCCCTATCGCGCCCATATCGTCATGGCGCCAGTCGAAACGCGCAATCTCAGCCTCAGTCGGGTCGTGCCGGGCGCGGTCGAAGCCGATCCGGCCCGGACGGTGAGAGTGTTGGCGCCGGTCAACGGACGCGTCAGCGAACTCGACGTTGAGCTTGGCGACAATGTCAAAAGGGGCCAGCCCCTGGCGACCATTGATTCGGGCGATCTGGCGCAGGCTGTGGCCGACGCGGAAAAAGCTCGCGCCTCGGCAAAGCTGACCAAGAGCGCCCTGGATCGGGCCACCGGATTGAACAAGGCGGGCGGCCTTGCGCTAAGAGAATTGGAGCAGGCGCAGAACGACTATCTGCAGGCGACTTCGGAACTGAAGCGCGCCGAAGCGCGGCTCGACGTGATCGGCGACAACAGCAAGGTCACCGGCCAGCGCAAGATTACCCTTAATGCGCCGATCGACGGCACCATCACCGCGCTCGACACCGCGCCCGGCGATTTCATCGACAATACGACCTCGCCGATGATGACCATCTCCAACCTCGATCGCGTATGGGTTACGGCGAGCGTTCAGGAGAAGGATCTCTCCTTTGTGCAAAAGGGCGAGCGCGTTGAAGTTTCGCTAGTGGCCTATCCGAGCGAGGTGTTTGCCGGCAAAGTCGAAATCATCAGCCAATTGCTCGAAGCCGATACGCGCCGCAATAAGGTCCGCATCGCCTTCGACAATCCGAACGGCATATTCAAATTGAACATGTTCGCGACGGTGCGCTTTTTTTCGCCGCCGACGCCGCGCGTCGTGGTCCCGGCGTCGGCGCTGATGATGGTCAACGACACGTCAAGCGTTTTTGTTGAAGTCGCGCCTTGGACCTTCGAGCGACGGCCGGTCCAGCCTGACGCCGACGTCGATGGCGTTACCGTCGTCTTGGGACTGAACGCCGGCCGGCGCATCGTTGTGCGCGGCGGGGTCCTCTTGAATGATTGAGCGCATCGTCGAGTTTTGCCTCAAGCATCGCGTCGCGGTGATACTGGCGACGGCGATCCTCTTCGCCTTCGGCGTCTATTCATGGACGCAACTCAAGATCGAAGCCTATCCCGAAATCGGCGACGTTACGGTGATCGTCACGACCAAGGCCACGGGCCTCGCCGCCGAGGAGGTGGAACAGCAAATCACCATACCCTTGGAACGCGCGCTGGCGAGCACGCCGGGCCTGCTGACGATACGCTCGACGAGCACCTTCGCGCTATCGCTCATTACAATGGTGTTCAAGGATGGCGTCGAGGACTATTGGGCGCGCCAACGCGCGTTGGAGCGCATCACGCAAGTCTCGCTTCCTCCTAATATTCAACCTGCGCTCGGTCCGTTGACCGGCCCGACCGGCGAAATCCTCAGATACACGCTGGAGTCCGACGCGAAAAACACCGAAGACCTTTCGGAAATCCAGCGCTGGATCGTCATCCCGGCGCTCAACCAGGTCGCCGGCGTCGCAAGCGTCGCCAATTTCGGCGGCGTCACGCGTCAGTTCCAGCTTCAGCTCGATCCGGTCGCGATGCAGCGCTATGGGCTTGGATTGACCGACGTCACCAATTCTATCGTTGCAAACAGCGCCAGCGCCGGCGGCAGCCGCATCACGCGCGGCGAACAATCTTATGTCATCCGCAGCATCGGTCTTGTGCGCACGAAAGAAGACCTCGGAAATATTGTCATTGCCGAACACGGCGGCGTGCCGGTGCTGACCAAGGACGTCGGGACCCCGCGTTATAGCGCGCAAGAGCGCGAAGGCATGCTCGGCAAGGACTACAACTCAAACGCCATCCAGGGCGTCGTACAGATGTTGAAAGGCGAGAACGCCACGGTGGTTTTGAAGGCGGTGCACGATAGAATTGACGAGCTGAATGCGCAGCTTGCGCCGCAAGAGGTGAAAATCGTTCCCTACATGGACCGCAACGAGCTGGTGCAGCTCACGGTCTCAAAAGTCGCGCACACAGTGACGGAAGGCATTGTTCTGGTCCTCGTGGTGCTGATGCTTTTTCTCGGCAGCCCGCGCAGTTCGCTCGTCGTCGCGGCGACAATTCCGCTGTCGCTGGCTTTCGCTTTTATCCTGATGAATTTCACCAAGCTGCCCGCAAATCTTCTGTCACTTGGGTCGATCGACTTCGGCATTATCGTCGACGGCGCGATCATCGTAACGGAATCGATTATCAGGCTGCGGGAGCACAATCCAGAACGCGAGCTTCAGGTCGTCGATGTTCAATTCGTCGTCGGCCAAGTCGTGCGGCCGATTTTTTTCGCCACCATTATCATCATCGCCAGCTATGTGCCGCTGTTGGGACTGGAGCGCGTCGAGGCCCGATTGTTTGCGCCCGTCGCCTATACGATCGCCTACGCGCTGATTGGCGCTCTTCTCTGCACGCTGTTGCTCGTGCCCGGCCTCGCCTATATGGCGCTGCGCCATCCGTCGAAGCCCTTTCACAATCGTGTGCTCGAATGGATGGAGCGCCGCTACAAGGAACTGCTCGGTCGGTGCCTTGAGCAGCCGTCGATCATCTATGTCGCGACAGCGCTGGCGATCTGGGGCCTCGTCATGGCCGGCGGCGCGGTCGGACGAGACTTTCTTCCCAATCTCGACGAGGGCTCGCTTTGGCTGCAAGTGCAACTGCCGAGCGGCATATCCTTCGAAAAAGCATCAGACATGGCGAGCGATTTGCGCGCCGCCGTGATGGAGTTTCCGGAGGTCTCTTACGTCATCACGCAGATCGGTCGAAACGACGATCGCACGGATCCCTGGACGACGAGTCATATCGAAGCGCCGATCGGGCTGAACCGCTATGATTCATGGCCCGGACGCGAGACGAAAGAGCAATTCATCGCCAAGTTGACAAAGCGCCTCAGTCAGCTTCCCGGAATGGATGTCGGCGTGAGCCAACCGATTATCGACAACGTCAATGATCTGGTCAGCGGCGCGCACAGCGCGATGGTGGTCAAGATTTTCGGAGAAGACCTCAAGGAGACGCGCCGTATCGGAAACGAGATCGTCGCTGCGCTGAAGACGGTGAACGGCACGACCCAGACGTCGATCGTGCAGGAGCCGCCGATTCCGCAGATTGCCTTTCATATCGATCGCGCCGCAGCCGCCCGCTATGGCATTAACGTCGCCGACGTTTCGAACATGATTCAGATCGGAGTCGGCGGCGCCTCCATCGGCCAAGTTTACGTGAACGACCGCAGCTACGATATGACGGTGCGCTTTCCTCTGCAGTCGCGCAGCAGTCCGGAGGAACTCAGCGATCTTTTGGTGAAATCTTCCTCCTCTACCGCGCAGATTCCTCTGTCCGCAATATCAAAAATCACGCTGCAGAACGGAGAGAGCGCCATCTCGCACGAGAAGACAAAACGCGTGCTGACCGTTCGTCTCGACTATGCCGGCCGGGATCTCAGCTCCTATCTCGCGGAGGCGCAAAAGAAGGTCGCGGAGGCCGTTTCGTACGACAAGCAGGCGAACAGCGTCGTCTGGAGCGGAAAATTCGAAAACCAGCAACGCGCGCAGGCGCGGCTCGCGATCATCGTCGGCGTCGTGCTGCTGTTGATGCTATTGATCCTTTACATCGGCTTCGCCAAGCTGCGAAACGCGCTGCTCATCCTGGGAGTGGTGCCGTTGTCGGCACTGGGAGGTCTGATCCTGCTGATCATGACGCGCGAAACCCTGAATGTGGCGACAGGCGTGGGCTTTCTCGCGCTGTTTGGCGTCGCGGTACAAAACGGCATCATCATGGTGTCGCATCTCAATCGCGTCACCGCAGTGCATGTCGCGTCAGCCCGCTCGCGCCGTCTGGGGGTGGACTCGATAGATGATGACATCATTGGCGACGATCAAGCGAACTTCCGCGATCAGGTTCTTGACGGCGCAGCGGAGCGTTTCCGCTCGGTGCTGATGACTTCGGCCGTGCCGATGGTCGGCATGCTCCCCGCAGCGCTGGCGACAGGCGTCGGCAGCGACGTTCAGCGCGGCCTCGGCACGGTCATCGTCGGCGGATTGTTCGCCGCGACGGGTTTGATCCTCTTTGTCATTCCCACGCTGCATTTCGTCATCGAACGCTTTATCGATAGGCGCATGAGCGGCGGCGCGAAAGAAGCTCTTCAGGTCTGATATCCGACGATGAACGAGACGAGCGACCTTTCGAGGCAAAGGACCGGCGCAGCGCGGATGATGCGCGCCGCGGGAGTTGCGTGCCTTGCCGCGTCGCTTTCCGGTTGCATGGTCGGTCCTGACTTCATCCAGCCGCCCACGCCCGACGCCCCGCATTTCACGCCGGAAAAGACGGCGTCGCCGGGGTTGGGCCAGCGCTTTGCCGAAGGACGCGACATTCCGGAGGACTGGTGGACGCTCTATCGCTCAAAGCCGCTCGACGCGCTGGTGCGCGAGGCGCTCGAACATAATCCGTCGCTCGAATCTGCGGAGGCGGCGATTGGCGTCGCTTATTTCACCGCCGAAGCGCAGAGGGGAACGCTCCTGCCTCAGGTCGGCATACTCGCCAACGAAAGTCAGAACCTTCTGTCGAACAACCGCGCGCTTGGCGCGATCAACCAGTCGCTCTTCAACCAGTATTTCCCGAGCCCCTATAACATCATCACGGGACAAGCGACTCCGAGCCCGTGGACGACCAATCCGAACGCGCCTTACGGCCTGTTCTTGAAGCAGCTCTCGATCAGCTACGCGCCGGATATTTGGGGTCTGAACCGGCGAGGGCTGGAGTCGCTTGAGGCGCAGACCGAACAGGCGGCGTTTCAGATGGAGGCGGCCCGGCTGGCGCTCACTGCCAACGTCGTCGTCGCCGCCATTCAGGAGGCGTCGATTAGAGGACAGATCGAGGCGACGAAGAACATCATCGCGATTCTCAAGGACTCGCTCGAAATCCTCAATCGACAATATTCCTTCGGCTCGATCGCCAAAGCCGATGTCGTCGCGCAGGAGGCGGCGCTCGCGCAAGCCGAGCAGGCGCTGCCACCGCTGGAAAAGCAACTCGCGCTCCAGCGCGACCTCCTCACCGCTTTGGCCGGCCACCTCTCTTTTGATCAGATCGAGCAGAAATTCAGACTTTCGCAACTGAAGCTGCCCGTGACGGTTCCCGTCAGCGTGCCCTCGATGCTGGTCGAACAACGTCCGGACATTCGCGCCGCCGAGGCAAATCTTCATGCGGCGACCGCGGCGGTCGGCGTCGCGCGCGCCTCTCGGTTGCCCAACATCACGCTCTCCGCCAATCTTGGCGCGAGCGCTTTTCATGTCGCGCAGCTCTTCGCGCCGGGCACGGGGTTCTATACATTGGCCGCGAATGCGGCGCAGCCGCTTTTCGACGGCATGACGCTTCTGAACAAGGAGCGTTCAGCTGTCGCCGCGCTGGAGCAGGCCGATGCTCAGTACCGCAGCACGGTGATCAACGCGTTTCAGAACGTGACGGATGCGCTGCGTTCCCTACAGTCGGACGCAAGGGCGGTCGAAACTGGGCGCAAGAGCGAAGACGCCGCAAAACGCAGCCTTGATATCGTGCGCATGCAATTGAAATACGGCCAAGTATCTCAGATCGCCGTATTTACCGCGCAGCGCATCTATTTCTCGGCGTCGCTCATGCGGGTGCAGGCCGAAGCCACGCGACTCGCCGATACGGCGGCGCTATTCATGGCGCTCGGCGGCGGCTGGTGGAATCGCGCGCCGGAGATGCCGCATTAGGGCGGGGCGATCAGCGCTCAACGGGCGATTGCGCAAAATGCAGCGCGGTCTAGCCGCCCGTCTTGCCGTTGTCGCCGGCGATCTCGGGCTTCTCCGCCATGCCGTTCTTGATCTTATTGAGAATCTTCGGGAGGTCGTCCGGATCCGGATTGAGATCGCGCGCATGGTTCCACTGGAAATGCGCTTCGAGCTTGCGGCCGATGCGCCAATAGGCGTCGCCGAGATGATCGTTGATCACCGGGTCGGAAGGCTTAAGGTCGATCGCCTTTTCCAATTCGCGCACGGCGTCGTCATAACGCCCGAGGCGGTAATAGGCCCAGCCCAGACTGTCGACGACATAGCCATCGCGTTGCCGCAGATCGACGGCGCGACGCAACATCTTGAAGGCTTCGTCGAGATTGGCGCCCTGATCGACCCATGAATAGCCGAGATAGTTCAACACCAGCGGCTGATCGGGGTTGAGCTCCAAGGCTTTCTTGAGGTCGGCTTCGGCCGCCGGCCAATCCTTGCGCCGCTCATTGGCGATGCCGCGATAGTAATAGAGCAGCCACTGGCTCTTGTCGTGCTGCGTGCGCAAATCCAGCACGCGCGTATAGGTCGCCGCGGCGTCGGCGAAGGCCTTGCGCGAGCGTTGAAGATTGCCGAGCGCGGTTAGAGCTTCCTGATTCTGCGGATGTGCGGCGACGATGGCGGAAAGCGCGTCGGTCGCCTCTTTCGATTTCCCGAGCGTTTCGAGGAGAAGCGCCGCCTGCACGTCGGCGTTGACCCGCAGCGGATCGTCCTTCGCCACGCTTTGATAAAGATCGATCGCGGCCTCTTCCTGTTTCATGCGCTCATAGACGTCGCCAAGCGTGACGAGCGCGAGCGCATTATCCGGCGCAAGATGCAGCGACAGGCGCAGATAAATGAGCGAGGCGAGTTCGTCGCCTTGCCGCCCGCCGACGGCCCCGAGCCCGTAGAGCACTTCGCCCGCGCCTTCATTGGCGCTGCGCACGAAAGGCGGCAGCGGCTTGCCCTCATCGAGCGCCGCAAGGCTCGCGACGACGATCGGGTGATTGGGCGCGACCTCGTCAAAGGCGAGGTAAAGATTCTTGGCTTCGTCGCGCTGTCCATGCGTCGCGAGAAACCGCGCATAGGCGTCGACGAGCCGCAGCGTGTTCTTTTCGGCGCTATACGCCGATTTGAAGCGCTTTTCAGCTTCGGCCTTGTCGCCGCCAAGATCGGCGATCAGTCCCGCATGATAGTCGCGGAACACCACGAAGGCGTCGTCGGTGAGCGTATCGAGCGTCGCGAGCGCACGACGCGTATCCTTAGCGCCGGCGTAGCTCCAAGCCGAGAGAAGGGTCGAGGTGATGTCGCGGCGCCGGTCGCCGCCGCCTTTCGCGAGTTCGGCGCGCGCGGCGGCGTATTTCCGGTTCTTGATCATGTCGACGCCGCGCGCGAGATGAGCGAGGCCGTTGGCGCGGTCATGCGCGAGCACGCGGCCGGTGAGCGCGAGGCCCTCGGCCATATTGCCATTGGCGAGCGCCGCGACGAAGGCGCGGTCGGCGAGATCGGCGTTCTTGGGATCGTCGCGCAGCGCCTCGCGGAAAAAAGTCGAGGCGGCCAGCGTGTCGCGCTGCGCGCCGGCGACGATCGCGGCGAGATAATTGCCCGAGAGGCTGGAGCCGACCTCGAAGGGCCGGGCGATGACGATGTTTTCCCGCGCCGCGAGGCTGCTGCCGCAGGAGAGCGCGAAGGCGCCGGTTCCGGCGATCAGGGCGAAGGACAGGCGCGCCAGAGCGCGTCTCGCGCGGCTGGCGGAGGACGCAGGCAACAAGGCTGATTTGGGCACTGGCGCTTTCCTAAAGGGCGGCGGGCCGAGCGAGGCGCAAAAATTGGCTGCGCTCGCGGCGCGGCCGCCGGGAAGGGCTAAAGTCGCCGCCAAACATGGCCCTTTTGCGCCGGTCCCGCAAGGCGAAAGAGGGGAGAATCGGGCCGGGTCGAATGCGCTTGGGCATTCCTGGCCGCAACACCCCCCCCCCAGTCCCTTCACCGTAGACTCTCCCCGCAAGCGGGGAGGGGGCGTCAACACGTCGCCCGCGTGATCGACAGGAGCACGCGGCCTCGGCCGGAAAGCTCACGCCCCCCGGATCGCCGCGACGATTTTTTGCGCGGCGTCGTCGAGATCGTCGGCGGGAATGACGTTGAGGCCCGATTCATTGATGATTTTCTTGCCGAGATCGACGTTCGTGCCCTCGAGCCGCACGACGAGCGGCACTTTGAGGCCCACTTCCTTCACCGCCGCGATCACGCCTTCGGCGATGGTGTCGCAGCGCATGATGCCGCCGAAGATATTGACGAGAATGCCCTTCACGTTCGGATCGGCGGTGATGATCTTGAACGCGGCCGTGACCTTCTCTGTCGTGGCGCCGCCGCCGACATCGAGGAAGTTCGCCGGAAACTCGCCATAGAGCTTGATGATGTCCATCGTCGCCATGGCGAGGCCGGCGCCATTGACCATGCAGCCGATATTGCCGGGCAGCGAAATATAGGCGAGGTCGTATTTCGACGCCTCGATTTCCTTCTCGTCCTCTTCGCTCTTGTCGCGCAGCTCGACCATGTCGGGGTGGCGATAGAGAGCGTTGTTCTCGAAGCTGACCTTGGCGTCGAGGCAGCGCAGCTTCCCGTCCTTGGTGACGATCAGCGGATTGATTTCGAGAAGCTCCATGTCCTTGGCCACAAAGGCGGCATAGAGCTTTTCGGTCAGCTCCCCCGCCTGTTTGGCGAGATCGCCGGTGAGGCCGAGCGCCGCTGCGACCTGGCGGCCGTGATGCGGCATCAGCCCGGTCGCCGGATCGACCGAGAAGGTCACGATCTTCTCGGGCGTGTCATGCGCCACCTTCTCGATATCCATGCCGCCTTCGGTCGAGACCACATAGGCGATGCGCGAGGTCGAACGGTCGATCAGCATCGAGAGGTAGAATTCCTTGTCGATCGCGGCGCCGTCCTCGATGTAGAGGCGGTTGACCTGCTTGCCGGCCTCGCCGGTCTGCTGCGTGACCAGCGTCGCGCCAAGCATCTCTTTGGCGAAGGCCTCGGCCTCGTCGATCGATTTGGCGATGCGCACGCCGCCCTTGTCGCCAGCGGACGCCTCCTTGAACTTGCCCTTGCCGCGCCCGCCCGCATGGATCTGCGCCTTCACCACATAGACCGGGCCGGGGAGCTTTTCGGCCGCCGCGCGGGCGTCCTCGGCGCGCAGCACGGCGACGCCGTCGGCGACGGGCGCGCCGAATGCGCGCAGAACGGCCTTGGCCTGATATTCGTGGATGTTCATGGGCTATGTCTCCCTGGCGCAATGGCGCGCCGGCGCGGTCGAAATCGCGCCCAATGGGCATAGGCGGAACGGTTTCGTCAAGGCGGCGGGAGGACGCGGGGGGAGCGGCGGCGTTTGCCTTTGGTGGGTGTTTCGGCCGGCACAGCGGGGAAGAGTAGAGGCTTCCCCGCGTCGGGCGACTCCGTATTGCTCATCAGAGCCACGGTCTTGATATCCTGCAGCCTCGCCCTGTCGGCGTAGGTCAGCACGGACGAGACTGGGCAATCTTTTCCCTCGAGAATATCGTCAATCAACGCCGGCGTCTCGCGGCCTGTGGCCGCGAGACGAGATCGAGAAAGCGGATGTTTGCTGACCCCGCGCAGAATATGGATCGCATTCGCGTCGGAACCGCAAACCAGCTCACGCAGGCGCTCTGCAAGCGCCTTCGCATATGTCGCTTCGTCGGTTTGCGCGGCTTCGAGAAGCTCGCGCCATTGTGTTACGGCGGGCGGCGGATCTTCGTTCGCCACGCAAGGGGCGAGATCGTCTTCTTTCGCATTGCAGTCAAGGCGCGCGATGCGCAGCAATGCATCATCGCGCAGCCTTCCTTTCGGAAGCGTCTCAATAATCTTCCGCAATTCGCCATAGGACACGTCCGTCCAAGAATACACGGCCTCCCATTTCGCCTGTCCTAATCGGATCGGCTTAGTTTCCTCAAGGATCAATCCCTCCCAATTCGTGCGCCAAAGATAGGCACGTTCTAGAGACGCGCCCTGGAGCTCCGCCTCACCGACCAATGCGCCCTGAAGCTCTGCCCTAAGGAGCGCTGCACCCTGAAGCTGAGCGTAACGGAGTGAGGCGCCCTGGAGGTTTGCGTAGCGGAACGAAGCGCCCTGAAGATGGGCTCCATCGAGCGACGCGCCCTGGAGTTCCGCCACAACGAGCGACGCGCCCTGAAGCTGTGCCTCATTGAAAACCGCGCCCTGAAGCTGCGCGTATTCGAGCGACGCGCCTTGAAGCTGCGCCTCCTTAAAAGTCGCGCCCTGAAGCTGCGCGTAGTCGAGCGTCGCTCCTTGAAGCTGCGCCTTCTTAAAAGTCGCGCCCTGAAGCCACGCCGAATTAAGCGACGCGCCCTGAAGCCAAGCCGAATTAAGCGACGCGCCCTGAAGCTCCGTTCCAGAGAGCGACGCGTTCGGCACCCAAGCCCTGTCGAGATCGGCTTTTTGCAGCTTAGCCCCATCGAGCAGTGCGCCGTCGAGACTTGCCCCGCGCAGATCGATGTTGTCGAGCCGCGCGTCCCGTAGATCGGCCTGTTCGAGACGACGATGCTTGAGGCTGAAGCTGTATGGTTTCCATCGAAGTTTTTCGGGGCCTTCGACCCCCAGCGCAGCGTATATGTCGAATTCGCGCAGCCGTAACGTATTGACGGGCCAGCTTCCAGTAACACGCTGATTTTTGGCGTCGACCTTGCCGAATATGAATTCGGTCGCTTCGGTCGGCTCCGCCCACTTCGCCCAACGAAACGGCAATTCGTCCCACTCGCTCGGAAATGTTGCGAAGAGAATAGAAAATATAACGACCACCGCCGTCGCAATCGGAGCGCCGAATTTTCGGAAGAACCACAGAAAATCGTCCCAGCCTTTCATCCAGCGGCTTTGATGCTTCGGGCAGCTTCTGTCCCGGTCGGCGAGGATTTTCATCCACAGCCACCAGATGATGGCGAGATCGGCGCAAAGAATCACGCGGTGCAGCCAGGTCACGCGCGTGTCGTGATAGGGCAGGAACTGCAATTGCAGAAGCAGCAGGACGGCGACCGGCGCGCCGACCAGAGTCGTCCAGGCGATGACCCAGAGCATGACGCCGAAGGCGCTTTCGCGAATATCCGCCGGCCCGGCGAGAAACTGCACGAAGACATTGATCGGCAATTGCTGGCGCAGCCCCTCGCGGATCGCATGATCGTTTTCGACCTCTGTGGTGACCTTCGCCGTGAGGCGGTCGTGAAAGGCCTTCGCCTTATCCGACAGCATGGCGAAATGCGCGAGCACGTAAGCATGGACTATAAGAAAGAGAATGGGCGCGAGGATAAAGAAGGCTTTCAGCGGCAGCTTGATGTTGAGGAAAGGAAGATCGACCGGGCTTTCGAGTAGCAATTGCGTATGCGTGACGCCGCTTGTGGCGATGGCGACATAAAACAGCAGAAAGATATAGGAAAGCCAGAGCGGCGCGCCGACCGCCGCGGCGTCGGAAACGGATTTTTGAATGGCGTCGAGATCGTCCGCCTTTTTCTTTATGGCGGCGAGTTCGTCGGAAGAGATATTGGCGCTCGAATTCGATCGATGGCGCTCGGTGAGAGCCTTCGCCCGCCGCAATCGCAATTTGCGTAATTCGTCCGACGCCATCGTCCATACTCGCAATCAAACGCATTTTGCGCCGAAGGCGCCGCTGTCGGCAAGAGGTCAAAGGTCGGGCTAATTTCAGCTTGCTTGCAGCCGTCATGGCCGGGCTTGTCCCGGCCATCCACGCCGGGACATCGCGCAACGCTTCGAACAGAGGCGGCATGTCCGGCTCACCTTTTAAATTCGCCGCGCGTCGTTCGCGTGGACGGCCGCGACAAGCGCGGTCATGACGCGGTGAGATGACGCTTCGTTACCCTGGATTCGGAGCCCGAGAGTCGAGGCAGGAGCGGGGCAAGAGGCGGCGACAATGCGCGCCCAGCGACCGGGGCTCATGCGCTGGATGTTATTGTAAAGGCTGCGTTACCAAGCAGAGTTTCGAGCGGCGGCCGGAACAATTCCTCCCCCGGCGGGTTCCGCCCGCACGGAGCTCCCCCTCCCCCCTCGCACTGCGCCCGACCAACCTGGCCGGGCGTTTTTTTGGCCGAAGGTCAGTATTTCGCGACGATCGGCGCGACGCCCCAGTTCAAGTGATAGTTCAGGCCGACGCGGACGACATGGCCGTCGAAGCGGGCGCGCGCCTGAGTAGCGTTGGCTGCCAGGAGATTTGTCAGCTGCCAATCGCCGGTGATCGCGACCGGATAGGAGGCGGCGCCAAGATCATAATAGAGATATTCGACCTTGGCGCTCCACTGCGGCCAGAACAGCCATTCCAGCCCGCCGCCCGCGGTCCAGCCGACGCGCATTTGCGAATAGCGGCCCTGGCTGACGCCAAGCAGCAGGAAGCCCGGCGTGTCATTGGGCACGTGCTGGAAGAAGCTCGTGGTCGAGGTCGCCTGGCCATAGGCGAGGCCGCCGGTCGCATAGGCGAGCAGGGTCGGCGTGATGAGATAGCCAAGGCGCGCCCGCGCCGTGCCGAGAAAATCGAGCGATTTGCCGCCCGAAACGCTCGTCAGGAAGTTGAGCCCCAGCGCCGCCAAGGGCGTCGGCGCTAGCGTCACCGAGCCGGCGTTGGCGCTGGAACCGGCGAGGCCCTGGACGTCGGTCTCCAATCCAGCGAGGAAGCCGCCGGCGAACTGCCAATCATAGCCGATTTGTCCGCCGCCGATGAAGCCGGCGCCATTGGTTGAGAGGACGCCCGTGCCCGCGATCGCGGCACCCACGGCCCAGGGGACATTGTCGGCGCCATTGATGACGAAGGGCGTCGAAGCGTAGTTGGTCACGTTGCTCGCGGCCCACGCGCCGCCAGCGTTCAATCCGACATGGACTCCGGTCCACAGCGGCGGCGGCGGAACATAGGCCGGCGGCGCCTTGTGGGACGGCAGATCCGCGGCGTGCGCCGATCCGGCTGCGAGCGCCAATGTCATGATCGCGCCCGCGAAGAATTTATTCATCACCGCTTTGTCCTCGCCGCTGCGAACGACTCAAGAAGTCTGAGCGCAACTGAGCAAGGCGAAAGGCTTTTCGCAATCCGAACCTAACATTGAAACGGAGCGTTTATGCCGTTTCCCGATCGATGTGCCAAATTTGCAACAGATGGGCGTGCCGACAGCTTCTCGCCCTACGCCGTCTCGCCGGCCATCTCCAGCACGACCCGCCATTCTTCGTCGGTCACCGGCTGCACGGAGAGGCGGGAGTTGTTGACGAGAACCATGTCCTTGAGGCGCGGCTCGGACTTGATTTCGGCGAGCGTCACCGGCTTTTTCAGAGCCTTGATCGCCCTCACGTCGACCATACCGAATTTGCCGGTCTCGTCGGTGTGGTCCGGATAATAGGTCTTTATGATCTCGACGATTCCGACGACCGCCTTGTCCTCGTTCGAATGATAGAAGAAGCCGCGCTCGCCCTTCTTCATCGCCATCAGATTGAGTTTGGCGGAGTGGTTGCGCACGCCGTTCCAGAAGGTGCCCTTGGCGCCCGCCGCGACCTGCTGATCCCAGGACCAGCTCGACGGCTCGCTCTTTAGCAGCCAATGCGCCATCAGAGCTGCGCTCCCACCACGCGTTTCCAGGGTTTTAATTCCACCGAGGCGAAGAGACCGGCGAGGGCGTAAGGGTCCTCGCCAAGCAGCGCGCGCGCCGCCGCCTCATCTTCGCAGTCGAGAATAAGCAGCGAGCCGACAGGCGTTTCGCCGTCGAGAAAGGGGCCGCCGAGCTTCACCCGCGCCGCATGCTTTTCGAGGAAAGCGAGATGCGCGGTCCGCGTCGACAGGCGCAGGTCGACATTGTCGGGCTTATCCAGGCAAAGGGCGACGAACAGCACGGGCGGCCTCGCGTGAGACGGACGAAGGCGCAACTTGTTCCAAAGCGCGCGCCGCCGGTCAACAGCGCGCGAAACGAATTTCGCTTTCTAGCGAAAGTCTTGGGGACAGAGTAGGGCGGCGCTCAGGCGCGCTTGGCCGGCGCCTGAAAATCCTGCTCGACCACCCGGTCGCCGAATTCAACAATCGCTTCCCGTAGGGTTGCGATTTCGGCGTCGCTCGCCGCGACGGGAACGACGGAAAGTCCCTTGGCCCCGCCGGTGGCGGCGCGACGCAGATTGGCCCGGTCGGCGCGCAACGCTTCCACCGCGCCTTGCAACATGGCGTTGTCGGCGCGCGCCGATTCGAGCTTGCCAGCGGCGTCGCTCGCCTCGGCGCGGGCGACGCGCAGTGCGCCTTCCCATTGTTCAGCTTCGCTTTTTTGCCGCTGCTCGGCGTCTTTGAGCTTCGCCCGCGCCACATCGAGTTCGGAGGAAAGCGTCTCGCCGAGCGTGCGGGTCGCCGCGAGCTCGCCCGAAATATGCGTGAGCTGATGTTCGAGTTCGGTCGCCCGCGCGTCCGGCAGGCCGGACCGCGCCTGTTCCTCGCGCAAATTCTCCAGCACGCCTTGCAAATCGGCATTGTGCTGGTGCAGCGCCGCGACGCGCGCCTCATAGGCGGCGACGAGTCCTTCCAGCTGCTCGCCGGCCTCTTCATTGAGCTGCGCCGTCTCCGATCGAATCAGGCGCATCTGCGCGACACGAGCTTCGGCGCGGTCGGTCATCTCCTGCAGCGCCTGCTCTGTGGCGTGCAGAAGGCCGGTGCGCTCCGCCAACGCCTTTTGCGCTTCGCCGACGCGAAGGTTCATGTCGCGATTGTCGGCTGCGGCTCGCTTCAGCTGCGTTTCGAGATCGTTGATTCGCGCGACGTGACGGCCGATCGTCGCTAGATCCTCCGCGCGCGAGGTCTGAACCGCCTCCATCGACTGTTCGAATCGCCGCTCTCGGACGGCGAATTCGGCCCGCAGCAGATCGCGCTCGGCGAAGACCTCCTCCATCGTCATCGGCGCAAGCATCTGCAGCCGCCGCATCGACAGCCGAAGCGCGCGCCGCCAGAAAGCGGGCAGGAACATCAAGGCGAAAAGCCCGGCGACGAGAAAGCCGAGCGCAAAATACATCGCTTGTTCGATCAAGACGCAGCAATCCTTGATCCGTCTCAATGCGGACGGCGCTGTTGATTTTGCCACGTAATGACGCTGAACGCAAAACGCGCCGGGCGACTCGCGCCATCCATCGCCGCGAGATAGGTCCGCCGTGCGGATTGCGGCTTCCTCTGTATGGATGAGGACTTCTCCGCCAGAGCGCGGCAGAACGCGCAGAAGTCGCGCCGCTCGCGGACGAATAGGAGAGACGCCCCATGACTTTATCCGCCCGACATTTTTTCAGCGGCGGGTGCGCGCGCATCGCGCCGCGATTCGCGCGTCTTAGTCGATGAGCGCCTTACGCTGTCCCAGCGTTCCCGCGCTAGCCGCCGGCGGCGTCCGCTCGAGCGCAGGAGTCTTCGCGACGACTTTTGTCGCTGATGAAGGCCTTCTGGCGGCAGCGCAGAAGCAGGACGCCACGGCTGCACGTATGCGATTCGCGCCAGCTTGCGTCGAGAGCGACTGCGCGCATTGGCGCGGCGAGGGATGCGAGCTGCTCGGCCGAATCGCGCAGCTGCTGGCGGAGGCGCGCGCGCCGGTCAGACCGAGCGCGGCTTACGACTGCGGCATTCGTCAGGACTGCCGCTGGCGCCGGCAGCGCGGCGACGAGGCCTGCGGGATTTGCGGCTTCGTCGCGAGAGAGCCGCTGGAGCCGTCTCCCGATCGACTCAGAACGGGTTCCAGGTCGATTCCGGCGTGAATTTCAGATAGCCGAGATTGAGGCCAAGCCGCGCGCCGAGCCCGGAGCGCACGGGCATGACGACGACCTCGTCATTGTTGAGCGCGGTGAAGCCGAATCCGCCGACGAGATAGGCCGAGCCATTGGCGCCCGAGTACCGCCGATAAATGGCGTCGACCGACGGAAGATTATAGACGAGCATCATCGTCCGATCGCCGTCACCGCCGGCGTCGAGCCCGATCGAAGGCCCCTGCCAATAGACCCGCTGCTGGCCGGCGTTGCGCGTATACATCGTGCCTTCGCCATAGCGGAGTCCGCCGACGAACGCCCCGCTCGCCTCCTGGCCGAGGATATAGGCGTTCGGGGCGCCCCACTGGCGTGAGGCGCGTTCGACGCCCTCGGCGAGCCCGCGGGAGATCGAGCCGAAAAAGCGGTGGCCGTTCTCGACGATTTCGCCGCTCGAAAAGGATTCGGGACGCTGAGCGGCGCGCGCGAAAGACCGTGGCGCCGCCCATGCGCAGGCCGAAGCGGCGGCGAGGCGAATGAGGTCGCGACGCGAGGCGGCGTTGAACGAAGATTTGCTCATGGCGACGAAACTCCGGAACCCGAATGTCAGGGCAAGCGTCGGCGCGAACCATGGCCGACGCGCGGCGCAGCCGCGTCGTAAAGGCGACGCCCGGCGTTGCTCCCCTCAAATTCGCGCATCGCGGTTAAGGAAGCGTTGCGGCGGCGTCGCGCGCGGCTGCGTCCGCCCAGGCGATGAACGGGCCGTTGCGATAGCCGGCGTCCGCCTTGCCGTAGCGCAGCGTCGCGCCCTGCGGATCGAGCGTCGCCCCGCCGGCCGCGCGCAGCACCGCGTCGCCCGCAGCGGTGTCCCATTCCATCGTCGGGCCGAAGCGTGGATAGACGTCCGCTTCGCCCCTGGCCAGCAGGCAGAATTTGAGCGAGGAGCCGGCGGGCACGCTGCGCGCAATTCGCTGAGTAGACAGAAACGCCTTCGTCTCCTCGTCGAGGTGAGATTTTGAAATCAGCGCGACCAGCCCGTCTTGGGGCCGCGACCGCGACCGCAGCAAACGCCAGTCCTGCGCAGGCGGCAAGGATTGGCCCGGGGCCGCGTCCGCCTCATAACCGCGCGCGCCGGCGAACCAGATGCGCCCTTGCGCCGGGGCGTAGACGGCGCCTACCCGTGGCGCGCTCTGTTCCGCCAGCGCCACATTGACAGTGAAATCAGGGCTGCGGGCGAGAAACTCGCGCGTGCCGTCAATCGGATCGATCAATAGGAACGACTGCTCGGCGCCGAGCGTCATGCCGCGCGCCGCGCTCTCCTCGGCCAAAAAGGGCACGCCGGGCAGCGATCGTTCGAGTTCGCGGAGCAAATAAGCCTCGATGCGCTCGTCAGCCTCCGTCACCGGCGACGCATCGCTCTTGAGGCGCGACTCGATGCTTAAATTGTCCAGAACCTCCATCGCCAGCGCGCCGGCGGCGATCGCGAGATTCGCGAACAGGCGGGCGAGATTGTCGATCTCGTCGGAGTCGGCCGCTGAACGCGAAGACCTATCTTCCATCATTGCTCGATTTCTCCGCGCTCGTTTTACAATTGAGCCGCGCGTCATTTGCAATCCGCGCCGCGCCCGCTAGTTTCGATGAGCCTGAATGCGGTGATTCGCGCGACGCGCCATCCGTCGCGCATTCTTAAAGGAAGTTCGACCGAACCTCCCTAAGACATCGCCGCCTTCGCCCGTTTTGGATGGGGCCATGACCAAATTCTCGCTCGACCCACTCGATCTCGCCGCGCTCCTGTCGTCGAGGGTTTGCCACGACGTCATCTCGCCTGTCGGCGCGATCGTCAACGGCCTTGAAGTCCTTGAAGAGGAAAAGGACGCCGAAATGCGCGGCCATGCGCTGGCGCTGATCAAGTCGAGCGCCAATGAGGCCTCGGCGCGGCTGCAATTCTGCCGGCTCGCCTTCGGCGCGGCGGGCTCCAAGGGCGCGTCGATCGACACGGGCGACGCGGAACTGGTGACGCGTCAACTGATCGCCGACGAACGCACGCAGCTCGCGTGGAGCATTCCGCGCGTGTTGATGTCGAAGAACAAGGTTAAACTGCTGCTGAACCTCTGCGTTCTCGCCGACGCGGCGATTCCGCGCGGCGGCGTCATTTCCGTGAGCTGCTCGGGCGAAGACGAGGGGCTGGCGTTCAAGATCGAGGCGAAGGGCGTCAATGCCCGCGTCGCGTCGAACGTGCCCCGTCTGCTCGAAGGCGAATCGGAAGAGGGCGCGATCGACGCGCGCGCGGTCCAGGCCTATTACGCTGGGCTTGTTTCAAAGGCGTGCGGAATGCGGGTCGTCGTGTCGGGCGAGCCCGAACTCGTGACGATCGAGGCGGTCCCGATGCAAGCGCAGACGGCGGAGTCGGACGGCTCGGCGGAAAGCGCCGCCGCCTGAGAAGGCGCCCGGCGGGGAAGCGGCTTTTCGCGGCTCCGCGCCGGAGTAGACGGGCGTCGCGCGGATTCCCCCTTGGCAGCTAGCGACCCCGGTCTCGGCGAGGCCAAGGCCGTATGGGATCATCGCGACGGTCTTGCGTGCAAAAATCAACAATTTCGCAGCGCGGATTTAGCCCGAAAAAATCGCACCCTTTTGAGAGATGTCGGAATATGCAAAAGCCCGCCGAAGGGCGGGCTTTTGTGTTTCCATAATGGGCAATGGAGCGTGATGCTAATTTGACCAATTGGGTATGACAGGGCATTCAAGGCTTATGCTCCGTACTCGACCTACCGGAGAGCGAAATATGAAATTGCGTGATTTTTTTTATGCGCTCGCTACTTCAACGGAGGTCTACGCACGTTTTCGGCGTGAGCCAGAAGCCGCGATGAAGGACGCCGGGCTTTCCTCAGACCAGTGCGAAGCCATTTTAGCGGGTAGGGAGGAAAATCTGTCACAACTTCTTTTTCATGAATTACCTGATCACTTAGCATCTAAAGATTTGGACCTGACCATTACCCTGCCGCCTCCGCCCCCCCAGTATGACGTGGTCGTTTCAGGTCCGATCGCCAAATCAGTTAGCCCACCTGCAACAGCCTGGGGAGAACCCGACTCGCTCTGGAAACGAAGCGGTCTCACAATTGTGGGAACAGGAATTCGCGGAGGTCTTCAGACGACAGCTGAGGCTCGTGTGTGCATCGTACAGGCCACGAAAGTGCTGTACCTTTTGGCGGACCCAATTTCAGAGACATGGGTTCAAGAACTTAATCCGACAGCGGAGTCAATGGCTCCTCTCTACCTAAAAGGAAAGCATCGGCTCGTTGCGTATGAAGCAATGGTCGACAGAATCTTGTCCTGCCTTCAGGAGAGTGGAGATGTCTGCGTAGTTTTTTACGGACACCCGGGCGTTTTTTCCAATCCAGCGCGGGAATCTATCAAACGCGCTCGCGTAAACGGATTCGAGGCTAGAATGCTGCCCGGCATTTCTGCAGAAGATAATCTGATTGCTGACCTTGGTATCGATCCTGGCCAATCTGGTCTGCAAAGCTATGAAGCGACATCGTTCTTAGTCAACAAAATCAATTTTGATCCCTCAGCGGGTTTAATCCTTTGGCAAGTCGGAGTCCTGGGCGAGGTTTTGTGGAATCCTCCGCATCTTGCCGTGCGTGAGCGCCTCCCACTGTTGTCAAGTTACTTGACTGAGTACTATGGGGCCGACCACGAAGTGGTTTTGTACCACGCATCTCCCTATCCGACGTCTCAGCCAGAAATTGAGAGAATACCGCTGTCGGATTTAGCAAAGGCCAAGCTAGTTTTTAGTTCGATCCTCTATGTGCCACCGAATGGTCGCGTAAAATTTGACCCGGATATGGCTGACAAACTCGGGTTGAACTGGCGGTCGGGGCGATGATGCACAACGTATGGGCTGCAAGACTGGCCGCCTTCTGAAAACGGTCAATGGCCCCTCCTTGTCGTATCTCGAGTAAGACCGGCGACCTATAAGGCATGCAAAATTATGCACAAAACCACGCCCTTGATTTTCAAGGGCTTCTTTGTGCGAAAATGACGTGCGAAAGCGGTCCGGCTTTTTCCTGTCAAAACAGGGACGTTCTGTGGTATAAAAAAGCTATGTCAATCACGCTCACCCCCGAACAAGAGGCTTGGATTAAAGCCCACATTGCGACTGGCGATTTCGCTTCGATTGAAGAGGCGGCCCGCCGGTTAATCGACGACCGCATTGCCGAACTCGCCGCCGAAGACGACGACGATGATATGGCATGGGCGAAGCCTTTGGTCGATGAAGCGCGTACCGCGATAGCGCGGGGCGAATTTGTTTCCCTTGAGGAACACAAAGCGCATAACGCGGCGCTCCTTGCGTCTCTCAAGGATTAATGGCGCGGCTCATCGTTTCCTTACTGGCGCAAGCCGACACGGCCGACATTCTCACCGATCTTCGAGACAAGGCGGGGCGCTCCGTCTCTCGCGCATACGCCGCCGCTTTTGAAAAACTCTATGAACGCCTGATGCAGCATCCCGACAGTGGGGCGCCCCGCCGCGCCATCGGGAAGCATGTCCGAATTGGCGTGATCTCCCCTTACGTTGTGATCTACGAGCATATAGCCGCCGACCACACTGTGATGATTATGCGGATTGCTCACGGTCGGCGCAAAATCACCCGCAAATTTTTGCGGGAAACGTGATGGCGTCATGTCGCACGGCGCGACTCAAGCCGTGATCCGCTCGGCGGCTTCGCTCGGCTCGCGCAGCACATAGCCGCGGCCCCAGACGGTTTCGATATAATTGCGGCCTTCGCTGGCGTTGGCGAGCTTCTTGCGCAATTTGCAGATGAAGACGTCGATGATCTTCAGTTCCGGCTCGTCCATCCCGCCATAGAGATGATTGAGGAACATTTCCTTGGTCAGCGTCGTGCCCTTGCGCAGCGAGAGCAGCTCGAGCATCTGATATTCTTTGCCGGTGAGATGCACGCGGGCGCCGCTGACCTCTACCGTCTTCTGATCGAGATTGACGACGAGCTCGCCGGTGATGATGACCGATTGGGCGTGGCCCTTGGAGCGGCGCACGATCGCGTGGATGCGCGCAACGAGTTCGTCCTTGTGGAAGGGCTTCGTTAGATAGTCGTCGGCGCCGAATCCCAGGCCCTTCACCTTGTCTTCGATGCCGGCGAGTCCGGAGAGAATCAGGATCGGGGTCTTCACCTTGGCGACGCGCAGCGTGCGCAAAACCTCATAGCCGGACATGTCGGGCAGATTGAGGTCGAGAAGGATGATGTCATAGTCGTAAAGCTTGCCGAGATCGATGCCCTCTTCGCCGAGATCGGTCGTATAGACGTTGAAATTCTCGGATTTGAGCATCAGCTCGATGCTTTGAGCCGTCGCGCTGTCATCCTCGATCAATAAAACGCGCATTTTGGTTCCCCACCGAGCTCAATCGTCCGCGACCGGCTCGCGCGAAGGACGCGCGCCGGCGGGCCGGCGAGTCTTCGCCCCTGCGACCTGACCGACCTTCCACGAAGGTAAGCGGAATTGGTTAATAAACCTTCACTTACGCCTCAAACGCGGCCCAAAGTCTTAATCATGGGAGCCAAGCGAGGCGGACGCGTCACGCTACGTCTGGAAGGACACGGACAGCGACGCGAATCACGTCGTTTTCAATCTATACGCCGTCGCGAGTCCGGTGGGCAAATGACAAGAATCAGGGGGAGGCGGCGGGCGTGCGCAGGGGCCGGATCGGCGGCGCCGGATGGGCGCCGCCGGGCGGGGGCGCGCAGCAAACTAATCCTCCGCGCGGCGCCATTTCGGCATCAAGATGATGCAATTGGGATTGAGCCCCGCCTTCTGGAGCACGTCGATCTTGGCGACGAGCTTGTCGCTCGCAAGATCGACGACGCTCACCGAGCCGTCGCTCATGTCGGGCAGGTTCAGCAAACTATTCTGCACGAAGGCGTAGCGGCGATCCGGCGAGAAAACGAAATGATGCGCGCCGGCCGCCGTCGGCGTGCTGGCGAGAAGTTTCGGCTTTCGAGGGTCGACGATGTCGAAGACATTGAGCGCGCCCGGCTTCGCCGTCGTGACGTAAAGCCGATCGCCCGTTTCGCTGAATTCCATTTCCAGCGGAACGCCCTGTCCAATCGGCGCGAAATCGTAGACTTGTTGCAGCTCGACGCCTCCATCCGGCCGCCAGGCCGCCGACCAGAGCGTCCCGCCGAGCATGTTGGTGATATAGGCGATCTGCGGCTCTCGATTGGGAATGAAGGCGGTCTCGACCGGCGCTTCGGCTGCGGGCGAGGGCTTGTTTGACACTCTGTGCGTTGCGCGCAGCGTACCGGTGGAGGCTTCGATAAATGCAATGGTGTCGCCGGCCTCTTTGAAGTCGCTTGGATTGACGGTGCTCGTCGCGATCAATAGGTCGAGATTTTCGTTCAGCGTCAGACCGTGCGGATGTTTGATGAAGGGCTTCGCCTCCGCGGCGCCGGATTGCGGCGTGGCGATCACCTTTAGCGTCGCATCGCTTTGCGCATCGCCCATGATGACGTTGCTCGACCCCATACAGCTCAGGAACCAGCGCTTGCGATCGTTCGAGAAGACCATGTCCTCGCCGACCTTGCAGTCGGGGACGGGGATGATCGCGACGTTTTCAGGGAAGGTCGAAAGATCATAGACGGCGATGGCGCTGCGGCCGAGCGAAGTGACATAGGCCTTGGTCTGGCCTTTGTTGAAATAGATGTGATGCGCGATGAAATCGGGCGGCAGAGGCGCGTCCTTCACAATCGTGTTGAATCTCGGCGAGGCGGGATCAATGTCGACGATGGCGATCCCTTCGCGGCGCGGCGCTATCCCGGCTTTGGTCTCGTAATTCATCGCCGCGAGAATTTCAGCGCCTGCAGGCGCCGCGCAGCACAGGCCGGCGAGAATGAGCGGTGCGAGACATTTCCTCATTTTGCGATGCTCCCTTGCTTTTATATTAGACCAGTCGGCTATATCTCGGCCGCGTAAAGGGCGGCTCTTAATTCCTTATTGTTCTACGCGCGGCAGTAGCCGAGCAGCATGTCGTCGACGAAGGCGCGAAGCGGCGCGGCGGAGCGCTCGAGCTTCATGCGGAGCATCGCTCCCTGCCAGCCATTGACCAGCAAGTCCGCGATGGCGCGCGCGTCGCGGTCCTGGCGCACGGCGCCTTCGGCTTGCGCGCGGGCGAGACCCTTGGCGAGGAGGTCGCGATAGCGGTCGACGGCTTTCTTGAGCGCCTCGCGCGCCGGCGCGCTGCTGTCGCCGATCTCGCCCATGAGATTACCGAGCAGGCACCCGCCGGCGAAATCATTCGCCTCCAGCTCGCTGATCGATTCGCGGAAATAATCTGAGAGCGCTTCGAGGCCGCCATGGCCGGGCGCGGCCAGATGTTCGCCCAGGCGCTGGATGAATGGCGCGATGTAATGTTCGATCGCCTGCGCGCCGAACTCCTCCTTGCTGGGGAAATAATAATAGAACGAGCCCTTCGGCACTTTCGCCGCGGAGAGGACGTCGGCGAGTCCGGTGCCGTGATAGCCGTTTTGCAGCATCAGCGCGACGCCATGGTCGAGCAGGCGTTTCTTCGTCGCGTCGGTCGCATTGCGGTCTGACATGACGGTCACAATGCGACCGGTCGTCTAGAATGTCAAACGGCACCGGTCGCGACTGAAAAAATTGGCGAAATCCGTCGTCAAATCGGCGCAAAACCCGCGCCCCGCGTCATTGACTTGAATCGGCGCTTACTCCTATATGCGCTCACTCGGCGTCGCCCCAAAAGGGCGACGATCGCTTTTATTCGCCCTGACGCCGGTCGGGCGAGGCGAGCTTGCCGACAGTTTTGAAAATGCGTCGCGTGACCTCGGGCTGCGTCGGCGCGGGAATAGAAAGGCCGGACGGCTTCGCCGCCAGCCTTGCCGAGCGGAGAACAACGGTGAAACGGACATTTCAGCCCAGCAAGATCGTACGCAAGCGGCGTCACGGCTTTCGCGCCCGCATGGCCACGGTCGGCGGTCGCAACGTCATCGCCGCGCGTCGCGCACGTGGACGCAAGCGACTCTCGGCTTAAATCCGGCGCTGGGCGGACGAGGCGGATGGCTGCATGAAGGCGCAAGTCCCCGCCGAAGTGAAGGCGTCTCCGCGCCCGGAGATTCTGCGCCGGCGCGGCGATTTTGTGCGGGCGTCGCGCGGCGCGCGCATCGCTCTGCCGGCCTTTACGGTGCAGATGGCGCCGCGGGAGCAAGCGGACTCGCACGCGCCGGCCCGTTTCGGCCTCACCGTCACGCGGAAGGTCGCCGGCGCGGTGGAGCGCAACCGCATTCGCCGCAGGCTTCGCGAGGCCCTGCGGCTCGGCGGCGCCCTTGGCGCAAAGGCCGGTCGCGACTACGTCTTCGTCGCGCGGCGCGCCGCTCTCTTAGCGCCGTTTCCCGAACTGCTCGCGCAGATGACCGAGGGACTCGCCAGATTGAACGATCGCGGCGCGGCGGGTCCAAAAGGCAAAGTCCAAGACGCAAACAGGAAGACAGGCTGACGCGGCCATGACCGAGAACACCAGAAACATGCTCCTCGCCGCGGCCGTGTCGATGATCTTTATCGGCCTGTGGGATTATTTCTACGCCTTCCCGGAGATGGACAAGCAACGCCGGGCGCAGACGGAGCAGGCGCGGCTCGCGCAGGTTCCCAAGCTTGGGGCGCCCGAGAAAAAGGCGACGGCGGCGCCTACAGCCACGGCGGCGGTCAAGACCCGCGCTGAGGCTTTGGCGCTCAGCCCACGCATCGACATCGACACCAGGTCGATTTCCGGCTCGATCGCGCTGAAGGGCGGGCGCATCGACGATGTCTCCTTGAAGAATTATCATGAGACCGTCGACCCCTCGAGCCCGATCATCACGCTGCTTTCGCCCGAGGATGCGCCCGGCGCCTATTACGCCGAACTCGGCTATCTGACCGCCGAAACGCAGAACGCGCCTCTTCTGCCGACCACCGAGACGCTATGGACGGCCGATTCCGACAGGCTGACCACGACGAACCCGGTGACGCTCACCTGGGACAACGGCCAGGGTCTCGTCTTCAAACGCGTCATCTCAGTCGACGACGAATATCTTTTCACGGTCAAGGACAGCGTCGCAAATAAAGCGGACAAGTCGGTTACGCTTTACAATTACGCGCGCGTGAGCCGCGTCGGCCATCCGCCGTCAGCAGGCTATGCCGCTTTGCATGAAGGCTTCGTCGGCGTCGTCGGGGACGCCGGACAGGAAGTCACCTACGATAAGATCGAGAAGGAGACCGATGCGGCCAAGACCTTCAAGGGCGTCGGCGGCTGGGTCGGATTGACGGACAAATATTGGGCCGCCGTCGTCGCTCCCAATCAGAATGCGCCGATGGAGGCGCGCTACGCCGCAATGGGCGGCGCGGTGAAAACCTATCAGGCGGATACGGTCAGCGACCCCGCCACAGTCGAGCCCGGGAAATCCGCTGAGGCCACGTCATATGTCTTCGCCGGCGCCAAAGTCGTCGACGTGCTTGACGCCTATAAGCAGAATCCCGGCCTCAAACGCTTCGATCTACTGATCGACTGGGGATGGTTCTATTTCATCACGAGGCCGATGTTCCGGCTGATCGACTTCCTTTACAAGCTCTTGGGCAATTTCGGCCTCGCCATTCTGGCGGTGACGGTGATCGTCAAGCTCGCCTTCCTGCCGCTCGCCAACAAGAGCTATCAGTCGATCGCCAAAATGAAGGCGATTCAGCCAAGAATTAAAGAGCTGAAGGAAAAATACGGCGACGACAAGCACAAGTTCAACACGGAGCAGATGGAGCTGTTCAAGCGCGAGAAGGTCAATCCCGCGAGCGGCTGCCTGCCGGTGATCGTGCAGATTCCCGTCTTCTTCTCGCTTTACAAGGTTCTGGTCGTGACGATCGAAATGCGTCACGCGCCCTTCTTCGGCTGGATCAAGGATCTTTCGGCGCCGGACCCGACCAATGTGTTCAACCTGTTCGGCCTGCTGCCCTTCGATCCCACCCATGTCGCGATTTTCGGCCCCTATCTGGCGCTCGGCGTCTGGCCGCTGTTGATGGGCGTCTCGATGTGGCTGCAGATGAAGATGAACCCTGAGCCCGCCGACGAAATTCAGAAGACGATGTTCGCCTGGATGCCGGTGATTTTCACATTCACCATGGGCGGCTTCGCCTCGGGACTGCTGATCTACTGGACATGGAACAACCTCCTGTCCATCGTTCAGCAGGGCGTTATCATGAAGCGCGCCGGCGTGAAGTTTGAGTTCTGGGACAATCTGCGCAAGACGTTTCAGCGCGCGTAAAGGCGGCGGTCGGGCTTAGGCGGTCGGCAGCAGATAAGCCGATTGCCGACCGCCGATCTGCCGACTGCCGATCTCATGCAAGACACAACAGAAACCGATTTTTCCGAGCAGGGCCGCCTTCTCTTCGCTGGCCCCTGCGACTTTATCTTCGCGAGCGCCAAGGCGAGCGATCTACCGCCGATCGGCCCGCCGGAGGTCGCCTTCGCTGGGCGCTCGAACGTCGGCAAATCGTCGCTGCTCAACGCCTTGACGAATCGCAAGACGCTGGCGCGCGTCTCCAATACGCCGGGCCGCACGCAACAGCTCAATTTCTTTGCGCTCGGCGGCGCGCCGGACGCGGAGCGCCTGCGCCTCGTCGACATGCCGGGCTATGGCTATGCCGCCGTCGGCAAGGAAAAGGTCGCGAACTGGTCGCAGCTGATGCGCGATTATCTGAAGGGCAGGGCGAGTCTCGCCCGCGTCTTCGTGCTCGTCGACGGGCGCCGCGGCGTGAAGCCCTTGGACGAAGAAATGTTCGATCTCCTCGATCAGTCGGCCGTCTCTTATCAAGCGATTCTGACCAAGCATGACGAATTGAAGCGGGCCGAGCGTGACGAGGTCCTCGCCGCGACGATGAAGGCGTTGGCGAAACGGCCGGCGGCGTTTCCCGAGCTGATATTCACCTCGGCGCAAAGCGGCGAGGGAATCGCCGAACTGCGCGCTGCGATCGCAAGGCTCATCGCCGAACGAAACGCTTGAATGCGACGGGCGCGGCGGGCTAGTTGGGCGCAGCACGCTCTCCCCTGTGGAGAGGGCAGCCCATGCGAGGCTCCATGATGACCGACGCCGCCGACACCGCGCTCCAGCAGGCCCGCATTCTCATGCAGGCGCTGCCGCATATGCTGCGCTATGACGACGCCATCGTCGTGGTGAAATACGGCGGCCACGCCATGGGCGACGATCAGGTAGCGCGCGATTTTTCGCGCGACATGGTTCTGCTCGAACAGTCCGGGGTCAATCCCGTCGTGGTGCATGGCGGCGGGCCGCAGATCGGCGCGATGCTGAAGCGGCTCGGCGTCGAGTCGCGCTTCGCCGACGGGTTGCGCATCACCGACGAAGAGACGATGGACGTCGTCGAAATGGTGCTCGCCGGCGCCATCAACAAGCAAATCGTCGGCTTTATCAATTCCGAGGGCGGGCGCGCCATCGGCCTAACCGGCAAGGATGGACGCATGGTCACCGCCAAAAAGCTGGAGCGCCCCGACGGCGTCGATCTCGGCTTTGTCGGCGAGCCTGACAAGGTCGACACCACCGTGCTCGATCAGGTGTTGGGACGCGAGCTCATTCCGGTGCTGGCGCCGGTGGCGCAGGGCCCCGACGGCGCGAGCTATAATGTCAACGCCGACACTTTCGCTGGGGCCATCGCCGGCGCGCTTCACGCCAAGCGCCTCATCTTTCTGACCGACGTGCCGGGCGTGCTCGACAAGGACAAGAACATCATCGAGGAGCTGAAGGTCCAGGACATTCCCGGCCTCATCGCCGAAGGCGTGATCACCGGGGGCATGATCCCCAAGGTCGAGACTTGCATGTACGCCATCGAGCGCGGGGTCGAGGGCGTCGTCATTCTCGACGGGAAATTGCCGCACGCCGTGCTGATCGAATTGCTCACCGACCACGGCGCGGGCACGCTGATTACGAGGTGACGCGCTCTTCGCCGCTAATGAACGTCATACTGCCTAACGCCAGTCCTCGCTATTTCTCCGTCATGGCCGGCCTTGTGCCGGCCATCCGCGCCGAGAAACCGCGCACGCAATATGAGGATGCTGCACGATCCCGTTTGACGCTCCGGCCGCTCGCAATGTCGCGGCGTGGATGCCCGCGACAAGCGCGGGCATGACGGCTGGATGAGGGCGGGCGCTTCGATGAACATCTTCATCCTCACCGGCGCTGGCGTCTCCGCTGAAAGCGGTCTCGGCGTGTTTCGGGGACCGGGCGCCGCGCTCTGGAAGCGCCACGATCCGATGCAGCTCGCGACGCCCGAAGCCTTTGCCCGCGATCCGGCGCTCGTGCATGAGTTTTACAATGCGCGGCGGCGCAATCTCTTGGCCGCTTCGCCCAACGCCGCTCATGTCGCTCTCGCGCGGCTCGAAGCTGGCCTTGCGCAGCGCGGCGGCGCGCTGACTTTGGTGACGCAGAACATCGACGATCTGCACGAACGCGCCGGCTCGGCAAGCGTCATCCACATGCACGGCGAATTGCTGAAAGCGCGTTGCGCGTCATGCGGCGCCGCGCGCGATTGCCGCGAAGACCTTTCAACCAATTCGCACTGCGACTGCGCCGGCGCGCTGCGGCCGCATGTCGTCTGGTTTGGCGAGACGCCGCTCTATATGGACGAGATCTATGCCGCGCTCGAACTGGCGGATCTTTTCGTCGCCGTCGGCACGTCGGGCGCGGTCTATCCGGCGGCGGGCTTTGTGCGCGAGGCGCGGGCGAAAGGCTTGCGCTGCTGCGAACTCAACCTCGAGCCTTCCGAGAATGCCGACGAATTCGACGACAGGCGCTACGGTCCGGCGAGCGAAATCGTCCCGTCATGGGTGGAGGAGATATTGAGGTCATGAGTAGGCCCGTGTCACTCCCGACGCGCGAAGCGCGGTCGGGCATCCAGAGCGGCCAAACAATCATTGGCGTTGCTCTGGATTCCTGCTTTCGTGGGAATGACGCGCGGCGATCGATGCGATGACCAAACCCCAGTTCGACAAATCGCGCTTCGCCGGAATCGATACATGGGTGTTCGATCTCGACAATACGCTCTATCCGCAGACCGCCGATCTTTGGCCCAAGATCGACGCGCGCATCACCCTCTTCATGATGCGGCTCTTCGGCCTCGACGCGATTTCGCTGCGCGCGCTGCAGAAACATTATTATCGCCAATATGGCACGACGCTGCGCGGGCTGATGACCGAGCATGGGATCGACGCGGAGACTTATCTTGCCTATGTGCACGACATCGACCGCTCGTCGCTGGCGCATAATCATTCTCTGGCGGAGGCGATCGCGGCGCTGCCCGGACGCAAGCTCATCCTCACCAATGGTTCGCGTCATCACGCGATCGAAACGGCGAAGCAGCTCGGCATCGATCATGTTTTTGAGGATATTTTCGACATCATCGCAGCCGATTTCATCGCTAAGCCCGATGAGGGCGCCTATATGCGCTTTTTCGAGAAGCTGAAGATCGAGCCCAAGCGCGCGGCGATTTTCGAGGACATCGTTCGCAATCTCGCCGTGCCGCATGCGCGCGGCATGACGACGGTGCTGGTGCTGCCGGCCCATGACCAAGGCCCGGAGCGGGAGACATGGGAAATCGCCACCGGCGACGAGCCGCATGTGGATTTCGTGACCGACGATTTGGTGGGGTTCTTGGAGGGATTGATCGGGGATTAGATCGTAATCTGTTCCAACATCAGATCGGTGTCTTGCGGCTTGGCGCCGGCGGCCGTCAACATCGCATGAATCTGGCCCCGATGATGGGTCTGGTGATTGAAGATGTGGCTGACGACGAGCCACTTCGGCTTGGCGACATCCGATTGCATTAGGCTTGAACGCCAGATGAGATCGCCGGCGAGCCAGTCGTCGGTAATGGCGTCCGCCCAGGCGATCAGCCTGTCGTCGCAGGCGAGACGGTCCTGTTTCAAGCTGTCCCAATCATCGCGATAGGAAGCCGATTCGCTCAGCGGCGTGGAAGGCCTCGGGGCGTTGGCAATGCGGCTCAGCCACATATGATCCGCCCAAAGTAGATGGCTGAAAGTCGCATGAATTGATTTGAAGTAAGCGCCGCGATCCTTGCGCCTCTCATTGTCCGACAGGCTGTCGGCGGCGGCGTAAAGGCTGCCGTTTTGCCAGCGATTGTAGCGCGCCATGGTCTGTACAAATGTTGAGCGTATCATGTGACTGTCTTGCCCCCTTGCGCTGCGGTGCTTTCTTATGGTTTCCCGCGTCATGGCCGGGCTTGTCCCGGCCATCCACGCCGCGACGTTGCGTCAATGCCGCGGGACTTGCGTAACGGCGCCGCGTGGATGCCCGGCACAAGGCCGGGCATGACGCTGAAAGTTTGCGCCAGGTCTCTCTTCGTAGCGCCCGATCATCGTCAAATCCGGTGGTCCGCCCATCAATGCATTGCAGTCCTGGCCCTTCGAGACGCCGCCTTCGGCGGCTCCTTGGTCCTCAGCGTGAGGGGTTAGAACCGCGCCGCCTTTCCTGCTCGCCACCGCCCCTTGTTGACTCCCCTCGCCAGACCCGTACAACCGCGCCAGCAATCACCGCATCATCTCGGGAATTTCATGCCGCACACCGGACTTGAGACGCTCATCACCGCCGCTTTCGAAGATCGCGCCAATATCACCGCCGAGACCCAGGGCGACGTCCGTCGCGCCGTCGCCAGCGCCTTGCGCCTGCTCGACGCCGGCAAACTGCGCGTCGCCGAGAAGATCGAAGGCCAGGACGGCCCCGAGAGCTGGCAGGTCAATCAGTGGCTCAAGAAAGCCGTGTTGCTGTCCTTCCGCTTGAACGACATGGCGGTGATCGCCGGCGGGCCCGGCGGCGCGACCTGGTGGGACAAGGTCCCCTCGAAATTCGTCGGCTGGGGCTCGGGCGAGCATGCGGCGGCGGGCTTTCGCTCCGTGCCGGGCGCGATTGTGCGCCATTCCGCCTATGTCGCGCCCGGCGCGATTCTGATGCCGTCCTTCGTCAATCTCGGCGCCTATGTCGATAGCGGGACCATGGTCGACACCTGGGTCACCGTCGGCTCCTGCGCGCAGATCGGCAAGAATGTGCATCTTTCTGGCGGCGTCGGCATTGGCGGCGTGCTGGAGCCCTTGCAGGCCAATCCCACCATCATCGAGGATGATTGTTTCATCGGCGCGCGCTCCGAGGTCGTCGAAGGCGTCGTCGTCGGCAAGGGCTCGGTGCTGTCGATGGGCGTCTTCATCGGCGCCTCGACCAAAATCGTCGACCGCGCCACGGGCAAGATCCATGTCGGCTATGTGCCGCCCTATTCGGTGGTCGTCTCCGGTAGCCTGCCCGGCAAGCCCTTGCCGAACGGCGCGCCAGGGCCCTCGCTCTATTGCGCGGTCATCGTCAAGACGGTCGATGCGCAGACGCGCAGCAAAACCGGCATCAACGAACTTCTGAGGGACTGATGGACGCCGCGCGCCTGCGCTTTCTCTATCAAACCGAACAGGGCCGCATCGATCGCGCGACCTGGCGGCGCAGCGCGGGCGCGCTTCTCGCGGCGCTCGCGCCGCTGACGCTGATCTGGTTCGCGCTTCAGCCCTATTCGGCCCATGATCTGGCGACGACGCCCTTCTTCGCGCCGATGACGATTCTCGCTTACGCCTATGTCATCTTTTACGCCTTCGCCGTCATGCTCGCCGTGGTGAGTTTCATCAATCTTTCGGCCAAGCGCTTTCGCGACCGCGGCCTTGAGCCGCCGCTCGGCCTCGCGAGCCTTGCGCCGCTCTTGGCGCTCATCGCCGGCGCCGCGCATTTTGTGCAGCCTTACGTCGCCGAAGTCATGTCCCGCTGGTATGTCTGGGGCGTCGACGCGCTCTTTGTCGCCGCCGCGCTCTGGTCCGTCTATGAATTGGGCTGGCGGGAAGAGTCGATGACGCGCCGCGCTTCACCTCCCCCTTGATGGGGGAGGTCGGCAGGCGAAGCCT
>JALHNQ010000022.1 GCA_022843405.1 Methylocystis sp. | reverse complement strand
GAAAGCCCGGACCACAATATCCGAGGATGGCGCAGGCGTCGGTTACCCGAACGATGGGGAGCGGCTCCCTCAGCCCGGAGGCGGCGAGACGACGCGATCCGTGTCCGGGAGAAACCGGCAGTCGAAAACAGTTCTTGCGCTGCGGCCAGCGACGGCCGGGGCGTCCCGGACCGCTCGCCCCCCGCGCCGCACGGCGGCGGGAAATCTTCGCGCGCCCGTGTCGGCGCGCCTCTCATACGCCGTTTGAACGGCTCGGCTGTCATTCCCGACGCGCGAAGCGCGATCGTAAATCCAGAGCAAAAACAGCATTGTTGGATTGGCTCTGGACTCCCGGTCAGGCCTGCGGCCTGACGGGAATGACAGACCCAGCGAACGGGTTCAACGGGAATCCGTACCGCTTCGCGCGCCCGTTCGCGCTTTTCCTTCAGCGCACGTCCGCCACAACCATGGCGATGTCGTCAGACGCTTGCGCCGCGCCGTGGAAGGCGCGCACGTCGGCGAGCGCCGCCTGGATCAGCGCTTCCGGCGAAAGGGCGCGATGCCGCCTGAACACATTGCATAAGCGTTCAACGCCGAAGAAGTCGCCCTGGCGATTTTGCGTCTCGGTGATTCCGTCGGTGTAGAACAGCAGTCTGTCGCCCGGCGCGAGTTCGACGCTGCGCTCATGAAAGTCGATGTCGCGTTTGACGCCGAGCACCAGCCCTTCGGCGTCGAGCGGCGCGCAGGCCGAATGCGACGCGCGCAGCAGCAGCGGCGGATTATGCCCGGCGTTGGCGTATTGCAGCGTGCGCGTCTGCGGCAGGAAGCGGCAATAGAACATGGTGATGAAGAGGTCGGCGGCGGTCAGGTCCTGGTGCAAGAGTTCGTTGAGATCGTGCAGAAGCTCCGCCGGGCCGCTCAAGGCGTTGGTCGCCTTTCGCGTCTCGGCGCGCAGCGTGCTGCGCACTTCGGTCATGATCAGCGCGGCGCCGACGCTATGGCCGGAGACATCGGCGATGACGATGTCGATCACGCCGGCATTTTCGAAATAGTCGAAATAGTCGCCGCCGACATGCATCGCCGGCACGCAGATTCCGGCGATCTCCATATGCGGCGTGCGCAGCGGCGCGTTCGGCAGCAGCGACAGCTGGATCTGCTTGGCGATTTCGAGCTCGTGGCGGCTCTCCTCGATCCGCCGCCGTTCGGAAATGTCGGCGTGAACGCTGACGAAATGGGTGATGCGCCCCGCCTCATTGGCGACCGGCGAGATGGACAATTCGTCCCAGAAGGGCGAGCCGTCCTTGCGGTAGAATTTAACGGTGACCCGACAGCTCTGGCGATGCGCGATGGCGTTGCTGATCTCTTCGAGCGCCGCGGGATCGGTCTGTGGCCCGCGCAACAAATGCATGCTGTGCCCGAGCAGCTCCTCGCGGGCGAATCCGGTGATCCGGCTCAACGCCGGATTGACATAGACGTTGGGAACGCCGGGCGCCTGCGCATCCCACACCGCGATGCCGATCGGCACGGCCTCGATCGCCCGGTTGCGCACGCGCAGCGCATCCTCGAATTTCTTGCGCCTGGTGACGTCATGGTCGACGCCGCGCCATTTGACGAGCCGGCCGTCGTCGTCGAAAACCGGCGCGCCGGTCGACTCGGTATAGACGTCGCCGCCGTCCTTATGGCGATAATGGTTGACGATGCGGTGGAACGCCCGACGCGAAGCGGTCGGAATCTGCATGTTCTCTGCGGCGGAGCCTCTCGAAGGCGGCCCGGCGAAGAGGTCGAGATAGGTCTTGCCGATGACTTCATCGGGCGTCATGCCCAGCACGTCCTCGACGGCGCTGCTGCTAAAAGTGTAGCGGCCGTCTTGATCCTGCTCCCACAGCCACTCGCCCGCCATCTCGGCGACCTGGCGAAAGCGCTGCTCGCTCTCGAACAGCGCCTCCTTGTCGCGCTTCTGTTCGGTGATGTCCTGCTGGATGGCGAGAAAATGGGTGATCTCGCCGGCGGCGTCGCGCAGCGGCGTGATGATTTCGGACGCCCAGTAGAGCTCGCCGTCCTTGCGCCTGTCCTGAATCTGTCCGCGCCACTCGACGCCGGCGAGAATGTTGTCCCACAGGCGCCGATATTGGTCGCCCTGCGTGCGCTTCGACTGAAGCATGCGCGGGTTCTGGCCGATGAGCTCATGCGGCCGATAGCCGGTGAGAGTCGCGAAGCGGCTGTTCACATATTCGATTTCGCCGTCCCTGTTGGCGATCATCACCGCGATCGGACTTTGCTCGACCGCGGCGGAAAGCGTCAGCAGCCTATCCTCAGCGCGTTTCAGTCTTGTAAGATCATGGGTGACGCCGACGAAATAGCGTGTTCCCTTGAGCCGGATTTCGCCGATGGAAAGATACATCGGGAAGGTCGCGCCGTCCTTGCGCCGTCCCACGACCTCGCGGCCGACGCCGATGATCTTCTTGACGCCGGTGTTTCTATAGGCGGCGAGATAGGAGTCATGCGCCTCCCGATAGGGCGAGGGCATCAACAGCTTGACGTTCGCGCCGAGCGCTTCTTTGGCGCGATAGCCAAATAGCTTCTCCGCGCCTTTGCTGAACAGCAATATGTCGCCAGCCTCGTTGATCACCACCAACCCGTCGGCCATGCCGTCGAAGATCGTTGCGAGCTTTTCGGTGATGTCGTCGAGCGCCTCGCGCTCGCTCAGCCCTTCGTCGATCGGGCGAAGTTTGATGAGCGCGCCGCCGCCATCGCCAGCCAGCGGATCGATCTCGCAGCGAATGTCGATCAGCGTTCGATCCTTGCGTCGCATGCGCAAGGACAGCCGCTCGCGGGCATGTGGCGGCCACGATGGTTCGCCGTCGCCGCCGCTGCGCGCGACAAGCTGCGAGTAGAATGACCGGCCGCGCAGCTCGCTCTCGACATAGCCTGTCAGACGTTCGGCGGCGCGATTCATCGTTCGCAAAGCGCCTGAAGACTCAACAACGCAAAGCGCCTCGTCGAAAGCGTCGAGAATGGCGCGATCGGCGGCCAGCGTTTCCATTGCGCTAAGAAACCCTTGCTTGCGTCGAAGCGCCCCCGCGCCTTCGCTCCCCCTGGGAGCGGCTGCGATAGGCCGCGTCGCAGGCGTCGACGAGGGCGTTCAGCTCGGCGACGAAGGCCGCGATCGGCGTGAGCGTCGTGAACAGCGAGGACTCCAGTTTGACGGCCAGCCGCTCAAGACCGGCGAGCCGGAATTCGAGGCCAACGTTACGAAACAAGGCGCGGGGATCGGCGATTCCGGTAAGGAACTGCATCGATGCGATGCGCGCCGCCGCATCCCGCATCCTTGCGTCGAGCGCCGCCTGCAATTGCTGCTCCCAGCGGTCTCTCGGCTTTACCTCCCGCAGAAAGGCGGTGAGCTTTGGCAGTCCAAAAAGATTGGCCGCACGATCGAAATAGGCGCCGGCGGCGCGCATGTCTTCTCCCGACTCCCGGGCAAGCGCGACAAGGAAAGGAAAATCGCCCACGCGATCGAAATAGGGCTCGCCCAGCCCGTCGGCCGGTGCGACGGCTCCCAAGCGCGCGCGGTAGTCGTGAAGATCGGCGCGCCATTGTTCGATCCCTTCATCATCCGGGCTCAGTCGATAGCCGCGCCGCATCGCCCATTGGCACATGTAGGACAACGCATCTTCAAGCTGAAGGAACAGGCCATATTCATGCGCGGCGTCGAGGTCGCCACGCGACCGAAAAGCCGCGCGCCATCTATCGCCTTCAAAAATGCGATCGAAGGACAGATAGAGCTTCACGGCGTAGCTGAGCGGCGCCGGCGCCAGCCCCTCGCCGAGCAGCAGAAAACAAACGCCCGCCTGATCGATCACTTTGTTGCAGATCATGGTGACCGCGATTTCTCTCGCGAGCGAATGGTTTCTGATCCGGTCCGGAAAATGCGACCGCACATATTGCGGAAAATAGCTCGCCAGAAACTCATTGGCGAAAGACCCTTGCAGGAAAGACTCGTCCTCAAGCAGCCGCTGCTTCAGCGCCAGTTTCGCGTTCGCCATAAGCAAGGCGAGTTCCGGCCGCGTCAACTCCTTCGTCTCGCGCGCGGCGACATCCTTGCGCGTGGGGAACGCATCCACAGTCGCATTTACGTAGCCGGCGTTTTCGAGTTGCTCGGCGATATCCATGAATGGATCGAGATTGGCGAGACAACGCGCGCGGTCCAACGACAGGCAAAGACTCTGCTGGTCATTGTCGCGCAATACCGACGCGCAAACGTCTTCGGTGAGAGATTCGAGCAACGCATTGGCGTCGCCGGTTTCCGGCGCGTCTTTATCCGACCGCGTGCGCAGCAGGGTCTTCAGATTGACTTCATGATCGGAAAGATCGACGCCCGCCGAATTGTCGACGGCGTCGGTGTTGATCCGGCCGCCCTTCAGCGCATATTCGACGCGCGCCCGCTGGGTGAACGCTAGATTGGCGCCTTCGCCAACAATTTTGGCGCGAAGCTGCAGCGCATCGACCCGCGCGCCGTCATTGGCGCGGTCGCCGACGCTTTCATTCGTCTCCGAACTCGCTTTGACGTAAGTTCCAACGCCGCCCATCCACAAAAGGTCGACGGGCGCCGTCAACAACCAGCGGACCAGCGATTCGCCGTCAATCGCGCTGTGTCGCACGCCGAGCCAGGCCCGCGCTTCGGGGCTAAGCGCAACATCCTTGGCGTCGCGCCGATAAACGCCGCCGCCCGGCGAGAGCAGCGCCGGATTATAGTCGCGCCACGTCGAGTGTGGCAGTTCAAACAGGCGGCGACGCTCGGCGTAGGACGCCAGCGGGTCCGGGTTCGGGTCCAAGAAAATGTAATGACCGTCGAAGGCGCCGAGCAATCGGATGTTTGACGTATGCAACATCCCGTTGCCGAAGACGTCGCCATCCATCGAGCCGACGCCCACGACGGTAAAGGTCTCGGCATCGACATTGCGACCAAGCTCATAAAAGTGCCGTCTCACGCAGACCCAAGCGCCGCGCGCGGTAATGCCTAACCGCTTGTGGTGATAGCCATGCTCGCCGCCGCTGGCAAAGGCGTCGCCGAGCCAGAAATCGTAAGTCTTAGAAATCTCATTGGCGACGTCGGCCCAGGTCGCCGTTCCCTTGTCAGCCGCAACGACGAGATAGGGATCTGGATCGTCGTAGGCGACAAGCTCCGGCGGCTGAACGATTTTCGAGTCTTGCAGATTGTCAGTCAGATCGAGAAGACCGCGCAAGAACTGCGAATAGGCCTCCTTCCCCAGCTGCTGTCGCTGCGTCGCGTCCTCAAAGGGAAGTTTCAGGATAAAACCGCCCTTGGCGCCCTGCGGCACGATGAGCGCGTTTTTGATCATCTGGGTCTGCATCAGGGCGAGGATTTCGCCGCGAAAATCCTCCGGCCTGTCCGACCAGCGAATGCCGCCGCGCGCGACCTTCGCGCCGCGAAGGTGGATGCCTTCCATCGAGGCCGAATGAACGTAAATCTCGGCCATGGGCTTTGGAGCCGGCATGTTGAACACGCCGAGACTGCTGATCTTGAGAGCGATGAATCTCCGCGCCCACTCGCCCGAAAAGTAGAAGTTGGTGCGCACCGTGGCGTCAATGAGATTGAAAAGGTCGCGCAAGATGCGATCGTCGCCGCTGTCGGCGACCTTATCGAGAACCTCGACGAGTTGAGCCCTGATCGGCGTGAGCAATTCAAGCTCGGTCTCGAAAGAATCGCGTCCCCCGCGATCCGGTTTGAACCGCGCTTCGAAATAGCGATACAGCAGCTCGACGGCCGCCGGATTTCGCAATAGCCCACGATAGATGCGGGCGCGGCCGAGCCGCACGCCGAGTTGCTGATAGTAATTGCAGTAAGCGCGAAAGAGATCGATCTGCCGCCAATCGAGCTCAGTCGCCAGGATCAGGCCGTTCAGGTCGTCGCTTTCGACTTCAGCGGAAAACACCGCTTTGAGCGCTTCCAACAGTCGACGACGACATCGCGCGAGGTTCGTTCCAATCTGCGCCGAGGGCTCAACGGTAAAACTTCGGATGAACCATGGCTCGGCGCCGATATCGAGCTTGAACCTGATCTGGTCCGAGACGCGCAATCCCAGATTCTGCAGCACCGGCAGGAGTTCGTCCAGCGAACGCTCCCTCACGCCGATGAGGCGAATCTCGTAGCCCGCTTCGCCGAGGCCGGCGCCGCGCAGCGGGCGAAGTTCGACGATGTCGCGCGCGCTGTCGTCGTTGATCCCGATCAGCGCTATGTCGCGCGCGGCGCGCGCAGCCGGCGTGAGATGGCGATAGGACTTCGGCAGACCGCGAAGCGCATCCGCCGACAATTCATGTCCAACATGGCGTCCGGCGCGCCTCAGGAAGCGGCGAACCGCCGTATCCCAGTCAGCAGGGCGATAAATCTCATGCGCCGATGTTTCCGGAGGACCGAGCACGGGAGGGCTAAGCGATCTTCTTGCGCATTTCGAGCACATTGCCCGAATCCGTCTTGGAATATTGAACCGAGTCCATCACCGAACGGATGAAGAATATGCCGCGGCCGCGTTCGCCAAGTTCGTCAAAGTCGGGTGCCGGCACGGCGGCAAGATCGAAGCCGCCGCCATGATCGAAGACGCGCACGGAAAGATAGGAATCCTTGACGGAAAGACAGATCCGAACGGAGTCCTTCGCGCTCGCTGCGGCGCTGTATTGAATCGCGTTGGCGACGGCTTCGGTCAGCGCAAGATTGAGATGGAAAGCGAGAGTGTCGCGCTTATCCTCCTGAACGTCCAACTCTTTCGCGAGTTGTTCGGCGATCGCGCCAACAAAACGCAGATATCGCGTTTCATTGGGAACGACAATGTCCAGATTGACCGCCGTCTCGCACATTTCGATCACCGCCCGTCCCCATTCAGGCGCTCAGCGCCAGTTGCAGGCTTGGATAAATGTCGAAAACTCTATGTAGCCGCGTCAATTCGAACATCGATCTGACGCGCGGCTGTAGCCCCGCCAAAGCGAACCCGCTCGAGCGCAAATTCGCGTTTTTATAGCCGGAAAGTAGAGCGCCCAGACCCGAACTGTCGATGAATTGAACTCTCGCGAGATCGATCACCAAGTTTTGTGCGCCGCCTTCTAGCGTTTTTAGGACCAGATTCTTAAGCTCGCCGGAATTATGCGCATCGATGCGATCTTCCTGGATGCTCAAAACGGTGCGGTCGTCTCGTATTTCCTTAGCTATTCTCATTGTCCAGTCTCTGCTCGATTTCGGACCGCTAACAGACAGTTGATACATATGTCCGCGCGCGGCGTTTTGACAGGGCCCGGCGCGACGCTTCCGACCGCCAGAGGTAAAGCCCACGCTTACTCAACCAAACGCCAGCGTGAGGTCGGCGATGAGATCGTCGGGATGCTCGATGCCGATCGAGGCGCGAATGAGCGACGGCGTGATGCCGATTTCCTGCCGGGCGTCCTCGGTCAGCCCCGAATGCACCGTGGTCGCCGGGTGGCAGATCAAGGATTCCGAGCCGCCCAGACTCACGGCGAGCTTGAAAATCTGAAGTCGATTGAGAAAGGCGAAAGCCTCCGCCTGCCCGCCGACGACCTCAAATGAGAAGGTCGAACCGGCAGATGTGGACTGACGCTCCATCAGCATGCGCTGGGGATGATCGGGCGGCAGCAGCGGCGGGTAATGAACGCAGGCGACTTTGGAGTGGCCCGCCAGAAATGTCGCGACGATCGCCGCGTTCTCGGCGGCCCGGTTCATGCGCAACGACAGGGTTTCGAGCGACCGGCCGAGCATCCAGCAGGAATGCGGATCGAGCTGTGTGCCGATGGCGCTGCGCATCGCCCGAATCGTCTTGAGATGCGCGCAGTCGCCGACGACAGCGCCGCCGATGAGATCGCTATGTCCGCCGACATATTTGGTCAGCGAATAGAGTGACAGATCGGCGCCGTGGCGCAGCGGCGACTGGAAAACCGGGCCGAGCAGCGTATTGTCGCAGCAAATGACCGGGCGCGCGCCCTGCTTCGCCTCGATGTCTTCGGCGATGCGCCGCACCAGCGCGACGTCGACGAGGCTGTTCATCGGATTGGACGGCGTCTCGATGAAAATCATCGCAATCCGCCCGATGCTCATCGCGCGTTCGGCGGCGGCGCGGATGTTTTCTTCGTCAAGCCCGTCCGTGAAGCCGACGCCCGTCAAGCCGAACGGGGCGAGCGTCTTGTCGATGAGAACTTCAGTGCCGCCATAGAGCGGACGGCTGCGCAGAATGGTTTCTCCGGGTCGCGCAAACGAAAGAATCGTCGTGACGATCGCCGACATGCCGGAGGAAAAGACGAGACCGCATTCGGCATGTTCGTAGATCGCCAGACGATCCTCGACAATCTCGAGATTGGGATGGTTGAAGCGCGAATAGACGAGGCCGGACTCTTCGCCTTCTGGCGGCGCGCGACGGCCGGCCATATAGTCGAAGAAGTCACGGCCGTGCTCGGCGGTTCGAAACACGAAGGTCGAGGTCAGAAACACCGGCGGCTTGACCGACCCTTCAGACAGCGCCGGGTCATAGCCATAACTCAACATCAGCGTTTCCGGCTGAAGCAAACGGTCGCCGATGCTGGCCTTGTGATATCGCGCGCTGTCCATGGTCATTCCCTTGACCTCGCCCGCTCCCAAGCGGCGCCGCTACGGTAAATAGCGCGCTAAAGCTCGGTTGCTCGCACAGCGGAAACGTTCGCCGTTTTTCTCGACCAGAGCCGCCAACATCGCGTCGATTTCCGCTCGGCGCGTTTTTTCAAGGTTGCGAAGCGGCGACGCAATCGAGGCCAAGCGCCTCAAGGCTTATTGCGAGAGAGCGCGTTTCCGCCTCTTCATAGAGCGCGAGTTCGTCAACGACCGGCGCGCCGAGCGCCGTCTCGAAGGCGCATCGGTCGGCGCGCTCGATGAATTCTTCCGCCCGTTGATCCCCGAGATTCGAGCGAAAAATGCCGGCGGCGCTGACCGGCAGAAAATCTTCGTAAAGAATCGGTTCGGCGCGCAGAACTCCGCTCCGCAGAAGATCCTCCAGCGACGGATGGGACGCCGGCTCCCCTGCCCGCGCGCTTGCATCGGGAGAATAGCGGAAGAAAGCGAGCTTCTCGCGTCTCAGCGTCTCATCATCGTCGGGGAACGCCGCAAAGCGTCGGGTCAGCGCCGCGTTGAAGGCAACTGCATTTGCGCCATCTGTCGCGAGCGGAGCCTCGGCCTGCGCCTCGGCGAGAATCCTGTCGTAAAGCGCGCGGCCCTTTGCGGTCAGCGCGGCGCCTCTCTGTTCGATCTCGCCGAAGCGCGCGGCATGTGCTCCGGCGACGCGCCGGCCGCCTTCCTCGATGAAGTCGACAGGCTCGGGACTCGCCCTAAAGCTCGTCTGGCGCAGCAGAATGGGGCAGCGCCAGCGCGGCGGCCCTTCGATAATCGCCTTCGGATTCATGCCGCGCACCGCCATTGCGGCATGCACGGCGTCGATATCGAGCGCATGCAAGGTGAGATGGTTGATATGCGGCCCTTTGAAGCAAACAATGTCGGCGAGCAGCGGATGCGTCGCATAGAGCTTCTGATAGACGTCGGATGAGACCGTCGCCTGCCCGTTCCAGCGAAACGTCTGTGTCGCTTCAATGACGAATTCGCGCGCCTCGTCATCGTCAAAGCCACGCATCTCGTGGATATCGATCAGCATGCGGCAGCGCGGCGTGAATATGTCGCGCTGAGCGAGAACCCTTGCCGCGATCTCTCGCGCTTGCGGATCGGCGATGAGATCCAGTCTGAGAAGCGAGGCGAAGATACGAAACGGGCACGCCCGCATCGCGGCTTCGCCGATCGGCCGGAAGGCGGTCGAATGCACGGGAAGTCCAGCGACCGACAAATCGTAATAGCCGACCGGCGCCATTCCCATAATCGCGAACAGCCGGCGCAGCATCGACAATTCTTCGGCCGTTCCGACGCGAATGGCGCCATGGCGTTCGACGTCGAGTCGTCCGAGTTCGTCTCTCTCCAGCAACCGGCGCTCAAGCTGCGGGTCGTCGCCGAGCGCCTGCCGATTGATGTCGGCGACAAGCGCCTTCATCGCCCGATACTGCGGCGCTTCCGCCTGATACATGTCCGATATCGCCGAGGCGAACATCGCCCGAATGGCGTCGGCGGAAGCAGAAGACTCGTTCATCGCAGCCCTGACCGATCGATGGTCGCTCCCCGCATTTAGGTATTCGGCGCGGGAAAATCATGCAGCAGCATTGGGGCTAAGCCTCCAAATCGAATTTGACCCCCTGGGCCAGCGGCAATTCGCCCGAATAATTGATCGTGTTGGTGGCGCGGCGCATGTAGGACTTCCAGCAGTCGGAGCCCGCTTCGCGGCCGCCGCCCGTATCCTTCTCGCCGCCGAACGCCCCGCCGATTTCGGCGCCGGACGGCCCGATGTTCACATTGGCGATGCCGCAGTCAGAGCCGTCGGCGGCCATGAATCTTTCGGCTTCATCGAGACGCGCCGTGAAGATCGACGACGCCAACCCATGCGCGACATCATTGTTCAGCCTGATCGCTTCGTCGAGGCTGCGGAATTTCATCACATAGAGGATGGGCGCGAATGTCTCGCGCCGCACGACCTCCGCCTGGTCCGGCATGTCCACCAGCGCCGGACGCACATAGAAGGCGTCGGGATATTTTTCCGCAAGCAGGCGTTCGCCGCCAAAGACAGCGCCCCCCGCGCCGCGGGCGTCGTCGAGTGCGGCGCGCATCGCCGCATAGGCGCTCTCGTCGATCAGCGGGCCAATGAGCGTAGAGGCGTCACGAGGATCGCCGACAGAAACTGAAGCGTACGCGCGTCGCAACCGCGTGAGAAGCTCGTCATGAACGTCTTCATGCACGATCAGGCGGCGCAAGCTCGTGCAGCGCTGGCCCGCCGTGCCCATCGCCGCGAAGGCGATCGCCCGCCCCGTGAGGTCGAGCGGCGCGGAGGCGCACACGATGGCGGCGTTGTTGCCGCCAAGTTCGAGGATCGATCGCGCAAAACGGCGCGCGAGGCGCGGCGCGACGGCGCGGCCCATGGCGGTCGACCCTGTCGCGGAAACCAGCCGGACCCGGGCGTCTTCGACCAGCGCCTCGCCGATCTCGCGCCCGCCCACGAGCAGGCTGCAAAGACCCTCCGGCGCATCGCCGAAACGCCCGGCGGCGCGCTCGACGAGCGCCTGCGTCGCCAGCGCGACGAGCGGAGTTTTTTCCGACGGCTTCCACACTACCGCATTCCCGCAGACGAGCGCGAGCGCCGCATTCCAAGCCCAGACGGCGACGGGAAAGTTGAAGCTGGTGATGACGCCGGCGACGCCCAGCGGATGCCATGTCTCCATCATGCGATGGCCGCGGCGTTCGGTGGCGATGGTCAATCCGTGGAGCTGCCGCGACAGGCCGACGGCGAGGTCGCAGATGTCGATCATCTCCTGAACTTCGCCGAGACCTTCCGTCGTAATTTTCCCGGCCTCGATCGTGACGAGGTGCGCCAGCTCGGCCTTGGCCGTGCGCAGCTCTTCGCCAAGCAGGCGCACGAACTCGCCCCGGCGCGGCGCCGGGAGGCTGCGCCAGACGTGAAACGCAGCCTCGGCGCGCGCGATGGTCTGCTGCGCGATCATTGATTCGGCGCTCTCGACATGCGCGACGATCTCGCCGGTAATCGGCGTGCGTATGGTCAGAGACCCTCGCGTGAACCTGCGAGAATCCACGCCAAATTGTTCCAGAAGGGCCGCAGTTTCGGCGGCCACATCGGCATGCGGAACGCGCGCCTCCATTTCGACTCCCGATGATGGTCATGACTTATGCGGCTGGCGCAGCCTGTCGTATCCGCCTATGTATGCTTTAATCACGCAAATGTCCTCACGCGCCTTTCTCATGCGGATGCGCGCAAAAAGCTCTCGGAAATGGATCGCTCCACGTTCAGGAACTCGCACGTCGCCGGAAACTACGATCCGCTGCCCGTCATGCTCGCGCGCGGACAGGGCGCCTATCTATGGGACGTGGAAGGCCGGCGCTACATCGACATGATGAGCGCCTATTCGGCGGTCAGCCTTGGCCACGCTCATCCGCGCATTCTTGCCAAGCTTGCCGAGCAGGCACAGCGTCTCGCCGTGCCGTCCCGCGCTTTTTACGATGACAGGCTCGGCCCGTTTCTCGACGAACTCTGCAAAGTCACGGGGCTCGACGCCGCTCTGCCGATGAATACCGGGGCCGAGGCTGTCGAGACGGCGATCAAGGCGGCGCGGCGCTGGGGCAGTCGCGTCAAAGGGATCGCCGATCCGGAGATCATCGTCGCCGAAGGCAATTTTCACGGCCGCACCACGACGATCATCAGTTTTTCGTCGGAGAGCGAATATCGCGACGGATTCGGTCCGTTCATGCCGGGCTTTCGCGCGGCGCGCTTTGGCGATCTCGCGGCGTTCGAAGCCGCCGTCACGCCCAATACCGCCGCCATTTTGGTCGAACCGATCCAGGGCGAAGCGGGCATCATCGTACCGCCCGACGGCTGGCTCGCGGGGCTCCGCCGGCTGTGCGACGCGCGCGGCGTCTTGCTGCTGCTCGACGAGGTGCAATCCGGGTTGGGACGCAGCGGAACGTGGTTCGCCTTCGAACATGAGAAGGTCCTCCCCGATGGCGTCACGCTCGGTAAGGCGCTCGGCGGCGGCGTGCTGCCGGTTTCCGCCTTCGTGGCGAAGCGTGAAGTGATGGACGTGTTCACGCCTGGCTCGCATGGGTCGACCTTCGGCGGCAACACTCTGGCCGCCGCCGTCGGGCTCGAAGCGCTATGCGTCATTCGCGATGAGCGGCTGGTCGAGCGCAGTCAGGCGCTCGGCGCGAGAATGCTGCAACGGCTGGACGCGATGCGCCTACCAGCGATCAAGGAGATTCGCGGCCGCGGCCTATGGGCTGGCGTGGAGCTGGACCCGCGCTATGCGAACGCGCGAGAAGTGTGCGAGAAGCTGATCGCCAAGGGGGTGCTGACGACCGCCACGCATCGCACCGTCGTTCGCCTAGCGCCGCCCTTCGTCATCTCTCAAGATGACCTCGATTTTGCGCTCGACGCGGTCGAGGAGACGATCTCGACATTTGACGCCCCGCGCGACGTCGGCGACGCGGCGGCAGGCGCCGGTCAGCATCTCGACGCATAGGCGCAGCGGTCAGGCGCGAATGCGCTCGCCCTTGGGGTCGTAAAATGGCGATAGCGAGACGGCCGCCGGCCGGCGCTCGCCGGCTATTTCAAGCTGATAGTCGCCCGAGAGGACAAAGGTCGGATCGACGCCGTCGGGGTGACGAACGTAGCCGTAGCCGATCGCCTTGCCGATCGAATAACCATAGCCGCCGCTCGACAGCCAGCCGACCCGCGCGCCGTTGCGATAGATGGTTTCGCGTCCCAGCAACGTGATGTCAGGGTCATCGACAACGAAGCCGGCGAGAAGGCGCGGCAAGGGCGCACCGGCCAATCGAACGAGCGCCTCCCTGCCCTGAAACGGCGCGCCGGACTTCATCTTGACGGCGAAGCCCAGGCCCGCCATCGGTGGCGTATGATCGGGACCGATATCGGCGCCCCAGGCGCGGTAGCCCTTTTCCAGACGAAGGGATTCGATCGCCCTGTATCCGGAGTCGACAAGTCCGAACGGCGCGCTCGCCTCGACAAGCGCGTCATAGACCGAGACCGCGAAATCGACAGGGATGTGAAGCTCCCAGCCGAGTTCGCCGACATAAGTGACGCGGATCGCCAGAACCGGCGCGCCGGCCAAGCGGATTTCGCGGGCGCTCATAAAAGGAAAGGCGGCGTTTGCAAGATCATCGTCGCAGCAGGATTGCAGAATGTCGCGGGCGCGCGGTCCCATCAACGCCAATACCGAATTCGCAGAAGTGACGTCGACGAGGGTCGCGTCCAATCCTTGAGGAATCGATCGCCTGATCCAATCGAAGTCATGCGTGCCGAAGGCCGTCCCGGTCACGACATAGAAGCGATCCTTCGCCAAGCGCGTGATCGTCAGATCGCTTTCGATTCCGCCTTTGGCGTTCAACAATTGCGTGTAGGCGACGGCGCCGGGCGGCTTGGCGACATCGTTCGCGGCGATCCAGGACAGCGCCGCTTCGGCGTCCTTGCCGACGACGAGCGCCTTGGCGAAGCTCGTCTGGTCGAACAACGCCGCCGCCTCCCGGCAGACGCGATGCTCGCGCCCGACGGCGTCGAACCATCCCGGCCGGCCGAAAGAATAGCGATCCACCGGCTCTTCGCCGACGCTCAGATTCGCGAACCAGTTGGGCCGTTCGAAACCCATCTTCTCGCCGAAGCACGCGCCTTTAGCCTTCAGCCGCTCATATAAAGGCGAACGCCGCAGCGGCCGTCCAGAGGTAAACTCTTCGAAGGGCCAGGCGATGCTGTAGTGGCGCGCATAGGCTTCGAGCGTCCGCACGCGCACCCAGGCCGGATCCCTATGCGGCGCGCCGAAGCGGCTTATGTCGACCGGCCAGAGATCGAACGGCTGTTCGCCGTCGGCCGCCCATTCCGCAAGCGCCATGCCGGCCCCGCCGGCAGAGGCGATGCCGAAGGCGTTGAAGCCAGCGCCGATGAAGAAATTGCGCACCTCCGGCGCTTCGCCGATCATCCAATTGCCGTCGGGCGTGAAGCTTTCGAGGCCGTTGATCATCTGCTTGACGCCAGCCCCGGCGAGCGCCGGCACGCGGCCGAGCGCAAGATTCATGATCGGCTCGAAATGATCCCAGTCGTCTTCAAGAAGCCGGAAGGCGAAATCCTCGGGAACGACGCCCGACGACCAGGGCACGGGATTGGGCTCATAGCCGCCCATGACGAGGCCGCCGACCTCTTCCTTGTAGTAGGTCAGCCGATCCGGATCGCGCAGTGTCGGCAGATTGCTGGTCACGCCGTCGATTTTTTCGGTCACGATATATTGATGGTGAACCGCGGAGAGCGGAACGGCGACGCCGGCGCGCGCGGCGAGCGGCTGCGTCCACAGACCGGCACAGAGCACCAGCTTTTCGCAGGAGACGGGGCCGCGATTGGTGGCGACCCCGCGCACGCATTCGTTCTCGATGACGAAATCCGTCACGGCGACGCCTTCGACAAGCTTCGCGCCGGCGAGCCGCGCGCCCTTCGCCAGCGCCTGGGTGATGTCTGAAGGATTCGCCTGTCCGTCAGTCGGCAGGAAAGCCGCGCCGACGACATCATCGACATTCATCAGCGGCCAGAGCGCCTGCGCCTCCTTGGCGCTCAGAAGCTGCATCTCCAGGCCGAAACTCCTCGCGGACGTAGCCTGCCGTTTGACTTCGATCCATCGATCGGCGTTGCATGCGAGGCGTAGCCCGCCATTTCGCCGCCAGCCGGTGGCATAGCCGGTCTCTGCTTCGAGCCGATCGTAAAGCTCGACCGAATAGCCAAGCAGCTTGGTGATATTGGCGTTGGTCCGCAACTGGCCAATGAGTCCGGCGGCATGCCATGTCGACCCCGATGAGAGTTGATGGCGTTCAATGAGCAGCGTCTCGACGCCGCGCTTGGCGAGGTGGTAAGCGACCGAGCATCCGACGATGCCGCCGCCGACAACGACAATCTGCGCGCTTCGCGGAAGATCGGTCATGCCTTTTCCATCCGCTGGAACGCCGCCCAGGCGCCCTCGAAGCGACTCATATTTTCATCGGAATAAGAGACATAGTCGAAATCGATCGCCGATCGGCTTTCCGACACAAAACTCCACAGCGCCTCGCGCAGGAGCGAGGCGCACAGCATCGCCTTGAACCGGCGGCGCAGCGCATCGGTGGGCGCCGATTCGAAATATTCCTCAAGCATCGCGTCGTCGTCCGCGGCGTCGAAGCCGTTGTTCGACGAGAGCCCGCCAAGATCGAACAGCGGCGAATTCCAGCCCGTATAATCCCAATCGACGAGCCAAAGGCGTCGTCCGTCATCGATGAAATTGGCGGCGAGGAGGTCATTGTGGCCAAAAACGAGATCGATCGGACCGACGGATTTTTCCAGGACTTCGCTCGCCGCGAGCAAACGCGGCAATTGCGGCGCGATCCGGCTTTGGTCGTCGGCGAGCGTGTGGGCGTAGTCGCGGATCACATGAAAGACGTTGAACGCCAGCGTCGGCCCGCGCAAATGCCGTGCAAGCTCGCGATGAACGCGCTTGACGAGATCGACGCAGCGCCGACGATTTGCGCGCACGTCCTGAGCTTCATAGGTGCGGCCGGAAATAAATTCGAGCGCGAGCGCCATCGGCGCCGAATAAAGAACCTTCGGCGACACGCCGGCGGCGCCCGCGGCCCTGCTCGCCGCCAATTCATTGAAGCGCATCACGCCATGAACCGGGATGTCGCCGCCGAGGCGAACGACGACGCGCCGGTCGCCGTCGGCGACGACATAGTTCTTATTGGTGATGCCTCCGAGCAAGGGCGCGATGTCGATCGGCCCGCGCCAGAGCGGTAGCGCGCGTATAAAAGTTTCGGGGTCTGCGGTATGGGCTGACATCGGCTCCGGCGGCACGAAACAAACTTTGACTTTGCTAGTATATGCGGGCCGGGCGCAAAGGCCATGGGCTGCGACGGCGCTGGGGAAAACCATAGGCCGGCAAGGTGACATGTTCGCATCGGCGCCCTAGCCTGAGAAACGGTCGTTCGAGGTCGAGCCATGTATGGGACGACGATTCGCGGAACGCGTTATGGGTTTCCCGATCTCAAATCGCTGATGGCGAAGGCCACTCCGCTGCGTTCGGGAGATTGTCTCGCCGGAATTGCAGCGGCGAGCGCGGCTGAGCGCGTCGCCGCGCAGATGGCGCTCGCCGATCTCCCGTTGAGCGTGTTCCTGAATGAAGCGCTCGTTCCCTATGAAGAAGACGAAGTCACGCGACTGATCCTCGACAGTCATGATCGAATGGCCTTTGCGCCGATCGCCTCTCTCACCGTCGGCGAATTTCGCGACTGGCTTCTCTCCGACGCCGCCGATGAGGAAGCGCTCGCGGCTCTGACTTTCGGGCTCACGCCCGAAATGGTGGCGGCGGTCTCGAAAATCTGCCGCAACCAAGACCTCATTCTGATCGCCGCCAAGCGGCGCGTCGTCACCAGATTTCGCAACACGCTCGGCCTGCGCGGACGATTGTCGTCGCGCATTCAGCCCAACCATCCGACCGATGACGCGCGCGGCGTTCTCGCCAGCGCGATAGACGGGCTGCTGCTCGGCAATGGCGACGCCGTCATCGGCGTCAATCCGGCGTCCGACAGTCCGGAACAGTGCTATGAACTCCTGCGCCTTCTCGACGAATTGCGCGAGACGCTGAATATTCCGACTCAGTCCTGCGTGCTCGCTCATGTCACAACGACGTTGCAGCTCATGGCGCGGCAAGCGCCGGTCGATCTGGTTTTTCAGTCGATCGGCGGCACACAGGCCGCCAATGCAAGCTTTGGGATTGATCTGGCGCTATTGCGCGAAGCTCACGCAGCGGCGCTCGCGTTGAAGCGCGGGACAATCGGCGACAATGTCATGTATTTCGAAACTGGCCAGGGCAGCGCGCTTTCGGCCAACGCCCATTGGAATTGCGATCAGCAGACGCTTGAAGCGCGCGCCTATGGCGTCGCGCGAATGTTCGATCCCCTGCTGATCAATACGGTCGTCGGATTTATCGGGCCGGAATATCTCTTCGACGGCAAGCAGATCACGCGGGCGGCGCTCGAAGACCATTTCTGCGGCAAGCTGCTTGGACTGCCGATGGGCTGCGACGTCTGTTATACCAACCACGCCGAAGCCGACCAGAATGATATGGACGATTTGCTGACGCTGCTCGCCGTCGCCGGCGTCAATTATGTCATGGGCGTTCCCGGCGCGGACGACGTCATGCTGAATTACCAAAGCACCTCCTATCATGACGTGCTCGCCGTACGGCGCATGCTCGATCTGGCGCCGGCGCCGGAATTCGCGCAATGGCTGACTGACGTGGGGCTCGGCGATGCGCGCGGCGAGCCGCAGCCGCAGGCGCTTCCCGCGTCCTTCGCGCCTCTTCTCGAAAGAGCGTGAGATGGCGGATCGTCGCCCGGCGCCTCCCGACATGATTTCGAAACTGCGCTCGGCGACGCCGGCGCGAATTTTCCTGCCGCGCGCCGGCGCGGGGGTCACGACGCGCGCCACTCTGGACTTTCAATTGGCGCACGCCGAGGCGCGCGACGCGGTCGAAGAGCGGCTCGACGTCGACACGCTCTTCGATGAACTGACGTCACGCGGGCTGCCGGCGGTTCGCGTCAGGAGCGCCGCGCGCGATCGGCGCAGCTTCCTGCTGCGCCCGGACCTTGGCCGAAGACTGGATGACGAATCCCGCGAGCGGCTGAAATCCTTCGCAGGCGATTACGACCTTGCATTCGTCATCGCCGAAGGACTGTCCGCCCGCGCCATCGCCAGGCACGCGATTCCGATCCTAGAAAGGACGCTCTCATCCCTCGATCGAACATCGTGGAAGATCGCGCCGATCGTGCTCGCCGAACAGGGGCGCGTCGCGCTTGGCGACGATATTGGCGAAACGCTTGGCGCCAGACTCGCGGCGGTGCTCATCGGCGAGCGGCCCGGGCTCTCCTCGCCTGATAGCCTGGGCGTCTATCTTACTTTTGCGCCGCGCGTCGGCCGCACCGAAGCCGAGCGCAATTGCCTGTCGAATATTCGCCCGCAAGGCCTCGCCTATGACGAGGCGGCGCGAAAGCTGCTTTATCTTTGCAATGAGGCCCGTCGGCGTCAGCTCACCGGCGTCGAGCTCAAAGACGAAGCCGAGACGCTTGCGCCGGAAGAGCTACGCGCCATCGACGTCAAGAACTAGCGAGTCTCGGAGCCGCGCATCCGGCGATCCAACCAAATCCCGATTGATCGTGAAGCTTGCGCCCGACTATATGCTTCGCCAACAACAATTCGCGCGCCAAAGCCGGACGCGCGAGTCTTGAACTGGAGCGCAAAATGCCCCTAGGGGTCGATTTCATCCTCGAAGCGCTGGCGAGCGAAGGACTCGACCATTTGTTCATGGTGCCCGGCGGTCTCGTCGACCCCTTTCTGCCGGCTTTGGGCAGGCAGAAAGCGCTCACGCCGATCGTCGCCGCGCAGGAAGGCGGCGCCGCCTATATGGCCGACGGCTATGCGCGGGCGAGCGGAAATTTCGGCGCGGCGCTCTGCATCGGCGGGCCTGGGCTGACCAACGCCGTCACCGCGGTGGCGACCGCGCAGACCGACGGTTCGCCGCTTCTTCTCTTGAGCGGCGAAGTGGCGACGGTTCTCGAGGGATTGGGGGTGTTTCAGGACGCCAGTCCGCAGACGCTGGACGACGTGACAGTCATGAAGCCGCTGACCCGCTATTCCTCGTCGATCGACAATCCGAAGAACATACCGCATCTGTTCCAGCACGCGCTGCTGCAGCTTCGCACCCGACCCGCCGCGCCGGTGCATCTCTCATTGCCCGGCGACTGTCTGGCCGCAGAGCTTTCGGTCAGCCACGTTCCGATCGATCGGGCGCTGGTCGACAATGACGCGCTGTCGATGACCGCCGCCGAAGAGTCGCTACGATATTTCTCAGTCGGCCCCGACGGCAAGCCGCCTGTCACGATCGCCATTCTCGCCGGAGCGGGCGTCGAACATTCGAACGCCGCCGCCGCGTTAAAGGAATTCGCCGAGCTGTGGCGCATTCCTGTCGCGACGACCTTGCGCGGCAAAGGCGTTTTTGCCGAGGATCACCCTCTCTCGCTCGGCGTATTCGGCTATGCCGGGACGCACCACGCCCGCGCCGCCCTGACCGATCCCTCGCTCGACCTGCTGATCGTTTTGGGATCGGGACTGAATGAGCGCGACACGATGCATTGGGCGCTGCAGCTGAAGCCCGACGCGTCGATCTGCGTCAATTTGCTGCCCGCCGCCATCGGGACGCATGTCCACGACGGCGGCGTCGTGGGGAGCTGCGGCGCCTATCTGCGTTATCTGCTCGATCAAAGCGACAGGCTGCGCGCGGCGCTTGAGCCGACGCGCGCCGCACGCGCGAACTGGGTCGCTGAAATTCGCGCAAAGCCCCGGCTGCAAGATCCGGAAAACTGTGCGAGCGACGCTGCTCCAATACATCCGGCGCGCGTCGTCAGCGAACTGAGAAAGGCTTTTCCACGCGACGGCGTTCTGGTCGTGGACTCCGGCGCGCATCGCGCCTTCGCCGGCCATTATTGGGAATCTTACGAACCAAAAACCTATGTATCCGCCACCAATCTCGGCCCGATGGGCTGGGCGATCGGCGCCGCGATCGGCGTACAATGCGCAAAGCCGCGCCGGCGCGTGGCGGTCATCACCGGCGATGGCTGCATGCGCATGGGCGGAATGGAAATCGCCACTGCGGCGCGCTATCGGCTGCCGATCGTCTTTGTCGTCATCAACAATGCGGCGCTTGGCAATGTCTGGTTGCGCGCGCATAAACTCGGTCCGACGCCCGACGAACTGACGCGATTGCCAGATCATGACTGGGCCGGTTTCGCGCAAGCTTTGGGCGCTCGCGGCGAAACCGTGCGCGCGCCTGGCGATCTTGCCGGCGCGTTCGAGCGAGCGCTGCAGGGCGAAGGCCCCTGCCTTATCGACGTCAAAGCAGATAAGGCCTTCACGACGCCGGTGAAGGACTGGGCCGAGGCGATCGCAGCCTATTCCTACCACGAGTGAGCGAAAACCTATGGCTCAGTTGCCTTTCGATCCTTCAACGCTGTCGCCGGCCGATCGAGCGCTTTACGAGCGCATGGTCGAGCGACGCAAGGCGCAAGGCGCAGGCTTCGGCGGCCCGTATGCCGCGCTGATGAATCATCCGCAACTTTGCGAGAAGATCGAAGCTCTTGGCTATTATTTGAAGTTCAAAGGCCATCTGCCGCGCGAGGTCTATCAATTCGTCGTGCTCTTCGTTGCGCGCCGGACCGGCGCGGCCTTCGAATGGGTTGACCACATTCAACACGCCGAAGCGGCGTGCGTTCCATCGTCGCTCATCGGCGCGCTGCAGCGGGGCGAGGATGTGAGCGCGGTTGCTGCGACGCCCTATGACGTCGTCTCAAAAGTGCTCGAGTCGACATTGTCCTGGCAAAACATTCCGCAGCCCGTTCAAAGCGACGCGATCAACCTTTTCGGCGTCGAAGGGTTCGTCGAACTTGTGGTTTTGTCGGGCTTCTACCAGATGTTTTCGGGGATCAATCAAGGCTTCAATGTCGCGTTGCCGCCGGGCGTGGAAGAGCCATTCAAGTGAGCGGCAATTTTTTTCTTCCTTCGCTAGGCCTTCTCTTCTCCCTCCGAGACTCAAGCTGCGCAAAATCGAGCGCCGTTGGAACATAGATCTCTCCTGTCGGTTTTATCCTGGCGACCGGCGCCGCTGGTCGCCATCGGCGCAGACCGGGTGTTCGGCGTTGGAAAATCGGCTGTGCGGCTTTTGAGGATAAGTCGAGCGCAAGCGCGGCTCGCCAAGGAACAATCAAAGCGGACTGCAACAGCGGAGCAGAGGACGTGAGCGTAACATCTCAGTTCACGAACAAGGTCCAGGAGGCGCAGGACGCCATCACCAAAGCGTCGGCGAACGCCGCAGCGTAGAAACCTGCGGAAAAGCTTGACAGGACAAAGGCCCCCGAAGCCTAATGCGACAGCCGCGGCCAATGGCCCGACAAGCGTAAGAGGTATGCGTTGCCGCCGAGAGCGAATTGGAAAGGCTCTCTCAAGCTTGCTGAGCTCGCCTGTCCGGTGGCGCTCTATTCAGCGACTTCGACGTCCGACAGAATTGCATTTCATACGATCAACCGCGCGACGGGCCATCGCGTGCGCCGGACGTTCGTTGACAGCGAGACCGGCGCGCCGGTTGACTCCGGCGATCAGGTCAAGGGCTATGAAGTCGACAAGAACGACTATGTCGTTCTCGAACCAGATGAGATTGCGCAAGCGCGACCTCAGAGCGACAAGACGCTGACGATCGAGGCGTTCTTGGATTGGGTCGAGATCGACACTGTCTATTTCGACAAGCCGTACTATCTCTCGCCATCACAGAGCGACGCGAGCGACCTCTTCGTGCTGATACGTGAAGGCCTGCGCAAGAATAAGGTCGCGGCCATCGCCAAAACGGCGCTCTTCAGGCGCGCGCGCACCATTCTGATCAGCGCCTATGGCGACGGACTTCTCGCGATCACGCTGAATTTCGACTATGAGGTGCGCTCCGCGCAGCAGGCGTTCGATGAAGTGCCCGAGGTGAAGGTCCAGGGCGAAATGCTTCAGCTCGCCAAACATATCATCGACACCAAGAGAGGCGCTTTCGACCCATCGACGTTCGAAGACCGCTACGAGGCGGCGCTCGCCGAATTCGTAAAGGCGAAGCTCGAAGGCAAGCCGATCGCGCCGCGGCGCAAGGCGCGAGACGCAAAGGTCGTCAATCTGCTCGAAGCGCTGCGCGAAAGCGCGGCGCTGTCGGAGGGGCGCGAAAAGCCCGCGGCCAAGAAGCGGGCGGCGCCCCGCAAGACCAAAGCAGCCGCCGCGCGCCGGAAAGCGAGCTGATCGCGCATGTCGCTCGCCGACTATCGCAAGAAGCGCGACTTTTCGGCGACTCGCGAGCCGCAGGGACGCGGCGGTCGAAGGACCGGCAGCAGCTTCGTCATCCAGAAACATGCCGCGCGGCGTTTGCATTACGACCTTCGCCTGGAGATGGACGGCGTTCTGAAAAGCTGGGCGGTCACGCGAGGCCCGAGCCTCGTGCCCGGCGAAAAGCGGCTCGCCGTTCATGTCGAGGACCATCCTCTCGACTATCGCAATTTTGAAGGCGTCATTCCGCAAGGCCAATATGGCGCCGGGGAAGTGATCGTTTGGGACAAAGGCGTCTGGATTCCAGACGGCGATCCGCACAAGGGCTACGCCAAGGGCCATCTCGATTTCGAGTTGAAGGGCAAAAAGCTCGGCGGCCGCTGGCATCTCGTGCGAATGGCGCGAAAGCCGCGCGAGAAGCACGACAATTGGCTTCTCATCAAGAGCCAGGACGAATTTGCGCGAACGCCTGACGACGAAGACATACTTGAGGAAATGCCGCGATCGGCGAAGACCGGACGCTCGTTCGGCGATCTCGCGTTGGGCCCGACGAAGCCGATCGCTAACAAAGTCTCGGCGCCAAAGCAGGCCTCGACATCCCGGTCGGTCAAGACAGGCGCCGCGATCATGCGTCAAGCGCCCGCGTCGGACATAGAGCCATCGCGCGTGAAAGGCGCGAAGAAGGCTCAGCTGCCGAATTTCGTCGCCCCGATGCAGGCCAGCGCCGGCGCCGCGCCGGCGAGCAAGGACTGGGTTCACGAAATCAAATTCGACGGCTATCGGGTGCAGGCGCGCATCGAGGCGGGACGCGTGCGGCTCCTCTCGCGCAGCGGCCTCGACTGGACGAAGAAGTTTGGCAAGGAGATCGTCGCGGCGCTACGCGCGCTGCCGCTCGGCTCGGCGCTCATCGACGGCGAAATCATTGTCGAGACGAATTCGGGCGTCTCCGACTTCTCGGCGCTTCAGGCGGATCTGAGCGAAGGGCGCAGCGACCGCTTCGTCTACTGGGTCTTCGATCTTCTCTATCTCGACGGCTATGATTTGCGCGGCGCAACTCTGCTCGAACGCAAGGCTGCGCTGGCGAGGCTTCTTGGCGACGGGGCCGACGACAAGATTCGTTTCAGCGCTCATTTCGATGACAGCGGGGCGGTCGTGCTGTCGCATGCCTGTCGGCTCGGTCTCGAAGGCGTGGTGTCGAAGCTGCGGGACTCGCCCTATCGCTCCGGCCGCGTGAAGAGTTGGATCAAGGCCAAATGCTTCGCACGTCAGGAATTCGTCATTGCCGGCTATACGCCGTCGACAGTGTCGCGACGGGCGATCGGCGCCCTCGTGCTCGGCGTTTATCAGCAGGGAGCGCTGCGGCATGTCGGCCGCGTCGGGACCGGATTTACGACCGCGATGGCGCATGAGCTTTTCGTGAAGCTCGATCCGCTGCGCACATCGTCGAGTCCTTTTGGCGCGCGCCTCGGCGCGGAGGCGGCGCGCCATGCGCGCTATGTGCGTCCCGAATTGGTGGCGGAGGTCGAATTTCGCGGCTGGACGATCGATCACATCCTCCGGCACGCTTCCTTTCGGGGCCTGCGCGAAGACAAGCAACCGCGCGACGTCATTCGCGAGCAAGGGCCGCCAGCGAAGCGGGCCATCGCAAAAGCGGAGAAAACCGCCGTGACGCTCACCCATCCAGATCGCCTTTATTGGCCGGAAGAAGGCGTCACCAAGCAGGGGCTGGCGGACTATTACTCAGACGTCTGGCGCTATATCGCGCCCTTCATCGTCAATCGTCCGCTGGCGCTGCTGCGCTGTCCGAACGGCGTTGACGGAGAGAAATTCTTTCAAAAGCACCCTTGGAAGGGCATCGATCGCAAAATCGTTCTCATCAACGACCCTCAGGAGCCCGAAGAAGAGCCCCTGCTCAGCATTGAAAATCTCGATGGGCTGCTCGCGCTGGTTCAGTCGGCCGCCTTGGAGATTCACCCCTGGGGCTCGACGACGTCGGACTGGGAGCGTCCCGACGTCATCATCATGGATCTCGATCCCGGCGAGCATGTCGCGTGGGAGTCGATCATCGCGGCGGCGCAAGAAACGAAGGCCCGGCTTCAAGACTTCGGTCTCGCCGCTTTCGTGAAGACGTCTGGCGGCAAGGGCCTCCATGTGATGTCCCCCGTGACGCCGAAGGCGGAATGGCCGCAAGCTAAGGCCTTCGCCAAAAGCATCGCCGACGCGATGGCGAAGGACAGCCCGGACAAATTCGTTTCGACGATTGCGAAGTCAAAGCGCCGCGGCAAAATCCTCGTCGATTATCTACGCAATCAACGCGGCGCCACCGCTGTCGCGCCCTATTCGACGCGCGCCCGCAGCGGCGCGCCCGTCTCGGTTCCGCTCGCCTGGGACGAACTCAGTCCGGCTATCGGACCCGCCTATTTCTCGATCGCGAAGACCTTGGCTCGGCTCGATTCCTTGCAGAGCGATCCCTGGGCGGAATTTCGACAGGCGGCGGCGCCGATCGAATCGGGCAACCCCACCAGGAAGCAGAGAGCCTAACGGCGTTTGGCGCCGTGCTTGTCCGCGTTTATGCTCTTGCGCAACGCATCCATGATATTGACGACATTGCCGGGGCTCGCCGGTGCCTGCTTCCTGCCGCGCGCGGGTTTGCGATCGTTGCGTTTTCCCGAAATGATGTCGAGCAACTGGTCTTGAACGGGATCATCAGCCATCGACGGGCTCCAATGACTCTTGCGCTCCTCGATCAATTTCGAAATCAGGCCGAGCGCTTTCGCATTCGGCGTCTCGGCGCGGATGTCGGCGAGATAAACCTTGGGATCGCGCACTTCGTCAGCGAAGCGCAAGGTCCATAAGACCAGGCCCTTGTCGCGCGGCTCGACCATCACCGCGCGCTCGCGCCGATACATGACGAGTCGCGACAGGCCGACCGTATTCGTCGCCTTCATCGCGTCGCGGATGACGCAAAAAGCCTCGACGCCGATCGGATCGTCGGGAACGAGATAATGGGGCTTGTCGAACCAGATCCAGTCGATGCTGTCCGCAGCAACGAAGGCGCCAATATCGATCGTTCGCGTGCTGTCGAGGCTGAGCGCGTCGAGTTCGTCATCTTCGAGTAACACATAATCATCTTCGCCGCGCGGATAGCCTCTTACGGCGTCGTCTTCGCCGACCGGCGCGCCGGAGACCGAATCGACATATTGGCTGACGACCCGATTGCCGGTGTTTCGGTTAAGAATGTGGAAGCGGAGTTTTTCGCTTTCGGTGGCGGCCGGCGTCATCGCGACCGGACAGGTCACGAGCGATAGTTTCAAATAGCCCTTCCAGAATGATCGCGGCGCCAATCCGACCTTCCTCCGCAGCGGCGGCCTTCGCAATTAACGCTCTTCCGAGCGCATCGTTCCGCTTTGGCCAAGACCCAAGAGAGTCCGATATTAAGTTTTGGCTGCTCTTGGGAACATTTCGCCGCCGAAAACTGTTGAATACACGACTGAGGCCTTCCCACGCCTGTTGGCGATGGCGCCGCCCCCTCCCCGATCCGCGCCGCCGAAAACGCTTCGCAATGAATAAGAGGATCAAGAAGCAGTCGCCGAGAGACAGAACAATGCTCGTGCAACGACCAACCGATGCGGCGGCGCTGCTCTCCTTCCTGGGACTCAACGCGCAGCTGGCGGCTGAGCTGAAGCGCTTCTATGAGGCGAGTCTCTCCGAACCGATGCCGAAAAGAATCAGCGAGCTGCTTGCTTTGCTTGCTCGACATCCGGAAGGTTAAGCGGCGTTTCCGCCGAGGGTGGTCCAACACATGAAATTGGGGCAAGAAAAGACTGCCTGTCGCACAACAGGCAGTCTTCGGTGAATCATTTTCGACTGCGCAGCCAATATTCAATCTCCGCGCGTCGCGGTTCGCGAACATAGACGGCACGCTCGCCCGAAAAGGCGGGAGTGACGAGGAACATTCCGGAGAGAGCGCCTGACGCTCCAGAAATAAGCTGTTGCCAGTTTACTCCAAGTTTCGGCTTCAAACCCATTTCGCACTCCTTTCTCGGGAGAGGGATATGAAAACAACGCCTGCTCCTGGAGAATGTTCCGACATGCGGCGCGCTCCGCGCGTTACGCCCTTCTGTCGGCAAAGCTTAAAGGCGCCGACCTTATGCGGCTGCGCCGCAGCACTTCTTGAATTTCTTGCCTGAGCCGCAGGGACAAGGATCGTTACGGCCCGTCTGCTTGCCCTTCACGATCGGCGCGTTCTTACGATTGACCTCTTCGAGGAAATACCATCGACCGTCCTGCGCGTCGTGGCGGAACAGCGAGCGCTCCCGATGCGCATAGCGCTCGCCTTCGCTGGTGAAATGAGCGACGAACTCGACATAGCCGGATTCATCGCCCGGCAGTCCCTGCTCCGTCGATAGGATTTCAAGTCCCAGCCATTGCGAGCTGCGCGCCCAATGCGTGATCGCCTTGCGGTCGAAATCGTGACGCGACTCCGGCGCGAGCGAGTCGACAAGATAATCGATGTCGCCGACCACGAACGCCGTATAGCGCGATCGCATCAGCGCTTCGGCGGTCGGCGCCGGCAGTCCTTGCTCGATGTAAGGCGCGCAGCAGGCGGAATAGGCGAGTTGTTGCGCGTCCATCGCGCGGCAGGGGCAGGTTTGGTCCGTCATCGCTCGGTCGGCGTATCAATTGTCGGCTCAGCCGTCAAAGCTGTGCTCGTCGGGGCGCGATTCTGAAGCGGCGGCGCCTGCCCCATGTACGAGTCGCTTCACCGCCTCGATCGCGATCGGATCGAGACCGGCGCCGCCATGATCGACATGAGCGATGATCGCATTGCGCATGCGCGGGTCCCAGAACTTCTTCAAATGTTCCGTCATGCTCGCAACGCCTTCGGGATGTTTCTGAGCCACGAAGAACTTACCGATCTGGTTGGCCATTTTGACGAGCTTATCGACCGAATCATGCGACATGTGCGGAAACCTGTTCGAGGATGCGTCCTGGATGGGTGAAGATTTCGAAATCGCGGCCGCGCATGACCGCCACAAGCGTCATGCCGCATGCTTGCGCGTTGCGCACGGCGAGCGCGGTCGGCGCCGAAACGGCGGCGATGATCGGCGCGCCCATGCGCGCCGCCTTTTGCACGAGTTCGACCGAAACGCGGCTCGTCATCAACACCACGCCCTGCGTCGCGGCGATCGCTTGCCGCGTCAGCGCGCCGGCGAGCTTGTCGAGGGCGTTGTGGCGGCCGACGTCTTCGCGCGCAATCAGTAAGCCGGAAACCGGATTCCAGAAGGCCGCGGCGTGAATGGCGCGAGTTTCCCGATTGTAATTCTGAAGGGCGGGCAGGCGTTCCATCGCCTCGATCAGGGCGTCGGCGCGCACGCTGAGCGCATTGTCGAGCGTCGGCAGAACGCGCGTCGCCGCCTCCAGACTTTCGATGCCGCAGAGACCGCAACCCGTCGGTCCCGCCATCGAGCGACGGCGCTCGCTATAGGCTTCCTGCCGACCGCCCTTGAGCCAAGCGCGCAGCTCAATGCCGGCGTCGGAGACGACAATGTCAACATCGCCCGCCTGCTCCGGCGAGTCGATCAACCCTTCGGTGAGTGCGAAGCCGATGGCGAAATCCTCCAAGTCGGCCGGCGTCGCCATCATCACTGCGTGAGTTGTGCCGCCGAAAGTGAAGGCCACCGGCGTCTCTTCGGGGATGACACGAGAAGAACGCGCCGTCACATCGTGACGGCGCGCCAGGCATTCCACCCGCAGTGTCGGCGACGGCGTTTCCGTCATTCGGCCGCGTCGATCGCGCTCGCGATGCGACGGCTATGCTCCGTCAACTCGCGATACTGATGCTGCCAGTCGGTCGGCCCGTTCGTTGTCGAGACTTGAACCGCAGTGACCTTATATTCGGGACAATTGGTCGCCCAGTCGGAATTGTCGGTCGTGACCACATTGGCCTGAGTCGTCGGATGATGGAACGTCGTATAGACGACGCCCGGCGCGACGCGATCGGTAATCTTTGCGCGCAGCGTCGTCTCGCCGGCGCGGCTCGCAATTTTCACCCAATCGCCATCGCGCACGCCGCGATCCTCCGCGTCATGCGGATGAATCTCGAGGACGTCCTCGGAATGCCACTGCGAATTCTCGGTGCGCCGCGTCTGCGCGCCGACATTATATTGCGACAGGATACGCCCGGTCGTGAGCAGCAGCGGAAAGCGCGGCCCGACTCTCTCGTCGGTCGGGACATATTCGGTGATGACGAATTTGCCCTTGCCGCGCGCGAAGCCGTCGATGTGCATGATCGGCATGCCATGCGGCGAGTTCTCATTGCACGGCCATTGCACCGAGCCGTCCTCCTCGAGGCGCTTGAACGACACGCCGGCGAAGGACGGCGTCAGGCGCGCGATCTCGTCCATGATCTCGCTGGCGTGCGTGTAGTTCCAGTTGAGACCCATCCTGTTGGCGAGAAGCTGGGTGACTTCCCAGTCAGCATAGCCGTTCTTGGGCCGCATCACCTTGGTGACGCGCTGGATGCGGCGCTCGGCGTTAGTGAAGGTGCCGTCCTTCTCGAGGAAGGTCGCGCCCGGCAGGAAGACATGCGCGTAATTCGCCGTCTCGACTAGGAAGAGATCCTGCACGATGACGATGTCCATATTCGCCAGCGCGCGCGACACATGCCGCGTGTCGGGGTCGGACTGCAGAATGTCCTCGCCCTGTACATAGAGGCCTTTGAATGTGCCCTCGATCGCCGAGTCGAACATATTCGGGATGCGCAGTCCCGGCTCCGGATCGAGCGTGACGCCCCAATCCTTCTCGAACACCTGGCGCGCCGCTTCGTTGGAGATGTGGCGATAGCCCGGCAGTTCGTGCGGGAACGAGCCCATGTCGCAGGAGCCCTGCACATTGTTCTGGCCGCGCAGCGGGTTCACGCCGACGCCGCGGCGACCGAGATTGCCGGTGGCCATGGCGAGATTGGCGATGCCCATGACCGTCGTCGAACCCTGGCTATGCTCGGTGACGCCGAGGCCATAATAGATCGCCCCGTTGCCGCCGGTGGCGTAAAGACGCGCGGCCGCGCGCACGTCAGCCGCCGGAACGCCGAGCGTCATTTCCATCGCCTCTGGGCTGTTGTTCGGCAGGGCGACGAATTCCGCCCAATCCTGAAATTCGTCCCAGTCACAGCGCGACTTCACGAAATCAAGATTGACGAGCCCTTCCGTCACGATCACATGCGCCAGCGCCGTAACCATCGCGACATTGGTGCCGGGCTTGAGCGGCAGGTGATAGTCGGCCTCGACATGCGGCGAGCGCACGAGGTCGATGCGGCGCGGATCGACGACGATGAGCTTGGCGCCTTCGCGCAGGCGCTTCTTCATCCGCGAGCCGAACACCGGATGCGCGTCGGTGGGATTGGCGCCGATCACGAGAATGACGTCGGCATCGTCGACCGAATCGAAATCCTGCGTGCCCGCCGAGGTGCCGAAGGTCTGCGCCAGACCGTAGCCGGTCGGCGAATGGCAGACGCGCGCGCAGGTGTCGGTGTTGTTGTTGCGGAAGCCTTGACGCGCGAGCTTTTGAACGAGGTAGCTCTCCTCATTCGTGCAGCGCGACGAGGTGATCACGCCGACAGAGTTCTTGCCGTATTTCTCCTGTGTCGCCTTCAGCCGGTCGGCGGCGAAAGCAATCGCCTCATCCCAGGAAACCACGCGCCAGGGCTGATCGATCGACTCGCGGATCATCGGGTCGAGAATGCGGTCGCCGTGCTGAGCGTAGCCATAGGCGAAGCGGCCCTTGATGCAGCTATGGCCGTGATTGGCCTTGCCGTCCTTCCAGGGGACCATGCGGACCACTTCCTCGCCGCGCATCTCCGCCTTGAAGGTGCAGCCGACGCCGCAATAGGCGCAGGTGGTGACGGCGGAATGCTCGGGCTGGCCGACGGCGATGACCGATTTTTCGATCAGAGTCGCAGTCGGACAGGCCTGGACGCAAGCGCCGCAGGACACGCATTCCGATTCCATGAAGGCTTCGTCCATGCCCGCCGACACGCGGCTATCGAAGCCGCGGCCAGAAATCGTCAGCGCGAAGGTCCCCTGCACTTCCTCGCAGGCGCGCACGCAGCGATTGCAGACAATGCACTTCGAGGGATCGTAGCTGAAATAGGGGTTCGACTCGTCCTTCGGCTTCCAGTCGAAATTCACTTCGCCATTGTTGCGGGCAAAAACATGATTGGCGCCGTCATAGCCGTAGCGCACGTCGCGCAGGCCCACCGCGCCCGCCATGTCCTGCAATTCGCAGTCGCCATTGGCGGCGCAGGTCAGACAGTCGAGCGGATGGTCGGAAATATAAAGCTCCATAACGCCGCGACGGATCGCGGCGAGACGTGGAGTCTGCGTCTTGACGGAGATTCCCTGCGCAACCGGCGTGGTGCAGGAGGCCGGCGTCCCATTGCGCCCCTCGACCTCGATGACGCATAGCCGGCACGAGCCGAAAGCGTTGATGCTGTCGGTGGCGCAGAGCTTGGGGATTTCGGTGCCGATCTCCATCGCCGCACGCATGATCGACGTGCCCTCCGGCACGGTGACGCTCGTGCCGTCGATGGTCAGCGTAACCAGTTTCTCGGCTTTTGATTCGGGCGTGCCGTAATCGATTTCCTTGATCAGCGTCATGGCGGCTACCTCACTCAGCGGCTTCAAGGGCCGACTTGCGGAAGTCCTCGGGAAAATGGCGAAGCGCGCTCTCTACAGGATAGGGCGCAAAACCGCCCAATGCACAGAGCGAGCCAAACCTCATCGTATGGCAGAGATCTTTGAGAAGATCGATGTTCGCGTCGACGTTCTGGCCGCTGCGAATCTTGTCGATCGTTTCGACGCCCCGCGTCGAGCCAAGCCTGCACGGCGTGCACTTGCCACAGCTTTCGATCGCGCAGAATTCCATGCCAAAGCGCGCCATCCAGGACATGTCGACGGTGTCGTCGAAAACGACGAGGCCGCCATGGCCGATCAGGCTGTCCTTGGCGGCGAAGGCTTCGTAATCGATCGGAAGGTCGAAAAGCGACACCGGCACATAGGCCCCCAGCGGGCCTCCGACCTGAACCGCGCGGACCGGACGGCCCGAGCGGGTGCCGCCGGCGATCTCGTTGACGACCGTGCCGAGCGGAATCCCGAAATCCGTCTCGAAGAGGCCGCCATATTTTACGTTTCCGGCGATCTGCAGCGGCATGGTGCCGCGCGAGCGGCCGACGCCGAGGTCGGCGTAATGCTTCGCGCCCTTCTCCATGATCATCGGTATGGTCGCCATGGACAGCACGTTGTTGATGACCGTGGGCTTGCCGAACAGACCGACATGCGCCGGCAGCGGCGGCTTGGCGCGCACGATGCCGCGCTTGCCCTCGAGAGATTCGAGCAGCGAGGTCTCCTCGCCGCAGACATAGGCGCCGGCGCCAATGCGCAGCTCCACGTCAAAGTCGAAACCCGAGCCCTTGATGTTGTTGCCGAGCCAGCCCGCCTCAAGCGCCTTCTCGATCGCCGACTGAAAGACCTTGGCCACGATCGGATATTCGGAACGAAGATAGACATAGCCCTTGGAGGCGCCGACGGCGTATCCGCAAATGAGCATGCCTTCGATCAGCGAGAGCGGGTCGCCCTCCATGATCATGCGGTCGGCGAAGGTGCCGGAATCGCCTTCGTCGGCGTTGACGACCACATATTTCTTGCCGGGCGGACAGTCGGCCACCGTCTTCCATTTAATGCCTGTCGGAAAGCCCGCGCCGCCGCGGCCGCGCAGACCCGACTTGGTGACTTCCTCGACAACCGCCGCGGGCCCGACCGCGAAGGCGCGCTGGAGACCCTTGAAGCCGTCATGCGCCTCATATTCGGCGACCGACAGCGGATCGATCACGCCGCAGCGCACGAAGGTGACGCGGTTCTGCCTTTTCATCCAGGGATGTTCGTCGACGATCCCAATGCTCAGCCGATGCGCGCCGCCGGCGAGGAACCCGGCGTCGAACAGCGAGGCGACATCCTTGACCTTGGCCGGTCCATAACCGACACGGCCCGCTGGAGTCTCCACCTCTATCAGGGGTTCGAGCCAGAGCATTCCACGCGAGCCGTTTCTGACGATCTCGACATTTTCGCCGCGGGCCGCGGCTTCTTGCGCGACGGCGGCGGCCAGTTTGTCGGCGCCCATCGCGACGGCGGCCATGTCCAGCGGGATGTAAACTTTCGCCATCAGTCCCGGGCCTCCGCGGCGATTTCGTCAAGCCGTTCAGCGTCGACGCAGCCGATCGGCTCGCCGTCGTAGAGCGCTGAAGGACTATGCGCGCACAGGCCCAGGCAGTAGATCGGCTCGACCGTCAGAGCGCCATCCGGCGTCGTTCCGCCCCAGTCGAGCTTCAATTTGTCGAGGAACGCCCGCGCCTGCCGTTCCGCTCCCATAGATTGGCAGGATTCGGCGCGGCACAGTTTGAGCGTGTGGCGGCCGTGCGGGGCGCGCCGGAAATCGTGATAGAAGGTGACGACGCCATGCATTTCGGCGCGGGAAATATTGAGCGCCTCGGCCATTTGCTTGACGGCGGCGTCCGGCACATATCCGAATTCTTCCTGGAGCGCATGCAGAATCGGCATCGCGGGCCCCTCAAGGCCCATATGGGCGGCGATGATCTCCCGCGCGCGCTCGTCGCTATACTGAGCAGCGCCAGACATTTCTTCCCCTTCAGTCCAGAGCGTTGCGCTTAACGGCCGCTCCTTATTGGATTAGTTCCGAGGACAGTGCCGGAAATCCAGGGCGCGATCAATAGCGACCCTTCGTTACGCGATAGGCCAAACCTATCAATCTCCAAGCGCTCGGCTCTCGGCGAGCTTCTTGGCCTCTGAGACCAGCGCTGCGACCAATGGAATCACCGGCTCGCGCTGGGGCGCGACAAGGCCAATTTGGTGAACCGCCTCCGGCTCGACGATCGGTATCGAGCGAAGGGGCGGCGCGACACCCAACGTCTTGGCGAGCTTTTCCGGCAGCACGGTCGCCCAGCGCCCGGACTTCACATGATCGAAGAGCAGGATGACGCTGTTCGACTCCAGCGCCGGCACGGGCTCTGCGCCGCCCTTGCGAATGAGCTGCTCGACGATGCGACGATTCTGCATATCGGGCGTCAGCAAGCACAACTCGATGTGGCCGATCTCGGCCCATGTCACGCATTCGCGGTCGCCGAGCGGCTTGTCCGCGAAGGTCAACAGACGGTAACGCTCCGAACAGAGCGGCACTGTACGCACCCGGCCGAGCGGCTCATTGTCGAGATAGGTAATGCCCGCGTCGATCTCGAGATTGTCGAGCATCGTCAGCACTTCGCTCGACGAGGCGGAAATCACCGAAAAACGTACGCCTGGATGCTTCTCGCGATAGGGCGTGGTCAATGCCGAAACGATGCCGAGCGCCGTCGGTATGACCGCAATCTTCAACTGGCCGACGAGACCTTCCTTGAGCGTGCGGACTTCCTGGCGCATCGCCCGCGCGTCGCCGACGATGCGCTTCGCCCATTCGAGCACGCGCTCGCCTTCGGCCGTCAGCCCGTGAAAGCGCGACGAACGATTGACGAGCAACACGCCGAGCGAATCTTCAAGCTGCTTGATGCCGGCCGAAAGCGTGGGCTGCGTGACGCCGCAAATCTCCGCGGCGCGAGAGAAGCTCTTCTCTTTTGCGACGGCGATCAGGAATTCAAGCTTTTCGATCACGGGCCGGAGTCCATAGGCGCGCGGACCCGCAAAGACGCGCCCAGCGGATTCGGGCGACCCGCGCCCTCTATCGACCAGGCAGGCATGGCTGGAGCTTCTGCAGCTCGCGCGAGCTTTAGATTAGCACATCCGTCGCGGCCGCGCCGATATTTTAAACCGATTCCAATCGGCTGGACGGCTCGGGCAAATTGCCCGATCTGTCCTCTACCAAGCGGCGAGGGCGAGCCGGAGCGCGCGCGCTGAAAGCAGCGTTGGCCGCGGTCGCGCCTTTTCTTAATAATTGCGGTTAACAGTTCGCTAACGCCGCCCCCGAATCGCCCAAATCTCGGCCTATCCCGGCTTTGCGCCTTTGGCGCTATTATAAAGTTGGCGTTTTCATGCGAGCCCGCGCGTTTCGGCGACGGGTCTCATGGGGCTAAGCGGATGACCTTCTCGAAGTCCACATTGATCGCAGCGGCTACCGCATTGTTTGTCTCAATTTGCGCAGCTGCGCCCGCCCGCGCGACGCCGTCGATCGTCATCGATGTCTCTTCCGGGGCCGTGCTCTCGCATGATCAGGCGACCGCCGCTTGGTATCCCGCCTCCGTGACGAAGCTGATGACGGTTTATGTCGCGCTCGAAGCGGCGCGCCAGGGCCGCATCTCGCTCGAAACGCCGGTGATGATGTCGCCGCGCGCCTGTCGCGAGGCGCCTTCCAAGATGGGCTTTAGGGCCGGCGCGGAAGTCACCCTGCACAACGCGCTCGTCATGCTGATGGTGAAATCCGCCAATGACATCGCCGTCGCGATCGCGGAAGGGGTGTCGGGCTCAGTCGAAGCCTTCGCCGACGAAATGAACCGCGCCTCCGCCTCGCTCGGCATGACGCAGTCGGTTTGGTACAATCCCAACGGCCTCCCCGACCAACGGCAAGTCACGTCGGCGCGCGATCTCGCCATTCTCGGCCGCGCCCTCTACCTGCAGTTTCCCGAGCACGCCAATCTGTTCAACATCGGCGCGATGCAGCTCGGCAAGCAGATCATTCCCACCCACAACCATCTCCTCGGCCGTTATCCCGGCGCCGACGGCATGAAGACCGGCTTCACCTGCTCGGCCGGATTCAATCTAGTCGCCTCCGCCACCCGCGGCGGCCGGCGTCTGATCGCCGTGGTCCTCGGCGCGCCCAATCCGATTCTGCGCACGGCGAAGACGGCGGCCCTGCTCGACCGCGGCTTCCAGAGCGGCGCGGCTGTCGCCTCGCTCGCTTCGCTGCCGTCCTCGGGCCCCACTGCGGCGCCCGATTTGCGCGAGGCGGTGTGTCATCATCGCGGCCCTGGCGCAGCCCAATTCATGGCGGAAATCGAAGACGCGTCGGTCCCTGTGGGCTCCGGCGTTCCGCTGCTCGACACGCTGAGCGGCGTGCAGCAGCAGCAGCCGCACATGAACGCCAAGGAAATCGCGCATCTGCCGCGTCCGCGATTTGAACCTGTTCCCGTCTATGTCGGACGGGCGCCGGGCTATGTCGGGCCTGTGGCCCGGACGCGGGCGCCGGGCGCGCCGGTCGGCGAGCAGCCCGATCTCACCGCCTATGCGGCGCAACCGGAGCCCGGCGACGCGAACGCTTCGCCGATCAGCAAGCCGGCGCCGGACGCGGTCTCGCTACGCCGCGCCAAGCATGCAAAGGCGGTGAAAGCGGCGCGCGCGGCGGCGGCAAGGGCCGCCAGGGCCGAAGCCGCCACATCTGACGCCGGCGGGGCCCAAGCAAGCGAAATCGCGCCCGCCCCAAAGCCAAAGGCGGCGCCGAGAAGCGCGGCCAAGGCCAAAACCGCCGCGCCTCCCTCCGAAGGCCAGAAGCGCGCGGTCGCGCCGAAGCTGCGCTCCCCCGCCGAACCGGGCAAGAGCTGAGAAACACCATTCGTTCTGGAAACGCGTCGCGTTTTCAGCGAAACTGCGCGCCTTCCGCGAGCAGGAACTTTCTCCTGCTCCGGCGCGAGTTCCGCCTGAATGAACGATCTTGCCACTGCCGCCGCCAGCCGCGCGACGCGATCCGCGCCGCCGCCGATTCCACTCTCCGTCGTCACCGGCTTTCTCGGCGCCGGCAAGACCACGCTGCTCAATCGACTGCTCGCCTCCCCGGCGCTCGCCGATACGCTCGTCCTCATCAATGAATTCGGCGAGATCGGCCTCGACCATCTTTTCATCGAGAAGATCGACGGCGACATGGTGCTGATGAGTTCGGGCTGCGTGTGCTGCACGATCCGCGGCGATCTGGTGAATATGCTCGAAGATTTGCTGAAGCGCCTCGACAATGGCCGGATCAAGCCGTTCAAGCGCGTCGTGCTGGAGACGACCGGCCTCGCCGATCCCGCGCCGATCCTTCATGCGATCATGTATCACCCCTATCTGATGATGCGGTATCGGCTCGACGGCGTCGTGACGCTCATCGACGCGGTCAATGGCGAAGCGACGCTCGATTCGCATGAGGAAGCCGTCAAACAGGCGGCGGTCGCGGACCGGCTCGTCATCGCCAAGACCGATCTGCCGCAGGGCGCCGAGCGGTTCGGCGCGCTGAAGGCCCGGCTGGCGCGACTCAATCCCGGCGCCTTGCAGCTTGACGCCGCGACAGGCGAAGCGACGCCGGAAGCGCTCATTAATTGCGGCCTTTACGACCCCGAGACCAAGGCCCCGCGCGTAAAGGAATGGCTCAACGCCGAAGCGGTCGAAGCGGCGCAGGCGCATGAACACGCCCGTCACGATCACGGCCATGAGCATCACGGCCATGAGCATCACGACGACGCGCACCGCCATCATGGCCAGGATGCGAACCGGCATGACGCGCATATTCGCGCCTTCTGCTTTTCCGCCGACGCGCCGCTGACGCCAGCCTCCTTCGACATTTTCATCGATCTTCTGCGCCACACGCATGGGCCGCGCATGTTGCGCGTGAAGGGAATCGTGGCGCTCGCCGACGATCCGTCACGCCCCGTGGCGATCCATGGCGTGCAGCATGTCTTTCACCCGCCGCATCGACTCGACGCCTGGCCCGACGCCGACACGCGCACGCGCATCGTCTTCATCGTCAAGGATCTCGACGAAAGCTTCGTCCAGGGACTGTACGGCGCGCTGGTCAATCACCCGGCGCCTGATCGCCCCGACGCCCAGGCGCTCGCCGACAATCCGCTTACGCCGAGGGCGCGCGGCCTGCTCGGCTGATTCTAATTCGCCGAGCGGTTGAAGAGGGCGAAGACGCGCTGCTCGAAAATTTCGATGGTCTCTCGCCAGCGAGGGGGAAGCTTCGCGACCACGCCGCACGCTTGCGCAGAGAACCAATCAGCGACCGCGAGAGCGACAAGCGACACACCGCTCTCGAAACGCGATTGTCCATGCGTCCCGCGAAGCCAGAAGGCCAATGTCGGGAACGCCGTGACAGTCACCATCGCCGCGCCGACAAGCGCCGAGGCGGTCTCATGCGCCATCTGCCCTCTGCTCACGCCAAGATAACTCAGCGCGACGACCAGCGGCAGCGTGGTGGACGACAATAGCGCCAACGCCGGCATGTCGCGCTCCGGCAGCGTCCCTCGAAAAAGATTGAGCGGCGCCAGACGAATGAGCAGGAACGCCAAGCAAAAGAAGATGAAGCGCACGACGCTCGCCGGGCTCGACACCAGCGCCGGGAGATCGAAATCCACGCCGCTCTCGATGAAAAACAGCGGGACGAGGAAGCCGGAGCCGATCGCGGTCAAACGCTCCTTGAGAATTTCCGCCCTGGTGCCGCGCACAAGGACGGCGACGGCCATACCGGCCATGTAGGAGCCGACCACAAGCTCCATGCCCAGCCGATCGGCGAAGGAGACGAAACCGAGCAAAACCACGAGCGAAATTCGGATGGGAAGCAGTTCGCCGTCGCCAAGCCAATGAACGATGCTTTCCGCCAATCGATCGGAACGGACCCGCTTGAGAAGGAAAATCGCCGCGAGTCCGATTACGATGAACAGCGCGCTCAACAGCGTCTGGTGGAGATGATGATCGTGCTGCGCGAGAACGATCGACGCGAGAACGAGCGGCCCGAGTTCGCTGACGGCCGCGACGCCAAGGACATAATGTCCAAATTCGTCATCGAGCTCTCCAGCCTGACGCAACATGAGAATCAATATGCCGAATGCCGTGGTCGGCAGGATCAGCGCGACGAGCAGCGGCGCCTCGACGAGGCCGAGAAGGTAAAGCGCTCCGGAAATAACCAACGAAAGGCTCAAGGACACGAGCCATGCATAAAACCCAAGTCGAAGCGGCTTTCCGCTTATTTCCTTCTGGTTGAACTCGAACCCCGCCTGAAAAAACAGATAGACCAGCCCGAATTCTCTGAGAAAGTCCAAAGCGCCGTCCGCACTGACCAGTCCCGCGCCGCTCGGGCCGACAGCCATGCCGAGGAGCAGTTCGATGGCGACGATCGGCGCGCGCGCAAAAACCGGAATGCGATTGAGCAGCGGCGCGAGCACGGCGATGCAGGCGATGATGAAGATCGCATGGAACTCTCTCATCGGCGTCTGTCTCCTGTCGGGCTCGACTTCGCATGGCGCCCGCGAATCGCCAACGGCGCAACGCGGACAAGATCGCATTCGCGAATCTTCGATTCATGAATGCGATCTCGTTTCTTGAATTGACGCATTTTCTACGCCGAACCGGCATCCACTTCGGCGGAAAATGCTCTAGCGATTCTTTTCCTGGTCCATACATTGCGTTAGAGTTCCGTCCGCGCTCAACCCCTGATTTCGCCAGCAAGCGGCGAACATTAAATTGGATTGACCGATTGAGCCGGTTTCAATCACTGAGGCGGCGCGTCGAGAACGGCCTCTATCGACGCCTTGCCGGTGCCGGCCATGCGCTTCTCGACCTCGTCTATCCGCCGTCCTGCCTGGTCTGCCGAAGGGCCGTCGCCGCCCATGGCGCGATCTGCGCCGACTGCTGGCGCGACATCGCCTTCATCGAGCGCCCCTATTGCGAGCGGCTCGGCACGCCATTCGAACGCGATCTTGCGCAGCCGGGTCTGATCTCGCTCGAAGCGGCAGCCAATCCGCCGGCCTTCGGCCGCGCCAGAGCGGTCGCGCGCTACGACAGCGACAAGGCGCGCGCCCTGGCGCACCGGCTGAAATATTACGACCGGCTGGAGCTCGCCGAACCGATCGGCCGCTGGATGGCGCGGGCCGGCGCCGAACTCCTCGCCGACGCCGATGTGATCGTGCCTATCCCCTTGCACCGCCTGCGGCTTCTGGCGCGCCGATTCAATCAGTCGGCGGCGCTGGCGCAGGCGATTTCCCGCGAGAGCGCCGTGCCGGCGGAGATGATGGCGCTTTTGCGCGTCAAGCCGACGGCGCCGCAGGTCGGGCTGACGCGGGCGCAGCGCGCCGCCAATCTCTCCGGCGCCTTTCGCGTCTCGCCTGAACGGACCGACGCGATCGACGGCCGCAATGTCGTGCTCGTCGACGATGTGCTGACCACCGGGGCGACGGCCAACGCCGCCACCCGCGCCTTGCTCAGGGCGGGCGCGGCGCGCGTCGATCTCCTGGTCTTCGCGCGAGCCGTGACAAGCGCGTAGCGGCCGGCGTATAAGCGCGCCATGGCCCCCCGCATCGAAATCTACACCACGCCCACCTGCCCCTATTGCCTGGCCGCCAAGCGGCTGCTGACGCAGAAGGGCGCCGCCTTTGAAGAAATTTCAGTGGCGTGGGACCCGCTCGGACGCCGCCGGATGAGCCAGCGCGCCAATGGCGGCTCGACCGTGCCGCAGATTTTCATCGACGACCGGCACATCGGCGGCTGCGACGATCTTTACGCACTCGACCGCGCGGGCGAACTCGACGCGCTCCTCGCCGGGGGAGCGCCGGCATGATCCGCTATTCGCTCATCTGCGACGCCGGCCATAGCTTCGACAGCTGGTTTCGCGACAGCGCAGGATTCGAGAAGCAGGCGGCCGAAGGACGTATCTCCTGTCCCTTTTGCGACTCGACGAAGATCGCGCGCGACGTGATGGCGCCCAATGTCGCCAAGCAGCGCGACGACGCCGCAGGCGAACTGCGCGCCAAGCTGCGCGAGCTGCACGACACGGTGATCGCGCATACGGAAGATGTCGGCGACCGCTTTCCACAAGAAGCGCGCGCCATCGAGGACGGCGAAACGGAGCGACGCCCGATCCGCGGCCATGCGACTTTCGAAGAGGCGAAGGCGCTGCTCGAAGAGGGCATCGAAATTCTGCCGCTTCCCGGATTGCCGAACGACGGCAATTGACGCGCGCCTCTATCACGCCGCCAAACGCAAGCCTCGCCCAATCTCATTCCAGATGCGGGATTCCGATCGGGCCTTGGCCTGTCGGGAATGACAGCGTCCCTTACCCCTGCGGCAAATCGAAGTTCTGGCAGCTGATCGCGCTTAAGCGGTTGCGCGCGCGCTCCTGATCGGAAGGGCGCTTCGCCAAAGAGCGGATCAGCACGAAGCCGCGCTTCGCCGGCGCCGTGAGCCGCACTTCCGACGGCGGCGGCGCATCGCCCTCATCGGCGCTCTGCATGGCGTCGATCTGGCGCGCGTCGCCAATGACGATGTCGATCTTGCCCTTGATCGCCGAGCGATCGGTCATCGAATGATAGATGCGGCCGGCGTTGGCGTGAAACGACAGGCCGAGAAAATCCTCGCCGTCGACGCTGGTCTTGACCCGCAGCGGACCCTTGCCGAGATCATAGACGCAGACCGCCTCGGCGAAGGCCGGATCCTCGAAGGGAAGCGTCTCGTCGCCGGGCGCCATTGGCGGCAGCAGCACCACGCCTTCCGCCGGCGCGGCGCTCTTCACATAGGCCGCAAGCCGCCCCAGCGCGTCGCGCGGCGCGACGGTCGGCATCAGCAGCACTGAAACGATATGCACAATCCCGGCGACGAGCAGCGTGGCCATCAGCCAGGGCAAGAGGTCGAGATAGCGATCGGGAATATTCAGGCGCATCCGAGTTTCACGATTTTTGGAAAGGAATTGGGATCGGGATTAGACTCGATGTCGAGCGGCGTATCATAGAGCCGCAGCATGACGACGAAACCCTGCGCCTTTCCCGGCGACAGCCAATTGCCGGGCCGCGCTTCCCGGGCGACGTCGATTTCGAACGCGCCGTTTTCCTTGCGCAGAACGTCGACCGAGGAATAGCCGTAACGCTCGGTGGGATTGGCGACGAGCCTTCCGTCGGGACTGGCGAGCGCAATCGTCCAGAACCGCGCCGCCGGCATCGGATCGACGATGCGATAGGCGCATTCGCCGTCAAGCGCCGCGCCGTCGGAGTCGGCGCGCGCGATGAAGGCCAATCCCTGATCGCGGCCGAGCGGCGCTTCGCCGGAACGCGAGATCACCGCCCGCGCGTAAGGATCGATGTCGGCGCCGCCGATATGCGGCCATGACGTCCACGGGCCGGCGCGTAAAGAATTGAAGCCATAGCCGGCGTTGAGCGACAACACGGTCGCAAAAAGGCCGATCGCGAGGCCGGCGATCATCGCCGAGGCGGCGCGCAGATAATTCGCGTAGGGCTTGAGGTCCAACAAAGCGCTCCCGAAGCTAACGTATCACGCCGCCGTCGGCCGCGTGCGGCGCGCGCATCGCCTCCCGCGGCGCGGCGTCGGACGCGGTAGGTTCGGGCGCCTCGAGCGCACTCTGCTTGTCGCCGCCAACCGCCTTGATCTTCATCTGTATCGATTCGAGCGCCTGGATCGCGCTCTTCGACAAGGTCGCGGGCCGCTGCGGGGCGCCGAGTTCGACGGGCTTCACCACATTGGCGTTGGCGGCGGCTGTCGCGCCTTTGGGATCAGGCCGCAATCCGACGATCGGCTTCAAGGTCGCGCCCTGATGCGCATAGGCCATGATGTCGTGCCAGGTGCCGGCCGGCAGCGTGCCGCCAGTCATGTTGTTCATCGGCGCATTGTCGTCATTGCCGTACCAGACGCAACCGCCCATCGTGCCGGAATAGCCGCAGAACCACGCGTCCTTGTAGCCGTTCGTCGTGCCGGTTTTGCCGATGACGTCGATGCCTTCGCCAAGCTGGGCGCGTTTGCCGGTGCCTTCCTCGACGACCTTTTTCATCATGCCGGCGAGTTCGACGACCTTGTCGTAAGGCACCGCCTGCTTTTGCGGCGGGGCGTCGCGGTCGTGGCGATAGAGCAGATCGCCCTGGCGGTTGCGGATTTCGACGGCGGCGTAAGGCGTGACCTTCTTGCCGCCGTTGACGAAGGCGGCGTAAGCCGCCGAATGTTCGAGCGGAATGACGTCGCTCTGACCGACCGGCAGCGACGGCGTATCCTCAAGCGGCGTGGTGATGCCGAGACGCCGGCAAGTGTCGATGATCTTGGCGCGGCCGATCCGCGAATCGCCATTGCCGATCGCCTGCGACAATTGGATGGCGATCGTGTTCAAGGATTTCGCCAACGCCATGGCGAGCGGCATGGAGCCGGCGTAGCCGCCGCTGTAATTATGGACGCAATAATTGCCGATGCAGGTCGGCCGGTCGGTGACGATGGTCGTCGGCTTGAATTTGCCGCTCATCAGCGCCGTCAGATAGACATAGGGCTTGAAGGAGGAGCCGGGCTGGCGCGCGGCGTCGGTCGCACGGTTGAACTGGCTCGCGCCATAGTCCCGCCCGCCGACGATGGCGCGAACCGCGCCGTCCGGCTCCATGACCACCGCCGCGCTCTGCTTGGCGTGAAAGCTGCGGCCCTGCTCGCGCAAATTGGTTTCGACGACCTCTTCGGCGCGCCTTTGGATGTTCGAGTCGAGCGCGGTGCGCACGCTGAGCACGCGATGGTCGCCGAGCTTGCCGTTCTGAGCGAGTTTGCGGATTTCGCTGTAAGCGTAGTCGAGATACCAGTCGGGACTCGTCTCCCGGGCGCGGTCGATCGGCGTCGCCGGATTGCGCAAGGCGGCGACGATCTGGCTTTCGGTCATGAGGCCCGAGTCGACGAGATTGCGCAGCACGTCATTGGCGCGGGCGCGCGCCGCCGGCAGATTGACATGCGGCGCGTATTTCGTCGGTGCCTTGAACAGGCCGGCGAGCATCGCCGCTTCAGCGAGCGTCACGTCCTTGACCGACTTGCCGAAATAAAACTCCGCCGCCGCCTGAATGCCGAAGGCGCCGCCGCCCATATAGACGCGATCGAGATAGAGCTTGAGGATTTCGCGTTTGGTCAGATGGTGCTCGAGCCACAGCGCGAGGAAGGCCTCGTTGATCTTGCGGGTGATCGTGCGCTCGTTCGAAAGGAAAAGATTCTTGGCGAGCTGCTGGCTGATCGAGGAGCCGCCCTGCACCACGCCGGACGAACGCGCATTGACGGTCAGCGCCCGCAGCGTGCCGATCACGTCGATGCCGAAATGCTCGTAGAAGCGGCGGTCTTCCGTCGCCAGCACCGCCTTGATAAGATGATCAGGATATTGATCGAGCGGCACGGCGTCGTCATGCTTGATGCCGCGCTGGCCGACGTCGGCGCCGTAGCGGTCGAGAAAAGTGACGGCGAGATCGGTCTGCTTGAGCCAATTCTCGTCGCTGGTCATCTGAAAGGCCGAGGAGGCCAGCGCCATGGCGACGATTCCGGCGCCAAGCCCGAGCGTCAGCGCCTCGCAGGACAGTTCCACCCCGACCCGCGCCACGCCGGAGACGTGGAAGCGCTCCATGAAGGTCGAGAAATCTTCATAGCGCTCGCGGGCGCGCCGCCCGCTCTGGTACATGGCGGAGTCGATCAGCGCGTCGAACCCGAGCAGGATGCGCTTGATACGCTTGACGAAAGCGGAAGCCTGGAAACGCTTCAACACAGCTCGAATGCTCCCTCACGCCGATCATACTTACCGGCGCTCTGTGGACCTTAACACTTTTTAAACCATCTTGACGACAGTCCGCGCGACCCACCTGCCGTTATGGTTTCCAGCGCGCAAAGCGGCAAGCCGAAAGAGAAGAATGGCGTTAAAAAAAGGCGAAAATGCCCTGCCGGCCGCGCCCGCGCGGACCGAGACGCCGTTCTGGGAAAAACCGCTTTCGGACCTCGCCCGCGCCGAGTGGGAGCAACTCTGCGACGGCTGCGGCCGCTGCTGCCTCGTCAAGCTCGAAGACGAGGACACCGGCGCGATCTATCACACGAGCGTCGCCTGCAAATTGCTCGACAAGGAGAGCTGCCGCTGCGGCGACTATCCGCGCCGGCGGCGCTATGTGCCGGACTGCGTGCGGCTAACGCTGGAGAAACTCAAGGATATTCGCTGGCTGCCGCCGACCTGCGCCTATGTCCTGCGCTTTCACGGCAAGCCGCTGCCGCCCTGGCATCCGCTGATCTCCGGCGATCCGGCAAGCGTCCGTCGCGCCGGCGTGTCGGCGCGAGGCCGGATCGAGGCGGGCGAGGACGATGTCGACACCGACGATCTGCCGGATTTCATCAGGCTGTGGCCCAAGCGCTGGCCGAAGAAGGCGCGATTCTGACGCGCTGCGGATTATTTTCTGGTTTGAGGATTATATTGGTAATATTATACTTGATATACCCACTGAAGCAGCCATAATAAGCCGTAACAGAGGGTTAGAGCATTATGACTTCAGTCCTATCTTCGGAACATTTGCATGACGAAGCCGCTGCTTACGCGTGGGTTGAGGCGCGGGTATGGCCGGACGGCCCTATCTGTCCCCATTGCGGCGGCATCGAGCGTATCTCCAAGATGGGCGGCAAGAGCACCCGGATTGGCACTTATAAGTGCTACGGTTGCCGAAAGCCGTTCACCGTTAAGGTCGGGACCGTCTTCGAATCCAGCCACGTTGCTATGCATCTTTGGTTGCAGGCGATGCTCCTGATGTGCTCCAGCAAGAAGGGCGTCAGTTCGAACCAGCTTCACCGCACTCTGGGTGTCACCCTGAAGACCGCATGGTTCATGTCGCATCGCATTCGCGAAGCGATGAAGACCGTCGGGATTGTGCCCTTGGGCGGAGCAGGCAAGACTATCGAGGTTGACGAAACCTACCACGGCGACAAGGAAATCGTCATCAAGCGCACTCGGCGCGGCAAAGCGGCCCATTCCAGCAAGTGCGCTGTCATCGCTCTCGTCGAGCGCGGCGGCGACGCCCGCACCTTCTATGTGGAGAAGGCGGACAAGGCTACCATCACTGCGATTATGCGCAACAATATCGCACGCGAGACCGCCGTCTGCACCGATGAAAGTCGCCTCTATGGCAGTGTTTCAGGGGAGTTCGCAGAGCACCATACCGTCATGCATTCCGCGAAGGAGTATGTCCGGTATGAGGAAAGCCGCACCGTGCATACCAACACTGTCGAGGGCTATTTCTCTGTGTTCAAACGCGGCATGAAGGGCACCTATCAGCACTGCGCCGAAAAACATCTTCACCGGTATCTGGCGGAGTTTGACTTCCGCTATAATAATCGCGCATCGCTCGGTGTTGGAGATGCGGCGCGAGCGGATCGGATCGTGAAAGGCATCGTCGGCAAGCGGCTGACCTATCGCACGCCTCATTAGTGGAATGAGAACTTATGGCCCTGCGCCCAAAGGGTTCTTCAAAACCAAAAAGCCAAAAAAACGTCGATGACGAGCAGTCCCGGCGGTTCATTGAAACCGCTCGTGCGCTCGGCGTCGACGAGACCGGCAAGGAATTCGAGGCCGCGTTCTCTAAAATTGTGCCGCCCAGACGCAAGAAGCGTAACAAGTCGGCAACATAGAAATAATTTTTCGTCCCGCGTGGCCGGCCCCGGTCGACAACCGTGACGTTTGCCGCCATCTTGTAGCCCTCAAACATTTGTCGGGGGTGAAATGGCTACATCGGGGACGCGGCAACACGGCACGATGGTCGACTTATTCTGCGGGTGCGGCGGGTTTTCGCTAGGTGCCGAAATGGCCGGTTTTCGTTCGCTTGCGGCTATCGACATAGACGGCACCCTGCAATCCGCCTATCGCCGGAACTTCCCCGGGTCGGCAGCGATAGAGGCCAGCGTGGCCGATATAGGGGCTTCCGACTGGCGCCTGCTACTCGGAAGCGCGCGGCCCGATGGGGTCATCGGCGGCCCGCCGTGTCAGGGCTTCAGTTGGATCGGAAAACGCCGGAAAGACGATCCACGGAACAGCCTGCTTCATCATTTCTATCGGCATGTTGCGGCGCTGAAGCCGAAGTTTTTCGTGATGGAGAACGTGGAAGGCCTTTTGCACGAAGACAGGATCGGCCTGCTGACCGGCGCAATCGAACAGGTCGCTTCGCGCTATAAAGTGCTTGATCCATTCATCGTAAACGCCGCCGACTTCGGTGCCGCAACCAACCGCAAGCGTGTCGTGGTTGTGGGCTATGATCCCGCCGAAGTCGACGACATGTCCATAGAATGGCTGCGCCCCAAGCGGAGATCGTCGGTAGCGACGGTGCGGGATGCAATCTCAGACTTACCCAGCCCGATCCCCGAAAACAAAAGCGATCAATTCGGTTGGGCCAAATACCCAAAACGGAATGCCGAAAATCTTTCCGACTATGCCAAACGCCTGAGAAAACGCCCCCCATCCGGTCTCGGATGGAGTGACGCCGTCACATGGCATAGCGATGGATATGTGTCGGGATTGGTCGAAACCCGACATAGTGGCGACATCGCCCGCAGATATGCTGTCATTGCCGCCGGCAAGACGGACCGAATCACGAAATCGTTCCGGCTCGACTGGGATGGACAGTGCCCGACGCTGCGCGCGGGAACCGGAGCGGACAAAGGAGCGTTTCAGGCTGTTCGTCCCCTTCACCCCGGCAAAGGCCGCGTCATCACTGTGCGCGAAGCGGCTCGTCTTCAGGGTTTTCCGGACTGGTTCGTCTTTCACGAAACCAAGTGGCACAGTTTCCGGATGATCGGGAACAGCGTCTCCCCTGTGGTTTCCTATGGCCTGATGCGACGGATCGCCTCAAAAATAGGCGCTCCCCTTGCGGCATAGCCCGTATTGGTTCAGCTTTCGCCCTATTACCGGGGGGCGAAGATGGCTAAAGCCGGCACGAAAATTTTAGTCGACACAAGCCCGACCAAGAAGGTGGTCGTCAGTGGCTTGACCAAAGACGCGACGATCGAAGCGTGCATTTTCGACTTGATCGACAACTCCGTTGACGCGGCGAGCGAGGCGGCGCTCGTCGGCGCTATGGCCGATAGTGGCGCCATGCCCAGCGATTACGCTGGATACAAAATCGACCTCAGATTCAGCGGAGCCGGATTTTCGATCTCAGACAATTGTGCGGGCATTGAGACCAAGGACCTTCAAGAAATGGTCCTTAGATTCGGACATCGTTCGCCTCACCTAGGTGGAATTGGCGCCTTTGGCGTGGGCCTAAACCGCGCACTTTTCAAACTCGGTCGCGACAGCCACCTGCAAACCGATACCGGTAAATCGCGAACCGAACTAGTGTTGCGGGTCGATGAATATCTCGCCTCCGAAGACTGGAATTTGCCGGCAACCAAATTTCCTTCGGCCGGTAAAATAGGCACCCGGATCGAAATCACCGCCCTTCCGCAAGAGATTTCGCAGGAATTCGCCGATGCGGATTGGGCCAAGAATCTTCGGCATGAGATCGGACGCCGTTATGCGAGATTCATCGCGAAAGGTCTTGCCATCACCGTCAACGGAACCGTGGCGGAGAATGAAGAGATTCAGTTGCGGGAAAACGGCCCGTTCGAAGGGGAGCATAAGTTCTACAAGTCTGCCGATGGCGTGGCCATAATCGTGAAGTATGGCCAACACCGAGACCATCGCTTCAGCAAGGAAACCGATTATGATAAGGCCCGGAACGCCCAGCTTACAGGCGAATACGGATGGAACGTCCTCTGCAATGAAAGGGCGATCAAGGTTGCGGATACCTCCGACAAGACGGGATGGGAAACCAAGTTCCACAGCGAGTTTTACGGCTTCGTCGGTTTCGTCAGCTTCGTCGGCGACCCAGAGAAACTGCCGTGGAATACAACCAAGACCGACGTCGACCTGAACAATCCGTCTTATCGGATGGCCCTGACCGATATGCGCAAATATGCAGAGAAGTGGCGCGCGTTCACAGATCAGCGCAAGCGCAGTCCTATCCCGGCGCCTATCCCGCCGAAGGCGCCGGCGAAAGGTCCGCCGTCTCCGCCTCCCTTAACTTCTGCTTCTAGGCCGTCTCCGACGCGAAGTGCGCCGGCCACCAAACCTGCTCAGCCCGTGATAAAGCCGGACCATCATCAATTCCGAACGATCCTACCGAGCGACGTCAGCGAGCAGCATTGCGTGGACAAGCATCTGAAGGTGGTCCACGAAGCGAAGGCGCTGGACCTCGGCGATCTCTCCTATTCAGGCCTCGCATTGATGCGAATGTTGTTCGAATTCAGCGTGTCCGCATACCTTCATCGCAATAGTAAGTTCGACGAACTGAAACAGTTCGCAATCGACCGGCGCCGCTCAAAGGGAGTCACAATCAACCCAGCAGAAGAAAAAAGCTTTCTCCCGAAGATTGAAGAAATGCTGGTCTATCTCGAAAAGAACCCTGACGTTTGGGGAGCAAAACAAGCGCATATCAAACACAGCCTGAAGAGAATGACGGCGCACATACCGACGCTGAACGGGGCAATCCACAACCCCTTCCAACCGATCGACAGAGCCCGCGTCTTCAGTATTCGAGACGAGCTTCTTCCGATGTTGCGGCACCTGATCGAAATGTGATGATGGGGCGAAATCAGCCGAGATTGCGGTGATCGATCACGTTTCTTCCGAGTCACGATCCGCCATGATGGGCCGGGTCAGGAGTAAAGACACCTCTCCCGAAATGAGGGTGAGGAAGGCGGCGCACGGGTTGGGACTCAGATTCCGGCTTCACGATAGGCGCCTCCCTGGTCGGCCGGACCTAGTGCTCAAGAAATGGAAAACGGTCATTTTCGTGAACGGATGCTTCTGGCATCGTCACGAAGGATGCAAACGAACCACAGTGCCCAAATCGAACTCCGCGTTCTGGGAGCGAAAGTTTCGAGCGAACCAGCAGCGAGACGCCGAAAGCTACGCGCGCCTGAAGGCGATGGGCTGGCGGGTGCTCGTCATTTGGGAATGCGAGACTAGGACTATTATCCAAGCGGCAAGAATGCTGGAAGCCGAATTCCCCCGAAAAACCGGGTGGGTATGCGAAAGGTAATATTCCGTCACCGCCGGCAATACGCCCGTCAATGGCGGCCCAGGCGGCATTGTTTATGTCGCCGGCGTCGCGAACGCTGGAAGCGCGGGAACGACGGGCGGCGCCAAGGATGGCGGCGCTGGGGGCGCATGGTCGAACGGCGTCGGCCCGCTCGAACAAGCGGGCGGCGGCGGCGGGGGCGGCGCCGCCGATCTCACCGCGCCGGGCGCGGGC
>JALHNQ010000021.1 GCA_022843405.1 Methylocystis sp. | reverse complement strand
TTCGAAAACTGCGCCGCCGTCAGCCAGAAGTGATCCAGAATCATCAGCGTCCCCTTTCAGGAAGCCGTGAATCACAACGCTTGGTTCATGCCAAGCAGTTTATGGGTCTGGACCCTAGGGTATATCAATCCAATTCTAGCAGAGTTTCTTCCCATTTTTAGAAAGAAAGCATTTGATGGCGACATATAAAGAAATCGGGAAGCGCGTGAAATTGACCTACGGAAAAGCGCCGAAAACATGCTACATCGCGGATGTAAAGGCGTCATTCGGTCTTACAAGCCGGATCGCCCCAAACCGTCTTGACCCCGCGTCTCGCGCTCATCCTTGCCCTCCTGAGATGAAGCCGCATATCGAAGCAGCTCTCAAGCATTTTAAAATGATCTAGCTTCACACATAGTCCACTATCCCAAATCGGAAATTGGAATGTGGTCTGTGGCAAAGGCGAAAGCACAATTTTCCGAGATTCTGCGGCGCGCACGGACTGGCGCGCTGCGGTTGATCGGCGCGTGGAGCCCGTGCGTCGACGTATCGGTCAAAACTTCCGAAGAGGCCCTTGCAGCTCACCATGGGCGCTGGTTGGTCGAAGTCTCGCGGAGGCGTGCCGGCATCGATATTTCCTTGCCCGACCGAACTGAAGATCGCTGATCCGCGATATGTCCAGAACCGTCTTCAGACTGGCCCGGACTCACTTGGCTGGCGCGACTCATTGGTCGCCTGCGGGAGCGGCGCCGATTGTTCAGAGATCAGCGCGACGCGGAAATTCCGATAGGTTTTCTTAAGCGCCCAACGCAAACAGCAAATCGACCAGCCCAAGCCGATAAAAAAGCCGAGAATATTAGCGGGCACGATGAAAGGCTTACTATCATACTTCAGCGCCGCCCCAATAAACCCCGCCATGAAACCCAGGAAAAACCCTATAACCAAGGCGCCCAGCATCGAGCGCCAGGCCCAGGCCCACCATATCTTGAGCACATTACCCCAGCTCAATTCCACGGCTTCCATTTCAATGCTCCTTCTTACAATTGGCGACTCCGACCCCGCGCCTCGCGCGCCGATTGGCCGAATCGCCGACGAAACGCGCGGCTGAAATGCGAGAGATCGCTAAATCCCCAGCGATAGGCGATCTCGCCGATCGACGCCCGAGCGTCAGATGCGAGGTCGCGCCGACAGTTTTCCAGACGCCTCGCCCATACGTAGCGCATGAGCGACAGGCCCTCGGCTTCGAAAAGCGAATTGAGATAGCGCGACGAGAGACCAAGCGCCTGCGCCGCCATCGCGGGGTCGAGTTCGGGATCGCGAAGGCGGCTCTCAATGAACCGCTTCACCCGCCGCAGCGTAGCCTCCCGGCCACGGTTTGCTCGGCGATATTCATCCGGCTCCGACAGCGACAGGGCGATCAAATCGGTGCAGTGATCCGACGTCGCGGCGAAGGATTCGTCGGTCAGTTCGCCGGCATGGGCCGCAAGGGATCGGATATAGGACACCGCCATCGCGCCGATGCCCGCGGCGCCGGCCACTCGCGACGCCAAATGGTGGTCGACGCCGGGCGATCGCGCGCGCGTCGTCGCGCGCGGCAGAGAGACGATCAGCTTTGAGAATGCGCCGGGGCAATAGATTTTGTGCGGCTGGGTGGCGTCGTAGATCGTCATGTCGCCCTGACGCAGCGATACTTGACGTTCGCCCTGCTCAAGAAAATATTCGCCCGATAGCAGCACAACCGCGAGATAGGCGTCCTGACTCTCCGGCAGCAGTGGCCGCTTTGGTCTTTCGATGCGAATGGCGTTTGAGCGGATCGCCGAGATTCGCACGTCCTTTTCGCCATATATCGTCATTTCATTGAACAGCGGCTGCGTCGGCAGGGCGTAAGCGTCTGCACGGGCGTATTCGCGACCGATCACCTCGCAGAGCCACTCGCGGCGACGGCTCGGCGGCGCGTCTTCGGTCGAAAGAATTTGCGTTTTCGTCATCGCGCCTCTTCACGCCCCGCAGATCCATTTCAGACAAGTTTTTCAGCCGCCTCAGTCAAGCATTTTTGTGATGGACGTTGCATATCCGTCCTGCGGCGACTCGCCGAAGTCTGCAGGAAAATTAGAATGATTCAAATCGGACGATCGAATCGAGACGCCAACATTATTCTGCTCAGGGGCGCCGCCTTATGGATACTCGTCGCGCTCGTTTTGGCATGGTGTCTGGTGGCGCTCAAAATGGAAGCGCCGCTGATAGCGTCGATTTTTCCAGGGAAAATTTCACGCGTCCTGCAGGCCCATATCGACTTCCTGCTGATGAGCGCGCTGCTGCTCGGGTTCTATGGAACGCGAATTCCCTTCGCCTGGCCCGTGCGCTGGGCGATGGTCGTGGGCGCGTTCACCAATTCGAGCCTGTTCCTCTTGCAGGCGGCGTTTCCCGTGCTCGACGGCCCGCCCGCCGAAGGTTGGGGTCCAACCTTTTTCAGGCTCTATCTCATGGCGAGCATCGTCGTGACCAGCTTCGGATTCGCCGGCGCCTGCCTCCTCGCGCTGCGCGCAAGTTTCCGGCCGACGGCCGATTGAACCGATTGGCCGAGCACAGGCTGCTCGGGGCGCTATTCCAGCGAAAACCCTAATCGAACAGGCTCGAGACGCTCTCCTCCCGCGCCGTTCGCGCGATCGCCTCGCCGATCAGATGGCCGATCGGAATGACACGAATGTTCGGAGCGGATTCGACCGCGGCCGTGGCGCGGATCGTATCGGTGACGACGAGCTGTTTCAGCTTGGAATTGGCGATGCGCTCCGCCGCCGCGCCTGACAGAACGCCATGGGTGATATAGGCGAATACGGAGCCGGCGCCCGCCGCCAGCAACGCTTCGGCGGCGTTGCACAGCGTGCCGCCTGAATCGACGATGTCGTCGATGAGAATGCAATTGCGGCCGTCGACGTCGCCGATGATGTTCATGACTTCCGACTCGCCAGCGCGCTCGCGTCGCTTGTCGACGATCGCCAGCGGCGCGTCGATGCGCTTCGCCAGCGCCCGGGCGCGCACGACGCCGCCGACGTCCGGCGACACGACCATGACGTTCTTGAGGTCGAGGTGCGACTTAATGTCCGCCACGATGACCGGCGCGGCGAAGAGATTATCGGTCGGAATATCGAAGAAGCCCTGAACTTGGCCGGCGTGAAGATCGACGGTGAGAACGCGATCCGCCCCTGCCCGCGTGATGAGATTGCTGACAAGCTTCGCCGAGATCGGGGTGCGCGGTCCCTGTTTGCGATCCTGACGGGCGTAGCCGAAATAGGGAATGACCGCCGTGATGCGACGCGCCGAAGCGCGACGCAGCGCGTCGACCATGATCAGCAGTTCCATGAGATGGTCGTTGGCCGGCGCGGATGTCGACTGGATCACGAATGTGTCCTGTCCGCGGACATTCTCCAGGATTTCGACCCAGATTTCCTGGTCGGCGAAGCGGCGAACCTGGGCGCGACAAAGCGGAACCCCCAGATGGGCGGCGATCGCCTCCGCCAGCGGCCGGTTGGAGTTGCCAGCCAGGAGTTTCATCGCCGCCATTCGGTCCGCCCCCGCGTCTTAAACGCCGCGGCGTCATAGCAGCGATGGCGGCTATGAACAATATGACGCGCCGATGGCGACTTTCTCCGCCTTAAAATGCCGATAGGATTGCCTCTTGGACGGATAATGCTCTAAATGATGACGGCGGCCTCACCGATGCGCGGCGGGCCGGGCGTTTGGTTTGCGCCTTCACCCATCTCGCCCAACTGCGTAGTAGACAGGCGTCGCTTCCGTTAATGACGAATAGCGTATCGGATCATGCGCCGCAGCCGTCCTCGCCGCGCGAGACGCGAATCGTCGTCGCCATGTCGGGCGGCGTCGATTCAAGCGTCGTCGCCGCGCTGCTGAGGGAGCAGGGCTATGACGTCGTCGGCGTGACGATGCAGCTCTACGATCATGGCGAAGCTACGCATCGCAAGGGCGCCTGCTGCGCCGGTCGCGATATTCACGATGCCCGAAGCGTCGCGGCGCAGCTCGGGATTCCGCATTTCGTCCTCGATTATGAAAACAAGTTTCGCGAGAAGGTGATCGACGAATTCGCCGCGAGCTACGCCAAGGGCGAGACGCCGGTGCCATGCGTCGCCTGCAATCAGTTCATCAAATTCGCCGATCTGATGGAAACGGCCAAGGACCTTGGCGCGCATGCGCTCGCAACCGGCCATTACATTTCCGCCCGCGACGACGGACAGGGGGGGCGCGCGCTTTATCGCGCCAAGGACGCCTCGCGCGACCAGAGCTATTTCCTTTTTGCGACGACGCGCGAACAATTGCGAATGCTGCGCTTTCCGCTCGGCGACTATACCAAGGGCGAAGTTCGCGAGATGGCCCGTCGCATCGGGCTTGAGGTCGCCGACAAGCCGGACAGCCAGGACATCTGCTTCGTGCCGACCGGCCGCTATACGGACGTGGTTGAAAAGCTCGCGCCCGGGTCGGTGGTGCCGGGCGAGATCGTTCATCTCGACGGTCGGGTTCTCGGGCGCCATGCCGGGGTGATCCATTACACCATCGGACAGCGACGCGGCCTCGGGCTTGGCGCGAAGGTCGCCGGTCGCGACCTTGAGCCTCTTTACGTGCTGCGTCTCGACGCGGCGAAAGCTGAGGTGGTCGTCGGCCCGCGCGAAGCGCTGGAGACGCGCGCGGCGAAATTGCGCGACGTGAATTGGATCGGCGAAGGAACGCTTTCCTCCTTGCCGCCCGAGGGGATAGACATTATGGCGCGCGTGCGCTCGACGCGGCCGCCGGCGCCGGCGCGGCTGATCGCCGGCGAGGACGGCGGCGCGTCGGTGGTGTTCGCCTCGAGCGAATTCGGCGTTTCGCCTGGGCAGGCCTGCGTCTTCTATGACGCGGACGAAGATGGGGCGCGCGTGCTCGGCGGCGGATTTATCGCCGCCGTCGAGCCCGCCGCAATCACAATGGGATCAAAGGCGCCGCCGCTACGCGCCGCAGAACGGCGAAGGGCGCCCTGATGAGCGAAGCAAGAAACTATTTCCGCGACGTCGAAACGTTGGACAACGGCAATGTCGAAGCCGCCTATGCGCGCTGGGCGCCGATCTATGATTTGACCTTCGACGTTCTGCTGAAGCCCGGCCGCCGCGCCGCGGCGGCGGCGGCGTCAGGGGCGCGCGGACCCATTCTCGACGTTGGCGTCGGAACCGGCCTCGAACTGCCGCTGTTTTCTCGGCATACGCAGGTCGTCGGCGTCGATCTGTCGGAGCCGATGCTGCGCCGGGCGGCGCAGCGCGTGCGCCGCGAGCGGCTTGACCAGGTCGCCGGCCTCGTCAAGATGGATGCAACGCGGATGGCTTTCCCCGACGCGACTTTCGCCTGCGTTGTCGCTCCCTACATGCTGACGGTCGTCCCTGAGCCTCAGGCCGTGCTCGACGAACTCGCCCGCGTGCTGCGGCCAGGCGGCGAAATCGTGCTCGTCAACCACGTAAGCGGCAAGGACGACGCCGTCGCGCTATTCGAAGCCTGGCTCGACCGCCATATGGCGCCCAAACTTGGCTGGCGCCCGCAATTCCCCTGGTCGATCATCGGCGATTGGATCGACCGAAATCCGCAGATGAAGCTCGTCGAGCGCCGCCCGCTAGCGCCCTTCGGCCTGTTTACGCTGACGCGGATCGAGCGAGTCTCGGCGGAGCGCAACGAATGCGCAAAGTCGGCGCCGCTGGAGTTGGCGCTCGCATAGGCGAAATGCCTACTGGCGCCGGGCCGCGCGGAACGCTACATTCACCGAGCGGCGCTGCGGGGTGCGTGCAGGACTATTATTCCCCGGGGCCTTATCGATCCTTATGGGAGCTGTCCCTGGCCTCGCTCGTGGGCTTGGCCACATGGCGCCCACCTACGTTGTAGGTTCCCGGGATCGATGTCCCACGGCTCTTGTGGCCCGCACTCTCCTCCCCTGTTATTGCTCGCATATGAACGATCCGAAAACCGAGCTGCGCCGCCGTTCGCTGGCGCGGCGCGATCTCATCACCCCGCGCGAAGCGCATGATGCCGCCGCCTCGATCGCCGCGCGGGGGCTCGCGCTCATCGAGCGCATTGCGCGCGACGCCGCGCTCGACGCGCCGATCGTCTCGGTCTATTGGCCGATCCGCAGCGAACTCAATACGCGCCCGCTCATCGACGCGCTCGCCGCGCAAGGCCGCCGCGTGACTCTGCCGGTGATGCACAAGGTCCGTCAACCGCTCGTCTTCAGAGCGTTCGCGCCCGGCGACGACCTCGTCAAAGGACCGTTCGGCCTGTCGGAGCCTGCCGAAGACAGGCCCGCGTACGACCCCGACATCGTCTTCTCGCCGCTCGCCGCCTTCGATCGGCGCGGCTTCCGGCTCGGATATGGCGGCGGCATTTATGACGCCACGCTCTCGGCGCTTCGCGCGTTAAAGCCGGTGATCGCCATCGGCGTGGCCCATTCCTGCCAGGAAGCGGATCACGTGCCGGTCGAGCCGCATGACCAGCGGCTGGATTTCGTCATGACCGAGCAGGAAACGATACGATTCGCCGCATTTGAAGCGGGAATGAAGCCCCGTTCAGACGCGGCGCCCTAAACGCGACGCCGGCCCCAAATTTTTATCGGGTCGGCGCCGACGGCAGTTTGATGAGCTGGCCGGCGCGGAATTTCTTCGCTTTCAGGTCGGGATTGGCGTCGGCGAGCGCGCGCCATTTGTCCGCCGTTCCGTAAAGGCGCTTGGCGATGGATTTGAACGTGTCGCCGGCGCGAGCCGCATAAACGCCAGGGTCCTTCGCTGCGGCGGGCGCGGGCGCCGCTGAGGGCTCGCTTGTTGCGACTTGCAACGCCGCTTCCGGCTGTTCGCCCGTTGCGCTCCCCGAACTTGCTGCCTCATTCGAAGCTGCGGTCTCCGCGGGCGCCGCCGTCTCGCCGGTTGCGGCGGCCTCTTCGATCTGCGGCTCCTGCTGCTGTGCCGTCGCCGAGTCCGGACCGACATTGGCCGTGCGCGGCCCGACGAAGAGCAGATAGGCGATCGCAATAGCCGTGACAGCAAGGGAAACTTCGGCGACGCCGCGACGCCGCGGCGGCGGGAAGAGCGGCGGCCGTTTCTTATCGTCGTCGTCGCCCGGCGTCGCCGGCTCGTCCTCCCGCCCGCGCAGCCAGACAAGCGCCTCGAAGACGAAATAGAGGAATAGCGCCGCCGTCACCGGCGGCTTCCGGAATGATTCCGGCGCGAACATATAAGCGACGACCCCGAGCTGGATCAGCGCAGAGAGCCATGGCAGGCCGATTGCGCCGAACGTCAAACGCCGACGCGCCGCAACCGCAGCCGTCAGGGTGAAAAGCGCGAGATAGACCCATAGTAGCGCGCCTTCGCCGGCGAACGCCCAGCCGAAGGCGGCGGCGCCCATCAGATAGATCAGACCGATGGCCGCGGCGGCGTAGGCCGCATGAACCCATCGCTGCCGGCCCAGCATCCGGCTGAGATGAAAGATAAGCGCCGCAGCGAGCGCCGCGATCAAGATCAGGCCCGAGTAGGTGGATGGAAGTGAGATCATCAAACCGCGCTCCTTAGCGGTTCAGCGGCCAGCGTTCGGCTTCGCCATCAATGCGCATGCGGATATGACAGTTTCTTGAGAGCAGAGCCGAACCACGGCCGATTATTTCGATTTCTTCGACACGCCGGCGCTCTCGAACGTCGCCATGTCGCGGTGACAGGCGAGCGCCGCCTGAATCACGCCGATGGCGAGCGCCGCGCCGGAGCCTTCGCCGAGCCGCATGTCGAGGTCGAGCAGCGGTCGCTTGCCGAGCCGCGCCAGAACCTCGCCATGAGCGCCCTCCGCCGAGACATGGCCGGCCATGCAATGGGCGATCGTGTCGGGCGCGATCGCATGAAGGAGCGCCGCGGCGGCGCAAGCGACATAGCCGTCAAGCACGACGGGAACGCGGTTGAGCCTCGCCGCCGCGATCGCGCCCATCATCGCCGCTATTTCCCGCCCGCCCAGCCGGCGCAAAATTTCCAAAGGATCAGAGAGATAGGGACCATGCAGCGCCAGCGCGGCGTCTATCGCGGCGTTCTTGCGGGCGAGGCCGTCGTCGTCGAGGCCCGTGCCGCGGCCGGTCCAGCGCGACGCCGGCCCGCCATAGAGCGCCGCATAGATCGCCGCCGCGCTGGTCGTATTGCCAATGCCCATCTCGCCCGGCGCCAGCAGGTCGACCTCGCCATCGACCGCCTCCATCCCATAGGCGAAGGTCGCCGCCGCCTCGCGCTCGTCCATGGCCGGCGCTTGCGTAAAATCCGCCGTCGGCCGTTCGAGAGCCAGTTCATAGACCTTCAGCCCGACGCCATGGGCCTTGCAGATTTGATTGATCGCCGCGCCGCCGGCGAGAAAATTCGCCACCATCTGCTGCGTGACGCTCGCCGGGAAAGCGGAAACCCCCTGCGCGACGACGCCATGATTGGCGGCGAAAACCGCGACCAGCGGGCGTTCGATTGCGGGCGCCGCCCTGCCCTGCCAGGCGGCCAGCCATTCGACGATCTCCTCGAGTCGGCCTAGCGCGCCCGGCGGTTTGGTCAGCAGGCGGTCGCGCGCCCGCGCCGCCGCCTTTGCCTCCAGATCGGGGCCAGGCAGCGCTGCCAGCAATATGCGGATTTCTTCGAAGGGACGGATGGGTTGAACCATGCCGCCGGCTTTACCGGGTCGCGGCGCAATTGGCGAGCGCTCACGCCTCTCGCAATGCCGCCTGGCTTCGCATCGAATCGAAAGCCGCGAGCGCGCGCTCGCGCGCCTCGGCATGATCGACGATCGGATGGGGATAGTTGTCGCCGAGCCTAACGCCGGCCGCGCGCAAGACCTCCTCGGGCGCCGCCCAGGGGCGATGGATGTAGCGGGTGTCGAGCCGCGCGAGCTCCGGCACGTAACGACGCACATAAGCGCCGTCCGGATCGAATTTTTCGCCCTGCAGCGCGGGATTGAAAATCCGAAAATATGGCGCTGCGTCGGCGCCGCAGCCCGCGACCCATTGCCAGTTGGCGCTGTTGTTGGCGAGATCGGCGTCGACCAGCGTGTCCCAGAACCAGCGTTCGCCCTCCCGCCAGTCGATGAGAAGGTGCTTGATCAAAAAGCTCGCCGAAACCATCCGCGCGCGATTGTGCATCCAACCGGTGATCCACAATTCGCGCATCGCCGCGTCAACCAGCGGATAGCCGGTCTGGCCGTTTCGCCAGGCGTCGAGCGCCGGCGCGTCGTTGCGATAGGGAAAGCGCTCGAAGCTTTTATCGAGCGGACGTTCGGGCAAGTCGCAATGGGCGATGAGCAAGTGATGGCAGAACTCCCGCCAGCCGAGTTCGCGTAAATAGGCTTCGCCGCCGATGCTGGCGGGCTCGTTGATCGCGCGCCAGACGTCGCGCGGCGACAGCTCGCCGAAGTGCAAATGCGGCGAGAGCCGCGAGACGCCGACACGTCCCATGAAGTCGCGTTCGGCCTTGTAGTCGACGACGTGGTGGCGCGCGAAATCCGCCAATTCGGCGCGGGCCGCCGTCTCGCCGACAAGCCAGGCCTGGCGCATGCCGCCCGCCCAGTCGGGGTTTTGGGGCAGTAACCGCCAAGCGGCGAGGTCGTCGCTGTCGGGCGGAATCGGCGCCGCATGCAGCGCTTCGGGCGCCGGCAGCGGCCGTTCCGGCGGCGGCGCGGCGAGACAGGCCCGCCAGAAGGGTGTGAATGTCCGGAAACTCTCGCCCTGCCTGGTGCGAAGCGTCTCCGGCTCGAAGAGCAGGGAATCGTGAAAACAATGGCATTCGACGCCATCATCGCGCAGCTGCGCAATGATTTCCTCGTCCCGCCTGATCGCCCAGGGTTCGTAAAGTCTATTCCAGAAGACGGCGTCGGCGCCGGTTTCAGCGATGATCTGCTCAAAAACATATTGAGCGCGCCCGCGGCGCAGCGTGAGCTGCACGCCCCGCTCGGCGAGCCTTGGAGAGAGCGCCGCGAGAGAGTGGTGCAACCACCAGCGCGCCGCCGCGCCGTGGCGCCATTGGCCAGGACTCGCATCGTCCAGGACGTAAAGCGCGACCAGCGGAGCGCCGGTCCGCGCCGCCGCCGTGAGGGCCGGATGGTCCGCAATGCGCAAGTCATTGCGAAACCAGACAATCGCCGGCGCATTCATGCAGAAATCACCCCGCTCGAAGGGCTACGCCGCTCGTTCCGCCTCGACGAACGATCCTTGACTTAAGTCGTAACCTCTCCGGGAGCCCAGGGTTCCATGATCTGCGCCTTTGTACGTTGCTGCCGGCGTGCTTAGCCGATCAGTGAAGGCGTTTGGCGTGCTTGAGCCCATAGAGGAAATAAATCCCGATCCCAATCGCCGTCCAGATCAGCAGCCGCAGCCATGTGTCGAGCGGCAGCGCGGCCATTAGCGCGAAGCAGGACAAAATTCCCGCGACCGGCAGCCAGGGAATGCCGGGCGCGCGGAACGGACGCCTGATTTCCGGATGCATTTTGCGCAGCTTGATCACCGCCAGGCAGACAAGCGCGAAAGCCGCCAGCGTGCCGATGCTCACCATCTCGCCGAGAATATCGAGCGGCAGCAGACCCGCCGCGAGCGCAACGACCACGCCGACCAGGATCTGGCTCACGGCGGGCGTGCGCCATTCCGGGTGAAGCCTTGCGAAGATCGGCGGCAGCAGGCCGTCATGCGCCATCGCGAAGAAAATTCGCGTCTGACCGTAGAGCAGCACCAGAATCGCCGTCGTCAGTCCGGCAAGCGCGCCGAGTTTCACGGCCCAGGCGAGCCAGGATACGCCGGTGCGATCCATCACCAGCGCCATGGGATCGGGGACGCCGAGCTCCTTGTAGTTGACGACGCCGGTCGCAACCGCCGCGACGGCGACGTAAAGGATCGTGCAGATGATGAGCGAGCCGATGATGCCGATTGGAACGTCCCGCTGCGGATTATGGGCCTCTTGCGCCGCGGTCGAGACCGAGTCGAATCCGATATAGGCGAAGAAAACGACCGATGCGCCGCGCACCACGCCGCTCCAGCCATAGGCGCCGAACTCGCCGGCATTTTCGGGAACGAGCGGCGTCCAATTGGCTTGATCGATATGCGCAGCGCCAACAACGATCACCATCAGCACGACCACGACCTTGATCGCGACGATGATATTATTGAAGAGCGTCGACTCGCTCGTGCCGCGCACGAGCAGCGCGGTGAGCAACAGGATGATCACAGCGGCGGGGACGTTAAACAACCCATGCACAGCGCCGGGCGGCGCCCCAGGCGCGGTCGGATCGGCGAAAAAGGCGGTGGTCAGCTCGGGCGGCACATGGATGCCGAGCCCTTGCATCACGCGATTGAAGTAGCCGGCCCAGCCAACGGCGACCGTTGCGGCGCCAGCGGCATATTCCAGAATGAGATTCCAGCCGATGATCCAGGCGAAAATCTCGCCGAGCGTCACATAAGTGTAGGTGTAGGTGCTCCCCGCGACGGGGATGAGCGACGCAAGTTCGGCGTAACAGAGGGCGACAAAGGCGCAGGCGAGCCCCGATAGAATAAAAGAGATCATCACGCCGGGTCCGGCGTAGTTCGCCGCCGCCGTGCCGGTCAGCACGAAAATGCCGGCGCCAATGATTCCGCCGACTCCCAGCGACATCAATGATGCCCAGCCGAGCGCGCGTTTGAGGCCGTCGCCCTCCGCGGCGTTGTGTTCGGCAATGATCAGATGGACGGATTTGCGGTTGAGATATCTCTTGCTGGCGGGTTGCGACAAGCTTCACCCTTTCGCGCCGCGCGCCGCAAATGCGCCGCGCTTTAGGAGGCGCCGATTATCATTGCGGCGCCCAAACATACAAGCGGAAAGAGTTTGAGGCGCGCCCCGCGGCGGCGGCGCGTCGTCAATTTCGCCTTCCAAATCCGTGGTTTCGCGTTCCTGATCGCGCCTGCCCGGGCCAAGCGCGGCTTGCCTTGCGGCAATCTTTGCTATAGCAGGGCGAAAGTGCGGCGCCGCCGCTGTTTAAGAGGTCAGCTCGAGAATGGCGTCATGAGCCGGAAGCCTATCAACTATCTCCACCTGTCGACGCTCGTCGCAGTGGCGATCCTCGTCGGCACCGAGCTCGTCGGCGCATCCTGGGCGGCGGGCTGGGCGCTCGGCGGCCTGTTCCAGCTTGATCCCCTCGTCAGCCGGGCGCTCGAAATCATCTTCTCGCTCGCCGGCCTCATCGGACTCTACTTCTTCATGCGGACCGCCATCCGCAATGAGCCGATCCGCGGCTGAATAAAGGGTCTCGCGCCCCCATGTCTCGCGCCCCACGAAAGACTCGCGGCGGGCGCAGCGCCAAGCGCACATCTCCCAAACTTCGCAACAAGGACGCCGAGATGGTCGAGAAGCAGGATCGTCGCTCGTTTCTCAAGGCGGCGGCGGCGACGAGCGCGATGGGCGCAGTCGGCGCCCCCCGCAGCGAGGCGGCGACCAGCGTCTCCAATCTCCGGCTCGGCGCGCCGCAAGCCTTCTCCTTCGAAACGCTCAAGCAGACGGCGCAACGGCTGATCAAGGAACCTTATCGCAAGCCGAATATCCCCTCCCCGGAAATCACCTCGCAGATTGATTACGAGAAGTGGGGACAGATCACTTACAACACCGATCACGCGCTCTTCGCCGACACGAAGGAGCGCTTCCCGATCGAGTTCTTTCATCTCGGCATGTTCTTCAAAAAGGCCGTGCGCATGAGCGTCGTCGAAAACGGCGAGGCGCGCGAGGTTCTTTACGACACCAGCTACTTCAACATGCCGGCGGATTCGATCGCGCGCCAACTGCCGCCCGGGGCCGGTTTTGCGGGATTTCGCATCCAGGAGGCGAAGGACGGCGCGCTCGACTGGAAGCGAAACGACTGGGTCGCCTTTCTCGGCGCGTCCTATTTCCGCGCGATCGGCGAACTGCGCCAATATGGGATGTCGGCGCGCGGCGTCGCGCTCGACACCTGGCAAATGGGAACCAATGAGGAGTTCCCCGATTTCACCGAAATTTACATCGGACCGGAGACGGCCGACGGCGTCGTCCTGCATGCGCTGCTCGAAGGGCCGTCGATCGTCGGCGCCTATCGATTCCTGATGACGCGCGGCAAGGGCGTCGTCATGGACATCGACTGCTCGCTCTATTTGCGCGGCGCCTTCACCCGCTTCGGCGTCGCCCCGCTGACCTCGATGTTCTGGTTCTCCGAGACCGCGAAGCAGACGGCGATCGACTGGCGGCCGGAAGTGCATGATTCTGACGGGCTGAGCATGTGGACCGGCGCCGGCGAGCGTTTGTGGCGGCCGTTGAACAATCCGAACCGGGTCATGGCGTCGGCGTTCGGCGACGTGAATCCCAAGGGCTTCGGCCTGATGCAGCGCGACCGCAATTACGATCACTATCTCGACAATGTCTTCTACGATCGCCGCCCGAGCGTGTGGATCGAACCCAAGGGCGAATGGGGCAAGGGCGCGATTCAACTCATCGAAATCCCGACCGACGACGAAATCCACGACAATGTCGTCGTTGTCTGGGTGCCCGAGAAGCCCGCCGTTCCCGGCGTCTCGTTCGAATATTCCTATCGGCTGCACTGGCTCGCCGACGAACCCTATCCGACCAAGCTCGCGCGCTGCGTTGCGACCAGACTCGGCAATGGCGGCCAGCCCGGCAAGCCGCGGCCCAAGGGCGTGCGCAAATTCATGGTGGAATTTCTCGGCGAGCCGCTGGCGAAACTCCCCTTCGGCGTGAAGCCCGAACCCATGTTATGGGCCTCGCGTGGAACCTTCTCCTACGTCTTCACCGAAGCGGTGTTCGACAATGTGCCGGGCCATTGGCGGGCGCAATTCGACCTGACGGTGCAAGGATCTGAGCCTGTGGAGATGCGTCTGTTCCTCAAGAACGGCGACGAAACGCTTTCGGAAAACTGGCTCTACCAGTATCACCCCTTCTGATTCAAGGCGCCTGATCCCCCAGCGCGCAGTTCGTAATTAATTGGCGGAACATCAACGATTCATTTCGCGAGCATCGGCGCCAACTGCGCGCTCACCGCCGCGCTGTAGGCGTCCATGCCTTTAAAATTAAGATGCATATCGTTCTTGAAGTAATATGCCTCTGGCTGGCCGTTGAACGCGGCCTGAAGATCGGGCAGAGAGTCGTAGATTTTGACGTTATTGGCTGCGGCCACCTCTTTGACCGCCGCAAAAATCACGTTGTTAAACGCGGGTCCGCCGGCGCCGCCGCTCAGATGTTCGAGATGCGGGTGCCTTATAAACATGAGATGATCCAGGTCGAAGTTATATTCCTTCAGCGCATCGATAATTTCTTGAATATTGCTCTTAAAAAAAGATAGTTCCTCTTTGAATTTGGCCCGCGCCGAATCGGCGTCGAGCGTTGACAATTCAAAAATGGCGGCATTTTCACCTGCCCGTTGGCCAGAAGTAGAATTGATGAGTTTCAAATATTTCGAGAACTGAATTTTGATCAGTCTCATAATATATAGGTTTTGGGCTCTGACGGCGTCGACTTCAGCCATGACCTCGCGATAGCCGCTTCCGGATTTCACGGCAATGTTTCTGCCAAGCGCGTCTCTGGTGATAAATTGCTTATAGCGAACATTATCGTCGTAGAAATCCGTCTCATCAATATCTATAATAATATAATTAGGCTTGATTATCGGATATAAAATCCTTAATTGCGGCACAAATATTGCCGGCGAATAAGATGACAGTCCTGCATTAAACGGTTCGACGCAAATATTTTCCTTGGCAAGCGATTTGGTTATTATAAAGGGGATCGTGTGCGTCTCGTCATAGCCTTCCATAAACGAATCGCCAAGAAAGAGGATTCTTGGAGAGCGCTCGCAAATTTTAGGTCGTTCGATTGTTGAATACTGTCGGACGCCGTACTGATCAAATTTTCGTCCGCTGGTTGCGCCACCGGCGTTGGGGACGTGATTGAGGATATCCGAGGGCGACTGGTTGATCAAACTGGTGAATTCCAATTCATAGGCGGACCCGAATATTTGCTGCAACCTAAGTATTATTTCTATGCCGGTGCCGACTACAAGCGCCATTATAACATAGAAGGCAAGAACGACGGCTACGCTTGGTTTTTTCTTGGCAATTTCGTGTTTATTCATTACCGAAGTCCTTGACCGCTTAAAGGTTAGTGGCGAGGCCCCTGCGAAGGCGTCGCTCGAATGAGCGACGGCGCGATGGACGACGCTACCACGCGCTTCAGGAAAATTCTCAAGGGCGCAGCCGCCGGCGCCATTCCGCAATAAAGTGGGCAGGCTTCACCGGCCAAAAAACATCACCCCGATCATCCGCCGGCGCGCGCAACAGCTCAGCCCGGCCGAGACTGTCTGGCGGCGTTCGCACCAGAACCGGCGCTCCAACGCATCTTCGAAATCGCCGCAAGCGAGCTGCGCGATTGGGCGTACGTCGGTCAGCCCTCATAGGCTTTGGCATAACATTAACGCCGGATTTGACCGGACTTGTCTCGGGGCGCCGATCATGCAATTTGAACCGCGTATGCCAGTCGAAAATGGATCGCTATCCAAGCGCCAGTCCAATGAACAATTTGGCGAGCACGTTTAGGAATATGCGCTGCGCCTATATTAAATTTTACCATCAAGAGGCGCGTGAGCGACGCTGGAGGAGATGAAATGCAGGTTGTCATACTTGCAGGCGGCATGGGGACGCGGATTTCGGAGGAATCTTATCTCCGCCCAAAACCGATGATCGAAATCGGCGGTCGTCCAATATTATGGCATATTATGAAAATCTATCATCACCATGGCATGAACGACTTCGTGGTCTGCCTCGGCTATAGGGGCTATATGATCAAGGAGTATTTCAGCAATTACTTCATGCATAACGCCGACATAACCGTCGACGGCGAAACCGGACAGTTAGAATTTCATAATCGTAAAAGCGAATCCTGGAAGATCACGCTGGTCGACACCGGCGAATCGTCGATGACCGGCGGACGGCTCAAGAGAGTCCGCAGCTACCTCAAGCAGGGACAGCCCTTCTGCTTCACATACGGCGACGGCGTGGCCGACGTCGATATCGGCGCGCTGATCAAGTTTCATCGCGCGCATGGGCGCAAAGCCACCCTCACCGCTGTGACGCCGCCTGGCCGATATGGCGCTTTGTCTCTCGAAGGCGACGCCGTCACTAAATTCATCGAAAAGCCGCCCGGCGACCAGAGCTTGATCAATGGCGGATTTTTCGTTTTGGATCCCGCTGTAGTCGACTATATCGACGGCGACGCGACGCCCTGGGAGGGACGGCCGCTGGAACGTTTGGCGGCGGAAGGAGAGTTACACGCATATAAGCATGAGGGATTTTGGCAGCCGATGGATACGCTGCGCGACAAGAATCGCCTCGAAGCTTTGTGGGACAGCGGTCGCGCGCCATGGAAGGTGTGGAGCTGAAGCGCCAAATTTGGCCGGCGCGCAGGAAAGTACGGGCATATGAAGCAGGACTGGTGGGAATAGAGCGTGGACAAATGGAAGACCCTGGCCGGCCGGCGCGTTCTTTTGACCGGCCATACCGGCTTCAAGGGCGCTTGGCTTGCGCTCTGGCTCGATCGACTCGGCGCCGAAGTCTATGGTTTCGCTCTGCCGCCTGAAGGCGACGCGAGCCTTTACGAAATGGCGCGCGTCGGCAAGCGGCTGAATTCGACGTTCGGCGACCTGAATGATCTCGACTCTGTAGAGGCTGCCGTTGCAAAAGCCCGCCCGCAAATCGTTTTACATCTTGCCGCGCAGGCGATCGTGCGGCGATCACATGTCGATCCTATCGGCACGCTCGCGACCAATGTCATGGGCGCCGCGCATCTGCTGCAGGCCCTTCGCCGCGCGCCCGACGTTTCGACGATTCTGGTCGTCACCTCCGACAAAGTCTATGCGAATGACGAGCAAGGGGCCGCCTTCGCGGAAGACGCGCGCCTCGGCGGCAAGGACCCCTACTCCGCCTCCAAGGCGGCGGCCGAACTCGTAACGCGCGCTTACGCGCAGTCCTTTTTCAAAGATACGAGCGTAAAAGTCGTCACCGCGCGGGGCGGTAATGTCATTGGCGGCGGCGACTATGCGGCCGATCGCATCGTTCCCGACATCGTGCGCGCGGCCGCAAAGAACGAGCGTCCGGTGCTGCGCATGCCTCATGCGACGCGCCCCTGGCAGCATGTGCTTGATTGCCTGCACGGCTATCTGACCTATGTTGACGCGCTTGAACGCGGCACGAGCCTTCCCGGCGCGCTGAATTTCGGGCCGGACCCGACAGCGCCGATCACGGTGGGCGAACTCACCGAGGAAATGCTCAAAGCGCTCGGCCGCGATGCGGGCTACGAACATCAGCCGCTGGATTCGCGCGAAATGAATGTTCTGGCGGTCGATTCCTCGCGCGCCCGCGCGCTTCTCAACTGGCGGGACCGCTTGCCCGGCCGGCTGGCGATCAATTGGACCGCGGAATGGTACCGCGACGCCGTCGGCGGACGCTGTCCTCTGGCGACGACGCTTGCGCAAATCGACGCCTTCGAGAAACTTCCTGGATAAGACAATGCAAACGCCAGCCTGCCGCTTTTGCGGCGCACCGCTGAAACATGATTTCGTCAATCTCGGCTCGACGCCGCTCGCCAACTCCTATGTCAGGGCGGACGAGATCGCGCAGGGTCTCGACAGGAGCTTTCCGCTTCACGCGCGCGTTTGCGGCGCCTGCTTCTTGGTGCAGGTGGACGCCCCAGTGTCGTCCGAGGCGATCTTCTCCGATTACGCTTATTTTTCTTCCTATTCCGACAGCTGGGTCGCGCATGCCCGGCGTTACGCCGACGCGATGATCGAGCGGTTCGGACTTGGCCCTCAGTCGCTCGTGGTCGAAGTCGCGTCAAACGACGGCTATCTGCTGCAGCATTTTATGGCGCGCGGCGTGCCTGTGCTGGGCGTCGAGCCGGCGGCTAATGTCGCGGAGACGGCACGCGCCAAAGGCGTGCCGACGGAAGTCGCCTTTTTCGGCAGGGAAACGGCGCGCAAGCTGGCGGCGCGAGGCCTTGCCGCCGATCTCACGGCCGCCAACAATGTGTTGGCGCATGTTCCCGACATCGGCGATTTCGTTGCCGGATTTGCGGAAATTCTCAAGCCCGACGGCGTCGCGACATTCGAATTTCCGCACGTCCTGAATCTCATCCGCGAACTGCAATTCGACACAATCTATCACGAGCACTTCTCCTATCTCTCGCTCGTGGCGGTGGAGCGCGTTCTGGCCGCAAGCGGCCTTGTCGCTTTCGACGTCGAGGAACTGCCGACGCATGGCGGCTCCCTGCGTCTTTTCGTGTGCCGCAAAGGCGCGGTTCATGCACCGACGCCGCGCTTGGAGGCGGCGCGAAGCGCTGAACGCGCCGCCAGTCTCGATGCGATCGAAGGCTATGCAGGTTTTGCCGAAAAGGTCGAAGCGGTTAAAACGTCGTTCCTCAATTTTTTGGCGCGCGCCAAGGCGGAAGGAAAGACGGTCGCCGCCTATGGCGCCGCCGCCAAGGGCAATACTTTCCTCAATGTCTGCGGGGTGAACGCGAATGACATCGTCTGCGTCTATGACCGCAGCGCCGCCAAGCAGGGAAAGTTCTTGCCGGGGAGCCATATTCCCATCCGCGCGCCTGAGTCGATCGGCGAAAGGCGTCCCGATTACCTGGTGATTCTTCCGTGGAACCTTCGCGAGGAGATCGTGGCGCAGATGGCGGAAATCCGTGAATGGGGCGGCAAGTTCGTCACCGCCGTCCCTGAAACGCGAGTGTTCGACGCTTGAGGTTCACGCCGACCGAAATACCGGGGGTCATCGAGGTCGCGGCCGAGCCGCGCGCCGACCCGCGGGGGTTTTTCGCGCGCGTTTATTGTCCGCAAGAATTTGCGGCCGCCGGCATTTCCTTCATGTCGACGCAAATCAATCTGTCGCGCAATGAACGCATGCATACGCTGCGCGGCATGCACTGGCAGGACCCTCCTCACGCCGAGGCGAAGCTGGTGCGCGTGACGCGCGGCGCGATCCATGACGTCGTGATCGACCTGCGCCGCGAGAGCCCGACCTTCCGGCGCTGGATCGCCCGGCGCCTCGACGCCGATCGCGCCGATGCGTTGTTCATTCCCGAAGGCTGCGCACATGGCTTTCTCACCCTCGAAGCCGACACCGACGTACTCTATCACATGAGCCGGCCCTTCGTGGGCGGTCAGGCGCGCGGACTGCGCTATGACGATCCGGGATTTGCGGTCGAATGGCCGGCCATCCCTGCCGTTATCGGCGAGGCCGATCTCGCCTGGCCGAGCCCGTGGACGCCGTGACGGGCGGGGTTGTGCCCGGAAAGGCGACACTTTACTAACAGAGCGCCAAGGCGGCCCGAAGGAGCGATCTTTCGGACAATGATCTCGAGAGGTTGAATGATCGTCGCCCCTGAACGCATTCCTGTCGCCGGGCCGTCGATCACCGATCGTGAAGTCGAACTGGTCGCCGACGCCGCGCGCAACGCCTGGTACAAGAATCACGCTAAATTCAATCACCGTTTCGAACGTCTGCTCGCGGACTATGTCGGCGTGAAGCACGCCGTCTCCACGCCCCATTGCACGGCCGCCCTGCATCTGGCTCTGGCTGCGCTTGGCGTCGGCCCCGGCGATGAAGTGATCGCGCCGGACGTGACCTGGATCGCCTCTGTCGCGCCGATCGTCTATGTCGGCGCCGAACCCGTGCTCGTCGACATTGATCCTGTGACCTGGTGTCTTGATCCCGCCGCGGTCGAACGCGCGATCGGCCCGCAAACGAAAGCCATTATCGGCGTCGATCTCTATGGTTCGACCTGCGATTGGGCCCGGTTGCAGGACATCGCCGACCGTCATGGACTCGCGCTGATCGAGGACGCCGCGGAGGCGCTCGGGTCGGTCCATCACGGCCGGCGGGCGGGTGCGTTTGGGCGCGTATCGGCCTTCAGTTTCCACGGCTCAAAGACCGTCGTGACTGGCGAAGGCGGCATGCTGGCCACGAACGACAAGGACCTTTTCGACCGCGTACTTTTCCTGCGCGACCATGGACGCAAGCCAGACGATCGTTTTTTCCTCAATATGGAAATCGCATTCAAATATCGAATGAGCGCCGTGCAGGCGGCGCTTGGCGTCGCGCAAATGGAGCGTATCGACGAATTGATCGCCCACAAACGGGCGATATTTGGATGGTATCATGAACGCTTGTCATCCTTGACGGGGGTCGCTCTCAACGCCGAACCGCCTGGCACCCAAAACAGCTACTGGATGGTGACGGCGGTGCTCGACCCGCAAATCGGGCTCGACAAATTTGCGCTGATGGCGGAGCTCGACAAGCGCAACATCGACAGCCGGCCGTTTTTTTCGCCGCTGTCATCGTTGCCGGCGTTTGAGGCGCGTCCGCGCGCCAAACGATTTGTGAGCGCGAATGACAATGGTCAGCGCGTGTCGAAATATGGCATCAACCTGCCTTCGGGATACAATATGACGGAAGAGAAGGTTGCGATCGTCGCTTCCGCGTTTACTGAAGCCATAACGAGCGCCGCATAATTCGCCTGTTCGTTCAAAAGAACGCAAGAATCGACGTTATCCATGACCGCGAACGAGAATCAGACATGAGCCATCCGGACGATCGTGCGAAGTTCAAGGCCGAGAGCGCTGAATATGCGTTGCAGATGGGCCGTGACAACGCTCTATTTGAAATGTCCAAGAATCTTGTCGTTGCGGCGGACAAGTACAAATACTCCTATCTTTGGACATGGCTTGGCGTACCGATCATCCAAATGCCGGCCGACATAGTCGCCATGCAAGAAGTGGTCTGGCGCTCAAAACCGGATGTCATCGTCGAAACCGGCGTCGCCAGAGGAGGATCGCTGATTTTCTTCGCTTCGCTGCTGAAGTTAATCGGAAAGGGACAGGTTGTCGGCGTCGACATAGATATCAGGGCGCACAATCGCGATACAATTGTGAGCCATCCTATGGCTGAACGAATAACTTTGGTCGAGGGTTCGTCCATCGCCGATAATACTCTCGAGAGAGTTCGCTCCATGATCCCCGAAGGGGCATCCGTCATGGTCGTGCTCGATTCCGATCATTCACGCGATCACGTTCTGGCTGAATTGCGGGCTTACGCGCCACTGGTTACGCGCGGACAATATTTAATTGTGGCCGACACGATTCTCGGATTTCTATCTCGCGACGAGACGCCAACAGCGCGTTCAAAAATTTGGCATCAAGGAGATGAGCCCTTGGCTGCGCTTCGCCAGTTTATGGCTGAATCCGATGATTTCGAACTGGATCACGAGATGAACGGCAAATTGATAATGGCCAGTTCTCCAAACGGTTATCTCCGCAAGCGCGCTTGACTTCAATAATCGCGGACGAGCGCCAACTAAGGAGGGGCAATGACTAACGACGAGATCAAGCAATATTGGGATCAAAGAGCGGCCGAGTCATCGCATGCCGCGACGACAAATGATTTGCATCTGCGCGGGTTAGAGGCGGCTGCCTTGATATCTGAATTGCAGGCGTTCGATCTGCCTAAAGAACCCCGCATCCTCGATATTGGGTGTGGCGATGGAGAAACGACGGCGGCAATCTCCCGCAGTTTCCCCTCAGCCCGCATACAGGGAATAGACTTTAGTCCAGAAATGCTCACTTTGGCGAAGCGAAAATCTGACTCGAACCGAGTTGCATTTTCGGTGGGTGACGTAAGGAATTTGACCAACCAATTTGAAGCGGGCGCTTTTGATGCGATTATAACGAACCGTTGCCTAATCAATTTGCCCCATAAGGAAGAGCAATATGATGCATTGAAGCAGATTTCCAAATGCCTTGCGCCCGGCGGATATTTTATTGGGACAGAGAATTTCACCGGCGGCCAGGCGTCATTGACCGAATTACGGAGATCGATAAATCTGCAAGAAATTCCTGTGCGATGGCACAACCTCTATTTTAATGAAGCGGAATTCATCGAAAAGACGCGCGAGCTATTCCGCGACGTCGAATTGATAAACTTTAGCAGCACGTACTATCTGGTGACGCGAGTTGTATATTCGGCATTATGCATGAGCGAAGGAATCGAGCCCGCCTACGAGCATCCATTATACGCGATCGCAGCGGCGCTTCCGCCCATTGGAGATTTCAGCCCAATTAAGCTCATTCGAGCGCGAGCGTAGGACAGAGGACATGGCTACGCCGCGATTTTCCCTCGTCATCCCCACGCGCGAAAGAGCCGACACGCTCTATTTTGCCTTGCGCGCGTGTCTCCGGCAGGATTTCGACGACTATGAAATCGTTGTGTGCGATAATTGCAGTTCGCCGGCAACCCGCGAGGTCGTGGAGGAAATCGGCTCCTCCAAAGTTATTTACCACCGCGCGCCCGAACCCTTGTGCATGCGCGATAATTGGAACCTCGCCTACAGCCTGACGCGCGGCAAATACGTCACCTATATCGGCGACGACGACTCGCTCATGCCGTTCGCTTTTTCGACGTTGAGCGGCCTGTTCGCGAGCCAGAATGTAAAAGCGATCCGCTGGGACAGCGCCATTTACTCCTGGCCCAACATTGCTCGCGACGACCTTGCGAACCATATGCAGGTTCCGCTCACACGAAAGGCCGAGCGAATTAATGGTCGTAAGGCGATCGAGGAGGTTCTAGCGGGTCAGGCGCCGGCAACGCTATTGCCTAACATCTATCACGGCTGTGTGGCGCGCGACTTGCTCGAACGAATCCGCGCGACGACGGGAAGAGTTTTCGAAAGTTTCAGCTGCGACACCTATTCCAGCTTTTCCGTAGCTTATCTGGCGGAAGAACATCTGTCGCTCTCGGCGCCGCTGTCGATCAGCGGCTTTTCTGCATCCAGCAACAACATCTCGTTCAGTTTTCTACGCAGCAAGAATCAGGTCACAAAGGCGTTGCGCAACGAAAATGATGCGGCGGGCCTGCGCCTGCATCCCAACATTCCCGATCTGCCGACCGGATTCGTTTGCGTCGCGGATTCCTTTCTTCGCGCCAAGGAAAATGTGTTTCCCGACGAACCGATAACCCTCGATCGCCGAGCGATGGTGGAGAGGCTTTTGCTGTCCTTGCCGATCGACGATATTGACGAGTGGCCAGGGATTGAACGGGAATTGCGGCGATCTTTATCGGACGATCCCGCGCTGGTTTCGTGGTTTGACAAGCGCATCGAGAATTTTACGCCGCAGCCGACGCCCCGCGACAGTTATCGCCCCAATTTGGAAGGCATACACGTCCAGCGTTTGTTTCTCGACGCGAGCAAATATGGCGTGGCGGACATTGACGGCGCGACGCGGCTGTCGTCGCGTCTGTTGGGCTATCGGGGTAAGACGCCCGAATGGATTGCCGGCCTTGCGCCTCCCGATTCCAGCTTGAGCGCCTTCTACCGCCAAAAGCGACTGGAACTGTTATTGAAACTCCTCAAGGCGCGAAGTCTGCTTCGATCGGCGGGCCTTCCAACGCAAGGCGAGCGTTCCACCGGCGTCAATCAGTGCTGAAGTTTGGCGCGCCAAGCCCCGGCGACCCAAGCAGAAGCGTTGTTTGCGCCGATCGCATCATTCATGTCCCGGAGCAGGTCGCTTTAACCTGACCGCGACGCGCCGCCGCCCTTGATTTCAGCGCCTGCTCTCCATAATTCGCCCTTGCAGGCGCTTTTAGGAGGACTTTGCCATGGCTGACGATGAACACCCCACAGTGCAAAAGAACAAATATCTCTTCGCCGGCGTCGGCGCCGTTCTGGGCGGCCTGACGGGCGTCGCGATCGGCGGGGCGCTCGTCGCCGTGGTTGGCGCGGGGCTTGGCGGACTCCTCGGCTACAACATGCTGAAGCGGCTCTGACGCGTCAGGCGTCGGGCTGACCTAGGAACAGCATCACCAGCGCCGCGCATCCGATAAAGCGGAACGCGGCCTGCTGGAGGTCGGCTCCGGCGCGCCACATCTGGAACCACTCCCCGCCCACCGCCATGAAGCCGAACAGATAAAGGCCGACGGCGAGCGACAGCCCGGCGATCGCGACGCCCTTGGCGGCGTTGAAACGCGCGCCTTCCGCCCTGTGCGTCAGCAAGAGTCGCCACGCCCCTGCGAGGATGAGCGCGCCGGCGGCGAACTCGACCGAGATAATGAACGCGTAGAGCATTCGATGGAGCGTAGGATTGGTGATTGCGCGCCACTCCAGCGGGCTGCCGGCCGGCACCTGGTCCATCGACATCACATGGCTGACGACCTGGTAATTGGTCTCGTAGTCGGTCACATTATTGATCGCGACCAGCAGAATCAGGGCGCCGAGCGCCGCGGTCAGTACGATTTTCGAAAATCTGATCAGCATCTCGAGCCCTCCCCGGCGCAGCCTAGCATGACCTGAACGATTGATATTGGAGCGCGAGGGCTTACAACACAGTCTGGTCTCCCTTCGGACATGCGTCCATGATCGATCTTCATTACTGGCCGACGCCCAACGGCCACAAGATTACAATTTTTCTCGAAGAAACGGGGCTCGCCTATCGGATCGCGCCGGTCGACATCGGCAAGGGGGACCAGTTCAAGCCCGAGTTTCTGGCGATTTCCGCCAATAGCCGCATGCCGGCCGTCGTTGACCGCGCGCCAGACGATGGGAGCGCTCCCGTCGCGCTGTTCGAATCTGGCGCCATCCTGGTCTATCTCGCGGAGAAGACCGGACGGCTCCTCCCCGCCGACCTCCATGGCCGCGCGCGAACGCTGCAATGGCTGTTCTGGCAGGTTGGCGGACTTGGCCCGATGGCCGGCCAGAATCACCATTTCGCCAAATATGCGCCGGCGAAAATTCCCTATGCGATCGACCGCTACCGCAACGAGACGGGTCGGCTCTATGGCGTCATGGACCGCCAGCTCGCCAAGACGCCTTTCCTCGCTGGCGACTATTCCATCGCCGACATCGCCTGCTATCCATGGATCGTCCCGCACGAAGACCAGGGCCAGGATCTCGACGACTTCCCGCACCTCAAACGCTGGTTCGAGTCGATTCGGTCGCGGCCGGCGGTGATCCGCGCCTATGCGGCGGGCGCGCCCTATGAGCGGCGGCGTCTCGATTTTACGGCGCTGGAGCGCGAAATACTCTTCGGTCAGACGGCCGAGCGCGACGAAGCAAAATAGACGACGGCTGCACGACCTCGCCAGAGCGAAGCGCCAGAGCAAGTCAAGATTTTCGGGCCGCTTACGCCTTGCTGTATCTCGCGTAGAGCCGGTCGGCGTTCGACCAGTTGAACGCCTCCATGACGATTTTGACGTATTGGGCAGCCTTTGCGCCGAAATCCATCTGATAGGCATGCTCGAACATGTCGAGCGCAAGCAGCGGATCGCCGCCAGCGATGTTTTGGGTGTGGTCATTCGCCCAGGAGTTGACGAGCCGTTTGCCATGCTTGTCGTAGGTAAGGATCACCCAGCCGGACCCGCCGCCGAGCGCCTTGCCCATGCCGAGGAACTCGGACCGCCAGCGCTCGAATCCGCCGAAGTCGCGGTCGATCGCCTGCGCCAAGTCGGCGCCTGGCGCGTTTCCCTCGCCAAGGCCGGCGAAATAGACCTCGTGCAGAATCATCGAATTTGTGGCGATAAGCTCCTCACGCTTCAGCCCGTTGATCTGGAATCCAGGCGCCTTGTCGAAATCGATAGTCGCTAGTTCCTGGGCGATCGCATTCAGTCGCTTGACCGCGCCGATGTAGTTGTTCTCGTAATGCGAAACGAGAAGCTTTTCCGAAAGGCCCTTGATCCTCGCCGGGTCGAAGGGAAGAGGCTGCGGCTTATGCGACATCGGCGTTCGCGGCGGCAAGGCGGCCGTTTCCGCCTTTACGGAAGCGCGCGTCGCTTCTAGCGCCGCGCCTGCTGCGGAAGCGCCGAGAAACCATCGTCTATTCATTGGCGTCATCACTCGGATCTCCCGGCCAGCCAGCCCAAGCGCAAAATTATCGCCGGCCGTTGTGACGCCTCGATCACTAGCAGTTGATGTAATGGCGATAAACCCAACCCAGCCGCTTGCCGCCGGGGCGCGTCACATAGGCCCAGGGCTTGCCGTGATCGTCCTCGCCGTAACGCTGCACGACGATCGCCTTACCGTCTTCGATCGCGCCGATGACCGTCTTATGCTGGTCGCGGATCGCGATCGGAGCGCCGAGCACATCTGTCGCGACGCATCGGTCGCCGGCGAGCGCCGTCGCGCCCCAGGAAATCCCCGCGATGAGCGCGGCGACGGTCAGGCCGGCGAAAGGGGCGTTTCTCTCTTGCATCTGAGGGCTCCCGATTGAGTTCGAAAGACCTATAGTCGGGGCTAGGCGACCACGAATTGCGCCAACGCACATGGAGCCGGCATGCGCAGATCGATGTTGTTACTTATCATCGTATTTTCAGTATCTTACGCGCACGCCAGCGAACCGCCGCCGGGCTTCGCGCGCCTCGCCGACTTAGCGCCAGACGTCATTCAGGACATGCGCTATGCCGGCCCGAATAATTTCACCGGCGCGCCCGTGCCCGGCTATGACGCCCCGCAATGCTGGCTGCGCGCCGAAGCCGCCAAGGCGCTGGCGGCGGCGCAGAAGGACGCGCGCGCGCAAGGCGTTTCTCTTGTCGTCTATGATTGCTATCGCCCGCTGCGCGCCGTCTCGGCCTTCGTCGACTGGTCGCGCAATCAGGACCAGCGGACAAAACCCGAGCATTATCCCCATCTCGACAAAAGCGCGCTGTTTCCCGAAGGCTATATCGCCGAACATTCCACCCATTCGACCGGACTTGCCGTCGATATCGGGGTCAAAGGCTGGAACTTCGGCACGCCCTTCGACTTTTTTGATCCTCGCTCATGGACGAAGGCGAAAACCTCGAAAACGGCACACGCCCATCGCGACGCGCTTGTCGCGCTGATGCGCCGCCACGGCTTTGAAAATTATCCGCGCGAATGGTGGCATTTCACCTACAAGGGCGCCGACGGCGCGCCGAGCTATGATGCCGAGATCAAGTGAGTCGGTCCGCGCCGTTCGATTGAGCTGAGACCTCATGCGTCCGTCATTGCTCGACCCGCTCTTCGGCCGCATCGCCGCGCTGCCCGGCGTCGGGCCGAAAACCGCCAGGCTGTTCGACCGGCTGCTCGCCAGGCCAGGAACCGAAGCGCGCCTCGTCGATTTGCTTTTTCATCTTCCGTCCAACGTCATCGACCGAAGCGCGCGGCCCACGATCGCCGCCGCGCCTCTCGATACGATGGTCGTCTTGAAGGCCTGCGTCACCGAACATCGCCGGCCACAGGGCCGCTATTCGAAATCGCCCTATCGCGTGCTCGTCGAGGACGACACCGGCGATGTCGAGCTCGTGTTCTTTCTGGCCAATCAGGACTGGATCGAGCGCAGCCTGCCGCTCGGCGCGACGCGCTGGATATCGGGTCGCATCGAGCTTTACGACGGCCGCCGCCAGATCGTGCATCCCGACCGCGTGCTTGACGACGCCGGATTTGCGAGGCTCCCAGCTTTCGAAGCTGTCTACGGACTCACGGAAGGCTTGCAGGCGCGCTATGTCCTGCGCGCGAGCGAAGAGGCGTTGGCGCGACTGCCGAGCCTTGCCGAATGGCAGGACGCCAGCGTTCTTTCCGCCAACAAGCTTCCGGGATTTGCCGAGGCGCTGCGCGCGGCGCACCGGCCCTCGGGCGCCGATGCGCTATCGCCGCAGCACCCGGCTCGTCAGCGGCTTGCGCTTGACGAGCTGCTCGCAAGCCAGCTCGCGCTCCGCCTCGTTCGCGCCAGGATGCGGCGTCCTTCGGGTCGCGCGCATAAGGGCGACGGCCGCTTCGCCCGCGCGATCGAGTCGGCCCTGCCCTTTCAGCTGACGGGCGCGCAGCTGCGCACGCTCGACGAGATTCGCGCCGACCTTGCGTCGGACAAGCGCATGCTGCGGCTTGTGCAAGGCGACGTGGGGTCAGGCAAAACGATCGTCGCGGCGCTGGCCATGGCGAGCGTGGTCGAGAGCGGCCGTCAATGCGCCCTAATGGCGCCGACTGAAATCCTCGCGCGCCAGCACTACGATCGGCTTGCGCCAATATTCGAGCCGGTAGGATTGCGCGCGGCGCTGCTGACAGGGCGAGCCAGGCCGAGCGAGCGAGCCGCGCTTCACGCCGCGATAGGCGCTGGCGAGGTCGACATCGTCATCGGCACCCATGCTCTGGTGCAAGGCGATCTCGCCTTTCGCGACCTCGGCCTCGCTGTGGTCGACGAGCAGCATCGCTTCGGCGTCGAGCAGCGGCTGACGCTCAGCGCCAAGGGCGACGCTGTCGACGTGCTGGTGATGACGGCGACGCCAATCCCGCGCACGTTGGCGCTGACCGCCTTCGGCGATATGGACTGCTCCGCGCTCGACGAAAAGCCGCCCGGCCGCACGCCGATCTCGACGCGGGCGCTGCCGGCCGAACGGATCGAAGAGGTGATCGCCGGGCTGCGCCGCGCCTTAGCGCAGGGCGCGCGCGCCTATTGGGTGTGCCCGCTCGTCGAAGAGAATGAAGAACTCGACCTCGCCGCGGCGGAGCAGCGCCACGCCGATCTCGCCAAGCTTTTCGGACCGGCTGTGGGTCTTGTCCACGGCCGCATGAAATCCGCCGAAAAAGACGCCGTGATGGAAGGCTTCCAGCGCGGCGACGTCAAAATTCTGGTGGCGACCACGGTGATCGAAGTCGGCGTCGACGTGGCGGAAGCGACCATCATGGTCATCGAACACGCCGAGCGCTTCGGCCTTGCGCAGCTCCACCAGCTGCGCGGGCGCGTCGGGCGCGGCGCGGCGGATTCTTCCTGTCTGCTGCTTTACAAAGGTCCCTTAAGCGAAGCCGCCAAGGCGCGCCTGATGATCATACGGCAGACGGAAGATGGCTTCCGCATCGCCGAGGAAGATCTCCGGCTGCGCGGCGAGGGCGAAATTCTCGGCGTGCGGCAGGCCGGTTTGCCGAGCTTTCGCCTCGCCGATCTTGCCGCCCATGCTCGCCTCCTCGCGATCGCGCGCGACGACGCGGAATTGATTTTGCGCCGCGATCCCGAGCTGACGAGCGAGAGAGGAAAGGCGTTGCGCGCCCTGCTCTATCTGTTCGAACGCGACGAGGCCGTACGCCTGCTGCGCGCCGGCTGATGCGAGCGTCACAGCCGACGCGCGACGATCACGCGATTGCTGTTCACGCCCTTTTCATTATTGGCGACGCCCCAGCAATTGCTCGTCTTCGTGAAGCTTTGCGCATTGACCAGCACGCCGAGCCGCTCGAACGGAAGCTCGTCGAGCGCGCGCCAGACCAGTTGCTCCAGAGGAAGCTCGCCGCCCCTCACTTCGCCAACCTCATAGGCGACATGTCCGCCGGGCTTCACCACGCGGGCCAGTTCGATAAAAACCGCCCGCGTCATGGCGCTCCAGTCTTCCGGCGCGCGAAGCTGCGAGAAGCTGATGCTTTCGGCGTCAATTCCCGCAAACCAGTTGCGCAGCCAATTGTCCCCGCGATAGTCGACGACATCGAGAAAGGGCGGCGAAGTGACGACGAGATCGACCGTGGCGTCGGCGATATGCGTCAAGCGCGCCGCGTCGGCCACGGCGAGCTCAGCGTCGCCTGCGAGCGGCGCGCCGTCCGCGAGCAGCGCGCGCGACTTCTTGTAGATCAGCTCGGCGATGTCGCGCCGCGGCGGCGTTTGCGCGCGGCGCGCATTGATCTTCAATTGCGCCTTGATCGACACGGCTTGGTTCGGCGGCATCGTATAGACCGAAAAGAATCCGGGCGAGTGGCCGGTCAATCGATTGAGCGCCACCATGCGAATCCAGTCGTCGACCGCGTCGAGGCCGCCGTCATTGTCGCGCGCGAGCAGATATTGGCGCAGCGCGCAAATCTGACTTAGCGTCTCAAAGTGATAGAAGGCGAGAAGATCGTTCCGATCGATCTCCACGCGCCCCCAAGGCGCCGCCGCCAGCCGCGCCTCGATCTCGCCAAGCGCAGGCGGGCGCAGTCGCGGTCGCGTCAACAGCATCGAGAGAGGATTGGCGTCGGAGCCGATCGCTTTTCGTCTCGTGAACGCCGCTTGCAGAACGCTCGTGCCGCGGCCCATGAATGGATCGCAGACCACCTCTCCCGGTTGCGTCAGCCGATCGATGAAGAACGCCGGCAGTTGTGGCTTGAAACAGGCGCGATAGCTGATCTCATGCAGCGGATGCGCGCGCCGCTGTCCGGCGGTCCAGAAGGCGTTGACGTAATAAGGAACGCCTTCGGCGATGACGACGCTGGTCGGCGCGCCGAAGTCCGAGCGCCGCAATTCCTGAAAAAATCCCCAATCGGTGAACTGTAAGCTGGCGCTCATGCCTCAATCGCGCCGACGATCGGCGAGACTCGGCAACGACCTGATCCGCTCTCCGGCTGCGCGGCGCGCGAGGGAAAGTTCATACTGAGTCTGCAACTCTAGCCAATCTTCGGGTTCGACCCCGAACCAATGCCCGAGTCGCAACGCCGTATCGGCGGTGACTCCGCGCTGCCCGTTGATGATGGCGGTGACCCGATTGACCGGCACGTCGATATCGCGCGCCAGGTCCGACGCGGTCAGTCCGAGGTCTTGCAAATGACGGGCAAGAATTTCGCCGGGGTGCGACATTCCATTCTCCATCGAGGCCAGTTTGAGTCTTCGTGGACGCGCGCCTACGCCGTCGCGTCGAAACCGCGCGGGACGGCGCGCCGCCGCGGGCGCTTCCCCGCGAACGCCGCTCAAAAACCTTCTGGTGAGCTCTTCATGGTAGCGGCCCATGCCCCGCCCCCGCCGAATATCGTTTTCGTAAACCATATTAGCCGGCCCGTAAATCGGTGCCCCGGCTAAGCGCAGGGCGATCGCGTGAAGGGTTTCCTCATCCTGAGGAGGCCTCGAAGAGGCCGTCTCGAAGGACGAGGAAACCCGCTTTAGCGTATTTTCCTCACCCGATCCGCCAGGAGCTAAGCGCTCTCGCCCTCGGTCCATCCGGCGCGGGTCTCGGCGATGAAGTCGGTAAGGCGCCCTGCCGCGATCGCCGCCCGCAGGCCTGCCATCAATTCCTGATAATAGGCGACATTGGCCTGGGTCAGCAGCATCATCCCCAGGATTTCCCCGGCTTTCACGAGATGATGCAGATAGGCGCGCGAATAATCGCGCGCGGCGGAACAGGACGACCGCTCGTCCAGCGGACGCGGATCGTCGGCATGGCGCGCGTTGCGCAGCGTCACCCTTCCGTGGCGGGTATAGGCAAGGCCGTGTCTGCCGGCGCGAGTCGGCATCACACAATCAAACATGTCGATTCCTCGCACGACGGCCTGAACGATATCGTCCGGCGCGCCCACGCCCATCAGATAACGAGGTTTTGATTCGGGCAAATGCGGGGCGGTCGTCTCAAGCGTGTCGAGCATGACATGCTGAGGTTCGCCGACGGCCAGTCCGCCGACGGCGAGTCCGTGGAAATCCATGCCGGCGAGCGCCTTGGCGCTTTCGATCCGAAGCCGCTTCGACTCGCCGCCTTGCACGATTCCAAAAACCGCCCTGCCCGAGCGCTCGCAAAACGCCTTGCGCGAACGCTCGGCCCAGCGCAGCGAGAGGCGCATGGCGCGCTCCGCTTCGCTTTCGGAACATGGCAGGCGCACGCATTCGTCGAGCTGCATTTGGATGTCCGAACCCAGGAGATCCTGAATCTCCATGGAACGCTCGGGCGAAAGATGATGGCGCGATCCGTCGATATGCGATTGGAAAGTGACGCCGCTTTCATCGAGCTTGCGCAGCTTTGCAAGCGACATCACCTGAAAGCCGCCCGAGTCGGTGAGGATCGGATAGGGCCAGCGCATGAATTCATGCAGGCCGCCAAGCCGCGCAATCCGCTCCGCGCCGGGCCGCAGCATGAGATGATAGACATTGCCGAGCAAAATGTCGGCGCCGGCGGCGCGCACGTCGTCGGCGAACATCGCCTTCACCGTCGCCGCCGTGCCCACCGGCATGAACGCCGGCGTGCGAATGGTCTCGCGCGGCGTCAGGATTTCGCCTTGCCGCGCCGATCCGTCGGTCGCGAGAATGGAGAAGGAAAACTCCTGCGTCATACGACATCCGTTCGAATGCTTCGGATGTCATTCCCGACGCGCGCGAATCGCGCGCGATCGGGAATCCAGAGCAAGCCCAGCGTTCCTGGATTGGCTCTGGATTCCCGGTCAGGCCTTCGGCCTGCCGGGAATGACAAGACCCAAGCGAACGGATCAAGCGGAATTCCTATCACCTTTCGTCCTTTGCGCCGAGCGCGGCGATCTTCACGATGCGGTACACGCCGCAGTCGCTCTCATTGAACCATACGACGAAATCCGATCCGATCTTTATCGTCGCCTCGCGCAGATCGGTTCGCCAGTTCTCGCCGCGCCCAAAGTCGATCCGCCCGTCGCGGCGCAGGATGAAGGGCCGCGCGCCATCGCCGTCGAGCGCGAAGGCGCCGAAGAGCTCCCATGTCGAAACGATGCGCATGTCCTCGATCCGCGCGTCGATGGTCATCGGCGCTTCCCTTGGATCGTCGCGCCACAGCGCCAGAATTCGCACGTCGCGCGCGTCGCTCATGTGTCGCAGCGCTCCAGCAGACAGGCATCGCCATAGGAATAAAAGCGATAGCCGCTTTCGATCGCATGTGCGTAAACCGCCTTCATGCGCTCAAGGCCGGCGAATGCGGCGACCAGCATGAACAGCGTCGAGCGCGGAAGGTGGAAATTGGTGAGCAGCATGTCGACGGCGCGGAAACGATATCCCGGCGTGATGAAAATGCCGGTGCGGCGAGCGTAAGGCAAAATCCGGCCGGCGTCGTCCGCCGCGCTTTCCAGCACGCGCAGCGCCGTCGTGCCGACGGCGACGATGCGGCCGCCTTTCGCCCGCGTCTCATTGAGCGCCTGAGCCGTTTGCGCGTCGACCCGCGCGAATTCTTCATGCATCTTATGCAAGTCCGTGTTTTCCGCCTTCACCGGAAGAAACGTGCCGGCGCCGACATGCAGCGTCACGCGATGAAGACTCACGCCGCGCGCTTCGATCGCCGCCAGCAGTTGCGGGGTGAAATGCAGGCCTGCGGTGGGCGCCGCGACAGCGCCCGTTTCGCGCGCGAAGATTGTCTGATAGTCGGTTTCATCGCGGGCGTCAGCCGAGCGCTTGCCGGCGATATAGGGCGGCAGCGGCATCACGCCCGCCTGCTCTATCGCGACGTCCTGCGCGGGTCCGGCAAGTTCGAAAGCAAGCGTGATCTCGCCGTCATCGCCCTTGGCTTCGACGCGCGCGTCAAGCCCGCGGTCATCATCGGCAAAACGGATGCGGTCTCCAACAGCGAGCTTCTTCGCCGGGCGCATCAGCGCGCGCCAATGCGAGGCGTCCAGCCTTTCGATCAGCGTCGCTTCGACATTGGCGGCCAATTGGCCGCGCAGGCGCCGACCAGAAAGTCGCGCGTGAATGACTCGGGAATCGTTAACGACAAGCGCGTCCCCCGGTCGCAAATAGCTGGGCAGGTCCCGCACCCGCCGGTCCTCGAAGCCGCCATTCGCCGGCACGACCAGCATGCGCGCGCTGTCGCGCGGGCTCGCCGGCCGCAACGCGATACGCTCAGCCGGAAGTTCGAAATCGAAGAGATCGACGCGCATGGAAGCTCATATAAAGATGGCCGGGACAAGCCCGGCCATGTTACGCGTCCGCACGAGGCAGAGACGCTATGCCAACGTCGCCTTGACGATCTTGTCGGGATCGGAAACGGGCTCGCCGCGCTTGATCTTGTCGACATTCTCCATGCCGGAGATCACCTCGCCCCAGACCGTATATTTATTGTCGAGGAAGCGGGCGTCATCGAAGCAGATGAAGAACTGCGAATTGGCGCTGTCCGGGCTTTGCGCGCGGGCCATGGAGCAGGTTCCGCGCACATGCGGCGCGCTGTTGAACTCCGCCTTGAGGTCCGGATATTTCGAGCCGCCTGTGCCGGTGCCGCGCGGGCATCCGGTCTGCGCCATGAAACCGTCGATCACGCGGTGAAAGACGATTCCGTCGTAGAATCCTTCCGAGACGAGCTTCTTGATGTGCGTTACATGATTGGGCGCAAGGTCTGGACGGAATTTGATGACGACCGGCCCTTTCGTCGTCTCAAGCGTCATGGTGTCGGCGGCTTCGGTCATTGGCGCTTCCTTTGAATTTCTCTGGGGCGTGACGGCTCTTGAACTCAGCTCTCGTCGCCGGCGACGCGCATCTTGATGATCTTGTCGGGACTGTCGACCATGCCGTTATTGGACTTCGCGCCCTTCTTGATCTTGTCGACGACATCCATGCCCGACACCACTTCGCCGAACACGGTGTATTTGCCATTGAGCTGCGGCGCGTCCGCATAGCAGATGAAGAACTGGGAATTGCCGGAATTGACGTCGCCGCCTTCGCGCGCCATTCCGACCGTGCCGCGCTTGAACGGCGTATCGGTAAACTCGGCCTTCAGATCCGTATAGCGCGAACCTTGCATTCCAGTGCCGGTCGGGTCGCCCGCCTGCGCCATGAAACCGTCGATGACGCGGTGAAACACGATGCCGTCGTAGAAATGCTCCTTGGCGAGCTTCTCGATCCGCTCGACATGTTTGGGCGCGAGATCGGGCCGCAGCTTGATGGTGATGCGACCGTCCTTTGTGTCGAGATACAGGGTGTGATCATCGGCCGCCCTGGCCGGCGCGGCGGTGAGCGCGGCGGCGGCCGCGGCGGCAAGAAGCAGACGGCGCGTAAATTTCATGGAGCCTCCCTATGTTTTTGCGCGCCTTTTGACGGCGCGTTCGAGCGCTGCGACGGAGGCGGCCGGCGCAAAGGCCGACACGTCGCCGCCAAGCGCCGCGATCTGACGCACGAAGGTTCCGCTAACGTGGCGTAGCCCCGGCGAAGCCGGCAGGAAAATCGTGCGAATATCGGGCGCGAGCGTCCCGTTCATCCCCGCCATCTGCATTTCATAGTCGAAATCGACGCTGTCGCGCAAACCGCGCAAAATGGCGCAGGCGCCGTGCTGGCGCGCGGCCTCGACGACGAGACCCTCAAAGCCCGCGACCTCAAAGGCGCAAGGCGCGCCAAGCGCGGCGCAGGCGTCGCGAATGACGGCGACCCGTTCGTCGAAGGAAAGCCAGGGCTCCTTGCCGTGGTGCACGCCGATCGCGACGACGATCCGGTCGAAAAGCGCCCCGCCTTGGGCCATCACGTCGAGATGGCCAAAGGTCAGCGGATCGAAAGTGCCGGCGTAAAGCGCGGTCCGCGCGGTCGCGGCAGAGGCGGCGGTCATCGCAGGGGTATAGGGGATTTCGGCGCGTTTCGCGAGGCGCCGGCGTATGGGCGCGGACCGTGGCTTCGCCGGTCCACTGCCGCCATCCAGCGCCAGGACGTGCCGAGCTCGGCGATTTGGCGACGCCCGTACTCCCTGGCTGCGAACAAAGCGCTACATTACGTTGGCGCGTTCGGCGTTGAGGGCCGGACGCTTTCGAAGGAGACGCCAGGATGGGACTTTTGGATTTTCTGACCGGCAAGGGCAAACAGCCGCCTGCCTCGACCGCGCCCAGCCCATCGGCCGCAGCGAACCCCAAGGCCGAAGAGAAGCCCGCGGCCGGCGACTCGACGGCGGTTGAGACCTTCTACGTCGTGAAAGAGGGCGACACGCTTTGGAAAATCGCCGAAGCGCACTATGGGGCCGGCAAGGGCGCCAAATATATGGAGATTTTCGAGGCCAATCGGCCGCTGCTGAGCGATCCTGACATGATCCAACCCGGCCAGCGCCTGCGCATTCCCAATCCCGCGAGCGGACCCGTGGCGAGCGGCGAGTGGCAGCCTCCGGCCGAAATCGCCGGCAAGCAAAGTTAGGCGGCTTCGCCTATCGCGAGCACAGGTTCAGGCCGAGCGGAATAGCGCCAGGCTGATAATCACGCCTTCGTTGCTTCGAAGGCGGGGATGGCGCGCGCAAATTTCTCAAGCCAGGCGACGAGGCGCGGATGTTTCTCCCGCCATTCGCCGGCGAAACGCAAATCAAGATAGCCCAGCGCGCAGGCGACCGAGACATGGCCGATATCGACTGGGCCCGCCGGCGGAGCGGCCTCGAGCGCGTCGAGCGCACGGTCGATCTTTCCCTGCTGATGCGCGATCGCTTCGTCATAGCGTAAGGCCTCGGGCCGACTGAAATTTTCGTAGCGGATCAGCAGCGCCGCGTCATTGACGCCGTCGCCGAGCGCCTGCAGCCGCAACGCCGCGAAGCGGGCCGACGGATCGGCGGGAATCATCCACCCGCCGCCGGCAAGATGATCCAGATATTCGGCGATGACCCGACTGTCGTAGAGCGCGGAGCCGTCTTCCAAAATCAACGCCGGGATTTTGCCGAGTGGATTTTGACGACGCAGGCTGTCGGCCGGATCGGCCGCGTCGGCGGCGACGATTTCGATCCTCTCCGACAGGCCGAGCAGGTCGGCGGCGATTCGAACTTTCCGGGCGTAGGGCGAGGCGGGAGAATAGCGCAGGACGAGCATCGGCCGTTCCTACCATTCGCCCGAACGACCAACAACGGCGCGATGAATGAAACGCGTTAACCTTCGAGTTCACGTGAGACTTGATCGTGGCGCAAAACGACCCAAATTTCGCGAGACCGGACGCATGGGAGGGCGTGCGGTAGTGAATTCCTTTGTCGTAGAGAGGTGGAGATGGAACGCCGCACTTTCATCACAGCGCTCATAGCCGGCCTTGGCGCAACTCTGGTCGCCTCGCAGGCGCAGGCGCTTTCAGGACTCGCGCCACCTGCGCAAAATGGAACGGCGCCGGCGCGGCCCGAGTTCGGCGTCGCAACGCCGGAAGACATGGAACAAGCACAGATCGAAAAAGCCTGGTGGCGGCGTCGCTGGTGGGGATGGCGGCGGCCCTATTGGGGTTGGCGCCGTCGCTGGTATTGGCGTCGCCGTTATTGGTGGTGAGCTAACCCCACCGGCGCGAATCTCAGTCCGAACATGCTTCCGAGACTGGCAAAGCCGGCTCGGAAGCTTTGTCGCGTTACTCGCCGACGAGCCACGCCACCTGAAAGCCAGCAGTTTCTCCCTGCGCCAGCCGCTCGGCGAGGAAGGCGAGAAGCGTTTTCGCCTCTTGTTCGAAGACAAACGGCGGGTTGACGACGACCATTCCGCAACTTCGCAGGCCTTCTTCCTTTCCGCCGACGCTCAGGGAAAGCCGTAAGATGCGCCTTATGCCGCTCGCCGCCAGCCGATCGTAAAATTTGCGCACGTCCTGATCGCTTTTTGAGGGATGCCAAAGCGCGTAAATGCCGGAGCTCCATTTCGCATAGGCTCGCGCGAAGGCGGCGAAAGCGGCGTCGAACTCGTCTGCGCGCTCGAATGGCGGATCGATCAGAATGAGCCCGCGCCGCTCCTTGGGCGGCGCATAGGCGCCAAGCCCCATATATCCGTCGATATGAATCGACCTGATGCGCGGGTCGCGCGCGAAGCGGCGGCGCAGCGCGGCGAATGCGTCCGGCCTCAACTCGCAAAAAATGGCGCGGTCCTGCGAACGCATCAGTTTTTGCACGATCGCCGGCGAACCCCGATAATGCACTGGCCTGCCCTCTGAATCGAGCGGTCCGAGACAATCGAGGTAAGGCGCGAGCAGCGCGCGAACCTCCACGCTCGCGTCAGAAAGCGACGCGAGACGGCCGACGCCGCCGCGCCATTCGCCCGTGCGTTGGGCCTCGTCTGCGAAAAGGTCATAGGCGCCCTCCCCTGCATGCGTGTCGATCACGCGAAAGGGCGCTTCCTTGCGGCGCAAATAGACCAGAAGGCGCGCGAGCAGCGCGTGCTTGAAGACGTCGGCGAAATTGCCGGCATGAAACCCATGGCGATAGTTCATATGCGCTAAAGCGGCGCCGGCGCGCTGATTTCGCGAATGTGGCAGCCGCGCTGCGCGACCTCAGGACAGGCGCGAAATTCGCGCAGGTCCTTGGACATGCAGATGCGCACGCCGTCCATAACTCCCCGGCGACACGACACCGCCATCATGCCCGGCCTCAGCCGCGGATTGGCGTCAAAAAATGCGCGCTCCACGTCGATCGGGGTAATTTTCTGATCGCGCGCGGGTTTGACGAAAAGCGGCGGGATAGTCACCGCGGCGTTCGCCTGCGCCACGTCGGCAAAATAGTCGCTCGGGCTTTTGCCGGAGCAGGTTCCGTGCTTTCGCCACTCGTAGCGCGCGAGGCCTACGTCGGGAAACAGGCCCGCCGCTTTTTCCAGCGCGATGCGCGATGGCGAACGCGCGCCCGGACATTCGCTGGGAGAGGCGCCCTGTTCATATTGCGGCCAGAGTCCGTGGACGACGAAGCCCAGCCCCTTTCCAGGTTCGCATTGGTCGCGCGCGCCCTCGACGCTTTCGCAGAAGCCCGGCGACCAGCTCAGCGCCAGAACGTAGAAGTCGAAGTCGCGCGCAGCGCCGACGCCCGTTCGCGACGCGCCGCGATTCCCGCAATCCTCGGCCGCGCAATCGCCTTCCTTGGCGACGGCCCCGACAAGCCAAGCGCACGAAGCCGCTCCAATGAAAAGGGCCCATGCCGCGCAGCCAATAATAACTCTTCTCATATCAAGGGGCTCTGCAAATATGGACCGCTACGGCCCTGCGGCTCGGCAATTGGGGCTGAACGCGTGATTGCGGTCAAGCCCGACGACGCACCAGGTGACGCCAGGTCCCGCTCCAATGAAGCCCTGGCCTTCTCCAATATTATAGACGACCTCACGTCCGACGCCGTCGTTGAACAGCGCGCGACCGCGACAATAGCGACGCGGGATATAGCTCAGTCCATTGTTGCGGACGCCCGCCTCTGCGACGCCTTCGAAACTCACGATGGCCAGCGGCGAATTCCAATACCAAGATTCCCTCGCGGCGAAATCCGAGACAATTCGGGCGAGAATGATCGGATCGGCGCAATAGGGCGTCAGCCCCGAATAGGGCAGAATTCTATATTCCGCCGGGGGATTTTCTTCGCGGGCGGGCTGCGCGAGCGCTGTCGCGGCGCCGAGCGCGAGAAACGCGCACGCCGCGGCTGCCGCCAAGACTTCACCCAATCCGGAATTGCCGCGCCGCATCCCGCTTCTCCTCGGTCCCGCCAAATCACCGATGATTGACGCCAAAACCGCGACGCGCGTCAAGGCGATGAGCCCTAGAGTCAAGGCCGGCGGCCATGCAATTAACCGAAGAATTGCAACGAGGATGTCAAGGCGCTCAAGACGCGCTATAATGGCTGCCATGTCTATCAGCGTGCAGAGCCTGCGCCGCGTCCTCCCGCTCTTTCTTGGCGCATTATTGTCGATTGCCGCGCCCGACGCGTCCTTTGCGCAGGACCCCTTTACCGAATTCTTCGGCGGGCTGTTCGGCGGCCCGCAGCACGGATATGGGCATCGCGGCGAGCCGCGGGTCCGGCGGATCATGCCGCATCGGGAAAATCGCGGGCCCACCTATTGGCACGGCCAGACCGACAATCCGCGCCGCGCCGCCAAACGTACGGACAGCGCGCCGACGGACCAGTCTCAAAGCGCGGCCACGACGCAGCCGACGTTCTTTGTCGCGACGGTCGGCGATACGCTGGGCCAGCTTCTCGCCGATGGGCTGAAGGAAGGTTATGCGGATCGCCCCGACGTGGCGATCCTGCGCAAGGGCAAGGAAAGCAGCGGCCTTGTCCGCGACGACTTCTACGATTGGCCGAAAGCGGCCAAGGAGATCGCCGGCGACGCGCAAAAGATCAATGTCGCCGTGGTCATGCTCGGCAGCAATGATCGTCAAGCAATTCAGCAGGGTCAGGAATCATACGAGCCGCTGTCGCCGCGCTGGCGGGAAATCTATGCGGCGCGCGTCGATGCGGTGATCGCGGCCTTCAAGGAAAAGAACATTCCAGTCATCTGGGTCGGTCTGCCGGTCATGAAAAACGAGCGGCTGTCGGCTGACATGGCGCAGCTCAACGAAATTTTCAAAGCCCGCGCGGCTCGCGCCGACGTTCCCTATGTCGATCTGTGGGATGCGCTGACCGATGAACATGGGCAGTACAGCGCGTTCGGGCCGGACATCAATGGCCAGATCGTCAAGCTGCGCGCGGCCGACGGCGTGCATTTCACCGAGGCCGGCGCACGCAGCGTCGCGCATTTCGTTGAAGGCGAGATCAAGAAATATTACGACGCCTACCGGCAGCAGGCCCCGGTCGCCGACGCTCCTGCGGCGGCGCCATCCGAGGCGTCGAAGGACGCGACTGCGCCCCAACAACCGGTGGCGGCGGCTCCGGCGAACGGCCAACCGATCATCTTCCGCTCTCCAGTCGGCGGCCCCTCGACGGCCCCGGCCTTGCCCGACCGGCCCGCGGTCGGCCCCGCTCAACAGCTGACCGGCGCCGGCACGGCGACCGAACTCGCCAGGAAGTCTCCCGCCAGCAAGCCGGCCGACGCAGGCGCGCCTGCGCAGGCGCTCGTGCGACATGTTTTCGTCGAGGGCGGAGACCAAAGTCCGCGCGACAATCGCGCCGACGACTATAGCTGGCGGCCGCCGGCGAACGCGCCTTCTCAGCCGCGCTAACGATTTGTGCGCTCACGCACGGAACGCTTTTCGGTGGTTCTGCATTGTCTCTGCACAACAGGGAAATGTGGAGGCCCCCGTTATGTCCCAACGTGAGTTCGCTGCCCGCTTTTTGAAAGTCGCCGCCGTCGCCGCCCTTGCGGGACTTGCAACGACCGCCGCCAACGCCCAGGAACGCTCCTTCATGGCGCTGTTCGGTCAGGCGGACAGCGCGCCGGAGGCGCCCGCCGCCTATTATGACGCGCGCGAGCAGCAGACCTATTACAGCGGCGACCAGCAGGACAATTCTTCCACGCAGGACCCGCGGTCCTATTATGCCTCCCAGGATCCGCAGGGCTATTACGCCTCCCAGGACCCGCAAGCCTATTACGGCGATCAGGACGAGGCGCGGCTCGCGCGCGAATATCCGACGACGACGCGCGAAATCGTGCAGGACCCGACCAATGAGCGTCCCGGCACGATCACCGTGGACACCAAGAACCGCTATCTCTATCTGTCGCTGGCGAATGGAGAGGCCGTGCGCTACGGCGTCGGCGTCGGTCGCCAGGGCTTCACCTGGAAGGGTCGAACACACATCGGCCGCAAGGAAGCCTGGCCGGATTGGACGCCCCCCTCCGCGATGTTGAAGCGCCGGCCCGATCTGCCGCGCCACATGGCCGGCGGCGAAGACAATCCGCTCGGCGCGCGCGCGATGTATCTCTACTCCGGCGATCGCGACACGATGTTCCGCATCCACGGCTCCAACGAGCCCTGGACGATCGGCCAGGCGGTGTCCTCTGGCTGCATCCGCATGCTGAACAATGATGTGACCGATCTGTTCAGCCGCGTGAAGGTGGGCACGACGGTCGTCGTTCTCTAGATCACGCTGCATTTGGGCGGAATCGCCCAAATGCAGACAACGTGATCGATTCCAAAAGTTTAGAGCGCGCTCTATGCGAAAAACCGGTTCCCACTTTTTCGCACCGCGCTCTAGGCGCCCCCAGCTTCAGGAGAAAGGCCCCGGTTTCCGGGGCCTTTTTGCGCGCCCTATTCCAGCGAGCAATTGAACACGAGGTTGGTGAGCGCCGAAAAGGTCACCTGGACGAAAATCCATACGCCGATCAGCGTCCAGGCGAGCCTGTACTTCTCGCGGCCATAAAGAAACGCGCCGAAAAGAGGCAGGATCAAGAAGAAGAACTGCCAGGGCGTGCTGACGAAAGTGTCGCAGTACCAGAGATTTAGTTTCTCACTAACCATTACTCTCACCTTGGCAGATTGGTTTCGCCCATGAGGAATTCGTCCACCGCATGGGCGCATTGGCGACCTTCGCGAATTGCCCAAACGACGAGCGATTGACCGCGCCGCATGTCGCCGCAAGCGAAGACTTTCTCGCGAGACGCCTGATAGGCGCTTGTGTCGGCCGCGACATTGCCGCGGGAATCGAACGCGACCCCGAGCCCTTCAAGCAGGCCTTCGCGCACCGGCGACACAAATCCCATCGCGAGCAGCACGAGATCGGCCCTGAGCTTGAAGTCGCTACCCGGCTCCTCCTGCATTTTGCCGTCGACGCGCACGCAGCGCAGCGCCTTCACCGCGCCGTCCTTGCCTTCGAATTCGCGCGTCAGCACCGAAAATTCGCGCGCCGAACCCTCATCATGAGAGGAGGACGTACGCAGCTTCAGCGGCCAGTCGGGCCAGGTCAGCAGCTTGTGCTCCTTCTCCGGCGGACGCGGCATGATTTCAAGCTGGGTCACCGAAAGCGCGCCCTGGCGCACGGATGTGCCGATGCAGTCGGAACCGGTGTCGCCGCCGCCGATGACGATGACATGCTTGCCGGTGGCGAGGATCGGCTCATTAGTCGAGAGCGGTTCGCCCGAGACCCGGCGGTTTTGCTGAGGCAGAAAATCCATCGCGAAGTGAACCCCGCGCAATTCACGGCCGGGAAGCGGCAGATCGCGCGGCTGTTCGGCGCCGCCGGCGAGGATCACCGCGTCATGGCCGGCGATGAGATCGGCGGCGGACAGATCGACGCCGACATGAACGCCGCAGCGAAACGTGACGCCTTCCGCCTCCATCTGCTGAACGCGGCGGTCGATGAGATGCTTCTCCATCTTGAAATCGGGAATGCCGTAACGCAGCAGCCCGCCGGGCTTCGCATGCTTTTCGTAAACATGCGCGTCATGGCCGGCGCGGGCGAGCTGTTGCGCCGCGGCAAGTCCCGCAGGTCCAGAGCCGACGATCGCGATTTTCTTGCCGGTCTTGCGCTTTGGCGGCTCGGGAATGACCCAGCCTTGCTCGAAGCCTCGATCGATGATCGCGCATTCGATCGTCTTGATGGTGACCGGTTGATCCTGGAGATTCAGCGTACAGGAGGCCTCGCAGGGCGCGGGGCACACGCGCCCGGTGAACTCAGGGAAGTTGTTGGTCGAGTGCAGATTGACCAGCGCCCGCCGCCACTCGCCATGGTAGACGAGGTCGTTCCAGTCGGGAATCTGGTTATTGACCGGGCATCCGTTGTGGCAAAAGGGAATGCCGCAATCCATGCAGCGCGACGCCTGGCTGCGCGTCGTTTCGTCCGACAGCGGGATGACGAATTCGCGATAGTGGCGAATGCGATCGGCCGCCGGCTTGTATTTGCGGTCATGCCGGTCGATCTCGAGAAATCCGGTCACCTTACCCATTTCTTGCGCACCTTTCGCGCCTCGACCGCGGAGGCGACGGCATTTCCTAGCGGCGCGGCGCTCATCCGCCGGAAGCGAAATCGCTTTCTGGCCAAAGCGCCCTGAACTGCCGCAATCTTGGATGTTTTCTAAACGCTTTCGAGGCGTCGGCGTCAAGCCGCGACGCTTCGAGCCGATCCGAGCCGACCGCAATCGCGCGAATCTATTGGGTCCTGGGCCTCAAACCGCCGGCTGCTGGAGCGACGCGGCGAAACGGATCCTCCGCCATGACGAGGGTGTGCAGCGCTTTCACTTGCCTGCGCGCCTTCGCCTCGTAAAGCGCTTCGTCCGCCACCGCGAGAAGAGCCTCAGCGTCTACGCCATGTTCTGGCACGAGAGCCAAGCCGACGCTCACGCCGATCGTCACGCGAACGCCATCGTCCAGATCGTAAACCGTCGATATGGAATTGGTCACCCGCTGGCTCAGCTCCGTCGCCTGCTCGCTGGTCAAGCCTTTGGCCAGCACCACAAATTCGTCGCCGCCAATCCGCGCAGCGATGTCGGTGGCGCGCAACGATTGGCGAAGGCGCTCCGCGACGATCTTGAGCAGCCTGTCGCCTGCGGCATGTCCATAAGTGTCGTTGACCGCCTTGAAGTTGTCGAGATCGAGAAAAAGCGCTGCGAGATCGCTGCTGTGGGGCGTCCCGCCGTTCAGGCTCGCACCAACGGCGGCGGCGAGACCGACGCGGTTCGACAGCCCTGTGAGCGCGTCATGCTTGGCGCGATGGTCGTTCTCGCGTTCGGCCTGCATCGTCGCGACGAGCAACTTATTTAGACTGTAGGCGGCGGCGATCATGGCGGCGAGATAGAGGGGCACCTGCAGAAACACGATATAAAGCAACGGCTCGCCCGAGAGGGCCGCGCCCGGCACAAACGGGCCGAGGCTCGTGAGGATCATTGCTCCAGCGAGGCGAGGCGCGCCGAAATTTCGAAATCCGATGCCGCCCACCATGGCGGACCCAGAAAGACAGGCGAGCGTCGCGGAAACCCAGTCGCCGCTCGCGAGGCTGATGAAAGCGCCGTAGCCGACGCCGCTGCTCCAGAGCAGCTGAAGCACCAGGTAAAGATCCGTGGGCGTCGGGCGATGCGCAAGCGCGGCGCGGCGCGAGATCGCCAAGACAATCAGGCGGATGACTCCGAGCACTAATTCAAAAGCGAACCACCCGATGAAAGGGGGCGTCTGTTCGCGCGCCGCAATCACTCCAGCAACGACGACGGTGTTGATGACTCCGCCGAAGAAGACGGGAAGAGTTCCGAACAATCCGCCAATCAGTTTTAGCTGAATGTCCCGGCCAGTGCCTGGACCCGGGTTGACGAGCCAACGCATCGCGGCCCAACGCGGCATGCTATACACACTGGAGTCGTCTCGCATCAGGCTTCCTCACCGCCATAAAGGAAAACCGCCGAGTTTAAAGCAGGTTAGCCGACTATACCCCCTCTTAACAATCCCTGCTGACAAACGCAAAGCGGCGCTCGCGCGCCGCTCGCCAATTTACAGCACCAAGCTCTCACTCACCCGCAGCCTTGAGCTGTGGCGCCATCCCCCTCCGCGCGTTCAACTCGTTGAGCGCTCGGCGATATTCGACCGGCATGACCTTCCGGAACTTGCCCATGAAGCTTGGCCAATCTTCCAAAATTTCCCGAGCCCGCGTTGAGCCGGTATAGCGCAGGTGATTGGCGATCAGCTGGCGCAGACGTTCGGCGTCGAAGCGCGTCATGTCGCTCATCACGTCGACGCGGCCATGGCCTTCGAGATCGCCGGACTGGTGATAAGCCTCGGTCATGGCGGTCTCCTCCTCGCGCACAGGCTCAAGGTCGACCATCGAGAGATTGCAGCGCGTCGAGAAGGCGTCGTCCTCGTCCAAGACATAGGCGATGCCGCCCGACATGCCGGCGGCGAAGTTTCGGCCGGTCTGGCCCAAGACCACCACGACGCCGCCCGTCATATATTCGCAGCCGTGGTCGCCGACGCCTTCGACCACCGCGATCGCGCCCGAGTTGCGCACGGCGAAACGTTCGCCGGCGACGCCGCGGAAATAGCATTCGCCGGCGATGGCGCCATAGAGCACCGTGTTGCCGACAATGATCGAGTTCGCCGGATCGATCTGCTTGGCCGCGCGCGACGGATAGACGATGAGCTTTCCGCCCGAGAGTCCCTTGCCGACATAGTCATTGGCTTCGCCTTCCAGACGCAGCGTCACGCCGCGCGCGAGAAACGCGCCAAAGCTCTGACCCGCCGTCCCGGTCGCGCGAATGTCGACCGTGTCTTCGGGCAGTCCCGTATGGCCGTAGATTCGCGCGATTTCGCCGGAAAGCATCGCGCCGGTGGTGCGATCAACGTTACGGATCGGCGTCTCGATCGAAACTTTCGCCCCGCGATCGAGCGCCACGCGCGCTTCGGCTATCAGCTTATTATCGAGGACCTTGTCCAGTCCGTGATCCTGCGCGGCGCTATGCCGGATGGCGGCGCCCTCTCCTCGCGGCTTGAAAAACAGTTTGGAGAAGTCGAGCCCGCGCGCCTTCCAATGCGCGATCGCCTTCTCCTTGTCGAGCATTTGCATCTGCCCGGTCAGTTCCGAGATGTTGCGATAGCCCATGGCGGCCATGAGTTCTCGCGCTTCTTCTGCGACGAAGAAGAAGTAGTTGATGACATGTTCCGGCAAGCCGACGAAGCGCTTGCGCAGCACGGGGTCCTGAGTCGCCACGCCGACGGGGCAGGTGTTGAGATGACACTTGCGCATCATGATGCAGCCCGCCGCGATCAGCGGCGCGGTCGCGAATCCGAACTCATCCGCGCCAAGCAACGCGCCGATCACCACGTCGCGGCCCGTGCGCAAGCCGCCGTCGACCTGCACGGCGATGCGCGAACGCAGATTGTTCAGCACCAGCGTCTGATGCGTTTCGGCCAGGCCAATTTCCCAGGGCGAGCCCGCGTGCTTGATTGAGGTGAGCGGCGACGCGCCAGTGCCGCCCTCAAAACCGGAAATCGTCACATGATCGGCGCGGCCCTTGGAGACGCCAGCGGCGACGGTGCCGACGCCCACTTCCGAAACGAGCTTCACCGACACCGCGGCGCGCGGATTGGCGTTCTTGAGATCGAAGATCAGCTGCGCCAAATCCTCGATCGAGTAAATGTCATGGTGTGGCGGCGGCGAGATCAGGCCGACGCCCGGCGTCGAATGACGCACCTTGGCGATGACCGCGTCGACCTTGTCGCCCGGCAATTGTCCGCCTTCGCCGGGTTTCGCGCCCTGCGCCATCTTGATCTGAATCATGTCGGCGTTGACGAGATATTCCGTCGTCACACCGAAACGGCCGGACGCCACCTGCTTGATGGCGCTACGCATTGAATCGCCATTCGGCAGCGGCTTGAATCTGTCGGACTCTTCGCCGCCCTCGCCGGTGTTCGACCTGCCGCCAATGCGATTCATGGCGATCGCGAGCGTCGTATGCGCCTCGCGCGAGATCGAGCCAAACGACATGGCGCCGGTCGAGAAGCGCTTGACGATCTCGCTTGCCGGCTCAACCTCATTAAGCGGAACTGGCTTGCGGCCGTCCTCCTCGGCGCTCTTGATCCGGAACAGCCCGCGAAGATTGAGAAGCCTTTCGTCCTGCTCGTTTAAGAGCTTGGCGAAGGCGCGATATTTGTCTTGCGCATTGCCGCGCACCGCATGTTGCAAGAGCGATACGGTCTGCGGCGTCCAGCTGTGGGCTTCGCCTCTGATGCGGAACGCGTAATCGCCGCCGACGTCGAGCGCTTCCTTATAAACGGGCGCGTCGCTGAAGGCGAGACGATGGCGACGCACGGTCTCGCGCGCGATCTCATCAAGCCCGACGCCTTCAATCCGCGTCGTCGTGCCGGTGAAGAATTCATCGACGAAGCTTTGCGCAAGGCCGACGGCGTCAAAAATCTGCGCGCCGCAATAGGACTGGTAAGTGGAGATGCCCATCTTGGACATCACCTTGAGAAGCCCTTTGTCGACGGCTTTAATGAAGCGCTTGACGGCCGTCGGACCATCGACGTCGGAGGGAAACTCAGCCGCCGAGGCAATGAGCGTCTCAAATGCGAGATAGGGATTGATCGCTTCCGCGCCATAGCCTGCAAGACAGCAGAAATGATGCACTTCGCGCGCCTCGCCGGTTTCGACGACGAGGCCGACGGACGTGCGCAGCCCTCTGCGGATGAGATGATGATGCACCGCGGCTGTCGCCAGCAGCGCAGGAATTGGAATGCGGTCTGGCCCCACCATCCGGTCTGACAGAATGATGATGTTATAGCGGCTGCTGACCGCCTCCTCGGCGCGTTCGCACAGCCGCGTGATCGCCGCGCGCATGCCCTCGGCGCCCTTTGCGGCGGCATAGGTGACGTCGATCGTCTTGGTGTCGAAACTGTCCTCGACCGTGCCAATCCAACGGATCTTTTCGAGATCTTCGCTCGTCAGGATCGGCTGGCGCACCTCGAGGCGCTTTTTCCTCGCCGAACCTTCATGATCGAGGATATTTGGCCGCGGACCGATGAAGGACACGAGGCTCATGACCAGTTCTTCGCGGATCGGATCGATCGGCGGATTGGTCACCTGCGCGAAGTTCTGCTTGAAATAGGTGTAGAGCAGCTTCTCCTTATCGGAGAGCGCCGAGACGGGCGTGTCCGTGCCCATTGAGCCGACCGCCTCCTGGCCGGTCACGGCCATCGGGAAGAGCAGAAGATCGAGATCTTCTTGCGTGTAGCCGAAGGCCTGCTGGCGATCGAGCATCGACACGTCCCAACGCGCGGGACGCGTATCGACGGGCTTCAAATCTTCAAGCTGAATTTGCGTGCGCGCCAGCCATTCCTTGTAAGGGTGGGAGTTCGACAGCGTCTTTTTAATCTCGTCGTCGGAAATGATGCGTCCCTGCTCCAGGTCGACGAGCAGCATCTTGCCGGGCTGCAGGCGCCATTTGGCGACGATCTTCTCTTCGGGAATAGGCAGCACGCCCATTTCGGACGCCATGACGACGAGGCCGTCGTCGGTGACGAGATAGCGCGCCGGCCGCAGTCCATTGCGATCGAGCGTCGCGCCGATCTGCGCGCCATCGGTGAAGGCCATCGCGGCCGGACCGTCCCACGGCTCCATCAGCGCGGCGTGATGCTCGTAGAACGCCTTGCGGTCGACGTCCATCAACGGATTGCCGGCCCAGGCCTCGGGAATCAGCATCATCACCGCATGGGCGAGCGAATAGCCGCCGCGCACCAGGAATTCGAGCGCATTGTCGAAACAGGCGGTGTCGGACTGACCCTCATAGGAGATCGGCCACAGCTTGCTGATTGCGTCGCCAAAGAGCGGCGAGGAGACCGACGCCTGACGCGCCGCCATCCAGTTGAGATTGCCGCGCAGCGTATTGATTTCGCCGTTATGCGCGACGAAGCGGTAAGGATGCGCGAGCCGCCACGACGGGAAGGTGTTGGTCGCGAAGCGCTGATGCACGAGCGCCAGCGCCGAGATAAAACGCTCGTCCTTGAGGTCGAGGAAATATTCGCCGAGCTGCGAAACGAGGACCATCCCCTTGTAGACGATGGTCCGCGACGAGACGGAAACCGCATAAAATTCGCGCCCGCCGTTGCCAAGCGTATAGATTTCGCTAGAGGCGGCCTTGCGCGCGAGATAGATGCGCCGTTCGAAAACATCGGCGTCGGCGACGTCCGGACCACGGCCGATGAAGATTTGCGCATGGTGCGGCTCGACAGCCTTCACCGCTTCGCCCAGATCGCTCGAATCGACCGGAAGATCGCGCCAACCGAGAACGACAAGCCCTTCTTCTTCAGCCGATTTTTCGATGATTGCGCGCGCGCTGGCGCGCGTGTCGGAATCGCGCGGCAGGAAATATTGGCCGATGGCGTAATCGCCGGCGGCGGGAAGCTCGATGCCGAGCTTTGCGCATTCCGCTTTGAAGAATTCATGCGGAATCTGCACGAGGATGCCGCAGCCGTCGCCGAGCTTGGGATCGGCGCCGACGGCGCCGCGATGGTCGAGATTGAGCAGGATGCGCAATCCCATTTCGACGATCGCCTTCGACTTTTCGTTGCGCATGTTGGCGACGAAGCCGACGCCGCAGGAGTCATGTTCTTTGGCCGGATCGTAAAGCCCCTGCGCCGGCGGAAGAGCGGGATCGCGGCCGAGCGGCAGCGTTCCGACTTCAGCGACATGCTCGGCGGCTTTCGTCATCTCGGCGTCTCCTCGACGGATCGCGCGCTTCTTTACTGCGCGTCTGCCGCCCGCTCATCGAACCATAAAATCGTCGCGGACGTGACCGAAATCGTCACCGCCGGGACTCTTGCAGATCGCCGTAGGCGCAGGCTCCGCAATGGCGGTTGCGAATCCTCGCGTCCTCGTCTCGCCGTTTTGGGCAAGGCAAGGGACGCGCCACCCTTGCAAGCCCTCTCGTTCCTCTTTGGCGACGGCGTTCTGTCGAGCGCCGACCCCATTGATTAAATAACGGCTTCCAAAAGCGATCCCCGTTTTAAGGTCAGTATCACTGACATATTGGCGGGGCTAACTTACTGCCAGATTTGCGCCGAAGTGACAAGCAAGCGCATGAGCTTTGGGCGCCTTCCGCGGTCCAATGCTCGCCGCATTATTGTCGGACCGTCTCCGCGCGGCCGAGAGGGCTCGAACGAGGAAGAATCAATGCGGTCATTCGATTGGAAAGCGGGGTTGCCGTTTGCGCTGGCGCTGGCGGCGGCCGTCGCGATTCCGCAGGACGCCTTCGCCCAATTTTTCTTCCGGCCGTTCGCCAACATCTTCCGCTCCCGAATTCCCGACGAGGGTCCGCCGGCCTTCGCCTCCCGTCCCGCCGTCGCCGCGATCCTCGGGCGCGTAGGCTTTCAGTTGGTCGGGCCGCTCGGACATCGGGGCCAGCAGATCGTCGCGACCGGCGTCAGTCGCCGTGACGGCGAAATGCGCTTCATCATCGATCCCTATGCGGGGCGCGTCTTGCGCGCGGTTCGGCTCGGGCCGCCGCCGATGATCGGCGCTGCGCCCCACGCGCCGGACGCGGCAGGCGCTGCGGGTCCGGTCGGTCCAGGACCGGCCGCGCGTGATCTCGACAACGCGCGCCACCCCGACACAGCACGCGCGCCGCAGGCGCCAGACGCCACGCCCGACGGGCAGATCCAGCAGCGCGCGTCAGCCGCGAAAGGCGGAACGTCGGCGAAGAGTTCGCGCGCGATCGTGCCGCCGCCCGCAGCCCCCGTCGCGACGCAGAGGGCGTCCAAACCAAGTCCCGGTCCCGCAGCTCGATCCGAGAAATCTTCGGCTGACTCGCCGGCGCCCGCGAAAGCGGCGCAGGACGCTCCCGTAGACGCCAAGAACTTACCTCCAAGCCCGGTCCCGACCGAGACGTCCGCGAGTCTTGGCGTCGCCACGCCCGCAGCGAACGCCGCGAAGCAAGCGGTCGACACGCCCGCGTCGGGCGCCAAGGAGTCTCAAACGGAGTCAGCCGGATCGACGGCGGCGAGCGGCGCCGCGCCGTCACGACCGGCGCAAGAGTCAAAGCAGGAGGCCGAAGGCGCCGCTGCGCCGCTGGCTCCCGCTCCTGTTGAGAAGGCGGCTGATACAGGCGCGCCGCCGCTGGCGCAGTCCGTAGCAACGCCGACCGCCTCGGCGGAGCGAAGCGCCCCCGCCAAGCGCGCGGCTGCTGCCCGCGCGGCCGGCCTGTCGCGCC
>JALHNQ010000020.1 GCA_022843405.1 Methylocystis sp. | reverse complement strand
ATGCGTCCGGCGGCTTCGCTTCGTCATCAAATGCTCCTGATTCGCGGCGAGAATCCTCGCCGCCGTCAGGCAGAAAATCCACTCAAGCTACTGTCCGAATTTGCGAGGCCAGCTCTCGGTGAGCGTCGATTGCGCTGCTTCTTTCGGGTATCTCAGATACCCAGCCGCGATGTCCGCACGATCATCCTGAAGCGCGTCGACGGCCCATACCATTTGAAGGAAAGCGTAATCGTTCGCTCGCGCGAACATTCTTCGGAGCTGCCCTAGGTGGTAGTTGGCCTTCGCTTGACTCCCTTTTGGTATCCTCAACTGAGCCATTGCGAAGCCTCTAGCGTTGCGATGATGCTCTGATCTCGGGAAACCAATTGCCGTCAAGCAAAATCAACCGCAACGCGTTATCCGCATCGGTGAAGCTTCAACCAGCCAGAACCACACATCGTGCCTGTTTGCTGCAGGGCGAGTCGGGAATTGCCCTCCCGCCACCAGCCAAAATTCCGCTTCCCACCAAAGGCGGAGCGCAAACGGAGACACACCCGACAAGGCCGCCTCCCCTACCCCGCCCCTTCCAGCAGCCGCGCCGCCGCCGCGCGGGCTTCTTCGGTGATCGCGGCGCCCGAGAGCATGCGGGCGATCTCCTCGCGCCGCTCGCCTTCCGCCAGCACGGCGACGCTGGTCGAAACACGCTTCTCCTTGCCCGGTTTCGCCGGCGCGCCTTTGCTGATGCGCAGATGCTGGCCGGCGCGGGCGGCGACCTGCGGCGCATGGGTGACGGCGAGCACCTGCGCGCGTTTGGTGAGACGCCCCAATCTCTGCCCGATGGCGTCGGCGACGGCGCCGCCGACGCCCGTATCGATTTCGTCGAAAACGAGAGTGGGCGCCGAGCCGCGATCGGCGAGCACGACCTTCAACGCCAGCATGAAGCGCGCGAGTTCGCCGCCCGACGCGACTTTGGTCAGCGGACCGGGGCGCGATCCCGGATTGGTCTGCACCCAGAATTCGACGCGATCGATCCCCTCCGGCCCGGCGGAGTCCGGATCGCTCGTCACCTGCGTCGAAAAATGCGCGCCCTCCAGCCGTAGCGGTTTCAATTCGGCGTCGACGAGCGCATCGAGTTTTTTTGCCGCCGCCTTGCGCGCGGCGGAGAGCGCCAAAGCCGCTTCGTCAAAAGATCGCTTCGCGTCAGACAACGCGCGCGTGAGCGCGACGAGCCGCGCTTCGCTTGCGTCGAGCGCCGCGAGATCGTCGGCGAATTTCTCGGCGAGCTTGGCAAGATCGCCGACCGCGACCTGATGCTTGCGGGCGACGCCGCGCAACGCGAACAGCCGCTCCTCGACCCGCTCCAATTCGGCTGGATCGAATTTCGTCTCAGTGAGCGCGCGCTCCAGCGCCTCTTCGGCAAGGCCCAGCGCATCGACCGCCTGCGTCAGCGCGCGGGCGGGCGCGTCCAGCAGTTGCGGCGCCTGAGCGAGACGCCGCTCGAGACGGCGCGCGGCCTGCGCGATTTCGCGCGCCGGCGACCCGTCATTGGCGAAAGCCGAGAGCGCGTCGGAAATATCCGCGGCGACCTTCTCGGCGCGCTGCATGAAGAGCCGCCGCTCGGCGAGCGCGTCTTCTTCGCCGTCCTGCGGCGCGAGTTCCGACAGCTCGGCATGGGCGTGGCGCAGAAAATCGGCGTCGGCGCGCGCCTTGGCGATGCGCGCTTCTTCTTCGACAAGCGCGCGTCGCGCCGCCTGCCAGGCGCCGTAGCGCGCGCGAACGTCGCTGGCTTGCGCGGCAAGCCCGCCATGCGCGTCGACCAGCGCGCGATGGGCGCTCGGATCGACCAGCGCGCGCTCGTCATGCTGACAGTGAATCTCGACGAGTTCGCGCCCGATCGCGCGCAGCGCCTGCGCCGTCGCCGGCTGATCGTTGACGAAGGCGCGGGTGCGGCCGTCCGCCGCCTGCACGCGGCGCAGCACCAGTTCGTCTTCGCTCGCGAGGCCGAATTCGCGGGCCGCGAGATGCGCGGGATGGTCTGAGGGCGTGTCGAAGACCGCCGTCACCTGTCCCTGCTCGCAGTCGGCGCGCACGAGCGACGCGTCGCCGCGGCCGCCAAGCGCCAAAACGAAAGCGTCGAGCAGGATCGACTTTCCCGCGCCGGTCTCGCCGGTCAGCGTCGTGAGACCCGGCGCGAACTCGAGGTCGAGCGCGTCGATCAGCACAATGTCGCGGATGGAAAGACGAACCAGCATAAGGCCCTGCACAAGTCCCGGCGTCGCGGCGACTCAGCCGCCGCGACGCGGGAACGCGCCGGGATTATAGTCGCGAGCGACCTTTTCCAAATGGAGAATTTCTTGGCCGATCTCGGCATAAACGACATCCGAGCCCTGCTCGGCGCAAAGCCGAGACCGGTCGGCTGGCCGGCGCGGCGCGCCCGCATCGAGGAAGTGGGCGCGGCCTGGCCGGCGGCGTCCGATATTTCGTTTGAGCCGATTTCGATCGACGGCATGGGCGCCGAATGGTCGCGCGCGCCGACGAGCGACCCCTCGCGCGCGCTCCTCTTCTTTCACGGCGGCGGCTATTGCTCAGGTTCGATCGTCAGCCATCGCCGGATGGCCAGCGAAGCCGGACGCGCCGCGGGCGCAAGCGCGCTCGCCGTCGCATTCAGACTGGCGCCGGAACATCCCTTTCCCGCCGCCTATGACGATGCGCTCAAGGCCTGGCGATTTCTGCGCGAACAGGGGTTTTCCGCCGATCGGATCGCAGTCGGCGGCGACAGCGCCGGCGGCGGGCTGACGCTCGCCCTCATCATGCGCCTGCGCGATCTTGGCGAGGCGCTGCCCGCCTGCGCCTGGCTCGCATCGCCCTGGACCGATCTCACGCTGTCGGGCGACACGCTGGCGACCAAGGATGGCGTCGATCCGCTGCTGCACAAGCCCTATCTCGAGGAGCTTGCGCAGGCATATGTCCCGGCGGCAATCGATCGCCGCGACCCGCGCCTTTCGCCGCTCTTCGGCGATCTCGCCGGCCTGCCGCCGCTCCTGATTCAGGTTGGCTCCGACGAAACGCTGCTCTCCGATTCGACGCGCCTCGCCGCGGCGGCCGGCGCCGCCGACGTCTCGGTGACATTGGAGATTTGGCCGCGGATGATTCACGCATGGCCCTTATGGAACGCGCGGCTCGAAGAGGGCCGGCGCGCCCTGGCGCATGCCGGCGCCTTTATGCAGGCGCGCTTTGCAAAGGACAGCTAAATCGCGTGCAGCGTCTTGCCGATCTTGGAGATCCAGGAGTCGGTGTATTCGTGCGGCTCCAGACCGTCGCTCTTTAGCAAGGCGTGGGCGTCCTTATACCACTGCGAGTCGGGGTAATTATGCGCGAGGATGGCGGCGGCCGTCTGCGCCTCATTGGTCACGCCCATGGCGAGATAGGCTTCGGTGAGGCGATAGAGCGCCTCTTCAGTGTGACGCGTCATTTGATATTTCCCGAGCACGTCGTGAAAGCGATTGATCGCCGCAGGGTAATTCTTGCGAATGAGATAGAAGCGCCCGACGTTCATCTCCTTGGCGGCGAGCTGGTCGCGCGTCACCTGAATTTTATATTTCGCGTCGTTCACATATTCAGATTTCGGGAATTTCTGGATGAGCTGCGTGAAGACGTCCAGCGCCTTTTCAGCCGTCTGCTGATCGCGCAACACGTCGGGTACCTGATTATAGAAGGACATGCCGGCGAGATAATAGACGTAGGGCGTGTCGGGCGAATTGGGATAAAGGCCGATATAGCGCTGCGCCGACTGCACGGCGTCGTCATATTTGGGCTGCTCGAACTGAGCGAAGGTCGTCATCAGAAGGCCTTTGCGCGCCCAGTCCGACGACGGGTGCTGCTTCTCCAACTCGCCGAATTTTTTGGCCGCGCCCTCGAAATCCTTCACCTTCAACCGCGCCAGACCAGCGTTGTAGAGATCGTCGGCCGGAATGTCCGGCGTGATCTCGGTTTGATATTTGCTCCCGCCGCCGCCAAAGAGGCCAAAGCCGCTGGTGATCGAATCCATGAGGTCGGCGCGCGCCGGCGCGGCGCCGATCGACAAGGCCGACGCCAAAGCCAACACACTGAATGAACGAGCGAAAATCGACATTTGTTGCCCCGTTGCGGCGCCGCGCGACGCCCTCGCGTCCCGACGCCTTCCAAGCTCGATCAACGAAATCGCGGCGCAAGACGCCCCTGTCCTGCGCCAAAGGCGCGACTCCGCGCCCCGCCTTTGCGGTCGCCTGAAAAAATAACCTTCATCTGGCGAGATTATGGCGACAGGCTTCTGCCGGCGTCCATCGGGTATTCCATGCGCGCGCGCTCGAACTCCGGCGCCAGGGCCCCGTCGCGCGCCGCGGCTTCGAGCAGCGCGATATTGAGGCCATGTCCGCCGCGATAGGAGCGGAAGGCGCCAATGATCGGCGCCCCGGCCAGCGCCAGATCGCCAACGACGTCAAGCATCTTATGGCGAACGCATTCATCGGCGAATCGCAGTCCTTGCGGATGGATCGGCCCGTGCTTGTCGAAGACAAGCGTATTGTCGAGATTGGCGCCGAGGGCGAGGCGCTCGCGCCAGAGTCGCTCCGCGTCATTGAGGAAGCCGAAACTGCGGGCGTCGGCCAAATCCCGCCGGAAATTTTCCGGCGTGAGCTCGAGCGACAGCCGCTGCCGCCCGACAGGGCTTGGGAAAGCGATTTCCACATCGAGATGCAGGCCGGCCTTGGCGGGTCGCAGCTCCGCCCAGCCGGCGCCGTCGGAGACCCGCGTCGATTTCACGACGCGCCAGCAGCGCCGGGGCGCAGCGAGCGGAGCGACGCCGGCCTCGTCGATCGCCGAGACAAAGTCACGGGCCGAACCGTCCATCGCCGGCACCTCGTCGCCGTCGAGTAAAACGAGCGCATTGTCGACGTGAAGCGCCGCCAGAGCGGCCATCAGATGTTCCACCGTCGAGGCGCTGGCGCCGCCTCCCGCAAGTCGCGTGCGCAATTTCGATGCGTCGACGCGCGACCAATGCGCCTCGATTTCGGCGCCGCCGACATTAAAGACGACGCCGGCGTCGGCGCCGGCCGGGGCGATGGTCAGGCTGGCGCGACGGCCCCCGTGCACGCCTTGTCCGACGAGCGTCACGCTGCGGCCGATGGTCTGCTGAACAGCTGGCGCGGCGGCGCTCAAAGCAAGCGCAGCGCGGCGCGTGCGCGGCGCGTGTCGGCGTAATTCCGAGCGAATGACGCAACCCTCCCTAAAGCCCGGACAAAAGATAGCAAATCCGAGCGTCGGCGCTCCAGTCACGGTTTCTTACAGTTTGTTACAAAGGAACCCGCCAAAAAGAAAAGGCCCGCGCGCGGCGGGCCCTTTCAAACTGTCGCGAAGCTCAGTGGTTGGCCTGCCGGCGCAGGAAGGCCGGGATTTCCAGATGATCCTCCTCGGCCGAACGCTGCTGCAGGGCGCGACGGCCATGCGGATCGAGCGTCGCATGTCCGCCTTGTCCCACTGGGGCGGCCGGACGCTTGCCATATTCGGCGTGCGTCGACGAAGGCTGGCCGCCCGACGGCGCAACATGCGGGCGAGGCGCGGGCGCCGCAGGAGCGCCATACAGCGCGTCTTCCTGACGGCTCGCGCCGAAGGAGGCGAGACGCTCAAAGAGCGATTTGCGACGATGGTCGCCGCCGCCCATCTGCTGGCGCAGCTGGTCCTGGATCGGCTGGGGAAAATCCTCGATCTGAGGCATGCGGGGCGCGCGCGGCTGCTCCGGCGCGGGCGGCACATAGGCGCCGGCCGGCGCTTCATGTCCCCCGGCGTCGTACTGCGGCTCGCCATAGGCGAGGCGCGGCGGCGCCGCCTCGAGGTAGACGCCGTGGGCGGGCGTCTGTTCGGCGTAATAGCCGGCAGCGGTCTGCTGTTCCTCCGAATGCCGCACGAGCGGCGCCGGCTGAAGCGCAGACGCGGACTGCTGGGCGCGCGCCTGCTGCAATTGCGCGCGCAGGCGCTCGGCGGCCTCGGCGAGGCGCGATTCGCTCATCGGATCGTCGGCTGTGATCGCGGCGAGATCGATGCCGGTCGCGACGACGGAGACGCGCACCACGCCCTCGAGCGACGAATCAAATGTCGCGCCGAGAATGATGTTGGCGTCCTCGTCGACCTCCTGACGAATCCGGCTCGCCGCTTCATCGACCTCATAAAGCGTCAGATCATGGCCGCCGGTGATCGAGATCAGCAGGCCGCGGGCGCCCTTCATCGACACTTCGTCAAGCAGCGGATTGGCGATCGCCGCTTCCGCCGCGAGATTCGCGCGATTTTCGCCCGTGGCTTCGCCGGTGCCCATCATCGCCTTGCCCATGCCGCGCATGATCGAGCGGACGTCGGCGAAATCGAGGTTGATGAGCCCTTCCTTGACCATCAGATCGGTGACCGACGCGACTCCCGAATAGAGAACCTGGTCAGCCATGGCGAAGGCGTCGGCGAAGGTTGTCTTTTCCGTCGCGATGCGGAAGAGATTCTGGTTCGGGATGACGATCAGCGTGTCGACGCATTTTTGCAGTTCGGAAATGCCCGATTCTGCGATGCGCAGGCGGCGCTGGCCTTCGAAATGAAACGGCTTGGTGACGACGCCGACGGTGAGAATGCCCATCTCGCGCGCGATTTGCGCAATCACCGGCGCGGCGCCCGTGCCGGTGCCGCCGCCCATGCCGGCGGTCACGAAGCACATATGCGCGCCGGAAAGATGCTCGCGGATTTCTTCGCGCGCTTCCTCCGCGGCGGCGCGGCCGACCTCTGGCTGAGCGCCGGCGCCGAGTCCTTCCGTCACCTGCAGTCCCATCTGAATGATTCGCTCGGCCTGCGACGAAGCAAGCGCCTGGGCGTCAGTATTGGCGACAAGGAAATCGACGCCCGACAGGCCGGAGGAAATCATGTTGTTGACGGCGTTGCAGCCGCCTCCGCCGACGCCGCAGACCATGATGCGGGGCTTCAATTCCCGAAGTTCGGGGGCTTTAAGATTAATCGTCATTTGCCAGGCCTCTCACCATTGCATTCACAACTCGGCGCCAGTTGTCCTTCGCCAGTGGACGCCCGGTCGCCGAACGCGTCGTCCTCGGCAATCATTCCCGGCGCTTGGCTGTCGAACGGCGCCGGATCGAAAGAATCAGTTCCACGCGACACTAGAAGCTTTCTCTTAACCATCTCCCTACGCGCGAGATGTATCCGTCCGTTCCCGTCGCCGCGCGCTCGATCCGTCGCGGCTCGAAATATTCATGGCCTGCAACCTGCGGATAGACGAGCAGTCCAGCGGCGGCGGCGAAGGCGGGACTCTTTGCAGACTTGGGCAGGCCTTCGACGCCGATCGGACGTCCGACCCTCACCTGGCCGCCGAGAATGCGGCGCGCCGCTTCGGCGACGCCTGTGAGCTGACTGCCGCCGCCCGTCAGCACGATGCGGCGGCCAGGACCGCTCGGATGGCCGGCCTTGGCCAGACGGTCACGCAAAAATTCGAGCGTTTCCTCAACGCGCGGGCGGATGATGCGCACGAGATGCGATTTTGGCGCATGCGACTTGTGATCGCTCTCGCCGACGTGCTCGAAGGAGATGGTTTCGTGCTCATCGGACGTGGAAGCGATCGCAGAGCCGTGAAAGGTCTTGAGCCGCTCGGCGTCCGAAAGCCGCGCGTCGAGACCGCGCGCGATGTCCATCGTGACGTGAGAGCCGCCGAGCGCGACGGCGTCGAGATGAATCATTTCGCCTCTTTCGAAGACGGCGACTGACGTTGACCCCGCGCCCATGTCGATGACGACGACGCCCATCTCGGCCTCGTCGGGTTCGAGCGTCGAGAGACCGGCGACATAGGGCGCGGCGGCCATGGCCTCGACGCTGAGGTGCGTGCGCTCCACCGCGAGAATCAGATTGCGGGCCGCCGCCTGATCGCAGGTCGCAACATGCAGATCGACTCCCAGCTCCTCGCCGATCATGTTCTTGGGTTCGCGGATTCCGGACACGCCATCGAGCGAAAAGCCCATCGGCAGCGAGTGCACGGCGATGCGGCCGCGATTGAGATGATGCGCCGCCGAAGCTTCGAGAACGCGATGGATGTCGTGTTCGGCGACCTCGCGGCCGCCGATCACGCGCTTCGCCTGGAAATGCTGCGACGACAATCGTCCGCCGGCGGCGGTGACGATGACGCGGTCCGCCTGAATGCCGGCCATGCGCTCGGCGGCGTCGACAGTCTGTCGGATCGCGGCGTCGGCGGCGTCCATGTCCACAACGAGGCCGTTCTTCACGCCGAGAGAGCGCTGGTGGCCGATGCCGACGACGCGAACGCGATGCGTGCGCCAGTCGCCGGGCGCAACCGCGCCAAGCGGCGTCAGCCGCGCGATGAGGCAGGCGATCTTCGAGGTGCCGACGTCAAGCGCGACGAAAGTCGCCGAGCGACGCGGCGACAGCGGCTTCATTCGTGGTGGGACGATGGGCGATATCATGCTGCTAACCACCACTCTTTGACGATTTGCGCGGCGCTAGCTGGGCTTCGCGCGCCGCAGCGGCCTCTTCCGTCAGCCGAACGGCGACCCGATCGGGAATGCGCAGGTCGATCGACATCACGTCCTTGTCGAGAATCCGCGCCTCTCGCTGCAGACGCGCGAGCGTGTCCAGCGCGCCGAACGGATCCATCTCCGGCAGCTTCACGGTGACGCCATTGGTCATCTCGAAGTTCCAGCGGCGGCCGGCGACGAGCACGCCCGCCTTGATCCGATGCGCAAGATCGCCCGCCCTCGCAATCAGCATGTGATATTCGAGCAAGCGCTTCTGCGCGCCCTCGCCGACGACGAAAGGAAGGCCGAGATAGCGCTGATCGCGCAGTTCATCGATCGGCACCCCGTCTTCGGAAATGACGGCCACGCGTCCGTCGCGCTGCCAGAGAGCGCTCGGCTGCCGCTCTTCGATCGCAATGACCAGACGATCCGGATAGAGCTTCATAACCCGCGCGGATTTGACGAGGGGCGCCTGCATCAGGCGCTCCCGCACCGCCGTCGCGTCGAGGAAGGGCAAGGAGTTTCGCGGTCCGACGCCCGCCGCGTCGAGCAACTCGCGTTCGCGCAAGCGCGACTGGCCGGTGATGGTGACCGCCGAAATCGGAAAGCCCGCGGCGCGCGCCGCGATGTCGTAGAGTTGGCCTTCGCTTTGGACGAGAGCGGCGTAGCCGCCGTTCTCGACAAAGCCCGCCGCGCCAACAAGGCCAAACAGCGCGAGAACCGCCAGCGTTCCGACGCCAGGACGGCCGAGAAGCGCCAAGTGCGACACAAGGCGTTTGTTGCGGCTTTTGCGCGCCGGCGCGCGCGGCGCGACCACTGCGGCGGGGGCGGCGGCGCCAGCCGGCTGGACGGACGCGACGGCCGCCGCTGTCGCAAAGGCGTAAGGAGCTTCCGTGGAAACGATCGGGACGAGCGAATGCCGAGCCGAAAACGACTCTTTCAACGATCGCAGGAAGCGTCTTCCACCATCCATTTGACCAGCTCGCCGAACGAAAAACCTGCGTATGCCGCCATTTCTGGCACGAGCGAGGTCTCCGTCATTCCCGGCTGCGTGTTCACTTCCAATACGACGAGCTCGCCCGTACCTCCGGGGCGGTCGTCGTATCGAAAGTCCGCGCGGCTCACGCCGCGACAGCCGAGAGCTCGATGAGCCTCAAGGGCCAAATGTTGGACCTCTTGGTAAATATTCAGTTTAAGATTCGCCGGAAGTACGTGTTTCGAGCCGCCCTTGGCGTATTTCGCGTGATAGTCGTACCAGCCGCCGTCGGCAGCGAGAATTTCGATCACGTCCAGAGCCTTGTCGTTCATGACGGCGCAGGTGAGTTCGCGCCCGGCGACGAACTGCTCGGCCAGCATCATGTCGCCATGCGTCCAATCCTCGCGCCATAACTCCTGCGGCGGATGCTCCTGCCCCTCATTGACGATGAACACCCCAAAGGAAGAGCCTTCGGATATGGGCTTAAGCACATAGGGAAGCGGCAGCGCATGCGCCTTGGCGGCCTCCAGCCTGTGCAGGACGCGTCCCTTCGGAACGGGAACGCCGGCGGCCGCCATGACCGTCTTGGCCACGTCCTTTTTCATCGCCGCTGCCGAAGCGAGCACGCCGGAATGCGTATAGGGGATGCCCAGAAGCTCCAGCACGCCCTGAATGCAGCCGTCCTCGCCGAACTTGCCGTGCAGCGCATTGAAGGCGACATCCGGTTTGAGCGCCGCAAGGACATTCGCCACGTCATGTCCGACGTCGACGCGCGTAACCTTAAATCCCTGCTCTTCGAGAGCCGTCGCGCAGGCCTCGCCCGATCGCAAAGAAATTTCGCGTTCGGCGGAGAGCCCGCCCATCAGCACGGCGACATGTTTGGTCATGTTGATCTCAGATTGAAAAGAGCGAACTAAAGATCGCGGTAGGCGGCGGCGTCAGCTTCCAATGCCCATTCGGTGAATGTGGCGAAAGGGCAGACGACCTTGCTGAAATCGTCGGACGTCGCGAGGTCTCGATCCTCGAGCGAAGCCTGCTCCTTGGCGCTTCGAGCATTACGGCGTTTCGATCTCGCCGCCTGTTCAGCGGCGCCCGACCCGATAGGCGATTTTTTGCGCGGCGGCATCATTCTCGTCTCCCAAACGTCCACGCTAAGCTCTCGGCGCCGACCATGCAATTTCGCCTTGGCCCTTCGCCTCAAGCGACGCCGATCCGCTTTATCTCCCAATGCAGGTCGACGCCGCTCGTCTCGCGCACGCGCCGGCGCACTTCTTCGCCGAGCGCCTCGATGTCGGCGGCGGTCGCGCGCCCGCGGTTGATGAGAAAATTGCAATGCATTTCGCTCACCTGGGCGTCGCCGACGACGAGGCCGCGGCAGCCGGCCGCGTCGATCAACTGCCAAGCCTTATGGCCTTCCGGATTCTTGAAGGTCGAGCCGCCGGTTTTTTCCCTGATCGGCTGCGAGGCTTCGCGCGCCGCGGTGATGCGCTCCATCTCGGCGAGGATCGTCGCCGGATCGCCAGGCCGACCTTGATAGAGCGCCTGGGTAAAGATCATATCGTCGGGCGCCGAACAATGGCGATAGGAATAGCCGAGATCGGCGTTGGAAAAGACATGGATGCGGCCGGCGCGATCGACGCCGCGCGCTTCGATCAGCGCGTCCTTCGTCTCGCCGCCATGGGCGCCGGCGTTCATCCGCAGCGCGCCGCCGATGGCGCCGGGAATGCCGCGATAGAAGGCGAGGCCGTCGATCCCCGCTTCGGCGGCGGCGCGCGCCGCCTTCACGTCGGGAACCGCGGCGCCGACCCGCAATCGACAGCCCTCTTCGACGACGATTTCGCCGAAGCCCTTCGCCGAAAGCCGAATGACCACGCCTTCGACGCCGCCGTCGCGCACGATGAGATTGGAGCCGAGCCCAACGACAGTCACCGGAATTTCACGCGGCGCATGAGCGAGGAAATAGGCGAGATCGGCTTCGTCGGCCGGCATGAAGAGAATCTGCGCCGGCCCGCCGACGCGAAACCAGGTTAAGGGCGCGAGCGGCTCATTTGCGGTTACGCGCCCGCGCAATTGCGGCATGGCGGCGGCTATGTCGGCGGAAATGTCGGGGAAAGTCATATGCGCCCAGCAGCTTGATTGAGATCGCACGGCGGCCATTTGGCGTCATCTCGCGCGCGTCCTTCTCCCATAAGCGGGGAAAGATGGAAACGTCGCCTGCGCGTTCCTAGATGTGAAAGCCTTAAGAATTATGCCAAGTCCGTTGAGCGCGCCAAGGAAATCTCACGCATAAGCGGGCCGACAGAGACAAGACGACGTCGAGTTCAAAGCAATCAATTCACGGGCGCGCGGGCCGCGTGACGAAAGCGCAGGATGATAATTTCGCTCGCGGTCAGGTGATAATCAATAAGATAGGGGTAAGGCGTCACGACGATACGCCGCACGAGGGGATTGCTCGTCTCGCGCCCCGCCAGCGGATGTCTCCGCAAAAGCTCTGTTATCGTTTCGACGCGCGCGCGAAGGCGCCGCGCTCCTTGCGGCGATCGCGCCGCGACGTAAACAAGCGCCGCGTCGATTTGCGCGGCCGCCCGCGTCGTGTAGCGGAGCCGCATCACGCATATTTCGACCAAAGCGCGCGTATGGCCTCGTCCGAGGCGAACTCGCCGCGCTCCGCCTCGGCCAAAGCCTCGGCAAGATCACGCTCCTCCTCGGGGGTCAAGTGGATGGGCGCCGCCTCGTCTCCCGCAAGCTGCATGAGAACTTGGGCGATCTCGTCCTGCGCCGCGTCCGGCAAGCGTCGCGCCTTCGCCACCGCCTCGTCAAGCAAGCGTGTCATGATGTTTCTCCCTGCTTCGCGCAGTTCGTAGGTATAAGCGGCATAGGCGGAATTCGAAAGCCCGCGCCGTGCGCAAAGCCGGCAAGGATCGCCACGCAAGCGGCCGGCGCTACATGAACATCATCAGCAGAAGTTGGGAGACGCGGCATGTCCCAAGCCATTCGATTCGACGGCGCTTTGAGAAGGCTTCGGTCCACGAAGCCCTGCTCGCGTTCCTTGATGAAGAATGCGTTTTCGGCGAAACGGCAAGCGTCGAGGATCAGCGGGATATTATGCGTCTCCAGCAATTCCTTGACGCGCCGGATATTCTCCATGGAGACCGGCTGGCCGCCTCCGGCGTTGTTGGTCACGGTGATCATGCAAAAGGGAATGTTCGCGCCTTCGGCCTCGATCGCTTGCGCAAGTCGGTCGAGGTCCATATTCCCCTTGAACAGCTTCTCGGACTGGAGATCGCGCGCTGCAGCCGACTGCAAATCCGTCGCGACAGCGCCGACATATTCGATATTCGCCCGGGTCGTGTCGAAATGACCGTTGTTGGGAATGACGTTCCCGGCTTTCAGACGAGTCGCGGCGAGAATGCGCTCCGCCGCACGCCCCTGATGCGTCGGGAAAATATGTTTGAAGCCGGTAATGTCGCGTACGGTTTGCTCGAACCGCCGCCAGGAGCGGCTGCCCGCATAGCTTTCGTCGCCCAGCATCAACGCCGACCATTGGCGATCGGACATCGCGCCCGTGCCGCTGTCGGTCAGCAGGTCGATGGTGACGTGGTCCGCGTCCAAGAGGAAGACATTATTGAAGGCCTTGGCCAGATGGCCTTCGCGCGCGCCGCGCGTCGTGATCGGCAGCGCTTCGGTCATCTTGATGCGAAACGGCTCGATAATCGTTCTCACGGGATTGCTCGCGTCTCATGGAATGCAGAGACCGACACGGCTCTTTCGACCAGCGTGTCGCGTGATCTTCAAATGGGCATCGTCGCGCGCCGGGTCCAATAAGCTCTTGCGCCGCGGACTGGCGAAATTTACTGGCGCACGCCGAGCCGCCCGAAAAATCTGCGAACCGAATTGGCGGTGCGCTTCAGAAAGGCCGAAAAGCCGTCGGACCTTCCTGAAGCATGACGCGCGCCGCTTTTGCCCTTGGCCTGCTGCTTCGGCTTGGAGTCGCTGTTGGCGTTTGGCGCATTGCGTTGCGGCTCAGAAGCATTTTGATCCTGTTCGGCGCCGCCGCCGTCACGCGATTTTTCAGAGCCGACGGATGCGGGCTTCGCAGTTGAATTCGTGTCGAGCGTTGCAGGCGACGCCGCGTCTTTTGGACCTGGCGGAACTGGCGCAGCCCGATTGTCTTGGGCAGGCTTGTCGCCCTGCTGGGCAGCAGGAGACGGCGCTTGCGGCTGCGGCTGGGGACTCGGCGCAGCCGGATTCAGCGTTGAAGTTTGCGGCTTCGGGGGCGCTGGGGCGGCGTCGCCGGCCTTTGCGGGCGCGGCGTCGGCCGGACGCGCTGGCGGATCGCCGCCATCGGCCGGAGTGCGAGTCTGCTTTGGCGGCGGCGCCACGCTGGTTTTTGGCGGCGCCGGGTTTGCTTTTGGCGGCGGCGCGACGTTTGGCGCGCCTTGATCGAAGCCGCGCGGCGACTCGCCCAAACTCCACAGCGCCGTCTTGAGGCCGAAGACGGAAACCAGGCCGACGACGATGACGCCGGCGATGGCGATCAGACGAGCGGCCCCTCTCCGCCTCGTAACGAGCGCCGTTCCGCTGCGTCGAGCGACGAGCGCGCCAAAATCACCAGACGAAGCTTGATCGTCGGCGCCCGCCTCGCGGCCCGCGGTAGCACCCTGCTCCGACTTGCCGATCTCGTCGACGACGACGAGGGCGCGCATCGGCGAGGACGTTGAATCGTCGTCGCCCGCGGCCGAGGCAACGGCTTCGTCCGATCTGGCGATGATTTCAAGGCGCCGCTCTTCTTCCTGATGACGCTTGAAGCCTTCGATGAGCCAATGATCGACGGGAACTTCCCCGCTTGCCGCATCCGCGCGATCGCCGCTGGAGGGCTGACGGCTCTCCGCTCTGGCGCGTTCTTCCTTCTGTCGGCGCCTGAATGCTTCGGCGACCCAGTGGTCGCCCGTCATGTCGAGGGCGTGGGGCGCTTCGACCGTCTCGGCGTCGGCTTGGCGCGCAGCGCGCTCGCTCTTTAGCCGCTCCTCTTCGCGACGCTTAACGGCGGCGAGCGTCCAATCGCTTTCGAGAATGTCTTGCAAGACGCATCCCCATTTTACCGGCCTGTCTCCCGCGCGCATGGGCTGCAGCGACAGTCATCCGGGAACGCATGAGGCGTAAAGAACGAAGGATGCTAGCCGACTGACGCCGTTCGTCAATGATGGCGTCCTTCTGCGGGCCGCACTGGAAGCGGGCGCAATCTTGCGATCGAACCGATCCGAACGCCGCGCCGCTCATTGGGCGGCTCTGGCGCGCGCGGATCGTCTCAAGTCAAGCTTACGATAGATACGCGACGGTGGCGCAAAAATGTCCATTCAGGGTAAGCTTCCTTTGAAAGCAGGATGAAAGAACAAAGAGAAGCGGATAGGCTGCGCCGAACCGAGCGAACGCAAACGCCCGATGTTGAAGCTCGAAAAAAGCTCGTTCAAAGCTATTGTGACAAAGGGGAAAACAGCTATGCGGACTGTCCTCAGAATTGCCACTGCGCTCGCTTTTGGCGCGATGATTCATCCGGCGGCGGCGGCCCAATGCGGAAATTCGGGAGCGGGCTTCGAGAATTGGAAGCAGGAATTCGCCCAGGAGGCGCGCGGTCAAGGCATAGGTCAGGCCGGCATCAGCGCCTTGATGGGGACGCATTACAATACGGCCACGATTTCGGCTGATCGCGGCCAAAAAAGCTTCCGCCTGTCCCTCGACCAATTCCTGGCGAAACGCGGCGGCCCGGCGATTGTGGCGCGCGGGCGCGCCCTCAAGCGGTCCTACGGCGGGCTCTTCTCGCAAATCGAGCAGCGCTATGGCGTGCCGCCCGGACCTCTTCTCGCCATTTGGGGGATGGAGACGGGGTTTGGCGCCGTGCACGGCAATCAGCATGCGCTGTCTGCGGTGGCGACGCTCGCCTATGACTGCCGCCGCTCCGACTATTTCACTGATCAGCTTTACGCCGCGCTGACTTTGGTCGATCGCGGCGCGCTGGCGCCGAACGCGCGCGGGTCGATGCATGGCGAGATCGGCCATACGCAGTTCCTGCCGAAAAACATCCTGAATTATGGCGGGGGGGGCAATCTCGACAACGCCGCCGCGGCGCTAAACGCCACGGCGAACTTCCTTCACGCCCATGGCTGGCGCGCCGGCGGCGGCTATCAGCCGGGCGAAAGCAATTTCGCCGCGATTCAGGCGTGGAACGCCGCCACCGTCTATCAGCGGGCGATTGCGCAGATCGGCCGTCAGATCGATGGCGGCGGGGCGTCGCCCGAACAGTGAAATCAGTCTGTGCGCGACGCCAAAAAAATGCCGGCGCCTTGGCGCCGGCGCGAAATCCAACGCCAAAGCGAACGGCCATTCACTCCGCCGGAGTCGCCTCCGGGCCGTGATCCTCATCCGGCGTCGTCGGGGGCGGCGCGGGCGGCGGCTTGTGGGCTTTGGTCGCCGCCGTTTCGCGACGGCGATGGACGAGATAGATCACGAAGGCGGCGAGCGTGCCGAGCCCGAGGGTAAGATAGACGGGGAGATCGCGCATGAAACTCTTCCCCACCGAGAAGGGGAAGCGCGACACCCATCGCTCGCCGTGATCGCCCGTCACCGTGACGATGCCGACAAAATAACCCGGATCGTCGAACGTATGTTCGAAATTGACCGTGCCGGTCGGGTAGCTCTTCGGTTCTCGATAAGCGACCGTCACGGCCTGAAGATCTTCGTTTTCCTTCGCCTCGCCGCCAACGTCCTTGACGATGCGCAGTTCGATTTTCATGTCGCGCAATTCGTCCTGCTCGGCGTCCAGCACCATGATCATCGGGCCGGTCGCCGGAATGTCCTCGCAGAACTCGTTCTTGGAGGCTTCGGGCAGATAGCCGGTGAAATTCATGATGTCGGGGCCGATGAACAGCCGGCATCGGCCTTCCGCCGCGCCTAGGCGCCCATGCGCTTCGGCCGGATCCGGCGCCCCGGCGACGGCGGCCGCAAGGACCGCTGCGACCGGGAGAAGAGCAAGGCGAACGCCCCTAGCGAAACGGCAAAAGCCACTGGGAGCGAAGTGATTCTCGCTCCCCTGCGGCGCGGGAGGCGCGTCCGGATTTCCACCTTCACGCATGATGACCTCCTGGGGTCTTCGTGTGCAAGAACACGGGACTCTCAGAAATACCGCTTTGCGCCGCACAAAGCAGTTCCGTCAAGCTTACGCTTAAGACAACGTCGCAAGGACGCCTGAGACTTGATGTTAGCGGATTCCCGGCTATCAGCAAGGGTGTGACGATCGGCCGCCATCCTGCGCTGCGGAATGCGCTCGCCAGTCCGGCGCGAGCCGGTCTTGAGACCGCTAGACTCCCAAAGGCGCGATTCGCGGTGCGCTGGCGTGTGCGGCGCAACATTAATTGACAAGAATCAGAAAAACGTTCAGGACGCGTCGGCTTTCGTGAAGGCGCCTTAATTCGCAACCACCTTAACAAGAGTTCATTCGTCGCCGGCTTGCTACTCAATTGAGGCGGAGCCATATTCAGCGCGAGGCTGGGGAGCGCTTTCCCTGACGCGAGGCGCGGACCAGCCACCAGACCAAGAGGATCACATGTCCAACTTCGACCGCAACACCAGCTTCGGCTACGGGCGCGGGGTCGCGCGGCCGACCACGGCTGAGATCGACCAGGGCCTGCGCGCTTATATGCTTGGCGTTTACAACTATATGACGCTCGGCCTGGGCGTGACGGGGCTCGTCGCGCTCGGCACTTACATGCTGGCCGTGGCCAAGACGGCGCCGGGCGCCCTCGCGCTGACGCCCTTCGGCCAGATGCTCTACACGACGCCGCTGCGCTGGGTGGTGATTCTGTCGCCGCTTGCATTCGTCTTTTTCATCGGCGCTCGCGCGAACAAGATTTCGGCGGCGACGGCCCGCAATCTTTTCCTCGCCTTTGCGGCGGTGATGGGATTGTCGATGTCGTCGCTGCTGCTGGTCTTCACCGGCGTCTCGGTCGCGCGCATCTTCTTTATCACCGCGGCGGCGTTCGGCGGTCTCAGCATTTACGGCTACATGACCCAGCGCGATCTTTCCGCCTTTGGCTCGTTCCTGGTGATGGGCGTCTGGGGTCTCGTGATCGCCGGCCTTGTCAATCTGTTCCTGCAATCGACCGGCCTGCAGTTCGCCCTGTCGATTATCGCGGTTCTGGTTTTCGCCGGACTGACCGCCTGGGACACGCAGAACATCAAGGACATGTATTACGCAAGCGACAGCTATGAAGTCGCCCAGAAGAAGAGCGTATTTGGCGCGCTCTCGCTCTATCTGGACTTCATCAACATGTTCCAGTCGCTGCTGTTCCTGTTCGGTCAGCGCAACAACTGACGATGAGCGACTCTGATAAAGGCCCCGCTTCGGCGGGGCTTTTTCTTGCCCGCGACGCTTTGCGCGCAGGCGCGCTTGTGGCAGAAGGCTCCAGGCGATCGAGCTGAGGGCGCTGAATGACGAATGTCACATTCCCGGCGGCCGCGGCGGCGGGACTATTGTCTTTCCTGTCTCCCTGCGTGCTGCCGCTCGTGCCGCCCTATCTTACCTATCTCGCCGGCGTCAGCATGGAGGACCTCGAAATCGAAACGCGCTCCGCGGCGCGACGCGACATTCTATTGTCCTCGATCCTGTTCGTTCTCGGCTTCACCACGATCTTCGTTCTGCTCGGCGCCACAGCCAGCGCCTTCGGCGGCGTGCTGCGCGCCAATCTGCATATTCTTTCCTGGGTCGCCGGGGCGATTATCATTCTGATGGGCCTGCACTTTCTAGGCGTGTTGAAAGTCAGCCTGCTCTACCGCGAAAAGCGCGCCGAGATCACAAAGCCGATGGGACTATTCGGCTCCTATGTCATGGGCCTCGCATTCGCCTTCGGCTGGACGCCCTGCATCGGGCCGATCCTCGCCGCCATCCTCGCGGTCGCCGGAACGCAGGAGACAGTAACGCTCGGCGCCGCTTTACTCGCGACCTATTCGCTGGGACTGGGCCTGCCCTTCATCGGCGCCGGACTGGCGCTCGGCCGGTTCCTCGCCTTCGTCGCGCGATTCCGGCGCCATTTCGGCAAGGTCGAAAAAATCGTCGGCGCCCTGCTTGTCTTCACCGGCGTCGCCTTCCTGACGGGCGGCGTGCAGGAGATGTCCTATTGGTTACTCGAGCTGTTTCCGGGCCTCGCCAGGCTCGGATAAGCGAAACGCAAAATCCGCTCTACGACGAACATCGCCTGCCGGAAATCGACCGGCTGCGCGGGCTCGTCATGGTGCTCATGGCGCTCGATCATATGCGCGACTTCTTCGACGCAGACGCGATGCGCTTCTCGCCGACGGACCTGGATCGCACCTATCCGTTTTTGTTCTTTACCCGCTTCATCACGCATTTCTGCGCGCCGACCTTTACCGTGCTCGCCGGCGTTAGCGCATATCTCTATGGCGCCAAGGTCAAAGACCCCACGGCGCTTTCGAGATTTCTCGCGGCGCGCGGCCTGTGGCTCATTCTTCTTGAGGTCGTTGTCATCAGTCCGATCTGGAGTATGGGTTCGGGACGCATCGAACTCGGAACGCTCTGGGCGATCGGTTGCGGCCTGCTGGCGCTCGCCGCGCTCTCGCGACTTTCGCCGCGACAAGTGCTGCTCCTGGGCGTCGCAATCATCTTCGGCCATAACCTCCTCGATGGCATTCACGCCGCCGACCTTGGCGCGTTCGGACCTTGGTGGCGTCTGCTGCATGAACAGGGCAAGCTGCCGCTCGATGCGCCCGGCGGCGTCATCTATCCCGCGCTTCCCTGGATCGGCGTCGCCGCGCTCGGTTACGGAATCGGTCCGCTGTTCCTTCAGTCCGCAAAACTGCGCGACCGCGCGCTCTTAGTCGCCGGCGGCGCGGCGCTCGCGCTCTTCGTCGCGCTGCGATTCTCGAATCTCTACGGCGATCCACGCCCCTGGAGCGCACAGCGCGACCTTGTTTTCACCCTGCTCTCCTTCCTTAACGTCACGAAATATCCGCCCTCGCTTCTCTATCTTTTGGTGACGCTTGGCGGCGCGGCGCTGGCGCTGCCCGCGTTGGCGCGCGCAGGCGGACGCATCGGCGCGGCGCTGACCGTCTTTGGCCGCACGCCGCTCTTTTTTTACGTCCTGCATCTTTACGTAGGGGTCGCCGCGGCGCTGGCCTTCGTCGTGGCGGAAGGCTATTCGCTGACGGAAATCGCCGGCTGGGCGAAAGCCGGAGGGCCTCCGCCGGAATTGGGCGCGGGCCTCGCGGGCGCTTACCTCGCGTGGATACTCGTTGTTTTGGCGCTTTACCCGCTTTGCCGCTGGTTTGCGGAGGTGAAGCGCCGGCGCCGCGATCTTTGGTGGCTGACCTATTTGTGACGAGATCGCGTCATATTGACGCATGGAGTCGCAATTAAGGTTTTGGCGCAAGTCGCCTTGGTGGTCGCGCCGCGCGCTTGTATAGAGAAGCGCGACCGAAGAGCGCCGACCCCCGCGCCAATGAGGTCTAGTCGCCAAGAGGCGGGAAAAACAGAATGCTCGAAAAGTTGGTCGCCTTTTGCCTCCGCTGGCCATGGACAGTGGTTCTGCTCACTTTCGGTCTGACGGCGGGCGGCGTTTATGTCACCGTCGAACGATTTGCGATCGACACCGAGACCGCCAATCTTTTTTCGCCGGACGTCGCCTGGCGGAAGAACGAAGCGGCGCTTTACAAGGCCTTTCCTGATCTTCTCGACGTCATCGTCGTCGTCATCGACGCCAAGACGGGCGAAGAGGCCGACGACGCAGCGAAGCGCCTCAACGGCGCCCTGCAGGGAAGTCCGCTCTTCTCGCGGGTATGGCGTCCCGACGAGCACGAATATTTCCGCAAGAACGGCCTGCTGTTCCTGCCTCTCGCCGAAATCGAAAAAAATATCGGCTTCATGATCGGCCAGCGCGACGTTCTGCAGCCGCTTGCTGAAGACCCGAGTCTGCGCGGGCTGTCGAATGTCCTCGTCGGCAATTTCAAGTCCGCTTCCGGCAGCGAACGCGCGTTGAAACTCTATGTCGGCGGCGTCGAGGAGTTTTCCGCCGCCATTGAATCAGCGCTCGCCGGAAAACAGACGGAGGTCGACTGGGGCAAGCTGTTGGCGTCCGGCGCAAGCGCGCCGACCTTGCCGGAAATGGACAAGCGACGGATCGTCATCGCCAAGCCGATCGTTGACTACACCGACCTGGAGCCGGGAGGCGAGGCGATCAAATTCGTGCGAAAGACGGCTGCGGATCTGCATCTCGACGAAGAACACGGAATCAAGCTTCGCCTGACAGGTCAGATCCCGCTCGCCGCCGACGAATTCGCCACCATTTCGGAAAACATGGCCTTGAACACAACCGGCACGCTCGCCGTTGTGACGCTCATTCTCTTCGCGGCGCTGCGTTCGCCAAAGCTCATCCTCGCGGTGCTCATCACTCTGATCGCCGGTCTCGCCATGACGTCGGGGCTCGGCATTTTGATGATCGGCCGCTTCAATCTCATCTCGGTGGCCTTCGCGGCGCTGTTCATCGGGCTGGGCGTGGACTTCGGCATCCAATTCGCGACCCGCTATCGCGAAGAACGGCACAATGACGACGATCTCGAACGCTCGCTACTCTCGGCGACCCGCGGCATCGGAAGCTCGCTCACCCTCGCCGCCGTGTCGCTGCTTGCCGGTTTCTTCTGCTTTTTGCCGACGTCGTTCAGCGGCGTGTCCGAGCTCGGACTGATCGCCGGCGTCGGCATGATCGTCGCCTATGTCGCAACGCTCACTTTTCTGCCGGCGGCGATCAAGCTGCTGCGCCCGCGCGCCGAACATGTGCCGATCGCGACGACGTCGCTCGCCGCCGTCGACCATTGGATCGCGCATCACCGCGCCTTCGTGCTGATCGGCACGGCGGTCGTGGTGCTCGCCGGCATGCCTGCCCTCATGCATCTCACCTTCGATTCCAATCCGATGAATCTGCGCGATCAAAGGGTCGAATCGGTCGCGACCTTCCTCGATCTTTCGAAGGATCCGAAAACCGCGCCCAACAAGATCGAGGTGCTGGCGCCGTCGCTTGAAGCCGCGCGCGAATTGGAAAAGAAGATCGCCGCGCTGCCTGAAGTCGATCACATCGATTCGATCGATTCCCTGATCCCGAAGGAACAGGACGACAAGCTCGCCCTCGTCGACATGGCGGTGTCGCAATTGCGCGGCGCGCTGTCTCCGAAGCTGAAATCGCCGCCAAGCGACGCCGAGACCGTCAAAGCCTTGATCGGCGCCGCCAAGGCGTTGCGCAAGGCGACCGCCAAGAAGCCCATACCGGCCGTGACACGCTTTGCCGACGACCTCGACGCTCTTGCGAAAGCAAGCCCGGAGACGCGCGCCAAGGCGCGAGAGGCAGTGTTCGGCGGCTTCGACAAAATGCTGGGCGAAATTCGACAGGCGCTGCAAGCGCAACGCGTCACGATCGACACGCTGCCGGCGGATTTGCGTCGCGACTGGATTTCCGACGCGGGTGTCGTGCGAGTCGAGGCGACGCCGAAGGGCGACAGCAACGACCGCGTCGTCATGACCACCTTCGCCGAGGCGATCCAGGCGATCGCGCCAGAGGCGAGCGGTCCCCCGGTGATCGTGTCGGAAGCGCAAAAAACCATCACGCGCGCTTTCCTTGAAGCTGGTCTCTACGCCTTCATCGCCATCTTCATCATTTTGGCGGTTGCGCTGCGCAATCCAATCGACGTCGCCTTGACGTTGGGCCCGCTGGTGCTCGCAGGCATCATGAGTCTCCAGGCCGCCGATCTGCTCGGCATGTCGCTGAATTTCGCCAACGTCATCGCACTGCCGCTGATGTTCGGCGTCGGCGTCGCCTTTCATATTTATTATGTCATCGCCTGGCGAAAGGGCGTCGTCGACATGTTGGCGTCTAGCCTCACCCGCGCCATTTTCTTCAGTTCGTTGACGACGGGCACCGCCTTTGGCAGCCTGATTTTGTCGAGCCATCCCGGAACTGCGAGCATGGGTCAACTTCTCGCCATCTCGCTGTTCTTCACATTGCTCGCCGCGTTTATTATCGTGCCGGCGTTTCTTGGCCCGCCGCGCGAACCGATAAAGGATGCGGCGGACTCGGCTTGACCGAGTCGGCGTTCCAGCGTTCGCTAGCTTGAGCGAATCGCATTCATCGCAACAAACAGAGGTCCGGCGTCATGAGAAAAGCATGTCTACGCGTTGCTATGGCGATAGCCCTCTGCGCCCCGACGGCGGCGAACGCCGTCGACGCCATTTACGGGGTTTGGGTTCGCGAAGGCCATCCGGACGACAAGCTGGAGTTTTACGACTGCACAGGCAAGCTTTGCGCCAAGGGGATTGAGCCCATGCCCGACGGCTCGCCGCCACCGGTCGTTTTGAAGAACGCCGCCAAGACGACGCCCAACCATTGGGAGGGCGATATCAATGATCCCGAAAGCGGCAAGACCTATATCGGCAAGATCGCGCTCGATTCGCCGACCTCGCTGACGATGACGGGCTGCCTCGTCGCGTTCCTGTGCCAGAGCGAGACCTGGACCAAGGTTTCCGGCCCCACCAAGCCGGCGGCCGACGCCAAGCCCTCTGGACAGGAGCCTGCCGCAAAAACGGCCGCGCCCGCGTCAGAAGCCAAGGAGCCCGCCGCGAAGGAGCCTGTCGCGAAGGAGCCGGCAGCCAAGGAGACGCCAAAGCCAGCGGCCAAGGAGGCGCCGAAGCCGGCCGCGAAACCGGCAAAGCCGGCGAAGAGCAAGACGCCAGCTCCCGCCGCCGATACGGAATAGCGACGAGAGGGTCTGGCGCGCGGCCGAGCCGGTCCTTACCGATACGTAACTTGACCCTGGCGCTGCCCCGCGCGAGCTTGCAATTCACAGCTTTTCGCGCGTTGACGGCCAACGCGCGCCTCCTCGCCGCCACATGGGAAGGCTTGCGATCCGCCGCTCGTCCGCTCTGGGCGAGCGAAAAGGAGCCACAGGACCCTGAGGCGCGGGTCTTCCCCACGCCTCCACTGGCGCTTAAGGAAGGGGACGCTCAGGCCGTTCCCGCCGTCCCTTCCCGGAGACGTCTGCTCCTTGACCGCGTCCGCTCTGTCTCGCTCTACTCGCCTGGCGCTAGCGGCCGCGACGCTCGCGGCGGCGCTCGCCGGCTGCGATCTGGAGTGGGACAAGCCCAAATTGTCGGCGCCGCCGCCGGCGCGTTTCGTGGAAGCAAAGCCGCATCCGGCGCCGTCGATCTCCGGGGGACGGGATTTCGCCGTTAAATTCGGCTCCAAGGAATTGACCCAGCTCGTCGAGCGCGCGCTCGACGACAACCTCGACATCGCGGCGGCGATCGCCCGCATCGCTGAAGCCGACGCCCAGGCGCGCATTTCAAGCGCCGCGCTATGGCCGTCGGTCTCCATGACGGATATCGCCCGCACGACGCGGACTCCCGGCACGACGATCAACGTCGGCTCGGCGAGCTCGGGATTTAATCCAGCGACGTCCAGCACCAGCACCAGCACAACTACGACTGCGCGCGCGCGCAACTTCGGCTTTTTCCAGCTCGGCCTGACCGCGAGCTATGAAGTGGACTTCTGGGGCAAGAACGAGGACGCCTCCATGGCCGCGCGCATCCTCGCCAATGTTTCGCGCTTCGACCGTAACGTCGTCGAAATCTCGACCGTCGCCGCCGTGCTGAACGCCTATTTCCAGGTGCTCACGGCCCAGGACCGTCTGCGCATTGCCCGCCAGAACGTCACGATTGCGCAGCAGGTCATGGACGCCATTAACGCAAGGCTCGAGGTGGGCGTGGCGACTGTGCTCGACATTTCGCAGCAGCAAACGATCCTGGCGCAGCAGCAGGCGACCATTCCGCCGCTCGAACAGACCCTGCGCCAGACCCGCAACAATCTTTCGGTGCTGCTAGGACAGACGCCCGAAAGCATGACCATCAAGGGCGGCTCGCTGACTCAGCTGGCCTTTCCGCGCATTGCGCCGGGTCTGCCGTCGGAAGTGCTCTTGCGCCGCCCCGACGTGGCCGAGGCGGAAGCGCGGCTCGCCTCCCAGGAGTTTTCGGTGTTGCAGGCGCGGGCCGCCTTTTTCCCGTCTCTAAGCCTGACCAGCCTTTATGGATTTCAGAGCGCGCTTCTCTCGACGCTGCTGCTGCGGCCAGACGCCATCGGCTTGCAGCTCGCGGGCACGCTTACGCAGCCGCTGTTCGACGGATGGAATCTGCAGGGGCAATATGACTTCCAGAAAGGCCGCTACTCGGAACTCGCGGCGCTTTACCGCAAGCAAATTCTAACCGCGTTGTCCGAAACCGAGAACGCGCTGATTGCAATACGCGAAACGGACCGCCAGATGAAGTTTCTGAGCGTCGCGGTGTCTGCCGCACGCCGCGCACTGGACGCAGCGGAGATGACTCTGCGGGAAGGAACAATCGACATCGTGACGCTGGCGCAAACGCAAACGAGCTATTTCCAAACACAGGACCAGCTGGCCATCGCGCGGCTTTCCCATTTTCAGGCGGCGACGAGCCTGTACCAGGCGCTCGGCGGCGGCTGGTCGCCCACGACTCGCGAAATCGAGATCGCCCGCTCGAACGCGGCCTATGAAGCAGACAGGGGACCATGGCCATGAGCCGCGTCAGCCGAAAAGCGCTGCTTGCGATCGGCGCGCTCGCGCTCGCAGGCGCCTTGGCCTGGGCCTATCAGTCGGGAAAGCTCCCTGGCTTCGCCGCCAAGGACCAGGGTCCCGGCGCAGCGCGTTCCCGCGGCCCGGGGGGTGGTGTCGTTACGGCGACAGCGGCGAAGACCCGCCTCGACGACGTGCCGGTGACCATCGATGCGGTCGGCACCGTTCAGGCGCTCAACACGGTGACGATCCGCACGCAGGTCGATGGGCGGCTGCTGCGTCTCGCCTTCACCGAGGGACAGGACGTCCGCAAAGGCGACATCCTGGCCGAAATCGATCCGGCGCTCTATCAGGCGCAATATGATCAGGCCGTCGCCAAGAAGGCGCAGGACGAGGCCAATCTCGCCAACGCCCGCGTCGATATGGCCCGCTACGAAAAACTCGTCGTCGGCAATTTTGCCTCCAAGCAGCAGCACGCTACCCAAAAGGCGACGGTCGCTCAGCTTGAAGCGCTGGTGCGGGCTGATAAGGCTGCGATCGATAATACAAAGACGACGCTGGACTATGCGACGATCCGCTCGCCGATCGACGGCCGCGCCGGCATCCGTCTCGTCGACGTGGGCAACATTCTGCACGCCTCAGATGCGACCGGCATTGTCGTCATCACGCAACTGAAACCGATTTATGTTGTGTTCACCGTGCCGCAGCAGACGTTGCCGGCGGTGCAGAAAGCGCAGGCCGACGGAGCGGCCAAGGTCTCGGCGCTCGCTCCCGACAACGCGACGCCGATCGAAATCGGAGAGCTAAGCGTCATCGATAACCAGATCGACCAGATGACGGGAACGGTGCGTATCAAAGCGATTTTTGTGAATCAATCGCTGGCGCTCTGGCCTGGCCAATTCGTTAATGTGCGCCTGACGCTCGACACGCTGAAGAAGGTGGTCGTGGCCCCGAGCCACGCGGTGCAACGCGGTCCGAGCGGCGCTTTCGTCTATGTGCTGGGCCCCGATGATATCGCGACAATCCGCGAGGTGACGACAGGCCGACAGGATGAGAAAATCGCCGTCATCACTTCGGGGCTTCAGCCTGGCGAGGTCGTCCTGACGAGCGGCTTCTCCCGGCTGTCGGACGGCGCAAAAGTTCAGATCGTGCACGCGACTTCGGCCGCAGACGGCGACAGCGCCGAGGGCAGCGGCGAAGACGAGCGCGCAAAGCCAGCGCGCGGAGCGCCGCCGCGCGCGCAAGGCAATCGAATGAAAAAATGAACGTATCCGCGCCCTTCATCCGCCGGCCGGTGGCGACGTCGCTTTTGGCGTTCGCCATGCTGCTGTTTGGCGTGATGGGGTATTTGCGACTTCCCGTCTCGCCGTTGCCGCAGGTCGATTTTCCGACCATTCAGGTGACGACGCAGCTCCCCGGCGCTAATCCCGATACGATCGCATCGCTGGTGACGGCGTCGCTCGAACGACAGTTCGGCCAGATTCCGTCGCTGACCAGCATGTCGTCGCAAAGCTCCTTCGGGCTTTCGCAGATCACGCTGCAATTCGATCTCGACCGCAACATCGACGCGGCCGCGCAAGACATTCAGGCGGCGATCAACGCCGCCGCCTCGACGCTGCCGCGCAACCTGCCGTATCCGCCCGTCTACGCCAAGGTTAACCCCGCCGACACGCCAATCCTGACGCTGACGCTGCGTTCGAAAACCGCGACTCTGCGCGATTTGAGCGATCGCGCCGACACGCTGATCGCGCCGCAGCTCTCGCAGGTCACGGGAGTCGGCCGCGTGTCGGTGCAGGGCGGCGTCCGGCCGGCTGTGCGCATTCAGGCCGATCTCGCGCGCCTCGCGGCCAATCGCATCAGTATGGAGGATTTGCGCCTCGCCATAGCTTCGGCGAATGTCGCCGGCGCCAAGGGCTCGCTTGACGGCAGGCGACAGTCATACGTGCTGGACGCCAACGACCAGATTCTGCACGCGAGTCAGTACGGAGGCATCATCGTCGCTTGGCGCAATAATGCGCCGGTGATGCTTCGTGACGTGGCGCAAGTCCTCGACGGGCTGGAGAACGCGCGCGTCGGCGGCTGGCACAACGGCGAGCAGACGGTGGTTCTCGACGTGTTGCGCCAGCCCGGCGCCAACATCATCAACACTGTCGAATTGGTGAAGAGCGAGCTGCCGCAGATTCAACGGGCGCTTCCCGCCGGCATGACTCTCGAAATCGTCAATGACCGCACCGTAACGATCCGCGCCTCAATTTTCGAGGTTCAGTTGACGCTTGTCATCGCCGCGGCCCTCGTCGTGCTTGTCGTGCTGATGTTTTTGCGGAGCTGGCGTGCGACCGTCATCGCCGGCGTCAGCCTGCCGCTCTCGATCATCGCCACATTCGCCACCATGTGGGCGGCGGGGTTCTCGCTCGACAATCTGTCGTTGATGGCGCTGACCATCGGCACGGGCTTCATCGTCGACGATGCGATCGTGATGATCGAAAACATCGTGCGCAACATCGAAGAGGGCAAAGCGCCGCGTCAAGCCGCGCTCGACGGCGCGCGCCAGATCAGCTTCACGGTCGTATCTCTTACCGTCTCGCTCATCGCGGTGTTCATACCGCTCTTATTCATGACCGGCATCGTCGGACGGATGTTCCGCGAATTCGCGCTGACGCTGACAATGGCCGTTGTCGTCTCGGCGGCGATCTCGCTCACCCTGACGCCGATGCTTTGCGCGGCGCTGCTGCGGTTTGCGCCGCCGCCGGGGCGAACGTCGCGATTGGAGACGCTTTCGCTGGCGCTCGACCGCGCATATCACGTATCGCTCGATTGGGCGCTCAAGCGCGAGACATTCATGCTTGCGCTCACCGTCGCGACGCTGGCGCTTACCGTCGCGCTCTACGCCATCATTCCCAAGGGCTTCCTGCCGCGGCAGGACACCAGCGTGCTGTCAGCGGTGATGGAAGCGTCGCCGGACGCATCCTTCGACAAGATGACCGAGCTGCAGGCGAAGGTCGCCGAAGCGTTTCGCCAGGATCCCGACGTGAACGGCGTAACGTCGGTGCTGGGCGTTGGCCCCCTCAACGCGACGATCAATGTCGCGCGGCTCGCCGTGACGCTGCGTCCGCATGGCGAACGCCAGGAAAACGCCGAAAGGATCGCCGACCGTCTGAAGGCGGCAGGCGAGAAAACCCCGGGAGTCACCCTCTATGTTCAGCCGGTCCAAGACATCCAGATCACGACCCGGCAGAGCCGATCCCAATATCAATATACGCTGACTTCTGCTGACGGCGGCGAATTGCTGACTTGGTCCAACCGTCTGCTCGACCGTCTGCGCATGACGCCAGGCTTGCGCAACGTCGCCGCCGAAACGCAGGAAGGCGGCTTGCGCACGCTCATGCGGATCGACCGCGAGAAAATGGGGCGGCTCGGCATTACCGCGCAAGACGTCGACGACGCGCTGAACGACGCCTTTGGGCAACGGCAGATTTCGACGATTTACACGCAGTCGAATCAATATCGCGTGATTCTCGAAGCGGCGCCGCAATATCTGCGCGATGCGTCGGCTTTGCAGAAACTTTACGTCGCGCCGCTTGGCGGCGGACCGCAGACCCCGCTTGCGACTTTTGTGCGTATGGAAGATCTTTCCGCGCCGCTTTCCGTCGCCCATCAGGATCAGTTTCCCGCCTCGACCATCAGTTTCGATCTTGCCGAGGGTTATGCGCTAGGCGACGCGGTGAAAATGATCGCCGAAGCGGAAGCCGCTATCGGCATGCCGTCGTCAATCCTCGGCGTCTTCAACGCGGACGCCGCCGAGTTCAACAAGTCGCTGGCGACCGAACCCTGGCTTATTCTCGCGGCGATCGTGTCGATCTATGTAGTGCTCGGCGTTCTTTACGAGAGTTTCGCCCATCCCTTCACCGTGTTGACGACTCTACCGTCGGCGGGCGTCGGCGCGCTGCTCGCGCTGCTCGCCTTCCACATCGAAATGTCGATTGTCGCGCTGATCGGCATCGTTCTGCTGATGGGCATCGTCAAGAAGAATGCGATCATGATGATCGACTTCGCTCTGGACGCCGAACGCGATGACGGACTCTCGGCGCGTGACGCAATCGTGCGCGCCTGCCATCAGCGCTTCCGCCCCATCATGATGACGACGCTTGCGGCGCTTTTCGGCGCTCTGCCGCTTGCGCTGTCGCATGGGCCGGGGAGCGAGCTGCGCATTCCGCTCGGCGTGGCGATCATCGGCGGCTTGCTGCTCTCGCAGGCGCTGACGCTTTATACGACGCCTGTCATCTATCTCGCCGTGGAACGTCTGCGGGTTCGGCTGTCGCCGCCGGCCGAGCCTCGGTTCGCTGGGGAGAGCGGAGTCGTCGAGCTGCCCAAGCCGCCAACGCGCGAGGCCGCCGAGTGAACGTCTCGGCGCCTTTCATCAAGCGGCCGGTCGCGACGACGCTGCTTGCGGGCGCGTTGTTTCTCGTCGGAGCCGTCGCCTACTTTTTCCTGCCCGTCGCGAGCCTCCCGGAGGTCGATTTCCCGGTCGTCGGCATTGCCGCGCTGCGGCCCGGCGCTGATCCTCAGACCATGGCGGCGTCGGTCGCAGCGCCGCTCGAGCGGCGTCTATCCACCATCTCCGGCCTGAACGAATTGACTTCAACCAATTCGCTCGGTTCGACGCAAATCATCGCTCAGTTCGATCTTACGAAAAACATCGACGCCGCCGCGCGCGACGTGCAGGCGGCGCTCAACGCCGCGCTCACCGACCTGCCGGCCGATCTGCCGACGAAGCCGACCTATCGAAAGGCGAGCCAGTCCGGCATGCCCGTGCTCGTGTTGGCGATGACCTCAGACACTCTGCCGACGAGCGCAATTTTCGATGCGGCCGACTCCGTGATCGTGCAGCGCGTTTCGCAGGTTCCAGGCGTCGCCGAGGCGCGCCTCGCCGGCGCCGAACAGCCGGCGATCCGCGTCCAGGTCGACAGCGCGCGGCTCGCCGCCATGGGACTCGGCGTCGACGCCGTCGCCAATGCGCTCAACGCCGCCAACGCCCATTCCTCGGTTGGCGCGCTCGGCGGCGATTCTCGCGAGATCACGCTTGCGACGACCGATCAGCTATCGACCCCCGATGATTATCGCAATATCGTCATCGCATCGCGCAACGGGGCGGTGGTCAAGCTTGGCGACGTCGCCACGATCGAGCGCAGCGTAAAAAACCGCAACGCCGCCGGCTGGTTCAACGGCAAGCCCGCCGTGCTCCTTATCGTCACCAAACAGCCCAACGCCAATGTGATCGAAACGGTCGATAAGATTAAGTCGCTGCTGCCGCGGCTTCAGGAATGGATCCCAAGCGGCGTCAAGATCGATGTGCTCAGCGACCGAACGCAAACGATTCGCGCCAGCATTCATGACATTCAGCGGACGCTGGCGATCTCCGTTCTGCTGGTGATGATCGTCGTTTATGTTTTTCTGCGCCGTTCGACGCCGGTCATCGCCGCCGGCGTCACCGTGCCGCTTTCTCTGGTCGGCACTTGCGCGGCGATGTGGGCCGCCGGTTTCTCGCTCGATAATCTATCGCTGATGGCCCTGACGGTCTCGGTCGGCTTCGTCGTCGACGACGCGATCGTCATGATCGAAAACATCCAGAGCAACGCCGAGCGCGGTCTGAACCGTATCGAGGCGGCGCTGGTGGGCGCCAAGCAGATCGGCTTCACTGTCCTATCGATCAGCCTCTCGCTCGTTGCCGTCTTTATTCCGCTGCTCTTCATGGAAGGCGTGATGGGTCGGCTAATGCGCGAATTCGCCTGGACGCTGACTTTCGCCATAGCGATTTCGACCGTCATTTCGCTGACGGTGACGCCGATGATCTGCGCGCGCCTGCCCACGCCGCCCGAGAAGCCGCCATCGCGCTTCGATCGGATCGTCGAAGGCGCTCTCGACAGGATCATAGATTTATACGGGCGCACCCTGCGGCCGGTGATCGATCATCCGTGGGCCACCCTTATTGTGGTGATCGTTTCGATCGCCTGGACCGTCCGCCTCTACCAGACGATCCCCAAGGGCACGCTGCCGCAAGACGATATCGGCCTGATCAATGGAACGACCGAGGCGGCGGGGGACGTGTCTTTCTCCGAGATGGTGCGGTTGCAAAGGCTCGCGTCGGAAACGCTGCTCGCTGATCCGGATGTGGTCAATGTCGGCTCGTTCATCGGCGCCACGAATCTGACCGCCTCGATGAATCAGGGCCGGCTGTTCGTCGCCTTGAAGTCGGCGGACGAGCGGCGCGCCTCAAGCAAGGAGGTCATCGCGCGCCTGCGCGGCCAATTCGCCAAGATTCCCGGCCTGGCCGTTTATATGGTGCCTTCCCAGGACTTAAGGGCGGGCGGCCGGCTCAGCAAGGCGCAATATCAGTTCACGCTGTCGAGCCCGTCGGTCGAAATCCTCGAGGCGTGGCGCGACAAGGTGTTGGCGCGCCTGAAACAAGCGCCCGAACTCGCCGACGTGGCCACCGACCAGGAGCGCGGCGGGCTGCGCGCCAAGGTCGTCATCGATCGCAACGCCGCCTCGCGCATGAATGTGCAGATCGCCGCCATCGACGCCGCGCTGAACAGCGCGTTCGGCCAACGGCAAGACGCAATCATCTATACGCAGCGCAACCAATATCGCGTGATCTATGAAACGCCGCTCGAACGGCAGCGAGACATTCGCGATCTTGCGGGAGTTTATGTCTCGTCAGCCACCGGCGACCAGATTCCCCTGACCGCGCTCGCCCATATCGAACGCAGCTCGGCGCCTCTCGTCGTCAATCATCAGGGCGTGGTGCCGGCGACGACGATTTCTTACAATGTCGCGCCCGGCTATAGTCTCGACGCGACCGTCGCTGCAATCGAAGCAGCGATCGCGGAACTCAATCCGCCGGGCGGCCTTCGCGCCGAATTCGCCGGCGAGGTGGCGGATTTCCAGAAAGTCGCGGCCGGGATGGCCTCGCTGATCCTCGCCGCCCTCCTCTCGGTCTACATTATTCTCGGCATTCTTTACGAGAGCCTGATCCATCCGATTACGATCATCTCGACGCTGCCGTCCGCCGGTCTCGGGGCGCTGCTGTCGCTCGAATTGTTCGGCGTCGAATTCACCATCATCGCCTTCATCGGCATTCTACTGCTGATCGGCATCGTCAAGAAGAACGGCATCATGCTGGTCGACTTCGCCCTGCAGGCGGAGCGCGAAAGCGGCATGTCCGTGCGCGACGCCGCGCTCGCAGCGGCGCGCGAAAGATTCCGTCCCATTCTGATGACGACGCTCGCAGCGATTTTCGGGGCGCTGCCGCTCGCCTTCGCGACGGGGATCGGCGCCGAACTTCGGCGTCCGCTCGGCATCACCATCGTCGGCGGATTGCTGCTCAGCCAGGCGCTGACGCTCTACACGACCCCGGTGATCTATCTGCTGATGAGCAAGCTTCGGCGTAAGCGGCCAGCTGCGCCGGCGCATGAGCGCGTCACGCCGCTCAAAGCCCACGGCGCTTGAGGTTGGAGCGCGGCTCGCGAAAAAATGGCCGACGAATTTTCGCGCAAAGCGAGCGCTCTAGCATCGATCGCTACATTCGGGCGATTGCGCCCAAAGACGGGATGATCTACTGGGCCTGAGCCTGCGGCGTCTCGAAGAAGAAGCGCAACACCTGGGCGGCGCCGCAATCCTCGATCGGCACATGCCAGAACTTCGAATCGAGATCGGGAAAGCGCTCCATCGGCAACTGGATCTGCGTCAGCGGCGCGTGATTGTCGAAACCGCGCAGCATGGCGCGTTCAAACAGTCTCAGCAGTTGCTCTTCGCAGTCCGGCACTTCCGTGACGGTCAGGATCGTGTTGTTGGCGAGGGGGAAAGTCTTTTCGAACAGCTGTTCCAAGTTAACCGGCGCCATGTTCGCGTCTCCGACGCCCCCGAATTGGAGCTTCGACTATCCGGCGGTTCTCGCTGCTCCAACCATTTACGCGTCGTGCTGAAAAAGCCAGCTTCGCTCACGGGTTGATTCAAGTCGTCCACAGGAAAGCTGGGCTCAGCCTTTCAGCTATTTAAGGCGGGTTTGTGGAAGCGGCCAGCTTTCCCCAGCTGTCCTCGAAGATCAGATTCTCCAAAGGAAGACGCGACGCCCAGCGCTTGACCTCGAGTTCCGGCGACGCATAGGCCTTGGCGACATAGCCGACACAGAGATAGGCAATGATCGCTATCTCATTGGGAATATTTAATATATGCCTAAGATCGGCTTCCTTCAGAATACTCACCCACCCGACGCCGACGCCTTCGGCGCGCGCCGCAAGCCATAGATTTTGCACCGCGCAGGCGGTGCTGAGAATGTCCGTGTCAGGCTGCTGGCTGCGTCCGAGCCCTGTCGCCCCAAAGCGGGCGCGGTCGCAGGTAACGCAAATATTGAGCGGCGCCTTCATGATCCCTTGCAGCTTAAGGCTCCGATAGAGCGGTCGCCGCTCGGGCTCCAACGTCTGTTCTTCGGCCTCACAGGCGCGCATAAACGCCTCATGAGCGGCGCGTCGCTTGTCGATGTCCCTGACGACAATAAAGTTCCACGGCTGCATGAAGCCGACGGACGGTGCGTGATGCGCGGCGTCGAGGATTCGCAGCAACACTTCGCGCGGCACGTCGTCGGCAAGGAATTCATCACGCACGTCGCGGCGCGAGTGGATGACGCGATAGATCGCGGCGCGCTCGGCCTCGCTGAACGCCTCGGCTGGCGCGAGTTGCGCGGCTTGCGGCTGGTTCGTCGTTTCAGGCGCGTCAGCCGCCATCGACGCTCTCCAGCGCTTCGGCGAGACGCGACCAGGCGGCGTCATTCCCCGGCAGACCAAATCGCAGCCAGTCCGGCTTTTCGGCGAAAGCGCGCGTCAACACCCCGCGCGATGCGAGACTCGTGAACCAGCGCGCGGCTTGCGAATGCGACGCCAGCCGAAACAGCGTCGTTCCGCCTGCGACTTGAAAACCCGCCTGGATCAGAAACCTGTCGAGGCGCGCGGCGTCTCGCGCTCGCTCTTGCGCCGCGCTGGCGCGCCATGCGTCGTCCGCAAGCGCGCGGGCCCCGATGGCGAGCGCTGGTCCAGATACGGCCCACGGCCCGAGCGTGGCGCGAAGTCTCGCGCCCCGCGCCCGCGAGCAGAGGGCGAAGCCAAGCCGCACGCCAGGGAGGCCATAGGCCTTGCCGAAGGACCGCAGCACGACGAGGGCCGTATCGTTGGCGAAACGCGCCACGCTGCGTTCCGGCGTGAAGTCCATGAATGATTCATCGACGATCAACAGGCGGTCGCGTTGCGACATCGGACTGGCAACGGACAGGATCTCGTCGGGTTCGACTAAGCGTCCATCCGGGTTATTCGGATTGACGATCACGCCGACATCGGCGTCCGCAAGCGCTTCCATGGTTTCAACGACCTCGACCTTAGCGCCCGAGGCCGCCCAACAGGCGGCGTGCTCCGCATAGGTGAAGCCAAGCGCCGCGACTCGTTTCGCCGGAAAGACGCGAGGCAGCAATTGAATGAAGGCTTGCGTCCCGGCGCCCGCGACGATGTCCGCGCCGGCCGGAACGCCATAGTTCCGGCGTGCGGCGCTCTCGAGCGCGGCGAAGGCGTCATCGTCGGGAAGCCGCGTAAAGACCTCGTCGGCAAGCTGCGGCAATGGATAAGCGTGCGGATTGACGCCCGTCGACAGATCGATCCAAGGCTGCGGCGCATCGGGATAGAGACGCCGCGCGGCGTCTAACCGCCCGCCATGCGCGACGGTCGGCGGCGCGCCGATTGTAGAATGCGCCGTCATCGCGCCATCTCCCACAGCGCGTCGAGATCGATATGCCGCGCGCAATGCGCCGCGAGCGCGTCGAGCGTTTCTTCGACCGACTCCTCATAACGCAGCGGCGACGGCGGCGCGCCGAGCATGCGCAGCAGCGACGCGCGCAAGTCGTCATCGGCGAATAGCCCATGCGCATAGGCGCCCGCGACAAGGCCGTCACGCGAGATCGCGCCATCCGCGCGTCCGTCCGCAAGCCGCAACACGGGCCGCTCACGATCTCGGCCGGAAGTTTCGCCGACATGCATCTCATAGCCGCGAAAAGACGCGTCGAACATCGGCGCATGGCCGCTGACGGGGGTGAGCGTCTTTTCGCCGGTCAGCGAGGTCTCAATATCGAGAAGACCCAACCCCCGTGCTTCGCCGGCGATCCCCTCGACGCCGAACGGGTCGCGTATGACGCGGCCGAGCATCTGATAGCCGCCACAGACGCCGAAGACACGGCCGCCGCGACGCACATGCGCGAGAATGTCGATGTCCCAGCCATTGGCGCGCAGCGCCGCGAGATCGGCGATCGTCGCCTTCGAGCCCGGCAGAATGACGAATTGCGTTTCCAGCGGCAGCGGTTCTCTATCCTTGAGAAAGATCACGCGAACGCCCTGCTCCGCCTTCAACGGATCAAGATCGTCAAAATTGGCGATATGCGGCAGGAGCGGAACCGCGATCACGACGCCGTCGCCATGATGATGGCGTTGTCCGCGCAATCCGAAGGCGTCTTCAGCGGGCAGCCGCGCGGCGGCGGCGAAGAATGGGACGAGCCCGAGCGAGCGCCAGCCCGTGCGTTCCGCAATGAAGCGCAGGCCGTCGTCAAAAAGCGAAGCGTCGCCGCGAAATTTGTTGACGATGAAGCCTTCGATCATCGCCGCGTCATCATCGTCGAGCGCCGCCTTGCAGCCGATGAGTTGCGCGATGACGCCGCCGCGGTCGATGTCGCCGACAAGCGCGACCGGCGCGCCGACTTCGCGGGCGAAGCCCATATTGGCGATGTCGTTTCTGCGCAGATTGACCTCGGCGGCGCTGCCGGCGCCCTCGACGATGACCATGTCCGCTTCCGCTTTCAGTCGCGCATAGCTGTCAAGCACGGATTGCATCAGGCGCGGCTTCAACTCCTGATAGTCGCGCGCCTGCGCCTGGCCGACGACCCGTCCCTGCACGATGATTTGCGCCCCCGAGGCGCCTTGCGGTTTGAGCAGCACCGGATTCATATCAATGCGAGGCGTAAGCCGCGCGGCGCGCGCTTGCAAGGCCTGGGCGCGACCGATCTCGCCGCCGTCGACAGTCACCGCGGCGTTATTCGACATGTTTTGCGGCTTAAAGGGCGCGACCCTGACGCCGCGATTGGCGAAAGCGCGCGCCAGTCCGGCGACAAGGAGCGATTTGCCGACGTCGGAGCCCGTGCCCTGGATCATCAGCGTGCGGCTCATGAAGCGAGGAAAGCCATCGCCGCATCGATATCATGCGTCGTCGCAGCGTCGCCGCTCGCCGGGCGCGCGATCATGACGACCTCGAGCCCCAGCGCCCGCGCCGCCTCGATCTTGGCGTAGGCGAGCGCGCCGCCGCTGTTCTTGGTGACGACGGTCTCGATGCCTCTGTCGCGCATCAGCGCGATCTCGTCATTGAGCGCGAAAGGGCCTCGACCGAAAATCACCTCGCAGCGGGGCGGCAGTTCGCCGGCGTTCGGCGGTTCGATGACCCGCAGCACATAGTCATGTTGCGGCGCGCAGCGAAAATCTGCGACGCCCTGACGGCCGATCGCAAGAAAGACACGGCGGGGACTGTCGCCGAGCGCGCGCGCCGCGGCGGCGTTGTCGACGACCTCGATCCAGCGATCGCCCGGCGCCATGACCCATGGCGGGCGCGTCAGCACCAGCAGCGGCGCGCAGGCGGCGGCGCAGGCGGCGCGCGCATTCGCGGAAATACGCGCCGCAAAGGGATGCGTCGCGTCGACGACATGAGAAATGCGTTCGTCGAGGAGATAGCGCGTCAGACCTTCAACGCCGTTGAAGCCGCCGATGCGAGTCGGCAGATCATGCGCGAGCGGCGCGCTGGTGCGCCCGGCAAGCGAAATGACGCCTTGCAGACGCGGATCGGCGGCGATGCGCGTCGCAAGAAGGCGCGCTTCGCTGGAGCCGCCGAGCACGAGCGCGCGGCGGCAGGGCGCGGCGCTTGAAAAAACCGAGGCCGAAAGCGCGTCCCTCACGCCAATTTCCGTCAATCCGCTCGCGCGCGTCACAATAGGTCCAGTCGCAGTTTTCGAGAAAGTCATTTCCGACGCGCAACGCGCGCGACCGGGAATGACGGCCCTCAAACGCTCGCTCTTGGGCTTATATCATGACATCGTCCAGAGCGGACTCACTCAGCGGCGAGTTTCACCGCAGCCGGCTGGCGGTATTCGGCGATCAAGCGCTCGCGCTCGGCGTCGACGGCGGCGATATGGCGCGCCTTGACATGGCCGAAGCCGCGAATGTGCTCCGGCAGGCGCGCAAGCGCGACGGCGGTTGCATGGTTTTCCCGCGCGAGCGAAACGGAAAACTCATCGAGCAGCGCTTCATAATCCGCAAGCAGCCCTCGCTCGACCACGCGGTCATGGTCAAAGCGGAAGACATCGATCCATGTGTTGCGCAAGCCTTTCATCTTCGCCAGCACGCGCAGCAGTTTGAACATCCACGGACCGAATGTGATTTTGCGCGAGCCGCCAAAGTCCGTCTTACGCTGAAGCGAGGGGAAGTTGGGCGCAAGATGCAGTTCGAGCCTCAAGTCGCCGTCGAAGGTCTCCGCGAGCTGACGCCGAAAGGCGCCGTTCGTGTAAAGTCGCGCGACTTCGTAATAGTCTTTCGTCGCCATCAGCTTGAAGAGATAGTGCGCGACCGCTTCCGTCAATTCGTGCGAACCCGGCGCGCGCTGCGCTTCGAGCCTGGCGATTTTCTCGACGCGGGCGCAATAGCGTGCGGCGTAAGCCTTGTCCTGGTAATCCGTCAGAAACGCCACGCGACGTTCGATCACGTCGTCAAGCTTCTTCGATTTCTCGTGAATGCCGTTGGGCTGGCGCAGCGACTTGACGACGGCGAGCACGCTGTTGAGATCATGCGCGGCGCGGCGACCCCAACGAAACGCCGAATGATTCATCGGCACGGATTCGCCGTTTAATTCGATGGCGCGCAGGAGCGCGGCTTCCGACAGCGGCAAATAGCCCTTCTGCCAGGCGTAGCCGAGGATGAAAATATTCGCGGCGATCGAGTCGCCGAGCAGCGCCTGGGCGAGCGCCGTCGTATCGATGAAGGTCGACTCCGGGCCGCCGGCGCGACGGATCGCCTGCTTGATTTCCTCCGACGGCAGGACGAAGTCGGGATTGCGCTCAATGTCGCCAGGAAACACCTCGGCGCAATTGACGAGCACCGCCGTCTTGCCCTGCTCGACGGCGGCGAGCACCTGCTTGGCCCCGGCGACGACGAGGTCGCAGCCCAACATCAGATCCGCTTCGCCCGCGGCAATGCGGATGGCGTGCACATCCGCCGGCGTCCGTCCGATCTTCACATGGCAATAAACCGCCCCGCCTTTCTGCGCGAGGCCGGCCATGTCGATGACGCCGACGCCTTTGCCCTCAAGATGCGCGGCCATGCCGAGAATGGCCGAAACCGTGACGACGCCCGTCCCGCCGAGCCCTGCGACGAGGACGCCATATGGCAAGGCGCCGATTTCGGCGATGCGCGGCTGCGGCAGTTCAGGCTGTCCGATGGCGGCTTCCTTCGAGGGCAGCGGCGCCTTTTTCATCCTACCGCCATGGACGGTGACGAAGCTTGGGCAGAAGCCCTCGAGGCAGGAAAAATCCTTGTTGCAGGAAGATTGATCGATCCGCCGCTTGCGGCCGAACTCGGTTTCGACCGGCTGCACCGCGACGCAGTTCGACGCCGTGCCGCAGTCGCCGCAGCCTTCGCACACGAGTTCATTGATGATGACGCGCGAATCGGGGTCGGGCATCAGCCCGCGCTTGCGCAAACGACGCTTTTCGGTGGCGCAGGTCTGATCGTAGATCAGCACCGTGACGCCTTCCGTCTGCGCCAGCTCCCGCTGCACTTCGTTCAAGACGTTGCGATGATGAATCGTCAGGCCCGGCGGCCAGCCGATCGTCGGCGCATATTTGCTGGGCTCGTCAGTGACCAGCGCGATCTTGTTCACGCCTTCGGCCGCGACCTGTCGCGCGATCGTTTCGACGGTCAAATCGCCTTCGTGCTGTTGGCCGCCGGTCATGGCGACGACGCCGTTGAAGAGAATTTTGAAGGTGATGTTGGTGTTGGTCGCGACAGCGAAGCGGATGGCGAGCGATCCCGAATGATTATAGGTGCCGTCGCCGAGATTTTGGAACATATGCGTGCGCGTCGAGAACGGCGCCTCGCCGATCCAGTTCGCGCCTTCGCCGCCCATATGGGTGTAGCCTTCGGTCGAGCGGTCCATCCATTGCGCCATATAATGGCAGCCAATGCCCGTGTAGGCGCGCGAACCTTCAGGCACATGGGTCGAGGTCGAATGCGGACAGCCAGCGCAGAAATGCGGGACTCGAACGGTAACGTCAGTCATCGTCCGGCGGCGTTCCTGCAGTCTTTCGAGACGGCGCACGCGCCCCTCGAGATCCTCAAGCGGATGATATTTCAACAGACGACGGCCGATGGCGATGGCGATGTCATTGGCGTCCAGCGCGCCCTTGACCGGAAACAGCCATGCGCCGCGCTCGTCCTTCTTGCCGATGCAGAGCGGCTGATGCGGCGCGGCGTATAATTCCTCGCGCAACTGCACTTCGATCAGCGAGCGCTTCTCTTCGACGACGATGATGAGATCGAGGCCGCGCGCGAATTCGCGCAGACCTTGCGGCTCGATCGGCCAAGGCGCAGCGATCTTATAGAGCCGCAGACCAAGATCGTTCGCCTTGACTTCGTCCAGGCCGAGATCGTCCATCGCCTGACGCACGTCGAGATAGGACTTGCCGACAGTGATGACGCCGACTTTCGGATTGGCGCCGCCGGAGGTGATGAACCGATTCAACCGGTTGGCGCGAATGAAGGCGAGCATCGCATCGCGCTTCATCTCCTGCAGCCGCTCTTCCTGAGCGAGAACCGGATCGCCGGGACGGATATTGAGCCCGCCGGGCGGCATGATGAAGTCAGCCGGCGCGATTGGACGAACGCGATCGAGCGAACTGTCGATCGAGGCCGTCGATTCGACCGTATCCTTGAGAAGCTTCAGCCCGACCCAGACGCCCGCGTAGCGCGACAGCGCGAAGGCATAAAGCCCATAGTCGAGGATTTCCTGCACGCCGGCCGGCGACAGGATCGGAATCATCACGTCGACGAAATGATAGTCGGACTGATGCGCGGTGGTTGAAGATTCCGCCGTGTGATCGTCGCCCATGAGCGCCAGCGCGCCGCCGTAGCGCGCCGTGCCGGCGAGGTTGACGTGTCTGAAGGCGTCGCCGCTCCGGTCAATGCCGGGACCTTTGCCGTACCAGAGCGAAAAGACGCCGTCATATTTGCCTTCGCCGCGCATCTCGGCCTGCTGCGCGCCCCAGATCGCGGTCGCCGCGAGATCCTCGTTGAGTCCCGGCATGTATAGAATATCATTGGCGTCGAACAGCGCCTTGGCCTTATGCATTTGCGCATCGACGCCGCCCAGGGGCGAGCCACGGTAGCCGGTGACGAAGCCCGCAGTGTTCAGTCCGGCGCGGCGGTCCGCCTCCTTCTGCATAAGGAGCAGACGCACGATCGCCTGAGTGCCGGTGATCAGCACGCGCGATTTGTGGAGGTCAAATCGATCTGAGAGCGACGCCTCGGCGAAGGCGGAGCCGGTCAGTGCGTCGCCGGCGGCAATTTCCGCCATTTATTGCTCTCCTGCGCGAATTCGGCGAAGCGCGCCTGGGACTCATGCGCTCACACGCTAAATGACAAGGATCAACCCGTGAACGAATCCGACTTAACGACCCAGCCGGTCGCGGCGTCCCGACGCTCAGCGCCCCGCCGGCGCCGACTCTACGCCTGCCACCTTATGACACAGGAAAGCGCCTTTTCAAGGACATATCTCCTGGCGTGCACAGGCTCGAAGCGGGAGGCCGCGCCGCGTTTTCGCCGCCTTCGCCGCCTAAGCGCGAGACTCGCATGAAGCTGAAAATCAACTCGATTCTTATCCTTATCGCGACAATGACGCCAATTGGAGCCGCGTCCGCGCACCCTCACGTATGGGTCGTGGTGCGAAGCGAAGTGGTGTTCGCGCCGGACGGCAAGATCGCAGGCGTTCGACACGCCTGGGAGTTCGACGAACTATATTCGGCCTATGCCGTGCAGGGGCTCGGCAAGGACGGAAAGCCGCCGACCAGCGAAGAACTTGCGCCGCTCGCCAAGACGAATGTCGAATCGCTGGCCGAATTCGACTTTTTCACCTTCGCCAAGCAAAACGGGGCCAAGCTCGCGTTCAAGCCGCCGGAAAACGTCAAGCTTGAAGCGAACGACAAAAAGCTCGTCACCATGCGCTTTTTCCTGCCGCTGGAGACGCCCGTGGCGGTGAAAAAGCCGTTCTCCTTTCAGGTCTATGACCCCACTTATTTCGTGTCCTTCGGATTGGAGAAGCAAAACGCCGTCACTCTCGCGGGCGCGCCGGCGGGATGTTCGCTCAGTCTGGTCGAGCCCGCGCCGCTGTTGGCGACCGACAATCAGAAACTGGGCGAGGCGTTCTTTCAGAACATGTCGCCGGGCTCCGATTTCGGCGTGAAACTGGCGACCCGCGCGATCGTGGCCTGTCCGTGATGCTTGGGCGAAAGGCCTTCTGGATCGGCGTAGCGGCTGCGGCGGTCGTCGCGATCGTGGCCTCTTCGGCGTGGTGCGCGCCACGTCATCCATTCGCCGTCGGGGCGCAAGAGTCCGTTGGATCGGCGACGGGCTTTGCGGGACTCATTCTCGCTTGGCAAAGCAAGTTCCAGGCTGAACTGCAAGCCGCGGTGCGGGCGCTCAAGACCGATCCTTCCGCATTTTTCGCCCTCGCCGCGGCGAGCTTCGCCTATGGCGCTTTTCACGCCGCCGGTCCCGGCCACGGCAAGGCGGTGCTTGCATCTTACATGCTCGCCAATGAAACGGCGCTGAGACGCGGACTGCTGCTCGCGGCGCTCGCCGCCCTCCTGCAGGGGCTGGTCGCGATCGCCGTCGTCGGCGCCGCCGCGGCGATTTTCCGCGCAACCGCCACTCAGATGAGCGCAGCGACGCGTATGATCGAGCTTGTCAGTTATGCGGCGGTCGCCGCGGTCGGAGCGCGTCTCGCCTGGGTCAAGGGCTGCGCGCTGTCGTCCGCGCTCAGGGCGCCCGCAATCGCCTCCTCGACGCGCGGCTTCGTCTGTGAGGCGATCGACGATCCGACCCATGTGCATGACGAAAACTGCCGCCATGCGCCGGACCCGTCGACTTTGACAGGGTCAAAGTTTCGCCTCGCCGACGCCGCAGCCACCGTCATCGCCGCCGGCCTGCGTCCCTGTTCGGGAGCGATTCTCGTCCTGGCGTTCACCCTATCGCAGGGTCTTTTCGCCGCCGGCGCCGGAGCGGTCATCGCCATGTCGGCCGGGACCGCGATAACGACAGGCGCGCTCGCCGCGACCGCGGTCTACGCCAAGGGCGCCGCGATGCGGCTTGGGGCGAAGGATTCGCGCCGCACGATCATCATCGCGCGCGGCGGCGAGTTCATCGCCGCAATCCTGGTTCTGGCGCTCGGCGTTGCGCTGCTCTTCGGCCTCGCGCCGATGTCCACAGGCTCGGCGTGACGCCGCTCGCGGCGCAGCATAAGGATTGCCGGCGGGCATGGCCTCATCCGGCCATTTGCGCGCTATCTTGAACACAAGCAAATTGGCGGAGCGGACGATTCGCGATCCGCGACCATGTCGACTCGCGGAGGTCCATGACGACAATGACGAGCGCGGAAAACCGAGAGGACCCTTACGCGAAGCGTCCCTGGCTGTCGTCCTACCCCGCCGGCGTTCCGGCGGAGATCGATCAATCGTCCTATTCGACGCTGGTCGATATGTTCAACGCGAGCGTCGTGGACTTCGCCGACCGAACCGCGATGGAGAGCTTCGGCGCGACGCTCACCTTCGAGGAGTTCGGCCGCGCCGCCGTCGCTGTCGCCGCTTGGCTGCAGACCCGGGGGCTGAGGAAGGGCGATCGGGTCGCGATCATGTCGCCCAACGTCCTCGCCTATCCCACGATCCTCTTCGGCGTCCTGCTCGCGGGCGGCGTCGTGGTGAACGTCAATCCGCTCTATACGCCGCACGAGCTCGAACACCAGATGAACGACTCCGGCGCGCGGTTCTTGTTCGTCTTCGAAAATTTCGCGCATACCGCCGCGGCCGCGTGGCCGCAAATGAAAGTCGAACGTGCGGTGATTGTGAAGCCCGGAGATCTGATGGGGCTGCGCGGACTGATCGTCAATTTGGTCTCGCGCTGGGTCAAACGCATGGTCCCCGCCTATCGGCTGCCCGGCTGCGTCGGCTTCGCGCATGTGTTGCAAGCGGGCGCCGAGGAGCCGTTCAAGCCGCCGCCGATCGGGCCTGACGACATCGCCTTTCTGCAATATACCGGCGGCACAACCGGCGTCGCCAAGGGCGCGATGCTGCTCCATCGCAACGTCGCCGCGAATGTCGAGCAGTCGTGGGCCTGGTTGAAACCCTATCTTGCGGATAAGCCGTTGATCATGGTGACGGCGCTGCCGCTCTATCACATATTCGGTCTGACCGCCTGCCTGATGCTCGTGGTGAAGACCGGCGGCAGTTGCCTGCTCATCGCCAATCCGCGCGACATTAAGGGCCTGATCGCGACGCTGCGCAAATCGCCGTTCACGCTATTTTCCGGCGTCAACACGCTTTATGCGGCGATCGCCGATCATTCTGCGGCCAAGTCGGTGGACTATTCCAGTCTTCTTCTCACCATTTCGGGCGGCATGTCGACCCAGGAAGTCGTGGCGCAGAAATGGAAGGCTTTGACCGGCAGGCCGATCGTCGAGGGCTATGGACTGACCGAGACGTCGCCGATCGTCACGATCAACAAGCCGACAATCGCCGAATTTACGGGCGGTATCGGCTATCCCGTGCCGTCGACCGAAATCTCGGTGCGCTCGCCCGAAGGCGAACCCGTTCCTTTGGGCGAGCGGGGCGAACTCTGCGTCAAGGGGCCGCAATTGATGGGGGGATATTGGCGCAGGCCGGACGAAACCGCGAATGCGCTGACGGCCGACGGATTTCTCAAGACCGGCGACATCGCCGTCATGGCGCCGGACGGGCTGATCAAAATCGTCGATCGGCTGAAGGACATGATCCTTGTTTCGGGATTCAACGTCTATCCGAACGAAGTTGAATCCGTGCTGATCGAACACCCCAAAGTCAAGGAGGTGGCGGTCATCGGCGTGCCGCACGAACATTCCGGTGAAGCGCCGATGGCGTTTGTCGTGGCGCGCGATCCAAGCCTCACGCGCGAGGAGTTGCGCGCCTTCGCGCATGAGCAGCTGACAAGCTACAAAATTCCGCGCTATTTCGAATTTCGCGAGAGCCTGCCCAAGAGCAATGTCGGAAAAATCCTGCGGCGCGCGCTGAAGGAAGAATTTCTCGCGCGTAAGAACGTTGTCCCCAACGAGGGACGCGGCAACAACGTGCGCACGGAGCTCGAACGCTAACCGCGGCCGAAACGGTCCGCCGCATCGCCGATCGCCTCATAGGCGAGATCGAGTTCGGCGTCCTCGACGCAGTAAGGCGGAAACACGTAGATCGTCGGGCCGAGCGGGCGCAGCAGCAGTCCACGTTCGTTGAAGAAGCGCATGAGATCTAGCGAAACGCTCGCCAGATAGCCGCTCTGCGCGACATTGAGATCAAGCGCCGTGATGATGCCGAGCCGGCGGGCGTTCGAGAAGCGCGCGTCATCGGCAAAGCGCGCAATGCGCGTCGCCTGCATGTCGCAGAGCGCCGCGACGCGGGCGGCGGGTTCGCCCGTCGCCCACACGTCGAGATTGGCGAGCGCCGCGGCGCAAGCGATCGGATTGGCGGTGTAAGAGCTCGAGTGAAAAAACGCGCGCGCGCGATCCTGCGACAGATGCGCCTCGAAAATCTCGCTCTTGCACATTGTGACGGCGAGCGGCAGCGCGCCGCCGGTCAGACCTTTGGCGTAGCAGGCGATGTCCGGAATGACGTCCGCCTGCTCGCAGGCGAAGAGCGTTCCGGTGCGTCCGAAGCCTGTCATCACTTCGTCGGCGATAAACAGCACGCCGTAATGGGCGCATATGCGCCTCATCTCCGCGAGCGTATCGGCGCCGTACATCAGCATGCCGCCGGCGCCCAAGATGAGCGGCTCCACGAGCAGGGCGGCGGGCTTGTCGCGACAGGCGCGCGCCAGCGCGTCGAGCGTTTGCTGCTCGCGTCCGCGCATCGGGAAAGGTATGCGCGTCACCTCATAGAGCAACGGCTCATAAGGCGCATTGAAAGGCGAGCGCGCGCCGGCTGACATCGTTCCGATCGTGTCGCCATGATAGCCGTATTCGAGCGCAATGACGCGCGAGCGCGCGTCATTGCGATTGCGCCAGAAGCCGAGCGCCATTTTGATCGCCACTTCGACGCAGGTCGAACCGCTGTCGGAATAAAACACATAGTCGAGCCCCGGCGGCGTCAGCGTGACGAGGCGCCGCGCAAGCGCCTCCGCCGGCTCATGGGTGAAGCCGGCGAAGATGATCTGATCGAGCCGTTCGGTTTCTTCGCGGATCGCCTGCATGATCGCCGGATGGCGATGGCCATGCGTAATCACCCACCAGGACGAGATGGCGTCGAGAAACCGTGTGCCGTCCTCGGCTTCGAGCCAGGCGCCTTCGGCGCGCGCGATCTTGAAGGCGCCGGGCTGCAGGGCATGCTGGGTGAACGGCCGCCAGACCGCAGAGTCTGTGACGAGGCTCACGCGCTGCTCCCGAAGGCGTCGCGCGCGATCGCGGCGTTGAACGCGGCGCCGAGCGTCTTCTGGTTCAAGGGATTGAGTTTGGGCAGTCGGCCGAGAATACGCACGCCGCCGATCGTCTCGATCGAGCGTTGCGCGTCGGCGTCGGCGTCGCCGACGAAAATCATTCCCGTTATTGAAACGCCGCGTCTGCGCAACGCTTCGAGCGTGAGCAGGCTGTGATTGATCGTGCCGAGGCTCGTGCGCGCGACGACAATGACGGGAAGCCGCCACCGCTCCAGCACATCGATCGTCAGCGCGCGGTCGCTGAGCGGCGTCATCACGCCGCCCGCCGTCTCGATTACCAGAGGACCATCACATTGCGGCGGGTTCAGCGCGGCGACGTCGATGTCGACGCCTTCGTCGCGCGCGGCGAGATGCGGCGAGGCCGGCCGACGCAGCCGCCATGCTTCTGGGACGATGTGGTCGGACCGCGTCCCCGAAAGCCGCGCAACGGTCTGCGAGTCCGTCTCGCCATCGAGCCCCGACTGCACCGGCTTCCAATAATAGGCGTCGAGCGCTCCAACGATCGCGGCGGAGACGACAGTTTTGCCAACATCCGTATCCGTGCCGACGATGACGAAGCGGCGGTTCATGGTTCGAGCCTCGCCAGCTCTTCGCGAAGATGCGCGATCATCTGCGCGACCTCTTCCTTTCGCGTATTGAGCGTCAGGGCGATGCGCAGCCGAGCGGAGCCCTCCGGCACCGTCGGCGGACGAATGGCGCGAATGTCGTAGCCCAGCGCCTGCAGGCGCGACGCAAGAGTTGTGGCGCGGACATCGTCGCCGACAATGATGGGTTGAATCTGGCTGCCCGACGGCTCGATCGCACAGAGGCGCCGCAGCTCGGCGCCAGCGAGCTCGATGCGCGACATCAGCTCGGCGCGCCGGTTGTCAGCCGCCTCGATGATCTTGAGCGCCGCGCGCACGCAAGCGGCGATCATGGGCGAAGGCGCGGTCGCGAAGATGAACGGCCGGCAACGGTTGATCATGAAGTCGCGCAAGACGCGCGGCAGACAGAGCAGACCGCCCGCGACGCCCATCGCCTTGCCACAGGTATGCAGGGTAATGACATTGTCCTTGCCTTCGAAACGCGCCGCGAGTCCGCGGCCGCCCGGACCATAGACGCCGGTCGCATGGGCCTCGTCGATCAGCAGAAAGGCTTCGTTTTGCTCGGCGAGCGCGCACAGATCGTCGAGCGGCGCTCTATCGCCATCCATGCTGTAGAGGCTCTCGACCACGATCCAGACGCGCCCGCGCCCGCCCTTTTCGCGCCAGGCGCGGATCGCGCCCTCGGCGGCGCCGACGTCATTATGCGCAAATCGCGCATTTGGCGCGCGCGCCAATCGCATGCCCTCATGGGCGCTGGCGTGCGCGAGCGCATCATAGAGGATGAGATCTTCGCGCTGAGGCGCGGTGGAAAGCAGCGCCTCATTGGCGGTAAAGCCGGCGCTGAAAAAAAGCGCGCTTTCAGCGCCGAAAAAGCGCGCCGCGTCTTCTTCGAGCGCCTCATGCTCCGAATGATTGCCGCGCAGAAGCCTCGAGCCGCCGGCCCCTATGGGAACGCCGCGCGCGAGCGCCGCGCGCGCCGCCGCGGCGAGTTCCGGCGATTCTGCGAGCGCCAAATAGTCGTTGGATGCGAAATCCATCCCGACTCGTGGCGCCAGCTTGCGCAATCTGCCGCGCACGGCGAGGCCGGCGAGATCCTGCGCGTAGCGATCAAGCATGTCGGATCGATCCTGGATCAGGAGAACCGCTCCCAGGCCGCTTGGCGGGAGACGCCGAGCGCCTTGCCGATCGCCGTCCAGCTCACCTCGCGTTTGCGAAGCGCCTCGACCTGCACATGGATGAGCGAATGCAGCGCGGTGATGCTGGCCTCGCTCGCCTTGATCGACGACAACAGCTGCTCCTCGGTGAGATCGTCCCAGCTTTTGAATGACGAAGGCGCAGCGTCGAGGATTTTGTTGCACACGCCGACGCAGTCTTCGCAAATATAGCCGCCGGCGGCGCCGCCGACGAGCCGGGAGACCTGGGTCTCCGTCTTTCTGCAAAACGAGCAGCGCAGTTTACGTTTGGGCAGGGCCAGCATCGCAGATCCAGATTTGTCAAGATAACCTTGACAAAAGGCGCTGCGCTTGTCAAGCCTGCCTTGACGAGCTACTTGAAACCGTCGCGCCGAAACGCGATTTAGATAATGGGTGTTTCTTCGAGTGTTTCATGGAGTCGCCGCAATGAACGCGCCGATATGCGTCGACGGGCCGCCTTCCCCGATACCTTGGCCGCCGATTTTGATGGCGTTGACGCTCGCCGCCGGGTTGGCGCTCGACGCCGCGACGCTGGTTTCGCTCATCGATCGCGCCTCCTCTTCGCTCCCGCATCTCGCCGGGGCCGCCATTGTCGTGCTCGCGCTCGTCAACGATGTCTGCTGCTTTCGCATTCTCTCGCGCCATCAGACGACGGTCATGCCGCATCGCGCGGCGTCTTTTCTCGTCACAGAGGGACCGTTTCGCTTTTCGCGCAATCCGATCTATGTGTCGCATGTCGCCTTGATCTTTGGACTGGGTCTGTTCCTTGGCTCGCCCTTCACGCTGCTGTTGACGCCGGCGCTCGCCTATGGGCTGACAAAGCTCGCGATCGAGCCGGAAGAGCGGCATCTTCTTGCGAAATTTGGCGACGACTACCGGTCCTATATGGCGCGCACGCGGCGCTGGCTTTAAACTGATGCGCGAGGGCGTTGTGAATGAGGCGGCCGCTATGAACGCTCAAACTCCTTTACCGGGCGGCGAACGCCTTGACTTCTCCGTCCGGGGCATGACCTGCGCCTCCTGCGTGTCGCATGTCGAGAAGGCGCTTGCCCATACGCCGGGCGTAAAGGCCGCCAGCGTCAATCTCGCCACCGAACGGGCGGAGGTTTCGCTCGCGCCGGGGGCGAGTCTCACCCAACTCGTAAAGTCGGTCTCGGACGCGGGCTACGAGGCGGTCGTCGAGACGATCGAGATCGGCGTCGGCGGCATGACTTGCGCCTCCTGCGTTTCGCATGTCGAAAAGGCGCTGAGCGCCGTTCCGGGCGTGATCGAGGCGAAAGTCAATCTCGCCACCGAACGCGCATCCGTGCGCGCGCTCACCGGCCCCGGCCTCACCGATCGCCTGCGCCGCGCCATTTCACAAGCCGGCTATGAGCCGCGCCAGATCGAGACCGATTCGGGCGGCGCCGATCGCGAACGGGCGCGCCGCGAGGAGGAAATGCGCGCGCTGCGCTTCCGCCTCATCGTCGCCGCTACTTTGACGGCGCCGATCTTCGCGGTCGAAATGGGCGGACATCTCATCCCCGCCATTCATCACTGGTCGATGGGCGTGATCGGCGAAGCGAGGATTCGCGAGATTTCCTTCCTGCTCGCCAGCGTCGTGCTGTTCGGTCCCGGCCTGGTTTTTTTCCTTAAGGGAATTCCGTCGCTGTTGCGACGCCAGCCCGATATGAACGCGCTCGTCGCCACGGGCACGCTCAGCGCCTATCTCTATTCCGTGGTTGCGACTTTTGCGCCGAACGTCCTGCCGGCCGGTTCAGTGCATGTCTATTACGAGGCGGCCGTCGTCATCGTCACCCTTATCCTGTTCGGCCGCTATCTCGAAGCGCGGGCCAAGGGCCGCACGTCGGAAGCGATCCGCGCGCTGGCGAAGCTTCAACCGAAGACCGCCCGCATTGAGCGCGACGGCGCGACCGTCGACGTCGATATCGACGACGTGCGCGTCGGCGACATCGTTCTGGTGCGGCCGGGAGAGCGCATTCCGACCGACGGCGTGGTGACGCAAGGCGCGTCGCATGTCGATGAATCGATGGTCACCGGCGAACCGGCGCCCGTCGCCAAGCGGCCGGGCGCCGCGGTCACCGGGGCGACCGTCAACGGCTCCGGCGCCTTCTCGTTTCGCGCGACCCGCGTCGGCGCGGATACGACTCTCGCCGGCATCATCCGCATGGTCGAGCAGGCGCAGGGCGCCAAGCTGCCGATTCAGGCGATGGTCGATCGCGTCACCGCCGTCTTCGTCCCCGCCGTCTTTGCTGTCGCGGCGCTGACCTTCGTCATCTGGATGCTGATCGGGCCGGAGCCGCGTCTGACGTATGCGCTCGTCAACGCCGTCGCCGTGCTCATTATCGCCTGCCCCTGCGCCATGGGACTGGCGACGCCTGCTGCGATCATGACCGGCACCGGGCGCGCAGCAGAGCTCGGCGTATTGTTCCGCAAGGGCGAGGCCCTGCAGACGCTGCGCGACGTGACGCTGATCGCCTTCGACAAGACCGGCACGCTCACCTATGGCAAGCCGCGCCTGACCGATCTCGTCGCTATGCCCGGCAAGAAGGACAAGGAATTGCTGCGTCTCGCCGCCAGTGTCGAGGCGCAGTCGGAACATCCGGTAGGCGCGGCGCTGGTCGCCGCGGCCAAGGCCGCGGACCTTTCGCTTTCGCCTTGCGCCGACTTCAAATCCGTGGCGGGCATGGGGGTTACGGGAATCGTCGACCGCAAGAAAGTCGCCATCGGCGCCGAGCGCTTCATGACGACGCTCGGCGTCGACGCCGCCCCCTTCGCCCAGGACGCCCAGAAACTCTCTGAAGAAGGCAAGACGCCGCTTTACATCGCGGTCGACGGCAAGCTCGGCGCGATGCTCTGCGTCGCCGACGATCTGAAGCCGACGAGCCGCGCGGCGATCGACGCGATTCATTCGATCGGCGTGAAGACCGCGATGATCACCGGAGACGACGAACGTACAGCGAAAGCCATCGCCAGAAGGCTTGGAATCGACGAAGTCGTCGCCGGCGTCCTTCCTGACGGGAAGGTCGCGACGCTCGAACGTCTGCGGGAATCCAACAAGATCGCCTTTGTCGGCGACGGCGTGAACGACGCGCCGGCGCTTGCCGCCGCCGACGCCGGGATCGCCATCGGCACGGGAACCGACATTGCGATCGAAGCCGCCGACGTCGTGCTGATGTCGGGCGATCTCGCCAAAGTTCCGGCGGCGCTGGCGATTTCGCATGCGACGATGCGCAACATCCAACAGAATTTATTCTGGGCCTTCGGCTATAATGTGCTGCTCATCCCCGTCGCCGCTGGCGCGCTCTATCCTATAAACGGCATGTTGCTCTCGCCGATGTTCGGCGCGGCGGCGATGGCGCTGTCCAGCGTCTTCGTTCTCACCAATGCGCTGCGCTTGCGCCGTTTCCAGCCGCCGGTCGTCGCGAGCGCCGAGGTCGACGAACAAGCGTCGCCAATCGAAACGGAAGCGGCTGAAAAACAAATCAAGGAGGAAGCGATGACGACATTCAACGTCAAGGACATGACCTGTGGCATGTGCGTGAAACACGTCACCAAGGCGGTGCAAGCGGTCGAGCCGAACGCCGACGTCAAGGTCGATCTCGCGACCGGCAAGGTCGACGTCACCCCGGCGCCGAAAAACGCGCAGGCGCTCGCCGACGCGATCACCGAAGCGGGCTATCCGGCGCAGGTCGCCGCGTGAAGCCCCGCGCTTTTCTTGGAACGATGAGCGCGAGCGCGCCATGGCGCCCATGACGACTCGCTCGCTCGCCGGCAAGACGCTCTTCATCACCGGCGCGAGCCGCGGCATCGGCCTCGCCATCGCCCTGCGCGCGGCGCGCGACGGCGCGAATATCGTCATCGCGGCGAAGAGCGTGACCGAAAATCCGAGAATTCCAGGCACGATCTATACCGCCGCGGCGGAAATCGAAGCAGCGGGCGGACAGGCGCTCGCCGTGCCGTGCGACATTCGCTTCGAGGATCAGGTCGAGGCGGCGGTTAGTCAGGCCGCATCCTGCTTTGGCGCGATCGATGTTCTCGTCAACAATGCGAGCGCCATTGATCTGCGCGGCATCGACGCGCTCGAGATGAAACGCTTCGATCTCATGCATCAGATCAATGCGCGCGGAACCTATCTTTGCTGCAAGGCGGCGCTGCCGCATCTGCGCAAATCCGCCAATCCGCACATATTGACGCTCTCGCCGCCGATGGATTTGAACCCCAAATGGTTCTCGCCCAACCTCGCCTACACAATGTCGAAATATGGGATGAGCTTGGTGACGCTGGGGCTTGCGCGGGATGTCGAAGGCGACGGCGTCGCCGTCAATTCGCTGTGGCCTGAGACCGCGATCGCGACCGCGGCGATCGGCAATCTGCTCGGCGGCGAGGAACTGCTGCGCCGGTCGCGTAAGCCCGAGATCGTCGCCGACGCCGCGCACGCCATTCTCGTTCGTCCGGCAAAGAACTGCAGCAGCAATTTCTTCATCGACGTAGAGGTCCTGAAGGAAGAAGGCATGACCGACTTCTCGACCTACGCGGTCGATCCCCGGGTCGATGCGGCGCTCGATTTTTTCCTCGATGCGCCGATCACCGCCAGGGTGACGAAATTGGCGTTTCACGCCGACAAATAATTACGCCAATGCGGCTACGCCCGCCGCGATCGTATAGGCGCCGATTGCGGCGACGATCGCGCCGGAGAGATAGGGCGCGCGCGCCGCGAGGGCTTCGAACCCCGGCCAGCGCGAAGCCGCGTGCCGTAGGCCAAGCGCCGCCGCCACCCCGACCAGCACGAGGGTCAGCGCCAGACCGACGCTGAAGCACAGCACGAGCAGCGCGCCCAGTCCGATGCGTCCGACCTGTAGGCAAAGGAGCAGCACGGTGATCGACGCCGGACAGGGAATGAGCCCTCCGGTCAGACCGAACAGAATGATCTGTCCGGTGGTCACCCGGCGATTGGCGAAGCGTCGCTCAATATCCAACGCATGTTCGCGCTCATGCGAGTCGGCATAGACGGTCGGATCGACGTCGAGCAGCTCGCTTTCGAATTCCTCTTCCTCATGGCTATGCGGTAGGCCCGCCTCATGCGCATGAATGTGCGCGCCGTCGTGCGTATGCCCATGCGCTGCGACGACTGCCGGAACGCGCCCGCTCTCCTGCGCGGGCGCCGAAGCGGGTCTGCCGGCCGCGATATCGCGCCAGCTTCGCCAGATCATCCAGAGAGCGACGGCGATGATCAGCGCGCCTGAAATGATCTGCAGATAGGGTTCGTTCGCTTCGACGTTGAGTTTCGCGCCGAAATAGAGTCCCGTCAGCGCGATCGCCCAAACAATCGCCGTGTGCGAGATGGTCGCCGCAAGGCCAAGTAGAATTGCCTGCGCGACCGTGCCGCGAATCGCGACGATGAACGCCGCCATCATCGTTTTTGAATGGCCGGGTTCGAGCCCGTGCAGCGCGCCCAAAGCCACGGCGCTCGGCGCGAAAATCCAGGCGTTCTCCGCGCCGGCGCGGAAGACTTCGGAAAGATCGGACATTGCGGCGGCGCGGGCTCCTCGGGCGCGGTGTCAAAGGTGATAAGCGAGCGGAGACCGGCTTTACGGCGTCGACGGCTCCGCCGATCCTAAGGGAGCTCCGCCGTTTTATAGTAAGCGCGGCTCGACGAAACAAGCGCAGTGGCGGCGCGAACACAGGAGAGCCGCAGCGCCGAGAAGAACCTAGAACGGCTCCAGAATGCGTAGAGCGCGCGCCAAACTCATGGGTCGGAGATCGCGCGGACGGACGCCATCATCGATGGGCGGCGCGTCGGCTTCATGTCGAGCCTCGGCACGTTTGCCAACAAAAAACCCCGGCTTTATGGGCCGGGGGCTTTTTTATAATTCGTCAGTCTCGCTTAGGGCATGTCGCCCGCGACGAACTTCGGAATCACCGGACCGCCGATTTCGGCCGCGAAGCGGCGTCCCGACGGCGAGAAGAACAGCAGCAGGCCGCCGATCTGGCTGTCGGTGTCGTAAGCCAGGTCAGACAGACGCTCGATGTCCCAACGCGCGTCCTGCACCTTCACCGCGACTTCCTTGGTCTCGCCCGGCGCGATCGGCGTCGGGTCCGTCGACAGACCGCGGTCCGCCAACAGATAGTCCGG
>JALHNQ010000019.1:58220-59773 GCA_022843405.1 Methylocystis sp. | reverse complement strand
CTGGAGGACCGAACCGGTGTCTGTTGAAAAAGCCTCGGATGAACTGTGGCTAGGGGTGAAAGGCCAACCAAACTGGGAAATAGCTGGTTTTCCGCGAAAGATATTTAGGTATCGCCTCGAGTGAATGCTTTGAGGGGTAGAGCACTGGATGGGCTAGGGGGACTTACCGTCTTACCAAACCTAACCAAACTCCGAATACTCAAAAGCACTACTCGGGAGTCACACGGTGGGTGCTAACGTCCATCGTGAAGAGGGAAAAAACCCTGACCAACAGCTAAGGCCCCTAATTCGTGGCTAAGTGTGAAAGGATGTGGGAGTCCCATAACAACCAGGAGGTTGGCTTAGAAGCAGCCATCCTTTAAAGAAAGCGTAACAGCTCACTGGTCTAAACAAGGACTCCTGCGCCGAAAATGTAACGGGGCTCAAGCCACGAGCCGAAGCTTTGGGTGTGCACGCAAGTGCATGCGGTAGCGGAACGTTCTGTAAGCCTGCGAAGGGAGACCCGTGAGGGCTCCTGGAGGTATCAGAAGTGCGAATGCTGGCACGAGTAACGAAAAGGAGTGTGAAAGACACTCCCGCCGAAAGTCCAAGGGTTCCTGCGTAAAGCTAATCTGCGCAGGGTTAGCCGGTCCCTAAGGCGAGGCCGAAAGGCGTAGTCGATGGGAATGCAGTCAATATTCTGCAGCCAGTGGGTGGTGACGAATTCCAGAAGCTGTCTTCGATTATTGGATTTCGAAGGCTGCGCAGGAGTTCCAGGAAATAGCCCCCACATAGACCGTACCCGAAACCGACACAGGTGGACTGGTAGAGAATACCAAGGCGCTTGAGCGAACTATGTTGAAGGAACTCGGCAATTTACCTCCGTAACTTCGGGATAAGGAGGACCTCTGTTTGCGCAAGCAGGCAGGGGTGGCACAGACCAGGGGGTGGCGACTGTTTAACAAAAACACAGGGCTCTGCGAACTCGGAAGAGGACGTATAGGGTCTGACGCCTGCCCGGTGCCGGAAGGTTAAGAGGAGGGGTGCAAGCCTTGAATCGAAGCCCCGGTAAACGGCGGCCGTAACTATAACGGTCCTAAGGTAGCGAAATTCCTTGTCGGGTAAGTTCCGACCTGCACGAATGGCGTAACGACTTCCCCGCTGTCTCCAACATAGGCTCAGTGAAACTGAATTCCCCGTGAAGATGCGGGGTTCCTGCGGTCAGACGGAAAGACCCCGTGCACCTTTACTATAGCTTTGCAATGGCATTCGTGACTGTTTGTGTAGAATAGCTGGTAGACTTTGAAGCTCGGGCGCCAGCTCGGGTGGAGTCGAAATGTGAAATACCAGCCTGATGGTTATGGATGTCTAACCGCGTCCCGTTATCCGGGGCCGGGACATTGCATGGTGGGTAGTTTGACTGGGGCGGTCGCCTCCCAAAGAGTAACGGAGGCGTGCGATGGTAGGCTCAGAGCGGTCGGAAATCGCTCGTTGAGTGCAATGGCATAAGCCTGCCTGACTGCGAGACTGACAAGTCGAGCAGAGACGAAAGTCGGTCATAGTGATCCGGTGGT
>JALHNQ010000019.1:0-58210 GCA_022843405.1 Methylocystis sp. | reverse complement strand
TCATCACATCCTGGGGCTGGAGAAGGTCCCAAGGGTTCGGCTGTTCGCCGATTAAAGTGGTACGTGAGCTGGGTTCAGAACGTCGTGAGACAGTTCGGTCCCTATCTGCCGTGGGTGTAGGAGAATTGAGAGGATTTGTCCCTAGTACGAGAGGACCGGGATGAACATACCTCTGGTGGACCTGTTGTGGCGCCAGCCGCAGTGCAGGGTAGCTATGTATGGACGGGATAACCGCTGAATGCATCTAAGCGGGAAACCCACCTCAAAACGAGTTCTCCCTTGAGAGCCGTGGAAGACGACCACGTTGATAGGCCGGGTGTGGAAGTGCGGCGACGCATGGAGCTTACCGGTACTAATAGCTCGATTGGCTTGATCGCTCTCATTTATCGACGCCCATACTCGTGCGGCGCGAATAGAAAGACCTTTTGCTTCGAAAAGATGTGTTTCGCCGGCCTGGTGGCCTTCGGCGGAGCGATCAGACCCGATCCCATCCCGAACTCGGCCGTCAAACGCTTCTGCGCCAATGGTACTATGTCTCAAGACCTGGGAGAGTAGGTCGTCGCCAGGCCTGCGAAGCGCATCGCATTCCTCTTATCGAGACCGCTTTCGAGCAGCGCCGCTATCGCCGCGCTGCTTTTTTGTCTTTTCGCGTTTCTCTTGGCGCGTATCTCTTGGCGCGGGGTGGAGCAGCCCGGTAGCTCGTCAGGCTCATAACCTGAAGGTCGTCAGTTCAAATCTGGCCCCCGCAACCAACTCAACATATTGAAAATAAGTGGTTTTTTTGCTGACGGCGCGTGCGGTCCGATGCCTCGTGAGATTCTGTGGAAGCGTTCCAAAGCAACGGCGCTGCTTGTGACCGACGCGTTCGACGCAGGCGAGGCGGTCGGCCCAATGTGTCGATTCACCCTTCGAAATCGAACCGAACCGGCTGCGACATTTGTCGCGCCGCTCGAACAATTACACATCCGTCGTCGCTCTCCGTATGTAAGAGGCGCGGTAGTATTTTCCGCCATGCTTCGATCGGAGCATCGATAGAGCGTCCTTTGTATGGCGACGCCTACGCGACGATGTAGCGACCAAAGCGCGCTAATGTAGAGTCGATTGCCGGACCAGCTTCTTTCTTTCGCCAGAAAAGCTCAAAGATCATCTTCCGGACGGCGCTTCTCGATGAGGTTCGTCGAGACGCATCCGATGGCGCGCTGATTGCCGCTAGTCGCAGCAGCGCGCAGCGATCAGGTGCGCGCCATTTCGAATGGCTGCTTGCAACGCCAATTGACGGTCTCATAAACTTAACCGCCAGATTGGCCGCGCCTTCTTCAAATTTCGCCGCCGGCCATCTCGAAATTGCAGACGATCAAACAGCGCGTCTAAGGACGATAGAATCGCCATGGAGAAAAGCCCCATATCGCGCGTGACTTCGGTTACCGTAATGCTCTTTGTCATCCTGGCCGCATGCAAACTCGGGCAGGCGGTCCTTGAGCCCGTCGTCTTTGCTGTCTTTATTATCGCGATTGCTTGGCCCCTGCAGAAGGCGATGCAGGCGAGAGTGGGGAAGGCCATTGCGTTGACCGTGACGGTCGCAATGACCGCCGCCGTGATCCTGGCGCTGTTTTCCCTGATCGCCTGGAGCGGCCGAGAGGTGGTGGAGTGGATTAGACAGAACCTCGACCGCGTCCAGGAAACGGCGATGACGTGGACGTCGTGGCTGGAAGAGCACGACATTTTCGTCTTCACGCTCATTGCGGAACACTTTAACACCGCGTCTCTCGTAAGGCTTCTTCACGCAATCGCGGTGAGAGTGAACACAATTTTGGCCTTCGCGGTCATTGTCCTCGTCTATGTGATTTTAGGACTAGCGGAAACCGAGTTCTTTCAGGCGCGAATCGCGTCCCTCGAAAACCAGGAAACAAGCCGGCGCCTGTTGGAAGGCGGCAGGAAGATCGGCGAAAAGTTCCGCACCTATATGTTCGTTCGCACGATCGCCAGCATTGCGACAGGTCTCGCGGTATGGGGCTTTGTTCAATTCATGGAATTGGAAATGGCCGGCGCATGGGGCGTGCTGGCGTTTGCGCTGAACTATCTGCCCTATATCGGCTCACTCATCGTCACAGGGCTTCTGCCGCTTTTTGCCTTCGTGCAGTTCGGCTCAATTGAAACGCCCTTATTCGTTTTCTTGGGCGTGTTGGTCATCCAATTCGTCATCGGGAGCTATCTGGAGCCGATGTTTTCGGGATCGGCTCTTTCGATTTCTCCGCCGATCGTCCTTTTTTCGATTGTTCTCTGGACTTTCCTGTGGGGCGGACTTGGGGCGTTTCTCGGCGTCCCGCTTTCGATCGCGGCGCTGACGATTTTTGAACAATTCCCCTCGACCCGATGGGTGGCGGAGATCTTGTCGGGAGGACCGCCCAGCGCTTCGACCCGCCAACCGGCCTGAGCGGCGCGCAGCTTTCCGCGCATCGCTTCACGCGCCAACGCCCCTTCCTCTCCGCGTGCTGCGCAACGGTCGATGCGACGGGCGAACCATATGGCTGCTGCGGTCGAATTCGGATAAAATGATGCTCTGAGCTTATGCAGAGAGGCGTCAGATGCTTTGGCTGATCCGATTCATGGGCTTGCTGTCCCAAGCGGTTTTCCTGGAATTCTTGCACATTTTCGGTTTGATCGTCTTTCTGCTCGCCATGCTCCTCGGCTATTTCAGGGCGCCCTGGTGGATCGCCCCAGCGCTCGCTATCGCCAGCGGCTTCTTCGCGAACAGGTTCATCGATCTCACTTACCTTACGGAAATATTCCGCAGGGCGGTGTCCGCTGGTGACCGCTGGGCCTTCGTCATCATCGTTTATTTCGCCATCACGATCGGCGGCTATGTCGCCGGCATTTTGGCGCGCGTCCTGATCAGGCGCATGAAGCGCTCCTGAGACAGCAAACGCGCTTCCTTCAACGAAGCGATCGCTTTTTCAAGCGCCGACCTGCGCTCACACCCGTAGGACTTTCGGGCGTTGCGCTCGTAGGGCGATGCGATGTCGGCTGCGGAGCGGTTTGCTGTGGCGATTGCAGCCGCTGGCCGCTCTCTTCGGTTGCGTCGCCGCCGGGCCGCGCTGGAAAATGCTTCTCAATACGCTGCGCCATGTATGAAAAGAACGGGTTCGACGACATGCGCAGCAGCGCGTCCAAACTGACGATCAGCGTGCCGCGCTCGCCGCGCGGCGCCAGAGAGCCCAAATGGACGCCAAAATCTTCTGAGAGGTCCGGCGTCAGCCCATAGAGAGAGTCGCTGAGCGGGAAGGGCAATGCGACATGCGAGAGCGAGAACACGCCCTTCGGATACTGTAACCCCAGCGGGCGGGTTTGCTCGGCCGTCGCGCTGACCTCTACGACGCGCTCCATCGCATCGTCTGTTCCTTCGCCAGCGTTGGTCACGACCGTCAATCGGTAGCTCCTGACGCCCGGCGGCACGATCCGTGAGAGCGCGGTCTCGGCCGAGGGTCGAAGCAGCGGACCGAATTTGACGTTACGATTTACGTCGAACAGGACAAGTTCGCTTCCGTTCGCCGGCAGATGATCATAAAGGCCGGAAAGCACGGCCTGGGTGCTGACAGTGAAGTCCATCACGGACTGGAACGTCAGGATTGGCGGCAGCGCGGCGAGTCGCCCCTCTCGTCGCGCTAGCGACATTTGCGTTCCGAGCGCATCCGTCAAGCGATAGGATTGTCGCGCGCCATTCACGGGAAAGGAATTATATTTAAATGGATTGAACTCAGGCAGCACGCTGAGCCAAGCCGCCTTGGCGAAGGCGGGCAGCATGGCCGGGAGACCCGCTAGGCCGGCAAAACGCGCGAATCTTGTAATCCCCACCATTGGCGAAATCAGAATGAGCCGATCGGCCGGCGCGAAACTCTTATCCGCGATGGCGTCGAGCGAATATTTTAATGCAAGCGAACCGCCGTTCGAGAACCCGACAATATGTAATGGAGCCGGCGCAGGCGCGCGTCGTCGCGCCTCTCTCACGGCAAGACGCGTCGCGGCCAACCATGTCGTCCATTCCACGCCCGTCAACGCCGCCGGCGTCGTCCCATGCGCGGGCAGCCTGATCGTGACCGCGACGAATCCGCGGTCGCGGTAGCGCGACGCGATGTGGCGCAGGCTATAGGGAGAATCGGTCAATCCATGCAGGAGAACGACGGCGCCGACCGGCTGTCCCGCGGGTTCGAGAAGATAAGACCGGTTCCAATCCTGCGAAAAATGTCCCGGGTAAACTGGGCTGCCCTCGAAGTAGCGATTGAAGGGAACCTGTTCTTCCGGCGTCAACTGCTGGCTGACGTTGACGCGCAGGGAGTCGAATATTTTCCGTTCCGCCTTGAGATAGGCCTCCCAATCGGCGGCGTCGATTTCTTGATCGCTCAACTCTTGAGGCGCGTATGTATGCCAAACTTCGAGCGGTAGACCGCGCTGAGAGTTGTAGATGCGTACGGCGAGAAATGCGACGATGAACAGGCTCAGCAGGATCACGAGCCATTTGACTGTTTTGAGCGCCATGCCCAGCATCGTCTGTCCTTGAATCCTTGCGCGCGCGTCCGCGCCGGAATCTACTCGTCACGCGCAAAAGTCTCTTGCCCAGGCAGGCGCGCCCACGCACATTGTAATTCATTCAAACGAGGCGTACCGGACAAAGCGATCTGGCGTCTTAGATAATATGCAAACGCTCTCTAAAGCTAGGCGCCGGATGGCTTCGAGGACATTCGAATTGGTCAGACGACGACGCAGAGCAGGAGCCTTGCAGACATGACGCGCGACACGGTTCTCGTCGATCTCGCCTTGCAAGGCGGCGGCGCGCATGGCGCGTTCACCTGGGGCGTCTTGGACCGTTTGTTGGAAGAGCCCTGGCTTCAGATCGAAGGCATATCGGGCACGTCGGCCGGAGCGATGAACGCGGCGGCGCTAATCAGCGGCTATGTCGATGGCGGCGCGGACGGCGCACGCGCGGCGCTCGAGCTATTCTGGCGACGGGTATCACTGGCGGCGCGGCTCAGCCCATTGCAGCGCAATCCTATCGACGTGTTGATGGGTCGCTGGACGCTGGACGCTTCGCCTTTCTTCGTCGCGACCGACATCATGTCGCGTCTGTTCTCGCCCTACGATCTCAATCCGAAGGGCGTCAATCCGCTGCGGGAAATTCTGGCGGAAACCGTCGATTTCGGGCGGCTTGCGCGCGCGCGGATCAAGCTTTTCGTTACTGCAACAAGCGTCTCGACCGGCCGCGCCCGCGTCTTTAGAAACGCCGATGTGACGCCGGACGCGCTTCTTGCGTCGGCGTGCCTGCCGACCATGTTCCAGGCGGTCGAGATCGACGGCGAAGCCTATTGGGACGGCGGCTATTCCGGCAATCCGACGATCACGCCGCTCGTTCGCGAATGCGAGTCGACTGATACGATCCTCGTCCAGATCAATCCCATCGAACGTAACAACACGCCGCGGTCGGCGACCGAAATATTGAACCGCCTTAACGAAGTGTCGTTCAATGCGGTTTTGCTCAAGGAGCTGCGCATGATCGCCTTGTTGCGCCGCGCCGCTAACCCAGGAGACGAGGAGGGCTCACGCTGGGCGGGGATGCGCATTCACCGGATTTCAACCGAGATGATGACGCAGCTCAGCGCATCCTCCAAACTTATCGCGGAATGGGAATTTCTCTGCATGCTGCGCGACGAGGGTCGCCGATCGGCTCAAGCGTTCCTTGATCGTCACGATCGCGATGTCGGCGTCCAATCGACTCTTGACCTTGACGCCTTGCTTGAGGGGATTTGACCCGATGAGACTTGCTGGAATTCTTGCGGCGCCTTGCGAACTCATTTGGTTCGCATGTCGAGGCTGACTCTCCTCGCCGTTTGCGGCTGCGCGCACAAGGAACGCTATCTCGATATCGTCATGGTCGCGATCGTCGGCGCGCTTATCGCGCTCGGCTCCGCATTCGGCGCCTCTTGAACGAACTCTTCGAGCGGGGCGCGCGGATCGTGCGAGAAACCGACCGCGCGCCTTGTTCGAGCCGTCCGCGCTTACTGCGCCGGCTTCTCCGGAGTCTCCGGAGCGGTTGACTTCGCCGGTCCGGTGCGGCGGACGCGCGCGACTCGGCGATGGCGCCGCGACCCTCTGGCATGGCTGCGCGGACGCGGGGAGCGGGGCTGGTGGTGGAAGGTTGTAAACTGCCGCTCCTGCGCCTCGGCGTCGTCAGGAACCAACGCCGCGATCGGCACCGCAACCGCCGTCGCAAAAAGCGCGGTCAGCAGCGAGCGGCGCGAGAGTTGAGCGCTCTCGTCAAAGTTATCAGTAGTCATGTGTTTCCTCCCAAAGGATTTGTCACGCTTCAATTTTGCATAACTCGGAAACCTTCGCAAATGTGCTCGATCCCGGGCGCTCCTTGCGGAAAGACATTGATGTGCTGGGGATATACGGCCTTCGCCGCTTCACAGACTTGGTTAACGCGCATTGTCTCACCTTGCCGCACGCGCCTACCGACAATGCATTCCCGAGAACGCCTGAGCCGGGCGAGCCAAGGTCCCGTTGGCTCAGTATTTTTCAGGCACAAACCTTAGACCGTCGAGCGACGCGAGATCGTCATAGGCGCGGTCCATCGAACGCTTCGGAAGTTTGGCCTTCGCGCGGTCGACTTTCTCATATGGAATGGAGTCGAGCAGATGACTTATGCAGTTGAGGCGCGCCCGCCTCTTGTCGTCCGAGCGGACAATATGCCAGGGAGCGAATTTGGTGTCGGTCGCTTTGAACATCATGTCTCGCGCGCGCGAATAGTCGTACCATCTGCTTCGCGAACACAAGTCCGTCGGACTGAGCTTCCATTGGCGCAAAGGATCGTCGATGCGCGCCTCGAAGCGGCGCTTCTGCTCTTCCTCGCTCACCTCCAGCCAATATTTGAAGAGCAAAATGCCGTCGTCGACGATGAAGAGTTCGAATTCGGGACAGACTTCGAGGAAGCGGTGGTGTTGCGCCTCGGTGCAAAACCCCATGACATATTCCACGCCGGCCCGGTTGTACCAGCTGCGATCGAAAATCACGATCTCGCCCGCCGCGGGAAACAAAGAGACATAACGCTGTAGATACAACTGAGTCTTCTCACGATCGGAAGGCGCCGGCAGCGCCATGACCCGGAAGACGCGGTGACTCACGCGTTCGGTAATCGCCTTGATGACCCCGCCCTTGCCGGCGGCGTCACGCCCCTCGAAAACCACGACCACGCGCTGGCCCTTTTCTTTCACCCAATCCTGAAGGATGCATAGCTCCACCTGGAGCTTCCGCAGCGCCGCTTCATAGTCTTTGCGCTTCATCGGCCCTTCGCCATTTTTCATCGAACCTCCTCCGAACGGCATTGATTTTTAAAACAGAAGCAGATCGAACCGGGCCAAAATCATAATCGCTGAGGAAATGTCCGTTCCGGCATGCCCAGTGTTGTAGGCCGGGTTATAAAGGGGACAAGCAATCGGATTATCGTCGGTGGCGCGATGATCTCCAAATGTCGGGTCGCATTGGGCGATGGCCGCTTCTTAACTGTACTAGGTTGGCGATCCGACAAGATCGCGCTAGTTCGATCAGCGGGAGGGTTGGTAAGTGACCGATCGAGACGCCGCTCAAACTCCGCCTTGGCATGCGATCGGGGTCGACGAGACCTTGCGTCGCCTCGACAGCGATCCGTCCAAAGGGCTCTCCGCAGACGACGCGGCCCGGCGCCTGGCGCAATACGGCCCGAACCGATTGCCGGAAGGCTCCAAGCGCGGGCCGCTGAAGCGCTTCTTACTGCAGTTCGACAATATCCTCGTCTATGTCCTGATCGCCGCCGGCTTCGTCAAACTGATGCTCGGACTTTGGCTCGACGCATCGATCATTACCGGCGTCGTCGTCATCAATGCGTTGCTCGGCTTCATCCAGGAGGGCAAGGCCGAAAAGGCGCTGGATTCGATCCGCAACATGCTCTCTTCCGAGGCTCGGACGTTGCGCGATGGAGAAACGCGAGTCGTCGCTGCGGAGGAACTCGTTCCCGGCGATGTCGTGCTTCTGGAATCAGGCGACCGCATCCCAGCGGACATTCGCCTGATCGAAGTGAAAAACCTACGGACGGACGAAGCCGCCCTGACGGGCGAGTCCGTGCCGGCCGACAAATCGACGGACCCCACGCCGGAAAATTCGACGGTCGGGGACCGCGAGAATTTGGCTTTCTCCGGCACTTTGGTCGTCTCGGGCCGCGCGGTCGGCGTCGTTGTCGGAACCGGAGCCCAGACGGAGCTCGGCCGCATCAATCAGATGCTTGCCGCCGTCAACGCGCTCGAAACGCCGCTGCTGCGCCAGATCAAGGAGTTCGGACACACAATCGCGAAAGTGATCGGCGTCGTCAGCATCCTGATCTTCGCCTATGGGCGATGGGTGCGCGACCTGCCGTTCGTCGAGGCTTTTCAAGCGGTGGTCGGCATCGCCGTCTCGGTGATCCCCGAAGGCTTGCCCGCGCTGATCACGATTACGATGGCGATCGGGGTGCAGCGCATGGCGCAGCGCAACGCCATCATCCGACGCCTTCCCGCTGTGGAAACGCTTGGATCGATATCGAGAATCTGCTCCGACAAAACCGGCACGCTGACGCTCATGGAGATGATGGTCGCGTCGGCCGTCACCGCAAAATCCCATTATCGAGTCACGGGCGACGGTTATGCGAGCGAGGGCGAAGTTCTGCTCGACGACAAGCCCGCCGCCGAAAGCGCTGTCCTCAAACGCATGGGCACGATCTCAGCGCTTTGCAACGACTCCGAGTTGCGTCTATCGGACGGCGTCTGGAAGGTCGAAGGGGATCCGACAGAAGCGGCGCTCTATCCCTTCGCCGCCAAGCTCGGCCTGGATCGACAGGCTGAGAGAGAGGGGCGCCGCCGAATCGACGCGATTCCCTTCGAATCAGAACACAAGTTCATGGCGACCTTGCATGAAGACCCGGGCGGCTCGCGCATGCTCCTCGTAAAGGGCGCGCCTGAAGTCATTCTCGCTCACTGCGCACGTCAGGAGACAGAGAGTGGTCCAGAGACGCTGCAACGCGACTATTGGATCGAGGCGTCCGACCGCATGGCCGCACAGGGCGAGCGCGTGCTCGGACTCGCCTGGCTTCCTGATCCGCGCTTCAAGACGACGAGCCTCGCGCCCAGCGATTTGCCGAATACGCTTATTCTGCTCGGATTGGTCGGCCTTATGGACCCGCCGCGCAAGGAAGCGGTCGAAGCGGTCGCCGAATGCCACAATGGCGGCATTCGGGTGACGATGATCACCGGCGATCACAAGATCACGGCGGCGGCGATCGCCAAAATGCTCGGCATCGGCGACGGCAAGACTGCGGTCGCCGGGGCCGAGATCGAGGCGATGAATGACGGCGCGCTCCAGGAGACGGTGCGCAACGTCGACGTTTTCGCGCGCGCCAGCCCCGAGCACAAATTGCGACTCGTGAAGGCGATACAGGCGAACGGCCAGGTCGTGGCGATGACCGGCGACGGCGTGAACGACGCGCCGGCGCTGAAACGGGCCGATATCGGCGTGGCGATGGGAATTAAAGGCACCGAGGTCACGAAGGAAGCGGCCGCGATGGTGCTCGCCGACGATAATTTCGCGTCGATCACGGCCGCGGTCCGCGAAGGGCGGACGGTTTACAATAATATCGAGAAGGCGCTGCTGTTCATGCTGCCGACCAACGTCGCCCAGGCGCTGGTCATTCTCGTCGCGATCGTCGTCGGCTTCATGTTGCCGATCACGGCCCCGCAAATTCTCTGGGTCAATATGGTGACGTCGGTGGCGCTCGGGCTCGTCATCTCCTTCGAGCCCCATGAGCTCGACGTGATGCAGCGGCCCCCGCGCGCGGTGTCGCTGCCGATACTCAACGGCTTCGCGATATGGCGGGTTATCTTCGTTGGTCTGGCGTTGCTTGTCCTCACCCTGGGGGCGTTTTTCTGGATGAAGTCGCAGGACGCCGCCGACGAACTTGCGCGCGCCGTCGCAGTCAATGCGCTGGTCATCGGGCAAGTCTTCTACCTCTTCAACAGCCGCTTTAAGACGGATTCGTCGCTTTCGATCGCCGCGCACCTCGGCAATCGCTATGTGCCGCTCGGAGTCGGCGCGGTCATCCTCCTCCAGCTTCTGTTCACCTATGCGCCGCCGCTCCAGCAGTTGTTTGGCACCGCCGCCATTTCTCTCGGCGTCTGGCCGTGGCTGTTTCTGGGCGGTTTTGTTTTCTTCCTCATCGTCGAGGCTGAAAAATTCGTCATTCGCGCCTTTCGGTCCAGGCACCGCTCGTCGTCTACCTCCGAACAGCCGCCCAGGCCCATTGCGCTTGACGTCCGGCAAGCCCTCGCGCAGGACGCATCGCGCAAGACTTCCAACGGATGGGGCAATTGGCAGGGGCTGCTGGGCGGGCTCGCGGTGTTAGGTCTCATCGCCGGAGAAGTCTATGGGTTCCTGCATCGCAGCGACGCCGATCAATATGCGACCGACACGGTCGCCCAAAGCGCCGCGCCCCGCGAGGGGATAGCGACGAAGACGACAGACGCGCCGAGGCCAGTGAATTTCGGCGCGCGGGTCTCCGGAACGATCGACTCGCTGCTCTGCGCGCCCAACACGAAAGTTCAGGCGGGCCAGCTCTGCGGAAAGATTGATCCTCGGCCCTATGAGGCCGCGACGGATCACGAGATGGCGGCTCTGGCGAAAGTCCAACTTCGTCGCGACAGAAGCGCAAGCGCGCTCTTGCGTGCGCAAAAAGATTTCGAGCGGACTCAGGACAGGAATGCGCGTGGCGCCATTTCTCGCGCTGCGCTCGACAAATCGCGCGCAGCTTACGAAAGCGCAAAGGCGCGGGTCGCCGCCGATGAAGCTGAAGTCGCTCTGATCGAAAAGGCGCTCGCCGCGGCGCGCAACGATCTTGCTCTGACTGATATTGTTTCGCCGGTCGACGGCACGGTGATTTCGCGCAATGGCGAAATCGGCCAGAAAATTGGTGTCAGTCAAGAGCCGCCGCTGTTCGTCGTCGCGCCAGATTCAAGCGCGACGCGCGAATAAGACAAGTAGGAAGTCATTCGAGCATTGCGGCGCGGGTCGATGAGCGCCAATCGGATACAGGAGGGCAAAGCGCGATGAGTGATCAGATGACCCCCATGGCCGCGGGTGAGGCGGATTCTCTCGCGCGCAAAGCGGGACGCTTGCGCAGCAAGCTGCCCTATCTCGTCGTGCTGGTTCTGGCGGTGCTAGGAGTGGCCTACACCAGCATCACCGGCAGCCCTTTGTATGGATATTGGGAGTTCCTGGCGTTAGCGGTTGGCGCCGCGTGCGTCTTCATTGGTTGGCGCCAAACCGACGACAAGCGCGCGCGCAAGCAGATCGTCGTAACGCAGGTTCTGCATTGGATGGCGTTCCTCATCGCGATGAATATTGTTCTGTGGCCGTCGGTGAACACCTTCTTGAATGGTCCGGCGACGGGACTTGCGCTGATGTTGCTTCTCGCGCTGGGCACTTTCGTCGCCGGCGTTCATGTCTCGGCCGAGATCGCCATTCTCGGCGTTGCTTTGGCCCTGACGGTGCCGGCGATCGCCTGGCTAAAAAAGTCGGCGCTGCTGATCGCGCTCATTGGGCTGGTGATTGGCGGACTGGCGGTCCTTTTCCGGCCTCAGTCGACCAATAACGACGCGACGTGATGCAAGGCGAGCCTTTATACTAATTCGTATGGGACAAAGAGCGATGGCGCCGACGCGGCGCTTGTGGAAATGTCGAGCAAGCCCGCTGCAGCTGGCGATAAGGGAGCGAACATGTCCGATCTGGTTGTCATCGTTTATCCTACCGAAGCCAAGGCCGAAGAAATGCGCCAGAAGGTGTTGCAACTTCAGAAGGAATATTTGATCGAACTTGGCGACGCCGCCATCGCTGTCAAGCAAGCCGACGGCAACGTCAAGCTTAATCAGCTTTTCAACACGACGGCGGCCGGCGCGGTCTCGGGGAGTTTTTGGGGCCTGTTGATCGGCGTGATTTTCCTCAACCCGCTTCTCGGCGTCGCGCTTGGCGCCGCCTCTGGAGCCGTCAGCGGCGCTCTCACCGATTACGGCATCAACAACGACTTCATGAAGCAGCTTTCCGAGACGCTGCAGCCCGGCAACGCGGCACTGTTCCTCTTGATCAAGAAGGTCACTGGCGACAAAGTTCTGGAAGCGGTGAAGGGCACAGGCGGAACGGTGCTCAAGACGTCGCTCGACGACAGCAAGGAAAAGGCGTTGCGAGATGCGCTTGCCGCGAGCTGAAGGATGAGCGATGTGATCTGCCGCCCGCGGAAGCCGGTTTCGCCTCCGGCAATGCACTAATTCGGCATGATAATGCGCCGTCATACTGCAGGGCTATAGGCTAAGCCGTCTCTCAGCGGCTTTTCGCGCGGAGACGCATTTGATCTTTGACGTAAGTAGGCCGAGCGCGCCATGAAGATTAACTTTCTGAGCAAGAGCATCGATCAGAGCGACTTCGCCTCCCGGACAGCCACCGTGGCGACGATCGCGGTGGCGACCTTGGCCGCCGCTATCGTCCTTTGGAAGCTGACCGACCTTCTTCCCGCGGTATTCGCCACGATTCTCATCGCGCTCGCCTGGTGCGGCGCAGCCGATCAAGTCTCGACGCGCCTCGGCCTGTCGCAGGGTTTGTCGCTCGCCATCGTGGCGCTTGCTTCGTTCGCTTCCATCGTTCTGGCGCTAATGCTGTTCGGCGGCCAGCTCGTGCGCCAATATGACGAGGTTGCTCTCGACGTTCCCGCCGCGATCGCTCTGATCGAGCGCATGGTGGAAGAGCACCCGTGGGGTCGTTTCGTCGAGAAATTCGTGGTTCATGTCGACCTCTCCAAAATGACGACGCCCGTCGCCCAGCAGTTTGGTGCGCTCCTCGGCTCTCTCGGCAATGGATTGGCCTCTGGGATTTTCGCCATCATTGGCGCCGCTTACCTCGCCGCCGATCCGAAGAGATACGCAGATGGCCTGATTGCCCTGACGCCTGCGTCAAAGCGGAACGACATGGCGTTATTTCTTGACCGGTCAGGCGTCGCCTTGCGGCAGTGGCTCTATATCCAGCTTTATGTCGTCGCTATGAACGCGATTTTCGCAGGGGCGGCGCTTTGGGGCTTCGGAGTCCCCGCGCCGCTGGCGCTCGCGACGATCAGCGGCGCTCTGGCGTTCGTTCCTTACTTCGGTTCGATCATCGCAATAATCATCGGCGTGCTCGTCGCGTTGCCGCATGGGTTGGACACCGCTGCTCTGGCGGCGCTTGCGATCGGCGCTGCGAGTTTCATCGAGGGCTATCTGATCACGCCCTATCTGCAGAGCCGCTCGCTGATGGTGCCGCCAGTGGTGCTTTTGTTCTGCATGCTCGCCTTCAGTTTGCTGTTCGGCACGATGGGCATTGTGCTGGCGGTTCCCGCGACGGTCGTTCTGTCCATCGCCTATGGCATCTTAGCCGATACCAAGCAGTCGCAATCGGCGGCTTCCCTATAAATAAGGCTCAGATCCCCTGTCCCGAAGAGTCAAGTCGCCGGGATGAAACAACGTCTCCCATCGAGAGGTTGTTGAGACAGCGCCTGATGTTGCTCACAGCCGCGGCTCTCCACATTTTTTCCGTCTCCGGTCGACGAAATAGCTTGTCCGCGTGAGCGAGCAGATTTCGAAGAAAGGCGGCCTGGCCAGAATTGAAGACATCTTCGGGAATCCAACTGAATTCAAAGCGGATGTCTTCAAAGTTTGAAGCGAACTGCTTCCACGGCAGCGCGAGCGGACTGAGGTCGAGATCGACGAACAGGTCTAGATCTCGCGAAAACCCCGGATAACGTTCTCGGCTGGGCTTGGCGTCCAGGTGATTGGTCGTCGCCATAATCAGCTCCTGAACCGCCTCGGCGTCCGCTGAATTCATACGCGCATAACTTAAGAACATTTCAGCGCTATCCCGAACATTAAGGAAATCTGCTCGGCGGCTTTGGCCTGCGTCGCGTGTCTGGTAGACCACGTCGTGCCAGAAAATGGCGGTCATAATCAGCTCTGGCCGGGCTGAAAGCTTAGTAAGATCTTCGAAGGCTTGCAGAAGGTCGCTAATGTGGCGCCAACTATGGTAGGCGCGCGCGAGATTGCCGTAGGCGGCGTCAAGCGCTTCCCAGGTTCCAGCTTGGTGGTTCGCCTCTAGGACGGCCCAATAGCGACTCTTGATCGTAGAAGCGTTCATAGGCAGAAAGAGTAATTCCAATTATTTAGGGCGTAAACTCATTATCGCGTAGCCCGATGCGGGTGGCGACGGATTTTTCATCGCCGCGAAGACGTTCTCCGGTGACTTATGCTCCGCGATGGCGATGCAACCGATAGCGCCTGATTTGCTGAAGAAGCATTCCATGCCGTTACGACGGGCGACATCATCTCGTGTTGTTGGGCGCCTTCGACAGGAAGCCGCACTCAATCGCGCTTTCGGCAAATCTGCGCTCGTCCGCATGCTTTGCGCATCGGGAATCTACGCGATCCAGTTTCCTGCAGACGTGCGTCTATCGGGTCTTCAGCGGCTCGGCGGCGCATTGACCATGAAAGGAAAACGGACCACTCCTGCATTGTGTCTATAATCTTGGACGTGTAATATTGAATGGCTTGAGCGATAACGCTAACAAGCGATTGGGCTTAAATAATTGGAGTACGCCGCAATGCGCCACGACCTTAAAACTCGTCTGTTTGCCATTACTTGCGCCTCGGTTTTGTTCGCCTCAACCCCTTCAGGCTCAGCGGTTTTGTCGACAGCTGGAGATCTCAACGTTGATGGAGCGTCTGACGTCAGCTTGGTGCACAAGGCGACGCTCCACGCTCCGGCCGGAAGCAAATGCATCAAATGGACTCGGACATGGAATACACGGCATGGCGTTGCGCGACGCCGATGCGTTCAGTGGCGGTAAAGGCCAGTTCTGACGAGATCGAAGGGCGCGATCGGGCCAACGCAGAACAAAGCATTTTCTGACAGTGGCATGTTGCGCCGCATTCCGCAGAAGCGCCCGCGCGGGATGCGCGTTCGTAGTGTCCTGTCGGCCTTGCTCGCTCGCCTGGCGTTCGCGTCGAGTGGCGTTCGAGGCCGACGCTTTCGCACGTGATCTTCCTGGAAAGAGCCGATGATCGGCCTAGACGCAATTCACGCGCGATGAACTCGCGACACTGACGGCACAGCGCAACAAAACAGACCGAATTGATGCGCGTGGCATCGCGCATATGATGCGTGTCGGTTGATTTCGTCAAACACGATGGCAGCCAACGCTTGCGCGTTCTGTTGGCGTGCCGCAAGCTGATGAAACGCAAGTTTCTCGACATTGAAAATGAACTTCGCGGTTGGCCCAAAGCCTTTTGAATAAAGATTTGCGCGGTTGGTCGCGGCAATTTGCGAGACCCGCGTGCACAAACTCCTCGAGAACGCAGAGCCGCCGAAGCAGCGAGCGGGCTCATGGTTGGCGTCGGTCGTGAAGGCGCTTGACCCGTTTTCCTCGCGGTTGCGGCGCGTCGGCCATGAAGCCGGGCGATGACCCTTTTTGAGCACAGGCGACGAGGGGTCCAACTTCGCTCGACACGTCATTTGCATCGAGGCGTTGGTCCAGGCAGTTCATATCGATTCGGGACGCCTGTTCGGCCACGCGTCTGAGCGGCCTCAATCCCACCGCAGGGCAAACCAGGCGGCGCCAGCCGACATCAAAATCGCCATGACCAAATAGGCGATTAGCCACCGCGTTTCCTCGACGGAGTCGTCGAAAATGTCGTTCCAACGGAATCTCTGTCCATACACGGCGATGTGAAGCCGACCGAAGGGAGTCCGAGCGGCTTCATGAGGCCCGAACGATTGCCGCTGGAATCGCTCGAAAGCATAAAATGCACATGGGTTGGGCTGATCTCGACAAACGGCTTCATCAGCGCGACAAGCTGGGGCGAGGGCCCTGCAATCGGATCATGGCTGAACCCTTGGCACGCCGCCAACTTTATGGTGGGCGCGCGCAACCAACATTCAACAATAAAGTTAAAGCGCTAGGCGAAAACACCCAGCACTTTTTTTGTTTCGGCGGCTCGACCTTTGCCTAGACGTTCGTTCGACTGCAAGAAATGCAAAAGCGCATTCACGCCGGTTTTGACGAGTTCTGGATGATGGTTGAGATACCACTTCGTGCAAAATAGTGGATGCGGATCTCGACCCTCCGCCGCTCCCAAGAGATAATAGTGAAGAAGCGCATTGAACCCCGCTTTTTTTACATCAGGATAGCGCTCGTAATACCATTTCGTGTCAAACAGGGGGTTGGGATAACGTCCTTCATCTGCGCCAAAGCGAAGATAATGCGCATATGGATCTTGTCCCCTCGCTTCGATATCAGGATATCGTTCGAGATAGTAGGCCGCATCGAACAACGGGTTTGGGCGTTTGCGCGCCATCAGCATTCGCTGCGCGAGCGTAAAGTTTTTCGTCACCATTCGAAAAGCGGCACTCAATCGCCAGAAGCGCCCCTGCTTGATGGCGGTGAGCGCTAGGCTCCGCCGCTCGACGCTCTCTCGTAGACTGGCGAGAACAACGGCGTTCTTCATCAACTGCCGTTTCGAATCGAGGAGTCGACTACGTAAGTCTTTAAGCTCGCTCTTTTGTGTAAGCGCACTTTGATTGAGTTCCGCAATCATACGGGATTTGTCCCGGTCAAGCCCAACCAAGCGATCGAGGCGCGACTGTAGGGCGTCGATCGTTTTATTGTGGTCACTTTGTTGTTCTTCCGCGCGCCGTTCGGCGTCTTCGGCGCGATGGCGCATCCGTTCAACGGATCGACGCAGGTCTGCAAGGTCGTCGGTTTGCGCCGCATCGATCTGTAGCACATGCTCATGCGCCGCTGCGTCGGCGTCTCTGGCAAAATAGGTTTCTTTGCTCAGTTCACCCGCGATCCGAACTGTCCCTTGCTGTTCAAAGCCCTTATGGCTCAACAAGGCTTGAAGCATCAATTCCGCGTAAGGGCTTTCCGCGACGATCTTCTTATCCGTGGCGTCAAGACGCCCCTGAGCATGCGCCAGCTCCTGACGGACTGAAAATAACTCAACGTCCGCCTTGGCGAGTTTGTTTTGGAATTCGAAAGCTTTCGTCTCGAAAAACGCCGCTTCAAGTCTGAGCGTGGCGATCTCGGCAGAAAAGGGCGACGGCGCATCATGATTGAGCGCCTGCGCTTGGGGACCCGCGAGCGAGAATTGAGAATGTTCGGGGCGCCCAGCTTCGCCCTTTGAACCTGGCGGCGGATTTTGATCGCTCGCGCGCGCGATCGACTCTTGTGCTTCAACAAGATTCTTGGTCTGGCGTCCGTGCGCCAATGCCGCGGATTCGTCGTCTCGACGGCCGGTCTTCTTGGATTGGGAGCGCTTACGTTTTTGTTGCATCGAGAATTGATCAATTAACCGAGTGGATCGCTTTCCCATGGTCCTACGCTCGACGCAATTTTTGCCGGGTCGATCTCGCCGATTTCACTTCCTACGGCGCCGGGCAAGCCGTGTTCTCTTGCCTGTAGCCATTGGATTGCATCGCCGAGCAACGTCATGTGCGATAAACCGAGGATAGCAGTCCAAAACATAACTCGCTTGCACTGCGATAGCTATGCCCTTTCGAGAAGCCGGTAGAAAACTGTCAGGCGCCCCCGTTTCAGATCGCAGCAGCGCCTTGACGCCCGACGACGGCTAATGTGAGCCGCCATGCCGCGGCCGGCTGTTCTCTTCGACCGGAATGGCGGCGTCAAGGCTTCCGCTAGAAAGCGCAATGATATTGCAATGTTGACAGTCTTCATAGCCCAGCTTATCGATTGATCGCTCGCGGGCGGCACGAAATCCAGGAGGCTTTCGGATGAGGTTTTCCGTCGACAATGAGAAGACAATCGACGCTTACTTCGGTGACCAGCGGAGCTTGAAGGCTCGGTACGAAGGCCAATTGACCCCCTCGTTCCAGAGCGCTCTCGATGACTATCATGCCAAGGTCACCGAACGGGACGCTGTTTTCTATCATACGATCGATTTTGGCGACGGCGTTCTACAAAAAGGCGCCTGGGACTTGCGCGATCACGAACAGGCCTATCTCGGCGGCTGCGAGCTCAGTGGAAAGCGCGTGCTCGAAGTAGGACCGGCAAGCGGCTTCCTGTCCGCCTATCTGGCTTCGAAATGCGCCGATTTGGTCGTATTCGATTTGCCCCTCGGCTCCACTTCGGAATTGGTGCCGTTCTCGGAGATCGAGAATATGGACGAATTCGCAACCGGCGCACGGCGCTCAGTGGAGCAATTGCGCAATAGCTGGTGGCTTACCAAACGAAAGCTCGGATTCAAAGCTTCCGCCGTTTACGCCGACATATATGATCCCCCGAGCGATCTGGGGCGTTTCGATGTCGCGGTGTTTGGCTCGATCCTGCTTCATCTGTCGAACCCGTTCCACGCGCTCCAAAGTTTTGCGGCGACGACTGATTCCACGATCGTCGTCACCGATGTCCTCGGCGTGCAATCGCTAAGTCCAGAGGTTGGCCAAAGCCTGTATGGCTCCGCGAACATGATTTTCGCGCCAAGCCCTTTGCCCAGCGGGATCGTTCATTGGTGGGCGCTCTCGCCCAACGCCATCCGCCACATGCTTCACAAGCTGGGATTCACGGAATTCGAGGTAACGACGCATTCGCCAAAGCGTATGCCGTCATCTCCCCCGCTGTTCACGGTTGTCGCGCGCCGCGCCGCCAAGTCAGGACTGAAGAGATAGTTCTGACGGGGCCCTATTGGGCTGGAACCAGATCCGACTGTAACTTTTGGCTCTCGTCGGGAGCGGACTATGAGAAATGACGAGCGGCGTGAAGTGTCCAGGCAGTGGCATGCTTTGCTCATTTCCTTGACAGGCTCATTGATTCGCAAGCCAGCTCCGCGGATCGAGACCGCCTCTGTTAGACAGGCCAGTCCGCATCCCCTTTTTGACGCCGGCTGGTATCTGCAAAGAAACCCGGATCTTCCCGCCTTTTCGGCGACTTTCGCCCATTACTTTGATGAGGGCTGGCGCGAGCTGAGATCGCCACATCCGCTTTTTTCCATCGAGTTTTACTATGATAAGCGTCCCGACGTTAGAGAGTCGGGCGTTGAGCCCTTAGGGCATTTCATCGCCTACGGATTCAAGGAGGGCAGCAATCCGCACCCCCTGTTCGATGTATTGTTCTATCTGCGGCAGAGCCCTCGCCTTGAAGGACTCGATCCGTTGACGCATTACGTCACGGCAGGATGGAAAGAGGGACTCAAGCCGAACGCCCGATTCACGCCCAGCTGGTACATCGAACAATATGGGGATGTGAAGCGCGTCGGGATGGAGCCGCTTGCGCATTTTCTGATGCACGGTCTTTACGAGAAACGGCGTTATTCCGCGACCCATGAATTTGGAACGCATCCGCTCGAAGTCGAGCTTTTGCGGCTATACGGTCTCGATGTTGAGCAGATTGCCGGCTTGGCGTTGAGAGCTTCCGAAGCGCGCGGCCTGTCCGATGAGCCGATTTCTACGGGCAGACATTCATATTCACGCGATGCGGAAGCATCCCGCGCATTAGCCGCTAAACGCGATAGCATCCTGCAATCGCATTCTTCGGCTCATGATAGAAATGTGGCGGCGGAGAATAGAGATGCCAGGGCGATCGCCAACGACGTATCGCGGAATTGGGAGTTTAAGCCCGCCGTCAAAATGGATGATTATTATACGTCAACCGAAAATTTTGATGCTTTTGAGTATGCTCTTATCTATCCCGATGTTGGGCGCAGATTTAATTCCGATCCGGAATCATGTCGTCAGCATTGGCTCTCCAGCGGACGCAAGGAGGGTCGATTTGGCCCGGGCGTCTCACTCTTCCTGGGACGCAAGGCGTCGGTCGAAGATGTTTTGAAGAAGCCATTCGGCCTCAATATTTACGGCCCCTTTGGCGCAATCAGCGGACTGGGCATCGCCGCGCGTAACTTGGCTGCGGCCGTTCGAGTCAGCGGCGTTCCTTTCGAACTCCATTCCTTCGACGTGTCTCAGGGTTTGCCGCGCGTCACCCCTGATGCAAGAAGCCGAAAGGGAACGTTTCGAGCCAATCTGATTCTCGCCAACGCCGATCAAATTGAGAACGTCATCCGTCTCTATCCGGACGGGCATTTCGATGGATATTACAACATCGCGGAATGGGCGTGGGAGCTGGCGTCGTTTCGTCCAGACTGGTTTGGCGTTTTTGGCGCCGTGGACGAGGTGTGGGCATATAGTTCTTTCGCGGTCGACGCCATTGCCGCCAATGCGCCCATTCCGGTTGGCAAAATGCCGCTTCCGATCATAGCTGAAGCCGCTTCTTGCAATGACGCGCGCGAACGATTTGGGATTCCGCAAGACAAGTTTGTCTTCTTGACTCTTTTTGATGTCGGAAGCACGACGGCGCGCAAAAATCCGATGGCCGTCGTCAAAGCGTTTTCTGAAGCGTTCGGCGACGATCCAGACGCATTCCTGATCGTAAAATTTCACGCGACGCAGACTTACGGCCCCGATTCACTTCGTGACTTGACTGAGGCGGTGTCGGGCCTGACCAATGCCGTGGTGATTTCCGATTGCTTGTCCGAAGTCGACATGGATCTGCTGCGCGCCGCGTCAGACTGTCTTGTTTCGGCGCACCGAAGCGAAGGCTTCGGGCTGAACGTCGGCGAGTTCATGGCGCTCGGCAAGGCCGTCGTCGCGACCAACTATTCCGGCACGCTTGACTTTTTCTCAAAAGATGTTGGCTATCCGATTGATTATCGGCTCGTGGAGATTGAAGAGCAGTCGGGTCCCTATCTCCCCGGCTACGTATGGGCGGAGCCAGACTTTGCTTCATTGGTGAAGCAAATGAAATTGGCGTTCGACGAACGGGAGCGTTCGCCGCGCCGTCAAGCGGCCAAGGACCGGATCAAGGACTTTTCTCCGGCGGCGATCGGCAAGTTGATCAGAAGTCGGCTGGAAGCGCTTGACCTCGACAAGAACTCTGGCGAAAGCGAGCCGGAATTTGGAAAATTTCTGTGCCGTTCGCACGCCATCGCCAATCCGTCGCTTTGTGCGACGCTCACTCCGACGACGCGCGACAAACTCGAGAAAATGGCCTTTAGGCCGCGACTCTCGATCATTGTGCCTGTCTACAATGTGCCTCCCCGATATCTTCGAGAATGCATCGAGTCGGTCCGGTCGCAGTCCTATCCATTTTGGGAGCTTTGTCTTTGTGACGATGCATCGCCCGATCAGGATTCGGCGTCGGCGCTCGAGGCCTATCGAGGAATGGACGCTCGCATAAAGATTCGACGCCTGGCCGTGAACACTGGAATTGCCGGCGCTTCCAACGCGGCAGTCGAAGTCGCGACCGGCGAATTCCTGGTTTTCCTCGATAATGACGATGTGCTTGCGCCCAACGCGCTGATGGAGATTGCTCTCGCGATCAATGAAGATCAATCATTGGATTGTCTTTACTCGGATGAAGAAAAGATTGATGAGCGCGGCGATCTGATCGACCATTTCTATAAGCCGGACTGGTCTCCAGAGCATCTTGAGTCCGTCATGTACGTGCTTCATGCGCTCGTGGTGCGCAAGCGTCTGTTTTTCGAACTCGGAGGCCTGCGTTCGGATTTTGATGGCGCGCAGGATTTCGATCTAATGTTGCGTGTTTCTCGCGCCACGAGGAAAATTCATCATATTCAGCGCGCGCTCTACAAATGGCGCGCGATACCGGGATCAGCGGCCGCTGTCGTTGACGCGAAACCTTATGCGCTGGAAGCAGGCTTTCGTGCGCTTGCGGACCATGTTCACGAAAAATATGGCGCGGGCGCGAGAGTAGAAAAGGGACTTCTGCCCGGCACTTTTCGCGTGCGCCGACCTTATCGCTCGGATGCCGACGTTGCGCTGCTTATCCTGACGAACAATGGCGAGATCGAGCTTCCCGGTCGCGGACGGATACGGCTCGTCGACAATTTCGTCGACTCGATTTTGTCGAAAACGGACTATTCGAACTACGAGATCGTCGTTGTCGACAATTCCCGGCTCGCTGCGAAACAGATCAAGAGATTCAACCAATTGGGAGTACGGGTCGAGAATTACCTCGGGCAAGTCAAACCCTTCAACTATGCCGCAAAGGCCAACTTTTCCATTCAATGCGCGCGAAGCGAACATATTGTAATACTAAATGACGACATGGAGGTTCTTGAAAAGGACTGGCTCGCCGCGCTCATGGAATTTGCGCAGGACCCGGAGATCGGCGGAGTTGGATCTAAGCTCACCCATGCCGACGGCACGATTCAGCATGTCGGTATGGTTCTGGGCGTCAACGGCGGCGCCGTGCACCCTTACCATGGATTTCCGGGCGACTTTGTCGGCTACAACGGATTCACGCACATTATACGTAATTATTCCGCCGTCACCGGCGCCTGTTTCGCCACACGCAAGAGCATCATTTCGGACGTCGGCGGCTTTGATGAACGATTTGCGGTAGACTATAACGATACAGATTTATGCTTGCGCATATTGGAGCGTGGGTATCGTATCGTGTATACTCCTTATTCGCGCCTCAGCCATTTTGAAGGATTTTCTATTAGAAGACACGAACAGAACCCGATTGAAGTCGGCCTATTCGTAAAGAAATGGGCGAAATACATTGAGAACGACCCTTATTATAATGTCAATCTGTCACGACAGAGGCACGATTTCACTTGTCGCGAAGATCGCGATTCCTCGCTGTCAACCGCGCGCCAGTTGAGTTTGTGAGCAGCTCGATCGCCGCTTCCGAAAAAGTGGGCGCCCGATTTTTTTGGCAAAGCGCGTTCTAGGCTATTCGAATCGTGCGCGTCATCTGCATTCGACGCGGATGCAGGTTCGGCGCAGACAATGCGTCAATTCAAGAAACGAGAGCGCTTGTGACGACGATGCCGGCATTGCTGAACAGTGCGCGCGCGCTCACGGCGTCAATTTTTGCAAGACGAGCGTGTCTTGCAAGTTCAAAGCAAATTTAGGGAACCAGGCAAGCACGCTAAAATATTGCGACCAATTTTCATGGACATATTTTATTTTGTGGAAGGCCGCTCCATAATATTCCGGCAAGGCCGCCTCGGCGGCCGATCGGCCTTTTATATAGAGAAAGCCGTCCGCATTCATCGCATTCATCAAGGCTTGCGCCGTCTCGGCCTGTCCAGTGCGAACCACGCCGTTATAAAACGATGCAAACGCATGATCGCCATGAACGGTCGTGATCAGCACGCCGCCGGGCTTCAAGACGCGCCGCAGTTCGCCGAGCCACGCATGTTGCACATCCTCGGGAAGATGAGTGAACACGCTGTGTGAGACGATCAGATCCGCGCTATCGGCAGGCAAGGGCGCAGGTGGCAATTCGCTGAGAACATGCCCGCGCACCGAGCTCAAGTTTTTGACGACCCAATCGATTGCTTCGGCGTCCGGATCAAGGCCGATCAGCGTTTGCTTAGCGGGATCGATTTTCGTTTCAAGATGGCGAATCGCCCTTCCGCAACCACAGCCGAAATCGACGATCGTTTGGAAATCGTCCAGCCTTTTTCCGATGGCGGCTAAAGCTCTGGTCCATTCATCGACGGTCGCCGCCCCCGACAAGTGGAAGCTGTTGGGGTCTCTCGTGCCGGCGACACGCTCGCGAAGCTCTTCTGGCGGCAGAGGCGCGACTCCCATCACACTCTCCATCATCATTCGCTCCGTCGTCGCCAGTTTGAAGCCGCAGGCCTGTGGAGCCCGGAATTCGGAATCGTCCTCATCGAAGAAAGTCGATCAAATATCGCAATTGACCGACCGTCATGGTTTGAGGTTTTATGTCATCTCAGCGTTAGGTTCAGCGCCGCCGACTGTCAATCGTTTGACGCGGCCGGCGGGGCGCTAAGTGAAGAACAGGGCGCTCTTATTCGACCCGGAGCTGCTTCGGCCCCTCGGAGACAATTTTTTAGGGGAATGAGGATCGCATGATCGTGATTGAAGTGGCGACTCCGTCCAATTTCTTCGCAGAAGGATATATTCTCGCCAATCCTGATCTCGCGGAATTTCTGGAAAATGGCGGCGACGCCGCCAATCATTTCAATGACTGGGGATATAAGGAGGGCAGATGTCAGGTCGGTCGCGAGTTTCTCCAAAACCGCGGTCGATTGAACAGGGAGAAATATCAACGGTTCATCGCTTCGATTGATTCAACCAAGCACTTTCATTTCTTGGGCGACGTAGACGCTTTTCCGATCAGTTTCGGCAGTAATCACTTCGACATCAGCGGCTATGATTCCGAGTCGGCGCATCCGCTCTATGGGCCTTTTGCCGCCGAGATGACCCAGCACCCGAACAAGCTTTATGCAGACATTGGGGCGGGCCTTAGGAGTGAAGTGTTCGATAATTGTCTTTACATCGAAGTCTATCCGTCGATGACGACCGACATGCTTGTTGAAGCGGATTGTTTCTATCCGCTGAAATCCAACTCATTGGATGGCATTGGCTGTTTCGCCGTGCTCGAACATGTGGCTAAGCCCTGGCAGGTGGTCGACGAAATGCGCAGGGTGCTGAAGCCAGGCGGAAAAGTGTTCATCGATTGGCCCTTTCTCCAGCCGGTTCACGGCTATCCGTCGCATTATTTCAACGCGACGCGACAGGGACTCGAACTGATGTTTTCCGAAGGTTTCGAGATCGAGTTTTGTCGGACCGAAGGCAATCAGACGCCGGCTTTTACAATCCAGTGGGTCGTCGGAAAATTTCTGCACGACCTCCCGCCTGAAAAGCGGGCGATCGTCGGAGCGATGTCGGTGAGCGAATTTGCGATGCAATCGCCAACCGGACAGTTTTGGCAATACGTTCAGACGGGTTTGCCCGATACGATGATTTCCGAGTTTGCGTGCGGCAACACGCTCATCGCCACCAAACGATAGGCGCTTCTTCCCGACTGGCTCCCCCTAGAGTCGAAGCGTTTAGAACTTGAGCAGTTCGTCGAAGACGAGCGCTCCGCAACGGGAGCTGACGTTAGACGCATAAATTTTGCGCATGACTTCGCTCAATAGCGTAATTATACGCTATAAAGTCTTAATACTGAGCGCTGTGGGCCCCGCTCCCGGCGTCATGGCGGAAGGGCCTTCTCATGATTGATTTTCGAAGCTGCGTCGTCGCCTTCTCGATTGTGATGTTCACGGCGAGGGTCGGCGCGGAAGCTCCGACGACTTCGGCGGCTCCGGGCCGACGGACCGCTTCTCAAACCATTACGGTCTTCGCCGCGGCCAGCCTCAAGAACGCGCTGGACGCCGCGGCCGCCGCCTATAAGAGCAAGACTGGAGTCGACGCGACGATCAGCTACGCCAATTCGATGGCGCTCGCGAAGCAGATTGAGGCGGGAGCGCCAGCGGAGATATTTCTTTCCGCCGATGCCACCTCGATAGACTATCTCGCGGCAAAAAATCTCATCCAGCCGAAAACGCGCTTCGATCTTCTTGGCAACGCGCTCGTATTGATTGCGCCCCGCGCGTCGAAATTGGAACAGGTGGCGCTCACAACAGACGCATTCGCGGCGGCGATCGGATCGGGCAAAATTGCAACCGGGAACATCGCCTCGGTTCCAGTCGGCAAATACGCAAAGGACGCGCTCGACAAGCTCGGTCTCTGGAGCGTCGTGGAGCCGCATCTCGCCTTCACCGACAATGTTCGCTCCGCGCTGATGTTTGTCGCGCGCGAAGAGGCGCCGCTTGGAATCGTCTATCTCACCGACGCCAAATCGGAACCGAAGGTGAAAATTGTCGCGACCTTCCCCTCTAATTCGCATCCGCCGATCGTCTATCCCGTGGCGCTGACCGCAAGCGCCAAAGGGGACGCGCCGGAAAAATTTCTTGCCTTTCTGAAAAGCCAAGAGGCTGGGGCGATTTTTGTGGAGCAAGGATTCACGACGCTGCGCTGAGGCGACGCGGCCGGGTCGAAAAACGCTGGATCAACATCGACCGTTACGGCAACACGTCGAGCGCCTCGATGCCGATCACCCTCGATGAGGCGAACGGCGCCGGGCGGCTGAAACAAGGCGACGTCATCGCCGAGACGCGTTCCTCTTCCAACGCCGAACCGGCGTTTATCGCGCCACAAGTCATGGAAATTAATTAAGCTTAGCCGCATTAGGCAATTCCGCCCAGCGCGCGCCATTGCGACTTGCCCGATTGATGTAGTCATGCTTCGGACCCTTTCTCGCTGCATTCGACGATCCGGATGCGCTCGCCGCCGCTTTCGCTCTCGCGGTTCTTCTTGCAGGCCTGGCGCTCATCACACTCGGGCTCAAGACATTGCTCGAATGGCGCGCGCTACAGAGAGAGGCTTGAGCAGGCCTATCCGCGGCAACCGGATGGCAATGTGCTTCTGCGATACCCGCGCCTGTTCTTCGCCCTGCAAAAATAGGTGCGGGTCGACGCTGGTCGCGATGGCGACGCCCAATCTGACAAACTGTGACATTAACGCAACGGCTTGGCTCGATTTTGTATTAGACTACTAAATCTATAGACAAGCAGATTAGATTTCGCTTTACTGCCTCTTGCGGCGTCAACTGAAAATGGTTCGCAGAGGGTTCCACCCTTGCGCGCCAGGGAGAGTTGGAGTGTCACAAAAAAATCAAGGAGATGGCCGCCGTTGCGGCCTTTGCTGTGGCTGTCTCGCAACAGCGCAAGTCGAAAAATCGAGTTGACTAAAACATGAGCTTAACATCTGGGCCGTGACGGCATATCCGATATGTATATAGTTTACATATCGGTCCGTCGCTTCAAAGCGCGCCAAGCGGAGTTAAGTTAAGCGTTACGGGGCAAGAGGCGATGTCGACAAAAAAAAGCAAACTGAGGTTCAGATTTGCCGCGTTTGGCGCCGTTGTCGGCGCTGCTCTTGGCGTGCCGGAAATAGCGGGCGCCGAAGACAAAGCGCCCTCGAACGAAGTTCCGGGAAAATTGGGTCAGTCGGATGACGGCGCGAAAACGGCCGCGCCGAAAAAAGGGTCCGTGAAGACGAAGACCGACGGTAAGGGAGTCGGCGCCGCCGGAGCGCCCGCCGCGCCGGCGGAGAAGAAAAGCTATTACGTGCCGACGCGCGCCTATCGATTGGAGCCGCAGCCGGACATTCCGCCCTATGTGCGCAATCTCGCCAAGACCTACAAGGAATTCGAAGGCGTCGACTGGTTGAACGTCGGTCTGGAAACCCGCGCTCGCTTTGAATACCGCAAGGACGACTATCGGCCCTGGGCGAACACATCGACCAATCCGCCAAGCTCTCAGCGCAAGTATTTCCCCAATTCGCCATGGCTGTCGCGCACGCGGGCCTATTTGGGCGTGCAGAACATTCTCGATCCGTTTCGTTTCGTCATCGAATTTCAGGACTCGCGCGCCTACAACAGCATCTACGAATATCAGGGCCAGGAGATCAATCAGACCGAACTGATTTCGGGCTATGGCGAACTCTTTTTCAAGGACGCCTTCGGCAAGGATGATCGCGGCAATGATCGGCCGTTGACCCTTCGCGCCGGCCGGTTTCACCTCGAGCTGCTCGACCGCCGTCTGATCGCCGAGAATGAGTTTCGCAACACCACCAATAATTTTGACGGTTTCCGCGTCAAAATCGGCAAGAAGGACAATGACTGGGACATCGACAGTTTCCTAATGCGGCCAGTCATTCGTTATCCCTATCAGTTCGACCGGCCGGATTGGCAGAACTGGATTTACGGCAGCGTGTTCAGCATTCGGCGCTGGTCGGAATATGCGACGATCCAGCCGTATTTCCTGGGCCGCAAGCAATATGGGGACCCGTTCAACGTCTCGAACGGGCTGAAGTTTCACCGCGACACTTATGCGCCTGGCCTACGCGTCTATGGCGTGATCAACGACTTCGACTATGACTTCGACATCAACAAACAATTTGGTGAAACCGGTGAATTTCGCCAGTTCAGGAATGTCCAAAACGCCGTGCAGACGACGGTGCAGCATGACGCCATCGCCTATGCATTCGAGGCTGGCTACACATTTTCAGATCATCCTTGGAAGCCGCGGATCAGCGCCAACTACGCCTATGGCTCGGGCAATAAGAGTCCGTTCGACAGCGTCAATCAGACCTTCGATATCTTCTATGGCTTCAACCAGCCGTTCTCACGCAACGACTATATCGCCTGGAATAATGTCAAAGCGCCCAAGGCGCGCATCGAGTTCACGCCGTTCAGGGATCTCAAGATCGATACCGCCTTCAGCGCCTACTGGCTGGCGAGCGCCGCCGCCGCCTGGGACCGCGCCAATCTGTTTGCGCCACTCGGCAACAGAGGCACGTTCATCGGCACCGAATATGATCTGCGCATTCGCTACAAGCTCAATCAGTTCATCAATCTGACGGCGAGCTATGCGCGCTTCTGGCCCGGCTCCTTTACGTCGAGCTTCGCGCCGCCGGTCACGCTGCAGCCTTTCTTCCCGCAATCTTCTCCTGGGCAGACGACGACGACGAACGGCCTGACCGCTCGGCCGACCGACTTCTTCTATCTCGAAGTCTCGGCCAACGCCTTTGGCGACAGCAATCCGATCGCCAAGCCGCCCGGCTCGGATTTTCTCGCTCTGTTCAAGCCTGAAGGACCGCCTCCGCCGCCTGCGCCGCCGCCGAGCTGGTCGGACGTTTACGTCGGCCTCAATGGCGGCTCCGCTTGGTCGAGCCCGCGGTCGATCGTGCAGCCCTGGCCTTTCGGCGCCGCCGTCGCCAGTCCTGACATCGCCGTCAGCGCGACGCCGATCGATCAGACCAACCATCTCGCCGGCTTCATCGGCGGCTTCCAGAGCGGCGTCAATTGGAAATGGGTCGACAGCTTCCTGACTGGCGTCGAGGCGGATCTTCATGCCGTCTCGGGCAACACCGACACCAGATGGCAGGCCTTGCTGACCTCAGCTGGCGGCAACAGTTTCGTCACCTATACGCAGCGTACCGCGACGCTCAATTATCTTGGAACGATCCGCGGGCGGCTGGGCTATCTCGTCACGCCGACGCTTGCCGTCTATGGCACGGGCGGCATGGCCTATGGCGGAGTCACGTCCAACGCCGCGATCCTGACCCGCCGCATCGGCGGAGCCAACCAGACGCAGGTCAATCCCGTCTATCAGGACAGTCTCATCGGCTGGACGGCGGGCGGCGGCGCCGAATGGATGTTTGCGCCCGACTGGAGCATCAAGGTCGATTATCTCCGATACGACCTCGGCGCCGCTCAAGCATCACCCAGTTTCGCGATCCAGCCGAACGGCTTTTACGCCACCGGCGCGACGAGTTCGACGCGGTTTAACGGCAACCTCGTCCACGCCGGCGTCAACCGCCACTTCGATCTCAGCACCCTCGTGGAAGGAAAGTAGGAATTGCCGTCTTTTCGCCTATTGCAGGCAATAGAGGCATGGCATTACTAGTCCGACTCTATTTGGAGACAAGCATGAAAATCTCTGCTCGAAACGTCATCGACGGCACGGTCAAGGAAATCAAAAAAGGCACCACCACCGCCCATGTTCTGATCGACGTCAGCGGCGCGACGATTACCGCCGCCATCACCAATGAATCGGTGGATGAGTTGAGCCTGAAGGCGGGCGACAAGGTGAAGGCCGTGATCAAATCATCCGACGTCATGGTCGCTGTGATCTGACCTCGCACGAGCCGCCCGGAAAACCATGGCGGCTCTATAGAATCGCGACGCATTTGGGCGTGATCGTCCAAATGCAATATAGATCACGCGATTGATCCCAGAAGCTTGACGCGGCGCGCCGGCGCCCAATTCGCCCCAGCGCCGGCCGCGGCGACGCCGCACAAAAAGCGGACTGGTCAAAGCGTCTATGTTCCGCCAATATATAGCGAGATATTCTCGCCTGGCCGCTTGCCGGCGCAAGCGGCGCCATTCTTGCGGGCCGAACAATCGTGTGGAGCAGAGGTCGGCGGATCGCGTCATCTCTCGGGGCGCATTGGTCGCGGCGGACTAAGACGTCGCGCCGCCACCCTCTCGCCGTTTCGCGCGTCGGCGAAAAATAGCGGGCGACTGACGAGGGCCGCGACCCGCGAAGGCGACACGCGAGCGGACTGCATAGGGGACCAGCGCTATCCGAGGACGCAAAAGGACGCCGCATTGCAGGACTATCTACCGGCCGCTTTTTTCGAATTGTCGCCAGCCGAATGGACGGCGATACTTCTGTCGCTGCGCATCGCGATCGTGGCGACTCTCGTGAGCCTGCCCTTCGGGATCGTCACCGCCTATGCGCTGGCGCGCTGCCAGTTCCCCGGCAAGACGCTCGTCAACGGTGTCGTTCATTTGCCGCTGGTGCTGCCGCCGGTGGTCACCGGCTTTGTTCTGCTCATGTTGCTCGGGCGCAAGGGCGTTTTCGGTCCCTCTCTTGCAGATATCGGCATTGTTTTCTCCTTTCGCTGGACCGGCGCCGCGGTCGCCTGCGCCGTCATGGGGTTTCCGTTGATGGTTCGCGCCATACGGCTGTCCTTCGAAGCGATTGATCGGCGTCTGGACATGGCGTCGGAGACGCTCGGGGCGAACCGAATTTGGACCTTCCTTCTGGTCAATCTTCCGCTCGCCGCGCCAGGAATTATCGTTGGAGCGATTCTCGCTTTCGCCAAGGCGCTGGGAGAGTTCGGCGCGACCATCACCTTCGTCTCAAACATTCCCGGCGAAACGCAGACGATCTCGGCCGCGATTTACAGCTACACCCAGGTTCCTGGCGGCGACGAAAGCGCGATGCGTCTGACGATTGTGGCTGTGATTATCGCCTTTTCCGCCCTTACGGCGTCCGAGATCATTCAGTGGCGGGCGCAGAAGCGGCTCGGGCGCGCCGAATGATCGAGGTCGACGTCAGACTGAAGTTGGGCTCGTTTTCCCTCGACGTCGCCTTCGCCAATGGCGCCGGCGTAACGGCGCTGTTCGGACAGTCCGGATCCGGAAAATCGCTGACGCTCGGCATCGTCGCCGGACTGATGAAGCCTGACGAAGGACGCGTCAGGCTCGACGGCGAAGCGCTGGTCGACGTCGCAAGAAATGTCTTCGTTCCGGTGTCGCGTCGACGCGTTGGCCTCGTTTTCCAGGATTCCAATCTTTTTCCGCATCTCAGCGTAAAGCAGAATCTTCTCTACGGCCGTTGGTTCGCGCCTCGCGGCGAACGTCGGATCGACTTCGACGCCGTCGTCGAAACCCTCGGGATTGGGAATCTTATTTCGCGTTCGCCGACTCGTCTGTCGGGCGGCGAGAGGCAACGTGTGGCGATCGGACGCGCTTTGCTATCCTGCCCAAGGCTGCTGCTGCTGGACGAGCCGCTGGCGGCGCTCGACATGCAGCGCAAGCTCGAAATCTTGCCGTTGATCGAACGCGTCAGGGACGAGTTCGACGTCCCGATCGTCTATGTCTCCCATGCTGTCGAAGAGGTGGCTCGCCTGGCATCTCGCGTCGTCGTCATCGATGGCGGACAGGTGAAATTTGTCGGAGATCCCGCCGACGCCTTCAATCGACTGGCCAATTCGCCGGCAATGAACCGCTTCGATCGTTCCTCTGTTCTGACGGGTTCAATCGTCGAAGCTTCCGCCGCATATGGATTGACCAAGCTCACGCATCCGTCTGGAACGATCTGGATCGAAGGTTTGGCAGGCCAACCGGGCGGCGTCGCGCGCGTCATTGTCAAAGCGACCGACGTCGTGCTTTCGCGGCTTCCGCCTCGGGAAATCAGCGCCAGGAGCGTTCTTTGGGGCAGGGTGGCGAACATCCAATTTGAAGGGCCGATCGCGACGATCGAGATAGAGCTGAAGGAAGACGGACCGCTTCTGGCGACGATCACAAGAGGCGCTCTCGAAGATCTGTCCTTGAAGGAGGGCTCTCACGTCTATGCGCTGTTCAAGACGGCGGCGCTCGACGAGCGCTCCATTGGCGTGGCCAACGCTTGAGGCGAGTGACGCCGGGCCAGTCATTCCCGCAGGCCGAAGGGCTGTGACAGGATTGGGATTGCGTTGCCGGCGAACTGTCGGAATATGGTGAGCCTGACGGCGCGGCTTTTGCGATCGGGCGGCGGGTCGGTCTCAGGCGGGGGCGAGCGATGGCGCATCCGGCGCCCCGCCGAGCGCGTTCGAATGGCGGAAGGACGGAGAAGATTGATGAGCGGAGACATTGGTCCCTCTGCCTTCTTCAAGGCCGCCTCGCGCGCGTTCAGCGATACGATTGACTCCCGCCGGACGCGCCCGGAGCTTGTCGCGCTGCTCTGCGCGCAGGCTTTTGACAGCTTTGCGAAAAACGTCGCGATTCAAGCGGCGGGCGACCCGGCTTTGGCCTGCCATGGCGAATGCGCGGCGTGCTGTCGCCTGCGCGTCGTCGCTACGGCGCCAGAAGTGTTTCTGCTCGCGCGCTTCATCTCAGTTAACGCCGCCGCTTTCGCCGAGCGCGGAATCTTGCTCCTCAAGCGCATCGAGGCCGCCGATCGGGCGCTTGGCGCGCTCACCGAAGAACAGCGAATGGCGGCTCAAGCCGCGTGCCCGCTGATCGAACGCGAATTATGTCTCGCCTATAGATTGCGTCCGCTTGCGTGCCGCGGCCACGCGGCGTTCGACAAGGCGTCCTGTCTCGCCGCTGCGCGAGGCGAAGCGGTTGAAACGCCGATCTCAACGCCGCATCTCGTCGTCCGCAGCCTCGTCCAGAACGCCTTGATGGCGGCGCTGCGGTGCGCCGGACTGGCGTGGGGACTCTATGAAATCAACAGAGCGCTAAATGTCGCGCTCTCGGCGCCGGACGCGCTCGAACAATGGCTTTCGGGTGAAGACCCTCTGACGTCCGCCCGAATTCCGGACTTCGACCTGATCGAGGCCGGCGCGATTTTTGACGCCGCCGGCGCGTGAACCTTGCGCGCTCCCGAACCGCAGGCCGCGACAGAAGGGCCGGGCGGCGTTAAGCTTTCCGATCTAAGCTCGATCAGGGACGATCGCCTTGGGCGAAGCCTCGCGCACGGCAGAGAAAGATGAAGGCGGCCGCGATGTTTCATCGCGCTTCTTTCCGCTGCGTGCGCAGGGGTTGGCCGAAGTCTTGCGCGTGTCGCTGGAGCAGGAACGCGCGCTGCGCCGTCCCTTTCTCTGGCTGGTCGTCGTCGCAGGCGCCGGGGTCGTACTTTATTTTTCGGCCGAGCGCGAGCCGTCGCTGGCGCTTTGCCTCTGTGCGCTTGCAGCCTTTGCGGTCATCGCTGCGCTTACCCGCCGCCATGGGCGTTCGCATGCGCTGTTTCTGGCGCTCGCTTTCCTCGCCGGCGGCTTCGCCTCGGGCGCCTGGCGAACGGCGCGGGTCGCCGCGCCGATCATTCCGCGGGTCGGAATCGGCGAGCTGACGGGCTTCGTCGAGGAGGTCGATCTGCGGCGCGCCGGCGCGCGCTTCATTCTGCGCGTCGCGAGCGCAGAAGGCTTACCGGACGACGTCGCGCCCGCCCGCGTGCGCCTGACGACCCGCGGCGACCCGAATTTTTCCGCCGGCGACTTCATCGCCTTGAAGGCGCGGCTGATGCCGCCGGCGCGGGCGGCGCTTCCTGGCGGCTATGATTTTGCGCGCGACGCGTTTTTTGCGCGCATCGGCGGCGTCGGCAATGCGCTGGGGCGCATCGAGACAATGTCGCCGCCCGAACCGGCGCCGCTGTCGCTGCGTTTTTTCGCGCGCGTCGATCGCATGCGCAACGCGCTGGCGATGCGGGTCTATCGAATCATCGAAGGCGACGCCGGCGCGATCGCCGCCGCGATGGTCACGGGCAAGCGCGACCTCCTGTCGGAAGACGCCAAGAATCTCATTCGCCGCGCCGGCATTTTTCACATCATCACCATCTCCGGCGTTCAGATGACGCTCGTCGCGGGCATTTTCTTTGTCGGCTTTCGCCGTCTGCTGGCGATGTCGCAAACGCTGGCGCTCAATTATCCGATCAAGAAATGGGCGGCGGCGCTCGCCATATTCGGCGCCATTCTTTACGACATCGGCACCGGCTCTCGCGTCGGCACCGAGCGCGCCCTCGTGATGACGCTGATCATGCTTGTCGCGGTTCTCTTCGATCGGCCGTCGCTGTCGATGCGCAATCTGGCGCTTGCCGCGCTCATCATCATCGCCTTCGAGCCTGAAGCGCTGCTCGGCGCGAGCTTTCAGCTCTCTTTCGCCGCTGTGGCGGCGTTGATCGCCGTGTATGAGTGGCGCGGCGAATATCTCGCCAAGCGCCGCATCGACGATCGCGCGCCGCAAACATGGTGGGGCGCGTTTCGCGAAACAATCGCCGAGCGCCTGCTGCATGGACCGGGCGCCGCGATCTTCGCGACTCTCTGCGCGACTTCGGCGACCGCTTCATTCATGGCGAATGATTTTCACGAACTCAGTCCCTATGTGCTGATCGGCAATCCGCTGACGCTCGCGATCATCGAATTCTTCGCGGTTCCCTGCGCGCTCCTCGGCGCCGCGCTTTATCCGCTGGGTCTCGACGGATTCGTCTGGCGCTATCTCAAAATGGGCATCGATCTCGTGACCTATCTCGCGGGGCTGATCGCCAGCGCGCCGGGCGCGAGCCTGCCGGTCAAAGCCTTCGCGCCCTGGGCCATCCTGTTCCTTTCGCTGGCGGTGTTGTCGCTCGTCTTGTGGCGCACATGGGCGTGGCGCGCGCTCGCGATTCCACTGGCACTCATAGGATTGATGGGCGCGACGGGCGGCGCGCCCTTCGATCTCGCCGTGCCGGCGACCGGAGAATCGGCGGCGCTGCATTTGCCGTCAGGCCAGCTTGCGCTCATGGGGCAGAAGCCGAACGCATTCGCCGCCGAACAATGGCTGCGCGCGGACGGCGACGCGCGCCCGTCCGCAGACGCTAAGAACGGCGTCGGCTGTGATGACGCCGGCTGCGTCGCGAAAGCGATCGACGGCCGCTTTGTCGCGCTCATCGCCGAGCGCGGCGCCTTCTTTGAAGATTGCGCGCGCGCCGCCGTCGTGGTGACGCCGCTTTACGCGCCGGCGGGTTGCGCGGCGCCGATCGTGATCGATCGCCGCAAGCTGAGCGAAACGGGCGCCGTGGCATTGAGGTTCAAGGCCGATGGCGTCGAATGGACGACGGCGCGCGCCGTCGATGAGGACCGGCCATGGTCGCCCGCGCCGCGCGAGCGCCGCAAGCCAACGTTCGCGGCGCCGCTCAGCGATGAAGAGCGCAGCGCGGAAGACGCGCGGGCGATGGAGCCGCTGGAATAGAGACGCGCTCTACGCATTTTTCTGTCCGTCATTCCCGGCAGGCCGAAGGCCTGACCGGGAATCCAGTGGCAAAGTCATGAATGGTAATGATGTCCTGGATTCCCGATCACGCGCGTAGCGCGCGTCGGGAATGACAGCCGTCGCCAAAAAACGCGCCGAAACTAGTATTTGCGCAGAAGGCTGACGAGCTTGCCCTGGATGCGGACGCGGTCGGGACCGAAGATTCGCGTCTCATAGGCGGGGTTGGCCGCCTCCAACGCGATCGAGGCGCCGCGCTTGCGCAGGCGTTTCAGCGTCGCTTCCTCCTCGTCGATCAAAGCCACGACGATATCGCCGGTGTCGGCGTTGTCCTGCTTCTTGATGACGACTGTGTCGCCGTCGAGGATGCCCGCCTCGATCATCGAGTCGCCGCGCACTTCGAGTGCGAAATGCTCGCCGCTCATCAGCAGTTCGGGCGGCAAATTGATCGTGTGGCTGCGGTTCTGGATGGCCGAGATCGGCGTGCCGGCGGCGATGCGTCCCATCACCGGAATGGCGACTTGCTGATCGCTCTCGTCCTCGAAACGCTCATTGAGCGGGCGCACGCGCCCCAGATTCCCCTCGATCACCGAGGGCGCGAATTTGCCGCCGCGCCCGCCGGCGCTTCGCGGCGTGGCCGATTCGGGCAGGCGCAGGACCTCGAGCGCGCGGGCGCGATTGGGCAGCCGGCGGATGAAGCCGCGCTCCTCGAGCGCCAGAATGAGCCGATGAATGCCGGATTTTGAGCGCAGGTCGAGCGCGTCCTTCATCTCGTCGAAGGAGGGCGGCACGCCCGATTCCTTCAGGCGCTCATGGATGAAACGCAAAAGATCGTTTTGCTTTTTGGTCAGCATCGCCGCTCCGCCTTGCTCGCTCAATCGTCGATTTTCGCTGAGCCGCAGCTTTTGGCTCGATAACCTAAACAAATCATGAACGAACGATATACGTTCTCACTGCGTTCCGCAAGCCAAATGTCGAAGGTATCCCCTTTGAACATGTGCGAGAATCGTGATATGGTTATTCTATGCTTAAACGGTCGTTCAATTTCCTGTCTGACCATTGGGATCAGGTCTCCGCTGTATCCTCTTGGCTGTGGACACTTGCGGGGGGAACTTTGATGGCGTGGGCGGCGTTTGCCGCTGACATTTTCCCCCAATATGCACCATTCTCTTGGGTCGCGGCCGGTATTGCTGGCGCCTTGGTTGTTTCCATCGCTTTATGGTTTTTTGCCAAGACAAAGCTTGTGATTATGCACTATGGCTTACTAAGGAAAATGAATACTGATCTCGATGGCGTAAATCCTTTAGATGACAACTTTTATAAGAAAAGAATACATGTTCTTGCATTCTCCAATCCAATTGATAGGAGAATAGAATCGAAATCGTTCGACAAATGTGAATTGATAGGTCCGACGACAGTCGTTATGAATAACGCAATAATGCACAATCCTTCTTTTATAGATTGCAATTTTATATGTGTGAAGGATAATTGGCCGGTCGCCCATATAACGTCGCTATCTAATTGTGTATTCACTAATTGTAAGATGTATGGGATTACATTTTTGATTCCTGAATCTGCCACGGATAAATTTCAGGGTGCTATCCCTTGGGTATCACGCATCCCAAAAGAATTCGGTCTAGCGGAACTGCCAAGGCCCTAAGACTGGAGTATTTTGGTGAAAATGCGCAGCCAAATACGCATGGATTTTGACGATCTTCTGGCCTTTATGCTCGGCGTGCCGGCTTCGCGAAGCCAACCATCAGACACGGCAGCATCAGATGCGAAGCATGACGAAGGTTGTGGCGATACTCAAACTCCCACAGATACCTCTGAAGATGCTTCTTAGAGACGCTGATGTAAGTTCCTTGAATGCCGCGCTTCAAGTTTGACCAGAAGGCTTCGATATTGTTCGTGTGCGCATCGCCACGCACATATTCCTTTTCGGCGTGATTGACGCTTTCGTGGACGAAGCCTTCCTTGTCCATGTGCTGAAAAACGCGAGCGTCGTCGGTCATGACGCGCGAGCCTTCGATAACCCAGGTCGTCACCTGCGGCATGACGTGCCGACCATGCCGGCCGGCGACGAGCCGCGTGACAACGTCGCCGTGACGCTCGGCCATCCCGAGCACAACAGCCTTGTCGTCCTGTCCTTGGCGATCCTTTCCGCCAATAAAAGCCTTGTCAATTTCGACGATAGGCGAGAAAGGGCGCGCACCGCCTAACGGTCGGTCGCCGTCGACCGTGCCCATATAGGTGCGGATTTCCTTGCACATGCGCCATGCGGTTTTGTAAGTCACGCCGATCTGGCGCTGAACCTCTTTCGCGGCGACGCCATTGCGCGAAGCTGTGAATAGGAACATGACGAAAAACCAGTCCGTTAGAGGCGTGCGCGTCTTTTCGAACGGCGTTCCTGCGGTCGGATAGACCTGATACCCGCAATGCTCGCACTCGTAACAGCGGCGGCTTTTGACGCGGTAGAAATGGGCTTCGCGGCCACAACTTTCGCAAGCGAAACGCTGGCCATAACGGGTCCGCATGATGTGCTCTAAGCAGGCGTCATCATCGGGAAACCGCTTCTGAAACTGCTTGAGGGTGGTAGGCTTCGTGCTCATGCCGACGTTATCGCACAAATCGCTCTACATGTCTAGAAGGGATACAGACCCCAAATGTTCACGCTTTGGTTAAGCGATCATCACGGCGATCTATGTTCGCCTGGCGTCGCGCGTGCTAGACGGTCCGACCCTTAGGAAATCGAGGAATTTGCGGCGCTCATGTCCCAGGTCGTCACCCGCTTCGCTCCGTCGCCCACCGGCTTTCTGCACATCGGCGGCGCGCGCACGGCGCTTTTCAATTGGCTCTACGCCCGAAAGCATGACGGCCGGATGATGCTGCGGATCGAGGACACTGACCGCGAGCGCTCCACGCAGTCGGCGATCGACGCCATTATCGACGGGCTCAAATGGCTCGGCCTCGATTGGGACGGCGAGATCGTCTACCAGTCGGCCCGCGCCGCGCGCCACGCGGAAATCGCGCAAGCGCTGCTCGCGCAGGGCAGGGCCTATCGCTGCTACGCCACCGCGCAGGAGCTCGACGAGATGCGCGAGAAGGCCAAGGCGGAAAAGCGTCCCTGGCGCTACGACGGCCGTTGGCGCGATCGAGACCCATCCGAGGCGCCCGCGGACGCGCCCTATGTCGTGCGCATCAAGGCGCCCCAGGACGGCGAGACGATCGTCGACGACGCGGTGCAGGGGCGCGTCGTTTTTCAAAACAAGGATCTCGACGATTTCATTCTGTTGCGCTCCGACGGCGCGCCGACCTACATGCTCGCGGTCGTCGTCGACGATCACGACATGGGCGTCACGCAGATCATTCGCGGCGACGATCATCTCACCAATGCGGCGCGACAGACGCATATCTATGAAGCGATGGGCTGGCAGGCGCCGGCCTTCGCCCATATTCCGCTGATCCATGGGCCGGACGGCGCCAAGCTCTCCAAGCGCCATGGTGCGCTCGGCGTCGACGCTTACCGCGCCATGGGCTATCTGCCGGCGGCGCTGCGCAACTATCTCGTGCGCCTAGGCTGGTCGCAGGGCGACAAGGAGTTTTTCACGACGCAGGAGATGATCGACGCTTTCGATCTCACGCAGGTGCATCGTTCGCCGGCGCGCTTCGACTACGCCAAGCTCGAAAATATGAACGGCCATTATTTGCGCGACAGCGATGACGACGAATTGTTCGATTTGCTCGTCGCGACGCTGCCCTATCTCGACGGCGGCGACGCGATCGCGCAGGCGCTCGACGATAGGAAACGCGCCCAGTTGCGCGCCGCACTGCCGGGCCTCAAGGCGCGCGCCAAAACCTTGAACGAGCTTCTCGACGGCGCCGCATTTCTCTTCGCGCATCGCCCACTGTCGCTGGACGCAAAGGCCACGCAGCTGCTCTCGACCGAAGCGCGCGCGCGACTTGCGACGCTTGTCGACAAGCTTGCGCCTCTGCCGAATTGGACGGCCGCAACCACGGAAGGCGTCGTGCGCGACCTCGCGACGGCGCTCGGCGTCAAACTTGGCGACCTCGCGCAGCCTTTGCGCGCGGCGCTCACGGGGCGCGCGACGTCGCCGGGCATTTTCGACGTGCTTGAAATTCTGGGGCGCGAGGAAAGTCTGGCGAGAATTTCCGACCAGGCTGCAGTCGGATAGCGTCCAAACCAACATCTCTGACGAGAATTGTGGCGCCGCGCCGATTTGCGCGCCATAGGCAAAGACGACGCGTTGCGCGACGCGCGCGAGAGTTAGCGCGTGCTTGACAGGACTTGCGGTTGATATAACTTTTTGCGCTGCACAAATGATCCGAATGCGCTTCGGCGTGCGAGGCAAGCGACGACATCGTGAATGCGACGCATTTCATGCTTAGCCTTCGCCGCGCGTCGCCCGCGAACCGGCTCGGCGTGGGGCGGGGCGTTTGAGAGGGAGCGGGCATGCCGGAGAAGAACGGTATCTTCACGATCGGCGACACATCGGTTGACTTGCCGGTAAAGGACGGAACGCTGGGGCCATCGGTTGCGGATATCCGCAATCTTTACGCCGAGACCGGCATGTTCACCTTCGATCCTGGCTTCACGTCGACCGCGTCGTGTGAATCGAAAATCACCTTCATTGATGGTGAAGACGGCATTCTGCTTTATCGTGGCTATCCGATCGAGCAGCTCGCCGAACACGGCGACTTTCTCGAAACCTGTTACCTGCTGCTCTACGGCGAATTGCCGTCGGCCGCCGAGAAGGCGAATTTCGACTATCGGATCACGCGCCACACCATGGTGCATGAGCAGATGGCGCGCTTCTTCCAGGGTTTCCGCCGCGACGCGCATCCGATGGCGGTGATGGTCGCCTCGGTCGGCGCGCTTTCGGCCTTCTATCACGACTCGACCAACATCGCCGATCCCACCCAGCGTATGGTCGCTTCGACGCGCATGATCGCGAAAATCCCGACGCTCGCGGCGATGGCCTATAAATATTCGATCGGCCAGCCCTTCGTCTATCCCAAGAACGATCTCGACTACACGTCGAACTTCTTGCGCATGTGCTTCGCCGTCCCCTGCGAGGAATACAAGGTCAATCCGGTGCTGTCGCGCGCGCTCGACCGCATTTTCATCCTGCACGCCGACCACGAGCAGAACGCCTCGACCTCCACCGTTCGACTATCCGGCTCCTCGGGCGCCAATCCCTTCGCCTGCATCGCCGCTGGCATCGCCTCGCTGTGGGGGCCGGCGCATGGCGGCGCCAATGAAGCGGTGCTGAAAATGCTCGCCGAAATTGGCACGCCGGACCGCATCCCTCAATTCATCGCGCGCGCCAAGGACAAGAACGATCCGTTTCGCCTGATGGGCTTTGGCCATCGCGTTTACAAGAACTACGATCCGCGCGCCAAAATCATGCAGCGCACGACGCGGGAAGTGTTGAACGAGCTCGGCGTCAAGGACGATCTGCTCGACGTCGCGCTCGAACTCGAGCGCATCGCGCTGCACGACGACTATTTCATCGAGAAGAAGCTCTATCCCAACATCGACTTCTATTCCGGCATCACGATCAAGGCGATGAACTTCCCGACGGCGATGTTCACCGTGCTGTTCGCGGTCGCGCGCACGGTCGGCTGGATCGCGCAGTGGAAGGAAATGATCGAGGATCAGGGCTCGCGCATCGGCCGTCCGCGCCAGCTCTATACGGGTGAGAAGCAGCGCGATTACATCCCCATGTCGAAGCGGTGATTGAGCGAAGTCGAGCGATCGCTTCGTCGCGCCTTGAGATATTCCTGCAGTCCTTTCTCGCCGCGTGGCGTCGTCCAATAGTGATTGAGGGCGAAAAGCGGCCGCAGGAGCGGCGCGAGAAAACGCATGCCCGGACGGTCGATTTTCACTTCGAACAGGAGCGCGACATGCACATCGTCGCCGCGCTGCGTCAGCGTCGCGCGCCAGGCGCCGTCGAGATCGCCGCAGGTGCGCACCGCCACCTGGCGCGGCGGGACGAGTTCGGTCGCCTCGATGATGAAACTGAGGGTGAAGGGCAGGAAGCCGCGCACCTTGGCCCACAGCCTTGCGCCGACCTCAGGCGCGTCGCCCGGCGTCAGGCGCTTGGCTTCGAGATAGACGCCCTTCCACCACTGCGGCAGTAGTTCGCCGCGCGCCAGCACCTCATAGACGTCTCCAACGCTGGCGCCTGGAATGTTCCAGCTCTCGTCAAATTTGAAAACATGCGCCGCCATCGCCGCCCCTCGTGCAAGACCCAACGGCATAATGCGCCAAACGGCGGTTTGGATGCGCCCTGTTCAATTCCGGCGCCTTTGGATTACATGTGGCGTCCCCCATATCTTTGAGGACGATCGACGGGAGCGCCCTTGTCGCAATTTTCCGAACTGCTGTTCGAAAGCCGCGTCGCCGCCGAAAGCGTCGCCGACTTTCTCGCGGGGGGCCATTTGCGCCTTGGCGTCACCGGCCTGTCGCGCTCCGGCAAGACTGTCTTCATCACTGCGCTTGTGCACCATCTGACGCGCGCTCTCGCGGCGCGCGGCGACAAGGGCGTTGACAGCAAGACTCAGCTTCCGGTGTTTCGACCCTTCGCCGAAGGCCGCATCGTTTCGGCGCATCTCGACCCGCAGCCCGATTACAGCGTGCCGCGCTTCGCTTACGAAGAACATCTCGCGGCGCTCGCCGGCGCGGATCGGCGTTGGCCGCAGTCGACGCGCCGCATTTCCGAATTGCGGGTCACGCTCGAATTTCGCTCGAAAGGGTGGTCGCTGCGCAAGGGCTTTAGCAAGGGGCCGGCGCGGCTCGATATCGATATTGTCGACTACCCCGGCGAATGGCTGCTCGATCTGCCGCTCCTTGGCAAATCCTACGCGCAGTGGTCCAGGGAGGCGCTGGAGGCGGCGAGCGTTTCGGCGCGCGCCGAGATCGCAAGCGAATGGCGCGGCGTGACGGCGCAGACCGACTTCAAGGCGCGCTACGACGAAGAAACCGCGCAGAAGCTCGCGCAGACCTTCACCCAATATCTGCGTCTCGCCCGCTCCGACCGCTTCGCGCTGTCGAGCCTGCCGCCGGGACGTTTTCTGATGCCCGGCGATCTTGAAGGCTCGCCGGCGCTCACCTTTGCGCCGTTGCCCGTATCGGAAAGCGAGGAGCTTCCCTATCGCAGCCTTGGACGCGAAATGGAGCGGCGCTACGAAGCCTATAAGTCGCGGATCGTGCGGCCGTTCTTTCGGGATCATTTCGCGCGGCTCGATCGTCAGATCGTTCTCGTCGACGCGCTTGCGGCGCTGAATTCCGGCCCGGAGGCGGTGCGCGATCTCGAAACCGCGCTGACCGGCGTCCTCATGGCGTTTCGCGCCGGCCGCGCCAATTTGTTCTCGACGATCTTTCGACCGAAAATCGACCGCATTCTCTTCGCCGCCACGAAGGCCGACCATCTGCATCATACGAGCCACGACCGGCTCGAAGCGATCCTGCGTCACCTCACCGCCCGCGCTATCGAACGCGCCGAGGGAGTCGGCGCCAAGATCGACGTGATTGCGCTTGCCGCCGTGCGCGCGACGCGCGAAGCCATGGTTCGCCATGAGGGCGAAAGGCTTTCCGCCATCGTCGGCGTTCCGGCCGAGGGCGAACACATTGGCGACGAAGTGTTTGATGGTGTCGCCGAAGGCGCGATTTTTCCGGGCGAGCTGCCGGCCGATCCGCGCGACGTGTTTCGCGGCGAAGCGCTGGCCGTTTCCGATGAAGAGGCCGAATTCCGCTTTCTCAAATTCAGGCCGCCGGTCGCGGCGCTCGGCGCCGATCGGAAGCCCCTGCCTTTGCCGCATATCAGGCTTGATCGGGCGATGGAGTTCCTGTTCGGCGATCGACTGAGCTGACGCTACGTTCCCGCCGGGAATGGCCTACCTATTGCAGGCAAGTCATTCACAATCAGAATTGTGGGAGCCGCATATGGAAGGCCATGTCTATAAGATCGTCGAACTCGTGGGGGCTTCGCCCGACAGCGTCGAGGACGCCGTGGCCGCCGCGCTCAAGCGCGCCGGCGAAACCCTGCGTCATTTGCGATGGTTCGAAGTCGTGCAGATTCGCGGCAACATCAATAAGGGCGTCGTCGCCGAATATCAGGTGGTGGTGAAAGTCGGCTTTACGCTCGATCGCGACGACTAGGGCATGACATGAGGCGGCGCCTACTCCGCCCTCCCCCTCAAGGGGAGGGTAGGTTACGCCCGTCGCTCAAAGGAGCGTTAGAATGAGGCTCAATGAGAACGAAGCGCAATACCGAAGCCGCAACAATCCAATGTCCAACTTTATCGACAGCGCATGAAGCGAAAGGGTCTCGTGCGTGTCGAGGTGCAAGCACGCAAGGAGGATGTGGCGCTTGTCCGCGGCATTGCCGCCGGGCTCGCCGATCCTGCCCGTGAAGCGGAAATTCGCGCCGTTCTCCGAGAGGTCGTGCCTTCCCTAGCTCCGGGCTCGCTCAAGGCGCTTCTCGCCGCCGCGCCGCTCGAAGGCGTTGACGTCGAACGCCCGCGCGATCTCGGCCGCGTGATCGAATTGTGAGAGCTTGGGCCGTCCCCAACTCCCCGGTTCACAAATCCTTCGTTCTCGATTAGGGTCCGCGCCCAAGTCCGCTCCCCGGCCGGGGTAGCGGGTTTTTCGCTTTTTTCGCGCTATCTAAGCCGCGCGGCCAAGTCGCGGCGGCAAGCGCCTTACAAGGAACCACATGGCCAAGGAAGAACTGCTCGAATTTCCCGGCGTCGTCACCGAATTGCTGCCGAGCGCGATGTTTCGCGTCAAGCTCGAAAACGACCATGAAATCATCGCCCATACCGCCGGCAAGATGCGCAAGAACCGCATCCGCGTATTGACTGGCGACAAGGTGCTGGTCGAAATGACCCCCTATGATTTGACCAAAGGCCGTATAACATATCGCTTCAGGTAATTTCCGTTCGGCGGAGCGACGTTCTTGACAGCCCATCCTCCAATCGCACGTCCCAAGCTCATTCTCGCCACCGCGTCGCCGCGGCGCCTGGCGCTGTTGCAGCAGGCGGGACTCGACGCCGACGCGCTGCTGCCCGCCGACATCGACGAGACGCCGCACCGCGGAGAATCGCCGCGCGCCTACGCGATTCGAATCGCCAGCGAGAAGGCGGCCGCCGCCGCCAAGCTCAGGGCGACGCGGCCCGAGCTGAAAGACTCCTTCGTCATCGCCGCCGACACGGTCGTGGCCGTCGGCCGGCGCATCCTGCCCAAGGCCGAGACGCGGGAAGAGGCGGAGGAGTGCCTGCAGCTGCTGTCCGGACGCCAGCACCGGGTCTATTCGGCGGTGAGCCTGATCACCCCGCGCGGATTCGAGCGCAAGCGGCTTGCCGAGGCGCGGCTGCGCTTCAAGCGCCTAGGCTCGACCGAGATCGAAGCCTATCTTTCGACCGGCGAATGGCGCGGCAAGGCCGGCGCCTATGCGATTCAGGGGCGCGCCGGCGTGTTTTTGGTGAAAATCGTCGGGTCGTACACGGCGGTCGTCGGCCTGCCGCTTCACGAGACCCTATCGCTGCTGGCGGGGGAGGGATATCCCGTACTCGCGCCGTGGTTTGCGATGGCGTAAGGCTTAAGCCCCGACATAGCGCCGCGAGAATCGCGCCCCGAGCCGGGTGAGAATCTCATAGCCGATCGTCCCGGCGCGCGACGCTGCTTCTTCGACGCAAATGTCGTCGCCCAGAAGTTCGACCCATTCGCCGCGCTGCGCGGCGTCTTGCGGCGCCTTCGAGACATCTAGAACGACATAGTCCATCGAGACGCGGCCGATGAAGGGGCAGCGCACGCCGCCGACCAGCGCCTCTCCCCCCGGCTTGCCATCGCAGCCGGTGGCGCCGACCGGCACGCCGTCCGCATAGCCGACGCCGATCGTCGCGATTCGCGTGCGCTTTTGCGCCGACCACAGCGCGTCATAGCCGACGCTGATCCCCGGCTCGATCTCGCGCGTCGACAGGATGCGCGCATGCAGCCGCGCGACCGGACGCACCGGACATTCGGCATAGGGCGTCGGATTCCCGCCATAGAGCGCATAGCCGGGCCGAATTAGATCGAAATGCGGCCGCTGCGGCAGGAAGACGGCCGACGAATTCGACATTGACGCCGGAATGTCGGCGAAGCGCGCGCGGGCGTCGAGGAAATCCTCGATCTGCCGCGCGTTGCGGGCCGCGTCGCGCATCTGCGAACTGACGAAATGGCTCATCACCAGGGTAGGCGTGATCTGGCGGGCGCGCTCGGCCGCCTCGGCCGCCTCATGGATTGGAACGCCGAAACGGTTCATGCCCGTGTCGAAATGGATGGCGGCTCTGGGTTTGCGGCCGGTCGCCGCCCATTCCTCGATTTCGCCGAGCGAGCCCAAGGCGGGAATGAGATCGGCGGCGGCGAGGCGTCGCGCCGCGCCGGGAACGAGGCCGTCCAGCACATAGATCGTCGCGTCGGGCGCAACCGCCCGCGCTGCTTCGCCTTCCACCACATTGGCGACGAAAAAGGTTCGGCAGCCGGCCGAGCGTAGCGCGCGCATGACGGGCGCGAGCCCCAAGCCATAGGCGTCGGCCTTCACCACCGCGCCGCATTCCGCGCCGCAAGCGAGCCGGGCCATCGTCCGCCAATTGTCGGCGAGGGCGGCGAGGTCGACGGTCAGAGCGCCGGTTTCCGCCGGGTCCGAGGGCTCGGTCCGGGGCCGCAGTCGCGCAGCAGGTTCGATGATTCCCATGTCGACGCCATTTTAGGCCGTAAAAGGCGGCGTCTAGATGGCGGCGACGCTTTGCCCTCAAATTTGCAGCAAGCGCTCGAATTTGGCCCGCACCTCAGGAGGAAGGCGGCGCGCGCGGCCGGCCTCGACGCAGACGATCGTGACTTTGGCGCTGACGAGCAGTTCCGCCTGCCGCAAGACCCGTTGCTCAAGCAACAGCGAAGCGCCGCCGAGGTCGAGAGCCTCGGTTTCCACGGTCAGCAGATCGTCCATGGTCGCCGGCCTGCGAAAGTCGATGTCCATCGACCGGACGACGAAGAAAATCGGCGCGCCGGCCGCGCCGTCGAGCAGCGCCCGCTGATCAAGGCCGAGCGCGCGCAGCATTTCGGTGCGCGCCCGCTCCATGAAGCGAAGATAGGAGGCGTGATAGACAAGGCCTGAAAAATCAGTGTCCTCGTAATAGACGCGGACGGGAGTCCGGTGTGGGATAAAGACATTCGTCATCAGAGCTCGATAAGGCTGCTCGCGGCGCCGCGCTTGGCGATCGCCCGCTTTTCTAAGGGATTTAGCGAGGAGAGGCTACGGACCGCCGTCAGTCCTTGATCCGAGGCACGAAAGTCGCATCATGGGGCTACGACGCGCCATCGACGAGAAAGCAAGAGGCGCCGGCAAGACGAAGAAACGAACAATATCGGAGGAGTTCCCACATGTCTTTCCAGATTGGCGACACTGCGCCGGATTTTGAAGCCGACACCACGCAGGGACCTATCAAATTCCACGATTGGATCGGCGATTCCTGGTGCATCCTGTTCTCGCATCCCAAGGATTTCACGCCTGTTTGCACGACCGAGCTCGGCTATATGGCCAAGCTCGAACCGGAATTTAAACGGCGCAACGTCAAGGTCATTGGCCTGAGCGTCGACCCGGTCGACAATCACGCGAAATGGGCGGTCGATATTGCCGAAACGCAGGGCGCGACCCCGCATTATCCCATGATCGGCGACACCAACCTCAGCATATCAAAGCTTTACGGCATGCTGCCGGCGGCCGCCTCCGGCGACGCGAGCGTGCGCACCTCTGCGGATAATCAGACGGTCCGTAACGTCTTCGTCATCGGGCCCGACAAGAAGATCAAGCTCATCATCGTCTATCCGATGACCACTGGCCGCAACTTCGACGAAGTGCTTCGCGTCATCGACTCACTGCAACTGACCGCCAAACACAAGGTGGCGACGCCGGTGAACTGGCGGCCAGGCGACGACGTCATCATCGCCGGATCGGTCTCCGACGATGAGGCGAAGAAAATCTACCCGGATGGCTGGAACGCGCCGCGGCCCTATCTGCGGATCGTGCCACAGCCGAAGTGATCCCGGCGAAGGCGCGAGGCGCGCGCCATGATCTTCAGACAGTTGTTCGATAGCGTCTCCAATACCTACAGCTATCTCCTCGCCGGCAATCGCGGCGGGGAGGCGCTGATCATCGATCCGGTGCTCGACAAGGTCGACCGCTATCTGCAGCTGATCCGCGAGCTCGATGTCCGACTGGTCAAGGCCGTGGATACGCACACTCACGCCGATCACATCACCGCATTGGGCGCGCTCCGCGACCGCACCCATTGCGTGACCGTCATGGGCGAGCGCAGCAACGCCGACGTGGTGTCGATGCGGGTCCGCGAAGGCGACCGCATCCGCATTCCCGGCGTCGAGCTTGATGTGCTCTACACGCCGGGGCACACCGACGATTCATACAGCTTTACGATGCCTGACAGGGTTTTCACCGGCGACACGCTGCTGATCCGCGGCACCGGCCGCACCGATTTTCAGAACGGCGACGCACATGCCCAATACGAGTCGATTTTCGGCAAACTGTTGAAGCTTGCCGACTCGACGTTTGTCTATCCCGCACATGACTACAAGGGCGATACGGTCAGCACGATCGGCGAAGAGCGGGCGTTCAACCCGCGTTTGCAGGTCAAGTCCATCGATGAATATGTCGCGCTGATGGACAGTCTGCATTTGCCCAATCCGAAAATGATGGATGTGGCGGTGCCGGCGAACAGACATATCGGCCTGTGTCAGGAAGATATTGCGCGGCGGGGCTGGTCGCTTACACCGCAAGAGGCGCTTGACGTTCTCGGTCAGCCGTCATTCGCTCTCGTCGATTTGCGCGAAGCGCATGAAAGAGAAGCGCAAGGCGTCATCCCCGGCTCGCGCCATATGCCCTATGGCGAATTGGAGGAGCATATTCGCGAAGGCGGATTGCTGCACGAACTCGCCGCCGCCACGGGCGCGCAGATCCTATTCTATTGCGCCTATGGCGAGCGCTCCGCCATGGCGGTCGAGGCGGCGCAGGCGTCTGGCCTCGCCGCCGCCCGGCACATACAGGGCGGACTCGACGCTTGGCTGAAGGCCGGCGGTCCGATCGCGCGTTAACGCCGATAGTCGCGCAATCGGTGATCGAGTACGGCGTGACAGTTGGAATGCGAAGTTTGCGACGCCATATACGCCTCATGGAGGCGCCTCATGCAGTCGCAATTTTTTGGCCGCGCGCTGAAAGTCTTCGAACATGCCGGCGAGATCGCCGCGGTTCTTTTGTTCGGCGCGATGATCTACTTCGTGCTCACAGCCTGATCGCGGATTAGTCTTCACTTTCCTCAAACAATCCGAACTGTCCCGCCGGCCGCGCCGGCTCCGCTAGGCCGAGATGACGAAAGGCGTGCGGCGTCAGCAGACGACCGCGCGGCGTGCGTTGCAGGAATCCCTGCTGCAACAGAAACGGCTCGATAATGTCCTCGATCGCGTCGCGCGGCTCTGACAACGCTGCGGCGATCGTCTCGATCCCCACCGGACCGCCGCCGAAATTGACCGCGACCAGATCGAGATAGCGGCGGTCCATCACGTCGAGACCGATCGAATCGACCTCTAACAGCGACAGCGCGCGGTCGGCGAGTTTGCGCGTGATCGCGCCGACGCCGTCGACGATGGCGAAGTCGCGCACGCGCCGCAACAGGCGGCCGGCGATGCGCGGCGTGCCGCGCGAGCGCCGCGCGATCTCCTTTGCGCCGGCGTCGTCGACGCTGACACCGAGCACGCGCGCGCCGCGTTTGACGATCAGCTCCAGTTCTTCCGGCGTGTAGAAATTGAGCCGTATCGGAATGCCGAAGCGGTCGCGCAGCGGCGTCGTCAACAGTCCCGCGCGAGTCGTCGCGCCGACCAGGGTGAATTTCGCAAGATCGATTTTCACCGAGCGCGCCGCCGGCCCCTCTCCGATAATGAGGTCGAGCTGGAAATCCTCCATGGCGGGATAAAGGATTTCCTCCACCGCAGGATTGAGCCGGTGGATTTCGTCGATGAACAGCACGTCGCGCGGCTCGAGATTGGTGAGCTGCGCGGCGAGATCACCGGCCTTGGCGATGACCGGGCCGGAGGTCGAGCGGAAGTTGACGCCGAGTTCGCGCGCCACGATCTGCGCAAGCGTGGTCTTGCCGAGCCCCGGCGGGCCGACGAGCAGCACGTGATCGAGCGCCTCGCCGCGCGTCTTCGCCGCCCCGATGAACACCTTGAGATTGGCGCGCGCCGCCTCCTGTCCGGTGAAATCGGAAAGCGACAGCGGGCGCAGCGACGCGTCGGCGTCGTCGTCGCGCTGCTCGGGGCTGATAAGGCGGGAGGTGGTCAAGGCGTGTCGATCAGGTGGAAGCGCCTCCACCCTCCCCTCGAGGGGGAGGGTCGGACTGCGAAGCAGGCCGGGGTGGGGTGTTGACCCGAGGCTCGGGTGTCACCCCTACCCGGCGACCATTGGTCGCCGACCTCCCCCCTCGAGGGGGAGGTGGATCGCGCAATCGACATTGTTCGCCCTTTCGCTCCCAAATTGCCCTGGTGGTCAAGGGCGCTCCAGAGCAGCGTTGAAATCCGACCGGCGCGCTGTGCTATGATGCGGCAAACGGAGCCGCGCCGTGAATCGCCCGTCCTCGCAATATGAGTATATGTCCCTCGACGATTTCGAGGAACTTCTCCCCGACAAGCCCGCCGACGAAAAATGGGAGCTGATCGGCGGCCGCGTCGTGCGCATGATGGTCGGCGCGCGCTGGGAGCACAACTACATCATCCAGAATTTGGCGAACGGCATCCGCGAGCGCTTGCGTGCGTCGGGTTCGCCCTGCCGGACCTTGGTTGAGTCGTTTCGGTTGCGTAGCCGCCCGACAGAGTCTTCAACGCTGCCGGACGTAATCGTCCATTGTAGCGCGCTTGAGCCAGGAGCCGCATATCTGTCCGATCCGACGGTGCTCATCGAAGTGATGTCGGAAGGGAGCAAAGCGCGAGACCGATTCGAGAAATGGGCGGTCTATCAACTGCTGCCGAGCCTGAAGCATTATGTGCTGGTTGAGCGCGATCGCGCCCATATCGAGACTTTCGACCGTGTCGCAGATGAGTGGGGGGGCGTGCGGATCTTTGATGGGCTCGCCGCGACTTTGGAATTGCCGGCGATCGGGGTTGGCGTTCCGCTCGCCGAGATTTATCGCGACGTGATCGCCGAGTAGTCGCCGTCGTTCAGCGTGCGAGTTCTCGCAACCCTTGTCGAATCAGCGCGCCGGCCTCTGCGCCTTCGCCGAGCTGCTTCAGGCTCTCGGCGACCGCCGCCGCCGCCTGTGGGCGTCCGTAGCCGAGATTGACGAGCGCCGAAATCGCGTCGCGCGCCGCCGATGGCGCGCCTTCCGGCTCCTCGCCGGAGAGCCGCGCCAGGGCAGGGTCGACAGCGCCGAAGACCGGCGCCTTGTCCTTCAGCTCGGCGACGATGCGCGCGGCGAGCTTCGGTCCGACGCCCGGCGCGCGAGAGACGGTCGCCTTGTCCTGCAGGGCGATCGCCGAGGCGAGATCATTCGCGGAGAGAATCGACAGGATCGCCAGCGCGACTTTGGCGCCGACGCCCTGCACGCTCTGCAGCAGCCGAAACCAGTCGCGTTCCGCTTCGTTCGTAAAGCCGAAAAGGCGGATCGAATCTTCGCGCACCTGCGTTTCGATGGCGAGCGCGGACGCCTCGCCGACGCGCGGCAGTTTTTGCAGCGTGCGCGTCGAACAATGCACGACATAGCCGACGCCGTTCACGTCGAGGATGACGAAATCCTCGCCGTAGCTATCGATGAGTCCCTTGAGCTTGCCGATCATGGCGCGCAGCGCGCGAAGACCGCGCTCTTGGTTCCGTCGGCCCAGAGAATCTGCAGGCCGGCGGCGTCGACGATAAGGGTGAAGGCTTCCTTGCGAGGCTTGGCCGACTCCTCGCCGACGCAGGATTTGGCGCTCGCCTTGTAAACGGTGCGGCCGCCCTTGTTTTCGGTCTGGTCGTAGTCGACGCCCGTGCAGCTGAACGTCGGCAGAACCGCCTCGCTTTCAGTCAGCGTGACGAAATAATCCTTCGCCTTGCAGCCGGCGTCGTCGAGCGCATACCGCCCCGCCGGCGAATCCTTGCCGACCGAGGCGGCGAGAGCTGGCGCCGACGCCAATGCGAAAAAGCTGACGAGAAGGCCTCTCATCCAATCTTCTCCTTGAGCGCACGCATGCCACGGTGCTGGGCGTGGCAGATGGCGACCGCCAGCGCGTCGGCGGCGTCGGCGCTCGTCGCGGCGCTCGCCGGCAACAACACGCGCACCATCATCTGCACCTGCGCCTTGTCGGCATGGCCGGCGCCGACGACAGTCTTCTTGACGAGATTGGCGGCATATTCGGCGATGACGAGGCCGGCGAGGGCAGGGGCGGTGAGCGCAACGCCGCGCGCCTGTCCGAGTTTGAGCGCCGATTGCGGATCGCGATTGACGAAGGTCTCTTCGATCGCCGCTTCATGCGGCGCATGGTCGGCGATGACGCCCATCAGCCCGTCGTGCAATTGCCGCAGCCGCTCGCCCATGTTGAGGCTGGCGTCCGAGCGTACCCGCCCGCAGGCGATGAAGGAGAGCCGCGAACCCTGCGCCGCGATGACTCCCCAGCCGGTGTTGCGCAGGCCGGGGTCGATGCCGAGAATGCGAATCGGGGCAGGGATCATGCCGCCAGCGTAGGCGGAAAGGGGCGTTTGGGCGAGCCTTAGGGCGGTCCCGTCTCTGGCGGCTCGCGCGTTTTGCCATCCAGCAGACAGCTGACCGTTACGTCGCCCATGACGTTGATGGCCGTCCGGCAGCGGTCCAGGAACCAGTCGACGGTAAAAAGCATGGCGATGTAGTCGGTGGGCAGCGCCACCGCCTTGAAGACCATCGTCATCGTCACCAAACCCGCTTCCGGAATGCCGGCCGCGCCGACGGATGCGACGACCGACGTCACCACCACGATGAATTGCTGCCCGAGCGTCAAATGCATGCCGAGCAATTGCGCGACGAACAGGGCCGACATGGCTTCATAGAGCGCCGTGCCGTCATTATTGAAATTTGCGCCCACGAGCGCGCCCATGCTGGCGGACTCCTCGCGCAGTCCGACATTTTCGCGCAGCCGCGCATAGGTCACCGGCATGGTGGCGGTGGAGCTGCCGGTCGAAAACGCCATCACCAACGCATCGCGCACGCCGCGCAGCACATAGAGCGGTGCCGCCCAGGAACCCAGTCGCACGCGAATGAGGTAGTAGCAGGCTTGCAGCGTCAGCGCCGCGAGCACGGCGACGACGAAGCCTCCGAGCGCGAGAAAATCGCCAAATCCCTTCACGCCGATGATGCTGGCGACGATGCCGAACACCGCCAGCGGCACGAGGTCGATGATCCAGTGCAGAATCGTAATCAGGCTGGTCAACGCCACGTGAACGAGGTCTTCGACGGTGCGCACCTCGTGCTGCCGCAAGCTTCTCAGCGCGACCCCCAGCGCCACGGCGATGAAGATGACGCCCATCACCGCGCCATTGTCCGAAAACGGCCCGCCGATGCTCCTGGGCACATTGTCCAGGAATTGCGCCAGAGGATCAGCGCCAGCGGCAGCCTTGGCGGGCGCATGCGCCGGCGCGGGGCTCGACCATGAGCCGGGCTGAAGGACATTGGCGACAAGGAGACCGATGCCGATCGCCACCAGCGTGTTCGTCAACAGCAGAATGACCAGCCGCAGCGTCTGCCGGCCGCCAAGATGCGCACGCATCAGCGCCTGCACGATCGCCAGCAGGATCAGCGGCGGCGCCAGCGCGCCGAGGAGCCGCAGGACGAGCTTTGCCGGAATTTCGAGCGGCGCGGCGTCCGGGCCAAAGGCGACGCCGACCGCGACGCCGACAGCCACCGCGCCGAGGATGCGAAGGTAAAGCGGCGTTCCACGCCACCAGCCGAGGGCTTTTGGATATTCCCGATCGGAGGTCAACGGCGCCGCTCCTGTTTCGCCTCAGCATAGGCCCGATGCAGTCGCGAAAGAAGGATTGTCATGCGGCTGAAACGTTCCCCGTCGATGTTCCGGGTCGAGCTACAGCTTCTCGGATATCGGAAAGACTTGCACATGCGGCTGCACTACAAACTTCGCGCCGGCGCGGCCTTGCGCGGCCTGTCCATCGCTCTTGCGTCGCTCTACATCGGCAGCGCGTCGGCCGAGCCGTCGCTATCGGTCGAAACGCGCCGCGTCTGGAGCTATCCCCATGCGCAGAGCAAAGTTCCGGGACAAAAAGCGGAAATCGTCGCCTATGACGAGCGCGCCGACCGGCTGTGGGTGGCGGGCGTGGTCGGCGTCGATGTGCTTGCGCGCGACACCGGCAAATGGATATCCAATATCAGCGTTGCGCCTTATGGCGCCGTCAACAGTGTTGCGATCAACGACGGGCTTGCCGCGCTCGCCGTCGAGGCGAGCGATCGCTCGCAGCCCGGCGTGGTCCTCTTCATCGACACGCACACGGGCCAGCGCGTGGGCGCCCCCGTCACCGTGGGCGCTCTGCCGGACATGCTGACCTTTGCGCCTAACGGCCGCATGGTGCTCGTGGCCAATGAAGGAACGCCCAATCCGCGCACGTCCGGTCAGCCTTGTCCCTTGGATCCTCCTGGCAGCGTCAGTCTGATCGATGTGACGACGCGCGCGGTCACGACGCTGCCCATAAGCCCGACGCTTCCGGGCTATGGCGAGCTTCGCAAGTTTCCAGCGACCGGCAACGGAACGACGCGCCCCGATATGTGTCCTTACGATCCGGAGCCGGAATACATCGCGATCGACCCACGGGGCGACAAGGCCTATGTCGGCCTTCAGGAAGCGAATGGCGTCGCCGTGCTGGACTTGCGAACGCGCCGTTTTGAACGGGTCATCGGCCTTGGCCTGAAAGACTTCAATCTTCCCGGCAACGGCATAGACGCGAACGATCAGGACGCCGTCGTCAAGCTGGAGCAGGTCCCCGTCAAGGGACTTTATCAGCCCGACTCCATCGCGGCCTACGAATATCAAGGCCGTACCTATCTGGTCATGGCCAATGAAGGCGATGCGAGAGACAATGGAAGCAATGACGGCGAGGACGAGCGTCGTGGGTCCGCCGGCAATTCCAGCGTGGAATATGTGCCGGATGGTTCATTGCTCGGCCGCCTGACGATGTCGAACGTCGAGTCGAGCCGGGGAAATCTGGTTTCATTCGGCGGCCGGTCGTTTTCGATCCGCGACGCCGCAGGCCGCGCCGGCTTCGACAGCGGCAATCCGCTCGACGCCGCTGGCCGCATCGTCTTCGACAGCGGCAATAAGCTCGACGCCGAAGCGATCAGCCGCGGCATCTATGACCATGGACGCAGCGACAACAAGGGCGTCGAGCCAGAGGGCGTGGCGTTGATGCATATCGATGGTCGCGTGCTGGCCTTCATCGGGCTTGAGCGCACGACGAAGTCGGCCATCGCGATTTACGACGTGACAAATCCCTTTGCGGCGCAATTCCTGGACATGATCATCAGCGACGGCGATATTTCGCCGGAAGGCCTGACCGCTCTGCGCGCGCGCGGAATTAATTACCTCGCCGTCGCCAACGAGGTTTCCGACACGACCTCGCTGTTCGAGATTCGACTGCGTCAAAGGTTCGCGTTCCACTAAGTCGGCTGCGGGAAGGCGGAAGCGCTCCCGCATTCTTCAGTGGCGCGTCCTAGGGCGATTACTCCGTCAAATGGAGGGTGAAGGCTCCGCCTTCGCCACTGCCTCCGCCACCGCGTCAAACGCCAGCATCGTCGAGCCGTGGCGCGCCTTGTAGTCGCGCACCGGCTCCAGCACCGCGAGGTCGGCCCATTTGCCGGTCGGCGGCGGGCCGTTCTCCTTGAGCATTTTGCGCAGCGCGTCGCGCGCCTCGCGCAGCTCCTGAGGGGTCGAGCCGATGACATTGCGGGCCATGATCGAGGCCGACGCCTGGCCCAGCGCGCAGGCCTTCAGCTCATGGGCGTAGTCCGCCACCTTGCCGTCGCGCAGCTTCAGATCGACGGTGATCGTCGAGCCGCAGAGCTTGGAATAGGCGGAGGCGGTCGCGTCCGGCTGCGGCAGCCGGCCAAGCCGCGGAATATTTCCGGCAAGCTCCAGAATGCGTTGATTATATATGTTGTTCAGCATCGCCGCCGGCGCGTTTCAAGCGGAGGCCTTACCATCGCCTCGATAAAACTCTATATAGGATTTTGCGCGCCTTCGCGAAAGCGGCTGGCGCGCCGGGGCCGTCAAAGGCCACGTTAGTCTCGAATTCTCGCGTGATCTCGAACCATCTGGAGAGGGCGACGATTTGAGGGACCGGGACTTGCACGTTTCGTGCAAGGCTCCAGACGGCCGACGCCCTTTGAAGGCGGGCGGCGCTTGTTAGTCGGAGGCGCCACATGGATGACGTGGTTAAGACCTTTCCCCTTTCTTCGTTCGAACCGCCCCCCAAGCTCGAACGTCCCAGCCGCGCGGAGGCCGAGGCCGCCGTGCGCATGCTGCTGCGTTGGGCAGGCGACGATCCCGACCGCGAGGGGCTGCGCGACACGCCGCGCCGGGTGGTCAAGGCCTATGAAGAATTCTTCAGCGGCTATCGGGAGAGCGCCGACGAGGTCCTCTCGAAGGTCTTCGAGGAGGTCGAAGGCTATGACGATCTCGTGCTCGTGCGCGACATTCCCTTCACCTCGCACTGCGAACACCATGTCGTCCCCTTTGTCGGCAAGACGCACATCGCCTATTACCCGAACGGCGGCGTGGTCGGCCTCTCCAAGCTCGCCCGACTCGTCGAGATTTTCGCCCGCCGGCTCCAGACCCAGGAAGCGATGACGGCGCAGATCGCGGCGGCGATCGACGAAGCGCTGGCGCCGCGCGGCGTCGCGGTGATGGTCGAAGCCGAACATATGTGCATGTCGATGCGCGGCGTGATGAAACAGGGATCGTCGACGGTCACCATGCAGTTTTCCGGCGTGTTCCGCGACGATCCGGCTCAGCAGGCGCATTTTTATACGCTGCTGCGCGGAGCGCGCTGATGTCGCAGGCCCTTAAAGAGGACGTGGAGGAGGGGGTCGTCTTCGCGCCGAAATTCGACGCGCACGGCCTCATCGTCTGCGTCACCGTTGAAGCGGCGACGCGCGACGTGCTGATGGTCGCCTATATGAACCAACTCGCGCTCGAGAAGACGATCGAAACTGGTTTCGCCCATTATTGGTCGCGCTCCCGGCGCGAATTGTGGCGCAAGGGCGAGACCTCGGGCCAGACTCAGAATGTTCTGTCATTGCGCGTCGACTGCGATCAGGACGCCTTGCTGCTCGAGGTTGAAGTCGGCGGCGACGGCAAAGCCTGCCATACCGGGCGGAAATCCTGCTTCTATCGGGCGCTCAATGGCGATGGCGGGTTGGTCTTCTCCGCCGACGGCGCCGAGCGCTAGCTGCCGCCATTTGGCGGAAAGTTAACCTGGAAGCCATTTTCGAGGCGCAGGCTGGTCTCCAAATATAACTTGCGCCGCTTCGACGCCGAAGGAGATCGCGGAGCAGGAGCACAGGCATGTTATCGCTACGCTCAAGCAACATCCAAGATCACGGCTCCGACGCGGGTAGCGCGATGACGGACGAACCCCAAGCTCCTCCGACCACCGTCGTTCGCAAGGCGGATACAGACGCGAAGCGCGAGAGACGCGGACAGCCGACAATCGGTTTGGCGCTTGGCGCCGGCGCGGCGCGCGGCTGGTCGCATATCGGCGTGCTGCGCGAGCTCGTGGCCCATGGCATCTATCCGGACGTGATCGCGGGCACGTCGATCGGCGCGGTGATCGGTGGATGCTATGCCGCCGGCAAGCTTGACGCGATCGAAGCCTTCGCCCGGTCGCTTACCAAGCGGCGTGTCTTCACGCTGATGGATCTCTCATTTTCCGGCGCGAGTCTGATCACCGGCGAAAGGCTGCGGTCCGCGCTGGAAAAAGAGCTCGCAGGCGTCGACATCGAAGAGCTGCCGATCCCCTTCGCCGCCGTGGCGACCGAAGTCGGCACCGGACACGAGGTTTGGCTGCAGCACGGTTCGTTGTCGCTCGCCATCCGCGCCTCTTATGCCCTGCCAGGCATCTTTGAGCCGGTGCGCATCAGCGACCGCTGGCTGTTCGACGGCGCGCTGGTCAATCCCGTGCCGGTCACCGTCTGCCGCGCTCTCGGCGCCGAATATGTGATCGCCGTGAACGTCACCGCCGACACGATGTATCGCGCGCGCGTCATACGCGACGATCCGGCGGCGCAAAAGCGCGCGGTGGATGCAGGGCCGTTTGCAGAGAAGGCCGACCTCTCCTTCGCGGATCGCTTCCTGCCGCGCTATTTCGACCGCCAGTCGGGCGACGCGCCGAATGTCGCTACGGCGATGATCGACGCCTTCAACATCATTCAGGACCGCATTCTGCGTTCGCGGCTGGCCGGCGACCCGCCGGACGCGACCATCACCGCGCGCCTGGAAGAAGTCGGCATGTTCGACTTCCACCGGGCGGAGCAGTTGATCCACGTCGGCCGCGAGGCGACGAAGCGCGCGTTGCCGAACATTTTCGCCCACATCCCGCTGCCGAGCGCCGTCAAGTAGAAGAGGCGCTGCGCAAGAGCAAAAGTATAGAGCGCGCTTTACGCGAAAAACCGGTTCCCACTTTTTCGCGAGCCGCGCTCCAAGCGGCGCGACCTAGGGTCCAGACCCATAAACTGCTTGGCATGAACCAAGCGTTGTGATTCACGGCTTCCTGAAAGGGGACGCTGATGATTCTGGATCACTTCTGGCTGACGGCGGCGCAG